>NZ_BAABLP010000001.1:0-794516 GCF_039544415.1 Amnibacterium soli | reverse complement strand
CATCACCCACCGGACTCGCATCCGACAGCCTGAGGCGTCTCGATCGCTTCACCGCCCTGCCCGCCGGAAGGATCCGTCGGGGTGAGGTGCCGGTGAGGCTGTCAGGCTGTGGGCGGAGAGACCGACTCGGCCCGACGGTGTCGGTCCGGCTCTTGCTCATCCGCGGCGTCGCGCTGACAGGAGAAGACATTACGTCGCTCGTCGCCTGCTCGCAACTCGCACGAAACATTCGGGTGTGTCGTGCATGCGTCCGGGGCTCCGGACAGGGTGCGCGGCTGCGTCGTCAGGCGCGGACGAGGGCCGCGAGGGTGCGCTTGCCCCGGCGCAGCACGACGAAGCGACCGTGCAGCAGGTCGGGCTCCCCCAGCACCGCGTCCGCGTCCTCCACCCGACGGTTGTTCACGTAGACCCCGCCCTGGGCGATCGCCCGGCGCGCGTCGCCGTTCGACTTCGCGAGGCCGGAGGCGGCGAGCAGGGCGTCGAGGCGGTCGCCGGGCTCCCCGTGCGTCCGCGGCAGCTCGGTGATCGCGGCCTCGAGGGTGCCGGCGTCGATCGCGCCGAGCTCGCCCGTGCCGAAGAGCGCAGCCGACGCGTCGCGGGCGGCGTCCGCCGCGGGGTCGCCGTGCACGAGCGCGGTCACCTCCCACGCGAGGCGGCGCTGCGCCTCCCGCAGCCCGGGCCGGTCCGTCTGGGCGAGGTCGAGCTCGTCGATCTCCGCGCGGGTGAGGAACGTGTAGGCCTTCAGCCGGTCGACGACGTCGTCGTCGGTCGTGTTCAGCCAGAACTGGAAGAACGCGTACGGGCTGGTGAGCACCGCGTCGAGCCAGATCGCGTTGCCCTCGCTCTTGCCGAACTTCGTGCCGTCGCTGTTGGTGATCAGGGGCGTGCCGATCGCGTGGACCGCCTTCCCCTCCACCCGGTGGATCAGGTCGATGCCGCTCGTGAGGTTGCCCCACTGGTCGCTGCCGCCCGTCTGCAGCACGCACCCGCGCGACCGGAACAGCTCGAGGAAGTCGTAGCCCTGCAGGATCTGGTAGCTGAACTCCGTGTAGCTGATGCCGGCCTCGGAGTTGAGGCGGGTGGAGACCGCGTCCTTCTTCAGCATCGTGCCGATGCGGTAGTGCTTGCCGACGTCGCGCAGGAAGTCGATGGCGGACAGGCCCTCGGTCCAGTCGAGGTTGTTCACGACCTCGGCGGCGACCTCGCCGTCGAAGTCGAGGAAGCGCGCGACCTGGTCGGCGATCAGCCGGACGCGGTCCGCGACCTGCTCCTTGGACTGCAGCACCCGCTCCGCGGTCGGCCGCGGGTCGCCGATGAGTCCCGTCGATCCGCCGACGAGCCCGAGGGGCCGATGACCGGCGAGCTGCAGCCGGCGCAGCACGAGCAGCTGCAGCAGGTTGCCCAGGTGCAGGCTCGGCGCGGTGGGGTCGAAGCCGCAGTAGGCGGTGATCGAGCCCGAGGCGAGGACGGCGGCGAGCGCCTCCTCGTCCGTCGACACCTGGACGAGGCCGCGCCAGCGCAGCTCCTCCCAGAGGGACGGGAAGCCCGGATCGTTGTGCTGGCGGGCGAGAGCGGTCGACGGCACGCGTCGACGCTAGCAGCGGGCGGATGGGCGCCGGCAGCGGCCGGAGGCGCAGCGCGACAGGGGTCGGGAGGCCCCAGTCAAGCCTGCATGCTTGTTCCGCACGAGACAAGGCTGTAGGCTTGACGGCATGTTCGTGTGCACCGTCGACCAGATCGACAGCCGGGGGACGGACGACGACGCCGTGGCCCCGATCCTCGCCGATCGCGCCGTGTGGCGCGCCCGCGGCGCGGTGCTCGGACCGGACCGGACCGCCGGCGACGAGTTCCAGCTCGTGTTCGAGGACGCCGCAGCCGTGCTGCCGGCGGCGCTCCGGCTGCGGCGCGAAGGCCCGTGGAGCGTCGGCATCGGCGTGGGCGGCGTGCGCACGCCCTTCCCCGCCACCACCGGTGAGGCCCGCGGCGACGGGTTCCTGACCGCGCGCGCCGCGGTCGACGCCGCGAAGCGGACGCCGCACCACCTGGCCGTCGTCGGACCGGACCCCGCCGCCTCCGAGGGCGTGACCGCGCTGATCGGCCTGCTGCTCGAGGTCCGCTCCCGCCGGTCGCCGGAGGGGTGGGAGGTCGCGGACCTGCTCGAGCAGGGCCTGTCGCAGGCCGCCGTGGCCGAGCGCCTCGGCGTGACCCCGCAGGCGATCAGCCTGCGCGCCCGCGCCGCGGCGGTGCGGCTCGAGCGGGAGGCGCTGCCCGCGCTCGTGGCGGCGCTGGCCGCTCTCGACGCACCCGCGCCCTAGCATCGCCCGGGTGAGCTACGTCGGGCCGGCCTGGATCCTCTACGCCCTCGGGTGGTTCCTCTTCGTCGTCTGCCCGATCGCGACGGCCGTCGTCGCGGTGCTCGCGTGGCGCAGGCCGACGCGCGTGCTGACCGTGCTCGCGGTCGCCCTGATCCTGGTGACGCTCGTCGTCGCGGCGATCCTGCCCGAGGGCGCGCCCGCCGTGGTGGTGGCGATCACCACCGTGGCCGCGCTGCTGATCGCGACCGCCGGCGGCAGCCCGGTCGTGCGGCTGCTGCTCGACCGCACGACCTTCGACGAGCGCGAGGGGGTGCACGGCGGCATCGTCGTCGGCGAGCGCGAGCTGCTGCGCGGCGGCGAGGTCATCGGCCTGCTCGAACGGCTCGCGGTCGCGGGCGCGATCATCGCCGGGTTCCCGGAGGCGCTGGCGGTCATCATCGCCATCAAGGGCGTCGGGCGGTTCACCGAGCTGGACAACGGCGCCGTCCGCGAGCGCTTCATCGTCGGCACCCTCGGCAGCTGGATCTGGGCCGCCGCCGCGGCCGGGCTGGTGCTGCTCAGCCGCTCCTGAGCCGTCGGCTCACCCGGCTGCGCGGCGTCGCGGCACCGCCCTGCGGTACTGCGACACCGTCGGATCGTCCGTGATCCAGAACCGCCACGGGAAGGCGCTCGCGTCCCCGCCCGGTCCGGAGACCCCGACCCGCGGGCCGGTCGCGACGGCGGCCGCCGGCAGCGGCTCCCCCGGGCGGAGCGCGAGGTCCCCCTCCCCCAGCAGGTCCGCGCCGCCGTCCGCGAGCGCGATGCCGAGCGCGGAGGCGAGGCGCGCGGGTCCGCGGGCCAGGTCGACGTCCTTGCGGGCGGCCGCGCGCCGGGAGCGCGCGAGCTCGAGGCCGTCGACGACCTCCCCGCCGCGCAGCAGGACGCCGCCGGCGGTGCCGGGCGCGCCCGTCACGACGTTGGCGCAGGTGTGCATGCCGTAGGTGAAGTACGTGTAGAGCCGGCCGGCCTCCCCGAACATGACCGCGTTGCGCGGCGTGCGGCCGCGGTGGGCGTGCGAGCCCGGGTCCTCCCCCAGGCCCGAGTACGCCTCCACCTCCGTGAGCCGCACGGCGACGACCCCCTCCGGTGTCGCGTGCGTCAGCACCGCGCCGAGCAGCAGCGGCGCCACCTCGACGGCGTGCGCCTCGAGCGCGGCGCGGTCGAACCCGGCCACGGTCAGCGCGAGGGCAGGCTGAAGAGGATCCCGTTCACGGCGGCGTAGACGAGCCCGACGACCACCACGACGACGGCGAGCGCGACGATGCCCCGGATCACCCACGGGTTCGAGGTGCGCGCGCCCTCGCGGTCGGCGAAGCGGCCCGTGCGGCGCCCCGCGCTGCGCGGGCTCACGGCAGCGCCGCCCGCACGACGCGCACCTGCTCGGTGAGCGACGCGAGCTGCTGCCGCACCCGGTCGGGCGCGGTGCCGCTCACGCCCGTGCGGCTGGCGACGGAGCCCTCCGCGGACAGCACCGAGCGCACCTCCGGCGTCAGGGACGGCGAGACGCGCTGCAGCTCGTCGTCGTCCAGGCCGTCGAGGCCGACGCCGCGCGCCTCCGCCGCCGACACGAGGGCGCCGGTGATCTCGTGCGCGTCGCGGAAGGGCACGCCCTGCTTCACCAGCCACTCGGCGACGTCCGTCGCGAGCGAGTAGCCCTGCGGCGCCGACTCCGCCATGCGCGCGGTGTCGAACCGCAGCGTGGCGATCAGCCCCGTCACGGCGGGCAGGAGCGTCTCGAGCGTCGCCACCTGGTCGAAGACCGGCTCCTTGTCCTCCTGCAGGTCGCGGTTGTACGCGAGCGGGAGGCCCTTCAGCGTCGTGAGCAGGCCGGTCAGGTCGCCGACGAGGCGGCCCGCCTTGCCGCGCGCCAGCTCCGCGATGTCCGGGTTCTTCTTCTGCGGCATGATCGACGACCCCGTCGACCAGGAGTCGTGGAGGCGGGCGAACCCGACGTCGCGCGTCGACCAGAGGATCACGTCCTCCGCGAGCCGGGACAGGTCGACGCCGATCATCGCCGCGACGAAGGCGAACTCGGCCACGACGTCGCGGGCGGCGGTGCCGTCGATCGAGTTCTCGACCGTGCGGGAGAAGCCGAGGCGCTCCGCGACGAGCGCGTCGTCGAGCCCCAGGCTCGAGCCCGCGAGCGCGCCCGACCCGTACGGCGAGGCGTCCGCGCGGCGGCCCCAGTCGCCGAGCCGCTGCAGGTCGCGGACGAGCGGCCACGCGTGGGCGAGCAGGTGGTGCGCGAGCAGCACCGGCTGGGCGTGCTGCAGGTGGGTGCGGCCCGGCAGGATCGCGCCGAAGTTCGCGTCGGCCTGCGCGGCGAGCGCGTCGATCAGGTCGATCACCTGCAGCCCGATCACGCGCACGTGGTCGCGGAGGTAGAGGCGCACCAGCGTCGCGATCTGGTCGTTCCGGCTGCGGCCGGCGCGCAGCCGGCCGCCGAGCTCCGGGCCCGCCTCCTGCAGCAGCGCCTGCTCGAGGACCGCGTGCACGTCCTCGTCGTCGGGCCCGGGGACCAGCGAGCCGTCGGACACCTGTGCGTCGATGCGGTCGAGCGCCGCGTCGAGGGCGGCGCGGTCGTCGGGGGTGAGGTACCCGCCGGCCGCGAGCGCCTCCGCGTGCGCCTTGGAGCCCGCGATGTCGTAGTGCGCGAGCGCCCAGTCGAAGTGCGTGGAGCGCGACAGGGCCCGCAGCGCGTCGGAGGGGCCGTCGGTGAACCGGCCGCCCCAGAGGGAGCCCGCGACGGTGCCCGCGGTCGGATCGGCGTTCGGCTGGTCGCTCATCGTCGGATCAGCCTAGGCGTGCTCGAGCAGCCAGATCAGGAGCGCCTTCTGGGCGTGCAGGCGGTTCTCCGCCTCGTCCCAGATCACGCTCTGCGGGCCGTCGATGACCTCGGGCGCCACCTCGTAGCCGCGGTCGGCCGGGAGGCAGTGGAGGAACAGGGCGTCGGCCGCCGCCGTCGCCATCAGCTCGGGGGTCACCTGGTACGGCGAGAGCGCCTCGATGCGCACGGCCTTCTCGTCCTCGCGCCCCATCGACACCCACGTGTCGGTGACGACGACGTCGGCCCCGGCGATCGCCTCCGCGGGGTCGTTCGTCAGCCGCACCGAGCCGCCGGTGGTGCCCGCGATGCGCTCGGCGTCGGCGACGACCCGCGGGTACGGCGCGTACTCGGTCGGGAACCCGATGCGCACGTGCATGCCGGCGGTCGCACCGGCGAGCAGGTAGCTGTGCACCATGTTGTCCGCGCCGTCGCCGACGAAGGCCACGGTGAGCCCGGCCAGGCGGCCCTTGTGCTCGCGGATCGTGAGCAGGTCGGCCAGCAGCTGGCAGGGGTGGAAGTCGTCGGACAGCGCGTTCACGACCGGCACGGTGGTGCCGGCGGCCATCTCCTCCAGCCCGGCCTGCCCGTACGTGCGCCAGACGATCGCGGACACCATGCGCTCGAGCACGCGCGCGGTGTCGGAGGGGGTCTCCTTGCCGCCGAGCTGGCTGTTGGCCGTCGAGATGATCAGCGGGCTGCCGCCGAGGTCCGCGATGCCGACCGCGAAGCTCACGCGGGTGCGCGTGGAGGACTTGTCGAAGATGACCGCGACGGTCTGCGGGCCCTCGAGGGGGCGCCTGCCCCAGCGGTCGGCCTTCACCTGGACGGCGAGGTCGAGGATCTCGGCCTGCTCGGCGGGGCTCAGGTCGTCGTCTCGGAGGAGGTGGCGGGTCACCGCTCAACGCTATTCGGCTTCCGCGCAACGGCCGAATCGGCCGCTCGGGCAGCGGTACCCGGGCGGCATCGGACGAACCGGGCGCCCGGACGCCCGGGACGTCCGGAAGCGCCCGGAACCGGCACGGTCCCGTGTCAGACGGCGGCGAGGGCCGTGCGGAAGCGGTCGGTGAAGGCCGCGACCTCCTCGTCGCCGATGATCAGCGGCGGCGCGATGCGGATCGACGTCGGGTTGATCGCGTTCACGATCAGGCCCGCCTCGAGCGCCGCGGCGGCGACGGCGGGCGCCGCGTCCTGCACCGTGCCGATGCCGATGAGCAGACCGCGGCCGCGGACCTCCGTCACCACGGGCGAGCCGAGCCCCTCCACGGCGGCGCGGATCTGCCGACCGCGGCGGTCGGCGTTGCCCATCAGGTCCGCTCGCTCGATCTCCTCGAGCACCGCGTTCGCCACCGCGGTCGCGAACGGGTTGCCGCCGAAGGTGCTGCCGTGGTCGCCGCGCTGCAGCAGGTCGCTCGCCGCGCCGAACGTGACCATCGCGCTGAGCGGGACGCCGCCCGCGATGCCCTTCGCGATCGTGACCGCGTCCGGCACGATCCCCTCGTGCTGGAAGTCGAACCAGCGGCCGGTGCGCCCGACGCCGGTCTGGATCTCGTCGACGATCAGCAGCGCGCCGTGCCGCTCCGTGAGCTCGCGCGCGGCCCGGAGGTAGCCCTCCGGCAGCGGCACGACACCGGTCTCGCCCTTGATCGGCTCGACGATCAGGGCGGCGACGTCGTCGCGCATCGCCTCCGCCAGCGCCTCCACCGTCGAGTCGAGGTGCTCGACGCCCGGGACCATCGGCAGGAACGGCTCCTGCAGCGCCGGCTTGCCGGTCAGCGCGAGCGCGCCCATGGTGCGGCCGTGGAAGGCGTTCTTCAGCGCGAGGATGCGCGGACGGCCGGTGCGCCGCGCGAGCTTGAACGCGGCCTCGTTCGCCTCCGCGCCCGAGTTGCCGAAGTAGACCCGGCCCGCCTCGCCCGCGCCGGTGATGCGCTTCAGCCGCTCGGCGAGCTCGAGCTGCGAGGGGGTGGCGAAGTAGTTGGAGACGTGGACCATCAGCGACGCCTGACGGCCCGCCGCCTCGACCACCACGGGGTGCGCGTGGCCGAGCGAGTTCACCGCGATGCCGCCGAGGAAGTCGAGGTACTGCGTGCCGTCCTCGTCCCACACCCAGGCGCCCTCACCGCGCACGAGCAGGCGCAGCGGCGGGGCGTAGCTCGCCATCAGGTCGCGGGCGTGCCGCTGCTGCCAGTCCGTCGTCGTCGCTGTCGTCATGCGGGGACCACCTCCGTGCCGATGCCGCTGCCCGTGAACACCTCGAGCAGCACGGAGTGCGGCACGCGGCCGTCGATCACGGCCGCCTTCGGCACTCCGCCGACGACCGCTTCGAGGCAGGCCGTCATCTTGGGGATCATGCCCGACTCGAGGGACGGCAGCATCGCCGTCAGCTCGTCGGTGGTCAGGCTGGAGACGAGGGAGTCGCGGTTCGGCCAGTCGGCGTAGAGGCCGGGCACGTCCGTCAGCACGACGAGCTTCTCGGCGCCCAGGGCGACCGCGAGCGCCGCGGCGGCGCTGTCCGCGTTCACGTTGAGCGACTCCCCCGGCCGGTCGAGGTCGGGCGCAATCGTCGAGACGACCGGGATGCCGCCGGCGTCGAGCTGCGCGAGCACCGGCGCCGGGTCGACGGCCACGACGTCGCCGACCTGGCCGAGGTCGACGGGCTCGCCGTCGACCGTCCCGGCGCGGCGGCGGCCGCCGAACAGGCCGCCGTCCTCGCCCGAGATCGCCGTGGCGATCGGGCCGTGCAGGTTGATCGCGCCGACGAGGTCTCGGCTGACGACGCCGGTGAGCACCATCCGCACGACGTCCATCACCTCGGGCGTCGTGACGCGGTAGCCGCCGCGGAACTCGCTCGCGATGCCGAGCCGCTCGAGCATCGCGGAGATCTGCGGGCCGCCGCCGTGCACGACGACCGGCCGCACGCCGACGGTGCGGAGGTAGACGACGTCCTCCGCGAAGGCCGCGGTCAGCGCGTCGTCGACCATGGCGTTGCCGCCGAACTTGATGACGACGACCCGGCCCGCGAAGCGGGTGATCCAGGGCAGCGACTCGATGAGCACGGCGGCCTTGGCCGCGGCCTCCTCCGGCGTGGTCGTCTGGACGGGCAGCGCGGGCGTCACGAGGAGTAGGCGCTGTTCTCGTGCACGTAGTCGTGCGTCAGGTCGTTGGTCCAGATCGTCGCGGTCGCGTCGCCCGCGTGCAGGTCGATGACCACCTGCACGGCGCGGTCCGTCAGGTCCACGAGGGTGCGGGGCTGGTCGGGCTGGCCCGCGCGGCAGACCTGCACGCCGTTCATCGCGACGTCGATGCCGAACGGGTCGAAGGCCGCGGACGTGGTGCCGACGGCGGCGAGCACCCGGCCCCAGTTCGGATCGTTGCCGAACACCGCGGCCTTGAAGAGGTTGCTGCGGGCGACGGCGCGGGCGACCTCGACGGCGTCGTCCTCGTCGGCCGCGTGCAGCACCTGGATGGCGACGTCGTGCGCCGCGCCCTCCGCGTCCGACTGCAACTGCAGCGTCAGGTCCTGGCACACCTCGGTCAGCAGCGCGGTGAACTCGTCGGCGTCGGGCACCACGCCCGAGGCGCCGGAGGCCATCAGTGTCACCTGGTCGTTCGTCGACATGCACCCGTCGGAGTCGAGGCGGTCGAACGTCACGCGGGTCGCGGCGCGCAGCGCGGCGTCGAGGTCCTCGGACTCGAGGTCCGCGTCGGTCGTGATCACGACGAGCATCGTGGCGAGCCCCGGCGCGAGCATGCCCGCGCCCTTGGCCATGCCGCCGACCGTCCAGCCGCCCGAACCCCGCCGCAGCGCCTGCTTGGAGCGGGTGTCGGTGGTCATGATCGCGCGGGCCGCATCGGCGCCGCCCTCGGCGGTCAGCGCCGCGGCGGCGCGGTTCACGCCGCCCACGACCTTCGTGGAGTCGAGCTGCTCGCCGATCAGCCCGGTCGAGCAGACGAGCACGTCGCCCGGCGACAGGTCGAGGGCGCGCCCCGCCGCCTCCGCCGTCTCGTGCACGACCTGGAAGCCGAGCATGCCGGTGTAACAGTTCGCGCCGCCGGAGTTCAGGACGATCGCGGACACGACGCCGTCCTTGATCACCTGCTTGCTCCAGATGATCGGATTCGCGGTGCAGCGGTTGCTCGTGAAGACGACCGCCGCAGCGGCGGACGGACCGCGGTTGACCACGACCGCCAGGTCGGGCCCCTCGCCCGACCGCAGGCCGGCCTCCACGCCGGCGGCCTCGAACCCTGCTGCTGCGGTGACGCTCATGGTGCCGTTCCGTCGATGGGGAGGCCCGCCGACTCCGGCAGGCCGAGTGCGATGTTCGCCGACTGGATCGCCGCGCCCGCGGTGCCCTTGACGAGGTTGTCGAGCGCCGCGACGACGACGAGCCGCCGAGCGGCCTCGTCCACGCCGAGGCCGAGCAGCAGCCGGTTCGCGCCGATCGTGTGCTCGACCGCGGGGTACCGGCCGCCGGGCAGCACGTGCACGAAGCGCTCGTCGCCGTACGCCTCCTCGTACACGGCGCGGAGGCGGCGCTCGTCCGCGTCGGGCGCGAGGGTGGCCGTGCAGGTCGCGAGGATGCCGCGCGCCATCGGCACGAGCACCGGGGTGAACGAGATCGAGCCGCGCGCGCCGGTGACGAGCGCGAGGTTCTGGAGGATCTCCGGCACGTGCCGGTGGGTGCCGCCGACGGCGTAGGCGTGCGCGGATCCGAGCAGCTCGCTCGCGGAGAGGTCGGGCCTGGTGGACCGGCCGGCACCGGAGGGGCCGACGGCGAGCACCGCGACGAGGTCCTCCTGGTCGACGAGGCCCGCGGCCACCGCCGGCGCGAGCGCGAGGCTCACCGCGGAGGCGTTGCAGCCGGGCGCCGCGATGCGCTTGGCGCCGACGAGCGCGTCGCGCTGCTTCCCCGTCGCCGTCGGCAGCTCGGGGACGCCGTAGGCCCACGCGCCGTGCCAGTCTCCCGGGTAGAACGCGTGCCAGTCGGCCTCGTCGGTCAGCCGGTGGTCGGCGCCCGCGTCGACGACGAGCACGTCCTCCGGCAGCTGCGCCGCGAGCGCGCCGGACTGCCCGTGGGGCAGCGCGAGGAACACGACGTCGTGGCCGGCGAGCACCTCCGGCGTCGTCTCCTGGAACACGAGGTGCGCGGCGGAGGCGAGGTGCGGCTGCACCTCGCCGACGGTGCTGCCGACGCTCGAGTGGCCGGTGACGGTGGCGACCTCGAGGTCGGGGTGCTGCGCGAGCAGCCGCAGCAGCTCGCCGCCCGCGTAGCCGCTGGCGCCCGCGACCGCGACCCGCAGTGCCATTGGGGAAGCGTACCGACGCCGACCCCGCGCCTCCTGCGGGCTCCCGTCCCTCCGTTCCGCAGGACAGGACGTCCTGCGGAACGGAGGGGCCCGGCGTCAGGCGAGGACGGCCGCCGCGAAGCCGGCCGCACGGTCCTGCAGCGTGCGGATGCGCTCCTGACGCGCGGCCTCGACGTCGAAGCCGAGGTAGGCGACGGGCGGCGTGCGGCGCACGTTGTGCGAGCACTGGATGGACTCGCACACGAGCACGCCCACGGTGTCGCCCTTGCGGCCGGCGGCGCCGGCCCGCTTGGCGGTGTACAGCACGACGTCGTTCGGCAGGCGCACGTCCTGGCACCAGGAGCACTGGGCCCGGGCACGCGGCGACGCCTCCGCCTGCCGCAGCAGGACGCCGACGACGCCGTCCGCGGTCGGGACGACGACGTACGCGCGCTTCGCAAGCTTCGGGTCGCGCCAGCCGAGCAGGTCGATCCGGTCCCACTCGAGATCCGGGAAGGAGGGAGGCAGGGTCAGGTCGGACACCTCTTTGCGCGTCGTGTTCACGAACGACGCACGGATGGTGCCCTCGTCGAGGGAGAGCAATGTCGAACCGATCGGTCGAGGCGCGCGGACGCGCGCCGGATGGGTGAGGGTGTCGTCAGGAGGCGGACGGCCCTCTGCCGCCGGCTGCAGCGCCGACGACCTCCTTCCCGTGGTTCACGGCGTCCATTCTGCTCCTGCCGCGCAGGTGACGCGAGGAGAGTGGGCCGATGACGAAGCCCGTGGAGGTCCGAGCGCCGCGGTCGGACGAGCTGCGCGCGCTGGCGCGGCTGAAGATCGAGTGGGCCGGCATCGACCCGGCGCCCGACAAGGCGGCGGAGTGGGCCTACGCCGACGACCTCGCCGTGTGGATGGACCGGATGGGCGACCGCGTCGTCTGCCGGGTCGCCGTCGCCGGGGGCGAGCTGATCGGGATGGCCTGGCTCGTCGTGTTCGAGCGCGTGCCCGACTTCCTCGACCGCAAGCGGCGCACGGGCGACGTGCAGAGCGTCTACGTGGTGCCGACGCGTCGCGGCCACGGCGTCGCCCAGCTGCTCATCGGAGCGATCTGCGCGGAGGCCGACCGTCGCGGCATTCCGCCCACGACAGTGCGCTCGAGCGCGCCCGGCGTGCCGCTCTACGAGGACGCGGGCTTCACGAGCGCGCCGACCCTCCTCGACCGGCAGGCGCCGACGCCCTGACTCCCGCACGACCCGGGCGTGCACGGATCCGGTGATCCGGTCGAAGCCGACCGGATCACCGGATCCGTGGAGGTCACTCGCGGAGGGAGGCCCCGGTGCGCTCGGTCGCGACCGCGACGCCCGCCTGCTTGGCGGCCGTCGCCTCCTTCGCCGTGAGCGTGCGGTCGGCCGCGCGGAAGCGCAGCGCGAAGGTGAGCGACTTCGCCCGCTCGGGCAGTCCGCTGCCGCGGTAGTCGTCGACGAGCTCGATCGCCTCGAGCAGCCCGCCCGCACCGGCGACGAGCGCGTCGCGGACCTCGCCGGCGGGGACCTGCTCGTCGACGACGAGCGAGACGTCCTGCGTCGCCGCCGGCATCGCCGAGATCGGCGCGAACTCGATCGCCGCGGGCGCCGCAGCGATCAGCGCGTCGACGTCGAGCTCGACGGCCGCGATGCGGCCGGGCACGTCCTCGACCGAGCCGGGCAGCAGCTCCCCCGCGACGCCGACGACGACGTCGCCGACGAGCACCTCGGCCGCCCGCGTGGGGTGGTAGCCGGGCGGGGTCGCCTGGCGGAACCGCACCTCGGCGCCCACCGCGGCCGCCGTGCGCGCGGCGGCGTCGGTCGCGTCGCGCCAGTCGACCGGCTCGGCGGCGACGCCGGGCTGCTTGGCGACGCGGTCGCCGGTGAGTACCACCGCGACGTGGACGGGCTGGGGCGGCAGGTCCTCCGCGAGGCGCATGAGCAGCTCGGGCGCCGGGCGCGCGCCGATCGGCGGCAGCTCGGCGGTGCCGTAGGAGGCGCCCTCGACCGGCAGGAACACCGAGCCGAGCTCGAACAGCGCGACGTCGGTGCGGCCGCGCGCGCGGTTGCGGCGCACGGCGTCGAGCAGACCGGGCAGAAGGGAGCGGCGCAGCAGCGGCGCGGAGGCGTCGAGCGGGTTCGCGACCCGCATCGACGGCCCGGGCCCGTACGCCTCCTGCTGCGCGGCGGACACGAGCGGGTACGACTGCACCTCGAAGCCGCCGCCGGCTGCGAGCACGGTGCCGATGGACCGGCGGAGGCGCTGCGGGCGCGTCAGGCCGCGGCCCGGGGGCGCGACGGGCAGCACGGAGGGGATGCGGTCGTAGCCGGCGATGCGGACGACCTCCTCCACGACGTCGACGGACTCCAGCAGGTCGCGGCGCCACGTCGGCGGGAGGACCAGCAGGCCCTCCTCCCCCGGCTGCACGGTGCAGCCGAGCGCCTCGAGGGCGGCGACGGTCTCCGCCTCCGTCACCTCCGCGCCGGTGCGGCGCAGCACGGCGCCGTCGGGCAGCAGCACGGGGGCCGGGGGCTCGGCCTCGTCGAACCAGGTCTGGCCGGGGTCGGCGGTGCCGCCCGCCAGCTCGACGAGCAGGTCGACGGCCCGCTGCGCGGCGGCGCGGGCGACGGCGGGGTCGACGCCGCGCTCGAAGCGGCGGCTCGCCTCCGACGGCAGCTTGTGGCGCCGGGCCGTGCGGCCGATCGACACCGGGTCGAAGTTCGCGGCCTCGATGACGACGTCGGTCGTCGTGCCCGAGATCTCGGTCGCCTCGCCGCCCATCACGCCCGCGAGGCCGATGGCTCCGCTGCCGTCCGTGATGACGAGGTCCTCGGCGTCGAGCGTCCGCTGCTGGCCGTCGAGCGTGGTGAGCGGCTCCCCCGGCTTCGCGCGGCGGACGCCGAGCGGGCCGTCGAGCTTCGCGAGGTCGTACCCGTGCAGCGGCTGCCCGAGCTCGAGCATCACGTAGTTGGTGACGTCGACCGGCAGGGAGATCGAGCGGACGCCCGCGAGGCGCAGCCGGCTCGCCATCCACCGCGGGGTGGGCGCGGCCGGGTCGACGCCGCGGACGACGCGCGTGACGAAGACGGTGCAGCCGGCACGGCCGCGGATCGGCGTCGCGTCCTCGACGACGACCGGCACGGCGCCGTCGTCGGTCGCGGGCGGCGTCACGGCGAGCGCCGGGTCGCGGAACGCGGCGCCGGTGGAGGCGCCGTACTCGCGGGCGATGCCGCGGATGGAGAGCGCGTAGCCGCGGTCCGGCGTGACGTTGATCTCGACGGCCGCGTCGTCGAGCCCGAGCAGCGCGATCGCGTCGGTGCCCACCTCCGGGTCGAGCCCGATCTCGGTGAGCCGCAGGATCCCGTCGTGCTCCTCGGAGAGGCCGAGCTCGCGCGACGACGCGATCATGCCGTCCGACACGTGCCCGTAGGTCTTGCGCGCGGCGATCGGGAAGGGGCCGGGCAGGACCGTGCCCGGCAGCGTGACGACCACCTTGTCGCCGACGAGGAAGTTGCCGGCGCCGCAGACGACGCCGCGCACCGCCTCCCCGCCGTCGGCCGCCCGCTGCCCGTCGGGCGCGACGCGCACGGAGCACCAGCGGATCGTCTTGCCGTTCTTCTGCGGCTCGGGCGTGAACTCGAGCACCTCGCCGACGACGACCGGCCCGGTGATCTCGCCGCCGTGGACGGTCTCCTCCTCGAACCCGACGCGCACCAGCGCGGCGTGCAGCGCCTCCGGCGTGGTGCCGGCGGGCAGGTCCGCGTACTCCGCGAGCCAGCTGATCGGGATCCTCACTTCGCCACCAGACCCCACTGCCCGGAGAACCGGACGTCGCCCTCGATCATGTCCCGCATGTCGCTGAGGCCCTCGGCGAACTGGAGCGTCCGCTCGATGCCCAGGCCGAACGCGAAGCCCTGGAACTCCTCCGGGTCCAGCCCGGCCGCGCGCAGCACGTTCGGGTGGACCATGCCGCAGCCGCCCCACTCGATCCACCGGGCGCCGCCCTTGGCGTTCGGGTGCCACACGTCCATCTCGGCGGACGGCTCGGTGAAGGGGAAGAAGTTGGGGCGGAGGCGGATGCGGGCGGCCTCGCCGAACATGCGGCGCGCGAGGTGCTCGAGCGTGCCCCGCAGGTGCGCCATCGTCAGGCCGCGGTCGATCGCGAGGCCCTCGAACTGGTTGAACACCGGCAGGTGCGTGGCGTCGATCTCGTCGGTCCGGTACACCCGGCCCGGGGCCAGCA
The DNA here is from genome assembly GCF_039544415.1 of Amnibacterium soli. Taxonomy (NCBI): domain Bacteria; kingdom Bacillati; phylum Actinomycetota; class Actinomycetes; order Micrococcales; family Microbacteriaceae; genus Amnibacterium; species Amnibacterium soli. The sequence continues at coordinate 779,782 of NZ_BAABLP010000001.1, read as the reverse complement.
CGTAGAGGGGCGCCCCGCGCTCGATCAGCGACCGCACCTGCACCGGAGAGGTCTGCGTGCGCATCACGAGGTGCGCGCCGACCGGCTCGACGAAGAGCGTGTCCTGCGGGCTGCGCGCGGGGTGGTCGGGGTCGATGTTCAGCGCGTCGAAGTTGAACCACTCGTGCTCGAGCTCGGGGCCTGCGGCGATCTCCCACCCCATCGAGAGGAACGCGTCCTCCACCGTCTCGCGCACGATCGTCAGGGGGTGGCGGGCGCCAGGACGCTGCCGCACGGGCGCAGCGGTGACGTCCACCCGCTCGGCCTCGAGCAGCGCGGCCCGCTCGACCTCCGCGAGCACCGCCTCCCGGGCCGCCACGGCGGCGTTCACGCGCCCGCGCGCCTGGCCGACGAGCTTGCCCGCGGCGGGCTTCTCGGCGGGAGGCAGGTCGCGGAGGGCCGCGTTCAGCCGGGCGAGCGCGGAGCCCTCCCCGGTGTGCGCGATGCGGGCGGTCTTCAGGGCGGCGGTGTCGCCGGCGGCGTCGATCGCGGCGAGCGCCGCCTCGACCGCGGCGGACACCGACTCCTCGGTGGGCAGGGCGTCGGACACGGTGGACGATCCTACGGAACGCGCTCGCGCGGCCTCCGCACCCGCCGTCGTCCCCCGAACGGCGCCTGTGCACCGCGGCCCGGGTCGGGCACCATGCATCCATGCGATCCGCCGCTCCGAACACCCTCTCGTGCTGATCCGACGTCCGCACGTGGGCCCCTCGGTCACCGTGCTCGCCCGCTCCCCGCTGCCGCCCGCCGTGGCGCTGGCCCGCATGGCCGCCTACCCGATCCCGGCGATGTTCGTCGGCGACCGCGTGTTCCCGGCCGTGCGGCGCGTCGAGCCCGACGTCGCCTGGGACCACGTCGGGGCGTCCCGCGTGCACCACCTCGCCGACGGCGGCACGGTCACCGAGACGATCGTCGAGTGGACGCCCGGCAGCTCGTTCGCCTACGAGCTGGTCGGCTTCACCGACGTGTTCGGCCGGCTCGTGCACGGCCTGCGCGGCGAGTGGTCCGCGGCGCCCGACGGCGACGGCTCGATCCTGCGCTGGACGTGGGAGTTCGCGCCGCTGCCCCTCCGCCGCCGCCTCATGGCCCTCGTCGTCGGCCCGCTCTGGCGCCGCTACTCGCAGCGCATGATCACCACCGTGACCGCGGAGATCTCGAAGGCGCCGGTCGGCGCCTGACGCCCCCGGGTCCGGTTGACTGGACCCCCGTGACGGTGGTGCTGCTCGGGCTCGTCTCGGCCCTGCTCTACGGCGTCTCCGACTTCTTCGGCGCGGTCGCCTCCCGCTCCCGGCCCGCGACCGGCGTCGCGTTCGCGGCGCTCGTCGTCGCGGCGGTCGCCGTGGTGCCCGCGTTCTCGCTCGTCGACTCCGCCTGGTCCGCGTCGGCGGTCGTGCTCGGGGCGCTCGCGGGCGTCGCGGCCGGCGTCGGCGTGCTGCTGCTCTACGCGGCGCTGGCCGCCGGGCCGGTGGGCTTCGTCTCCCCCGTCGTCGCCCTGATGAGCGCCGTCCTGCCAGCCCTGTGGTCGTTCGCGACCGGCGAGCGCACGAGCGGCTGGGCCCTCGCGGCGCTCGGCGCGATCGTCGTCGGCGGGGTGCTGATCGGGGCCGAACCGGACGCCGGGCTGCGCCCGCATCGGCGCACGGTCCTGCTGACACTGGTGACCGGACTCGTGTACTCGGCGTACTTCGTCTTCATGGACGCGACCCCCGCCGACTCGGGCGCCGTACCGATGCTCAGCGACTCGGTCGCCGCTGCGCTCGTCGTGGGCGCGATCCTGCTCGTCGGCGGGAGGCGGTCGCGGGCCGGTGGGCGGCCGACGAGCCGCGAGTGGACGCTGATGATCGCCGCCGGCCTGACGCAGGGCGTGGCGACCGTGATGCTCGTGGTCGCGCTGCACCTGCCGGGCCTCGCCGTCGTCGCCGCGCTCTCGGCGCTCTACCCGGTCACGACCGTGGGGCTCGCGGTGCTCGTGCTGCACGAGCGCCTGCGGGTGCGGCACGCGGCCGGCTCGCCCTCGCGGTCGCCGGGGTCGCCGCGCTCGCGCTCGCCCGCGGCTGATCAGCCGACGGCGGCCTTCGCGAGCAGCACGGCCCGCGTGCGCTCGTTCGACGTCAGCGCGGCCGCCTGCTCGAGCGCCTCCCGCGCCTCCGAATGGCGGCCGAGCCGGAGCAGCAGCTCGCCCCGCACGCTCGGCAGGAGGTGGCTCGAGCCCAGCACCCCGCGGGCGGCGAGCGCGTCGACGAGCGCGAGGCCCGCCTCCGGCCCCTCCGCCATGGACACCGCCACGGCGCGGTTCAGCTCGACGACCGGGTTCGGGGTCAGGCGTCCGAGCGCGTCGTACAGCGCGACGACGCGGGGCCAGTCCGTCGTCGCGACGGAGGCGGCGATCGCGTGCTGCTCGGCGATCGCCGCCTGCAGGGCGTAGGGCCCGCGGCCCCGCCCGAGCGCGTCCGCCCGGGCGAGCGCGGCGGCGCCCCGGCCGATCTGCGCGCGATCCCAGCGGGTGCGGTCCTGGTCCTCGAGCAGCACCGGCTCGCCGTCCGGGCCGCGCCGGGCGGCGAACCGCGACGCCTGCAGCTCCATCAGCGCCACCAGGCCGTGCACCTCCGGCTCGCGCGGCACCAGGCCCGCGAGCACCCGGCCGAGCCGCAGCGCCTCCGCCGCGAGGTCCGGGCGCATCCACTCCGCACCGCTCGTCGCCGCGTAGCCCTCGGTGAAGACGAGGTAGACCACGCCGAGCACGCCGCCGAGCCGCCCGCTCCACTCCGCCGGGTCCGGCGTCTCGAACGGGACCCCCGCGAGCGCCTTCTTCGCGCGGGTGATCCGCGCCTGCACCGTCGGCACCGGCACGAGCAGCAGCCGCGCGATCTCCTCCGTCGTCAGCCCGTTCACGACGCGGAGGGTCAGCGCCACCTGCGACTCCCGCGACAGGCGGGGCGAGCAGGCGATGAGGACGAGCCGCAGCACGTCGTCGCCGACCGGCTCCCAGTCCTGCTCGGCCGTCTCCGCCAGGTCGTGCGCGATCGCGCGGTAGCGGTCCTCGAGGCGCTCGCGCCGCCGCCAGCCGTCGATCGCCCGGCGCTTCGCGACGGCGGTCAGCCAGGCGCCCGGGTTGCGGGGCGTGCCCGAGACCGGCCACTGCTCGACCGCCTCGAGCAGCGCCTCCTGCGCCAGGTCCTCCGCGAGGCCGAGGTCGCCCGTCATCCGCGCGAGCGTCGCCACGATGGGCGCGCTCTCGATGCGCCAGACGGCCTCGACCGCGGAGGTCACCGGCTCACTCCTGCCGCGCGGCCTCGGCCTCGCGCCAGCCGATCTCCTTCTGCAGGTACTCGTTGTCCTCGTGCCCGGCGAAGTCGGTCTCGTCGGTGACGCGGCGCACCTCGATCTTGTTGCCGGCGGTCAGCGGCGCGCGCTTCGCCCACTCGACCGCCTCCTGCTTCGTCGCGGCCTGGATGGTCCAGAAGCCGTTGAACAGCTCGTGGGCCTCGCCGTAGGGGCCGTCGGTGACGATCGGCGCCTCACCGGTGAACTCGACGACCGCGCCCTGCGCGGCGTCGCTGAGGCCGTCGCCCGCGAGCAGCACGCCCGCCTCGATCATCGCCTCGTTGTACTTCCCCATCGCGGTGATGACGGCGTCGAAGTCCATCTCCTCGAACCGCTCCTGCGAGCCGCTGTTGCGCATGATCAGCATGTACTTGGGCATGGTGTCCTCCTGGACGGTTCTCGGGCGCCGGTCGCGCCTCCCTGCCTACACGTCGAACGGGGCGCAGCGGGATCGACATCGCGCAGTCGTCCCTGCGCGAGGATCTCAGCGGCGGTGGGCGAAGGCGGAGGCGTAGAGGCAGACGGACGCGGCGGTCGCCAGGTTCAACGACTCCGCGGCGCCGTAGATCGGCACCGCGACCGTGCGGTCGGCGGAGGCCCGCGCCTCGGCGGACAGCCCGTGCGCCTCGTTGCCGAACAGCCAGGCCGTGGGCTTCGACAGGTCCGCGTCGGGCAGCGGTTCGCCGTGCATGTCCGCGGCGAGCAGCTCGAGGCCCGCGCCGCGCACCGCCTCCGCCACCGCGCCGAGGCTCGCTCCCGTCGCGACGCGGAGGTGGAACAGCGACCCGGTCGTGGAGCGCACGACCTTCGGGTTGTACGGGTCGACGGAGCTGCCCGTGAGGATCACCGCATCCGCGCCGGCCGCGTCGGCGACGCGGATGATCGTGCCGGCGTTGCCCGGGTCGCGGACCTCGTCGAGCACGACGACGAGGCGGGGCGCCTCCTCGAACAGGTCGCGGAGGCGCACCGGGGTCTGGTGCGCGACGGCGAGCACGCCCTGCGGCGTGCGGGTGTCCGCCATCGCGGCGATCACGGCGTCGGACACGAACTCGACGTCGATGCCGGCCGCGGTGGCCGCCTCGGCGATGTCCGGGTGGCGCTCGAACCCGTCGGAGGTGAAGTACAGCTCCTCGACGGTCTCCGCGGCATGCGCGATCAGCTCGCGGACGACCTGGGGCCCCTCCATGAGGGCGAGCCCGGTCTCCTCGCGCTCGGGGCGCTGCTTGAGGCGGGCGACGCGCTTGACGGTCGGGTTCTTCGTGGACTCGATCACAGGCACTCCATCAGCGGGGTCTCCATCAGCGGGGTCGGGCGGAGGTCGGGCGGGCGGTCGCCGCCGCCGGAAAGCGAACGAGCCCGGCCGATCGGCCGGGCTCGTTCGTGGTGGTGCTGGGCGTCAGGCCGTGGCGGGCGCCGACGTGTCGGCGGGCAGCGCGGCCTTCGCGGTGGCGACGAGGCCCGCGAACGTCGCGGGCTCGTTGACCGCGAGCTCCGCGAGGATGCGGCGGTCGACCTCGACACCGGCCAGGTTCAGGCCCTGAATGAAGCGGTTGTACGTCAGGCCGTTCGCGCGGGACGCGGCGTTGATCCGCTGGATCCACAGGCGGCGGAAGTCGCCCTTGCGCTGACGGCGGTCGCGGTACGCGTAGACGAGGGAGTGGGTGACCTGCTCCTTCGCCTTGCGGTAGAGGCGCGACCGCTGACCGCGGTAGCCCTCGGCGCGCTCGAGGATGACCCGACGCTTCTTCTGCGCATTGACTGCGCGCTTGACTCTCGCCATTTGCTTACTCCTTCAGGCTTCGTCGGGCTACTTGCCGAGCATCTTCTTGATCTGCTTGGCCTGCGGAGCGGCCACCTCGGAGGGGCCGGTCAGGCGGCGCGTGAGCCGGCTGGGCTTCTTCTCCTGGTTGTGCCGCATGCCGGCCTGCGCCTTCATGACCTTGCCGCTGCCGGTGATCTTGAACCGCTTCTTGGCGCCCGAATGGGTCTTCTGCTTCGGCATCACTGCTCCTGGGATGTCGGGGCTTCCACGGCATCGGTGGATGCCGCGTCGTCGTTCTGGTTCCGGGCGGCAGCGCGCTTCGCGTTCTGCTCCGCCTTCGCGTCGACCTTGCTCTTCACGGGGCCGATGACCATGACCATGTTGCGGCCGTCGATCGTGGGGTTGGACTCCACGTTGCCGAACTCGCGCACGTCCTCCGCGAAGCGCGCCAGCAGGCGCACGCCCTGGTCGGGGCGGGACTGCTCGCGGCCGCGGAACAGGATCATGGCCTTGACCTTGTCGCCGTCCTTGAGGAAGCCCTCGGCGCGCTTGCGCTTCGTCTCGTAGTCGTGCGAGTCGATCTTCAGGCGGAAGCGGACCTCCTTCAGGACCGTGTTGGCCTGGTTCCGTCGCGCTTCCTTGGCCTTCTGCGCCGTCTCGTACTTGAACTTCCCGTAGTCCATGATCTTGACCACCGGGGGACGGGAGTTCGGCGCGACCTCGACGAGGTCGAGGTCCGCCTCACGGGCCAGCCGGAGGGCGGTGTCGATCGGGACGACGCCGACCTGCTCGCCGGCGGGTCCGACGAGTCGGACCTCCGGGACACGGATCTTGTCGTTGGTACGGGGATCGCTGATGCGGTGCTCCAAACAGTCGGTTGCTTCTCCGGCGGGGCGCACGACGCGTCCCGCCACTGGGTTCAACCGGCGGCCGGGCAGAGGGATTCCTCGGCGGGCAGCCCGGACACCGGTCCGCCCGTCGTTCACTGCACCCCGACGCTCCGGAACCCGGAGGGAGGTGCTTCGACCTCGCTGCCCTTCGGTGAAGGCGGGCAGGAGGTGGGATCGCTCCACTTCGCACACCGGACAGAAGCCCGGAACCGCAGCATCGTACCAGAGCCGCGGTGGCGACGGCGAGCCGGGTCCGCGCGGGTGCCACCCGGCCGTGCGGGAGGATCGAGCCGTGAGCGACTACCGATTCTCCGCGGACGACCTGCCGGGCGAGGCCGAGGCCGCCGACTCCCCCGACGAGCTCGCCGATGCGACCCGCGACATCGCGGACGTGCCGGCCGTCGAGGTGATCGGCGCCGCCGTCGTGCACCTGATGAGCGCGGCCGCAGTGAAGTGCGGTCTCGCCGACGACCCGGCGACCCAGACGGACCTCGACGAGGCCCGGAAGCTGATCACCTCGCTGGCGGGGCTCGTGACCGCCGCGGCGCCCGAGATCAGCGACTCGCACGCGCGCCCGTTCCGCGACGGCCTCCGGAGCCTGCAGCTCGCGTTCCGCGAGGCCTCCGTCGTGCCCGACCCGATCGGCAAGGGCCCGGGCGAGAAGTGGACCGGCCCCGTCACCTGAGCGCTTCAGCAGGACGGAACGCCGTCAGCAGGACGAATCGGCCCGATTCGTCCTGCTGACGGCGTCCTGTCCTGCTGTCGTGCTCAGCCGGCGGGCTGGAGGGCGCGCTCGTCGGGGTGCACCCAGCCGATCGCCGGAGCGACGTGCTTCGCGATCGTCTCGAGCAGGTGCGCGTTGTAGGCGACGCCGAGCTGGTTCGGGATGGTGAGCAGCAGGGTGTCCGCGGCCTGCACGGCCGCGTCCTTCGCGAGCTCCTCCGCGAGCCGGTCCGGCTCCCCCGCGTAGGTCTTGCCGAAGCGGGCGTTGCCGCCGTCGAGCCAGCCGACCTGGTCCTCGGAGTTCCGCTCGCCGCCGAAGTACATGCGGTCGATGTCGCTCGTGATCGGCATGACGCTGCGACTGACGGACACCCGCGGCTCCCAGTCGTGACCGGCGGCCCTCCAGGCGTCGCGGTAGAGCTGGATCTGCTCGGCCTGCAGCTCGTCGAAGGGCACGCCCGTGTCCTCGGTGAGCAGCGTGGACGACTGCAGGTTCAGCCCCTGCTCGGCGACCCAGGTCGCCGTCGCCCGCGTGCCGCTGCCCCACCAGACGCGGCGGGCGAGGCCCGCCGACTGCGGCTGCACGGCGAGCGGCTGCGAGACGCCCGTCATGCGCGGGTCGGAGGCGACGACGCCCGCGCCGTCGATCGCCGCCATGAAGATCTCGAGCTTGTGGCGCGCGAGGTCGGCGTCGCTCATCCCCTCCGGCGGCACGAAGCCGAAGGCGTGCGCGCCGTTGAGGGCGGGCTCGGGCGACCCCCGGCTCACGCCGAGCTGCAGCCTGCCGCCGGAGATCTGATCGGCGACGCCCGCCTCCTCCGCCATGTACAGCGGGTTCTCGTACCGCATGTCGATGACGCCGGTGCCGAGCTCGATGCGCTTCGTCCGCGCGGCCATGGCGGCGAGGAGGGGGAAGGGCGCCGACAGCTGCGGCGCGAAGTGGTGGACGCGCACCGACGCGTTGTCGATGCCGATCTCCTCCGCGGCGACCGCGAGCTCGATCGTCTGGAGCAGGGTGTCCGCCGCGGTCACCGTGCTGGACCCGACGGTCGCGCCCCAGTGCCCGAACGACAGGAAGCCGATCCGTTTCGTAGACATGTCAACCACTCTACGCCTCGGCCCCCTCGGCCGGAAGCGCTGCGTCGGCACGAGCACCTAGCGTGACCGGGTGCCGAAACGCGACGCGACGTCCCCGCGCCTCTCCCCCGTCGTGCTCTCCGACCTGCTGGACGGCGACGCCGAGTCGCTGCGGCGCGGCGGGCGCTTCGACGGGCTGCGGTTCGCGGACCTCGACGCGGCGGGCGCGGACCTGGGCGGCTCCGTGCTCGACGAGTGCCTGCTGCGGTCGGTGGTGCTCGACGACGCGGTGCTCGACGGCGCCCGGATCGTGGACACCGTGCTCGACGGGGTCACCGCGACGGCCCTGCGCGCGGCCCGCGTCGTCCTCCGCGACGTGCGGCTCGAGGGCTGCCGGATCGGCGCCGGCGAGTGGTTCGCGGCCGAGCTCACCCGCGTCGAGCTCGTCGGCTGCCGCATCGACTACCTCGCGCTCGCCGACGCGCGGATCGAGGACGTCCGGTTCCGCGACTGCACGATCGGGGACCTCGACCTGCGCGGCGCGACGGTGAAGCGGACGGCGGTCGTCGACTCCCGGGTGCGCGAGCTGTCGGTCGGGGGCGCCCGCCTCGAGCACCTCGACCTGCGCGGCGCCGACCTCGACCGGATCGACAGCGCCACGCACCTGGCCGGCGCGATCGTCTCGACGGACCAGCTGCCGCGGTTCGCCCCGCTGCTCGCGGAGGCCCTCGGCATCACCGTGCTCTGACCCCGTGCGCGGATCCGCAGTTCCCGGCCCACGCGCCGCGCTCCGGTCCTGCGGCACGGCGTGTCGCACCGGAACCGCGGATCCGCGGAGGAACTGCGGATCCGCGGGCGTCAGCGGGGCTGGCCGGTGGAGGCGGAGGTGCCGCCGTCGACCGTGAGCACGGAGCCGGTGATGTAGCCGGCGTCCGCGCTCGCGAGGAACAGCACGGCCGGCGCGACGTCCTCCGGCAGGCCGGGGCGGCCGAGCGCGATCCGGTCGAGGAACGGTGCGAGCGCGTCGTCGTCGGCGCCGACGCCCGCGGTCATCTCCGTCTGCGTGAAGGCGGGGGCGACGGCGTTGACCCGCACGCCGCGGCCGCCGAGGTCGAGCGCCAGGGACTGCACGAACCCGACGACGGCGTGCTTCGTCGCGTTGTAGGCCGCCTGGCCCCAGTCGCCGTACAGCCCCGACACGCTCGCGACGGCGATCAGCGTGCCGCGCGACGCCTCGAGGTGCGGCACGGTCGCCTGGGCGAGGTGGAACAGCCCGTCCACGTTCGTGCGGCGCAGCGCCTCCCACTCCGGCACCGCCAGGTCGGCGAGCTCGCCCGAGGCGTAGCCGGCCGCGTTGCTGACGACGACGTCGAGCCCGCCGAACGCCTCGACCGTGCGCCGGACGATGCGCTCGACGTCGGCGGGCGCCCCCACGTCGCCGGGCACGGCGAGCGCCCGGCCCGCGGGCGCCGCGGCGACGAAGCGCTCCAGCGGCTCGGTGCGACGGCCGCTGACCGCGACCCGGGCGCCGTTGTCGAGGAACGCCTGCGCGATCGCGAGGCCGATCCCGCTGCCGCCGCCGGTGACGAGCACCGCCCCGTCCTCGACCGCGTACCGGTTGACCGTCATGACGCCTCCTCGACTCCGGAGGCGATCCTGCCCGACGGCGCCCGAGCACCCCCTCCGACCGGCCAAGCTCGTCCCATGGCTCGAGACGTGACCGGTGGGGTCCGACCGGCGGAGGGAGCGCGGATGCGCGTGGTGATCGTGGGCGGCGTGGCCGCCGGGATGTCGGCGGCGACGCGGTTGCGCCGGCTCGACGAGTCGGCGGAGATCGTGGTGCTGGAGGCGGGCGACGAGGTCTCGTTCGCGAACTGCGGGCTGCCGTACCACGTGGGCGGCGTGATCGAGGAGCGCTCGGCGCTGCTGCGCGACGCGGACGGCCTCGCGACGCGCTTCCGCCTCGACATCCGCCTGCGGCACGAGGTGACCGCGCTCGACCGGGCGGCGAAGCGGGTGCACGTCCGCGCACCCGGCGGCGACGAGCTGCACCTCGACTACGACCGGCTGGTGCTGGCGGAGGGCGCAGCGGCGACGGCGCTGCCGTCCGACGGCTCGATCCCGGTGCACGCGCTACGCACCGTGGGCGACATGGACGGCCTGGTCGCGGCGGTCGAGCGCGGCGCCCGCACGGCGGTGGTCGCCGGCGGCGGCTACATCGGCGTCGAGGCCGCGGAGAACCTCGTGCGGCGCGGTCTGCGGGTGGTGCTCGCGGCGCAGGGCGACCAGGTGCTCGCTCGGAACCTCGACGCGGAGATGGCGGCGCCGGTGCACGAGGAGCTGCGCGCCAACGGCGTCGAGCTGCGCTTCGGCGCCGCGGTGACCGGGGTCGCCGACGGCGCGGCCCTGCTCGCGGACGGCGAGCGCCTGCCCGCCGACCTCCTGGTCGACGCGACGGGCGTCGCACCCCGCGCCGACCTCGCCGCACGGTCCGGGCTCGCGATCGGTCCGACCGGCGGCGTGGCCGTGGACGCGCTGCACCGCACCTCCGACCCCGACGTCCTCGCCGCGGGCGACGCCGTCGAGAAGCGGGACGCGGTCGACGGCGAGCCCGTCCTCGTCGCGCTCGCCGGCCTGGCGAACCGTCACGGCCGCGCGGTCGCCGACGTGATCGCCGGCGCCCCGGAGGAGGCCGCACCGGCGCTCGGCACGGCGATCGTCGGCGTGTTCGGGCTCGCGGTCGGGACGCTGGGCTGGACCGAGCGCCGGCTCCGAGCGGCGGGCAGGCCGCACCGCGTGCTCCACACGCACCCCGCGCAGCACGCCGGGTACTACCCGGGCGCGACGACGCTGTCGATCAAGCTGCTCGTCGACGCCGCGGACGACCGCGTGCTCGGCGCCCAGATCGTCGGGCGCGACGGCGTCGACAAGCGCATCGACGTGCTCGCCACCGCGATCGCGGGCGGCATCCCCGCCTCCGCGCTGTCCCGGCTCGAGCTGGCGTACGCGCCGCAGTTCGGGTCCGCGAAGGACCCCGTGAACCTCCTGGGCTACGTGGCGGGCAACCTCGCCGACGGCACCGCGAAGGCGGTGCAGTGGCACGAGCTGCCCGGGCTGCTGCGGGACGGCTGGACGCTGGTCGACGTGCGCAGCCCCGCCGAGTTCGCGGCCGGCGCCATCCCGGGGGCGGTGAACCTGCCGCTCGACGAGCTGCGCGAGCGGCACGGCGAGCTGCCGGAGGGCCGGATCGCCCTGCACTGCCAGGTCGGCCAGCGCGGCTGGACCGCGACCCGCCTCCTGTCCCAGCTCGGCCACGACGTCGCCAACCTCGACGGCGGCTACCGGACGTGGCGCGACGGGCAGGCGACGCGGCACCACGCGACGGAGGCCGGCGCCGACGCGGCGTGACCCCGGGAATCCTGGGGCGACTCATATAGTTGCCTGCAGGTAAGCATCCTCCCGGCCGACGGCGTCCGGTCCACCTCCGACTCCCGCCGAGGCATCTCTTGAGCACCACCGCGTCGGCCCCCAGCAGGGGCCTCTTCGACAAGGACCACCCGCACTACAAGTGGGTGGCCCTCAGCAACACCACGCTCGGCATGCTGATGGCGACGATCAACTCGTCGATCGTCCTCATCTCGCTGCCCGCGATCTTCAACGGGATCAAGCTGAACGCCCTCGACCCGGGCAACACCAGCTACCTGCTGTGGATGCTGATGGGCTTCATGCTCGTCACCGCGGTGCTCGTGGTCGGCTTCGGCCGGCTCGGCGACATGTACGGCCGCGTGAAGATCTACAACGCCGGCTTCGTGCTCTTCACGATCGGTGCGATCGCCCTGTCCCTCGATCCCTTCATGGAGGGGGCGGGCGCGCTCTGGCTGATCCTCTGGCGCGTGTTCCAGGGCATCGGCGCCGCCATGCTGTTCGCGAACTCGACCGCGATCCTCACCGACGCGTTCCCCGCCGAGCGCCGCGGCATGGCGCTCGGCATCAACCAGATCGCCGCGATCGCGGGCTCCTTCATCGGCCTGATCCTCGGCGGCCTGCTCGCGGTCATCGACTGGCGCGCGGTGTTCATCGTCTCGGTGCCGCTCGGCATCCTCGGCACGATCTGGTCCTACAAGTCCCTGCACGAGGTGGGCGACCGGAACCCGGGCTCGCTGGACATCCCCGGGAACCTGCTGTTCCTGCTGGGCCTCACGTCCCTGCTGACCGGCATCACCTACGGCATCCAGCCCTACGGGGACGACGCGACCGGCTGGCTGAACCCGTGGGTGCTCGGCAGCATCATCGGCGGCATCGTGCTGCTCGGCGTCTTCGTCGCCGTGGAGCTGCGCAGCCGCGCGCCGATGTTCCAGCTGCGCCTCTTCCAGTCCCGCCCGTTCGCGATGGCCAACCTGGCCGGCATCCTCGCCTCCGTCGGCCGCGGCGGGCTGCAGTTCATGCTCATAATCTGGCTGCAGGGCATCTGGCTGCCGCTGCACGGGTTCTCATACGAGGACACGCCCCTCTGGGCCGGCATCTACCTGCTGCCGCTCACCGTCGGCTTCCTGATCTCGGGTCCGGTGTCGGGCATCCTCTCCGACCGCTGGGGCGCCCGCGGCCTCGCGACGACCGGTCTGCTGCTCACCGCGGCGACGTTCGTGGCGCTGCTGCTGATCCCGGTGGACTTCGCCTACCCGGTGTTCGCGGTGATCACGTTCCTGAACGGCGTCGGTTCCGGCATGTTCGGTGCGCCGAACCGCGCCACGATCATGGGCAGCGTGCCCGCGAACCAGCGCGGCTCCGCCTCGGGCATGGCGGGCACGGTGCTGAACGCCGGCTCGTCGCTGTCCATCGGCATCTTCTTCTCGCTCATGGTCGCGGGCCTCGCCGGCTCCTTGCCGCAGGCGCTGCGGTCCGGCCTCACCGCCCACTCGGTGCCGGCGCGGGCCGCGGACGCGGTCGCGAACATCCCGCCCGTGGGCAGCCTGTTCGCGGCGTTCCTCGGCTACAACCCGATCGAGACGCTGCTCGGGCCGACCGGCCTGCTGAAGTCCCTGCCCGCCGCGGACTCCGCCGCCCTGACGGGCAAGGAGTTCTTCCCGAACCTCATCGCCGGCCCGTTCCACGACGGCCTGGTGATCGTGTTCATCGCGGCCGCCGCGATGTCCGTCATCGGCGCGGTGGCCACCCTCGCGGGCGGCGGCAAGCTCCGCGCGGAGCCGGTCGCGGCGACCGCCGGCGAGGCCCGCGGGGAGGCCGTGCTCGCCCAGGCGGACGACGCGATCGCCTATCGTGTGGCCCTGGCGCACGCCGAGCACGCGGACCGCGCCGAGTCGGCGGCGGCGTCGCACGACACGAGCAGCACGGAGGCGGATCGCGCGCGATGACCGATGAGCGGACGGGCTCGGCGGCGGAGGCCGCGGGACTGGCGGAGCGCCTGGCCTTCGTGGCCGGCAGCCTGAACCGCCGCCTGCGGCCGCCCGCCGAGGCCCTGACGCACGTCGCGCTCTCCGCGCTCGCCTCCATCGAGCGCTCCGGCGAGATCCGTCCGGGCGACCTCGCACGCGTCGAGGGCATCGCGGCGCCGGGCATGACCCGGCTCGTCGCCGACCTCGAGGGCCGCGGCCTCGTCGCCCGCGCCGCGGACCCGGACGACGGCCGGTCCCAGCTCATCCGGCTGACGCCCGACGGCGTCGCCGCCGTCGCGGAGGGCCGGCAGGCGCGGGCCACCGGAGTCGCGTCGATCCTGCAGGAGGTGCCGGCGGAGGAGCTGGCGACCCTCGAGCGCGCGGTCGGCGTGCTCGAGGCGGCGCTGCTGGCGGCCGCACCGGCCCCCGCCCGGACGCTCTAGCGCCGCGGGGTCGGTCTCGGCCGGTCCCGCGCGCCCGGGTTCAGCGCACCGGGTTCAGCAGAACGACGCCTCGAGGCGCACGGCCATCGAGTCGACCCGGCTGCGGACGACCGGGTCCTCGGTCCAGCGGCGCTGCACGCGCGCCATCAGCTCGGCGACCTGCTGCCGGTCCAGCGTCTCGTGGAGCACGACCACGACGAGCACCTCGGCGCCGTCGAGCGAGGCCCGCGGGTCGTCCGTGCCGACCCGGGCCGTCGTGACCGCCGGCTCGTCGGCGACCGCCCGGCGGAGGGCGGCGCCCACCTCCGGGTCGTGGAACGGCGCCGTCCACGGCACGTCCCTCGCGAGGGCCTCGAGCGTGCTGCGACGCAGCCCGAAGCGATCGGTCGCCGGGTCGATCACGACGAGCTCGGTGCCGTCGCTCGCGGCCCCGAGCGCGACCTGCCGGGCGGGCGCCGGCACCGGACGGGCGGAGGGGTTCCACGCGCGCATGGCGTCGGCGGAGGAGAACGCGGGCAGCACCCGGCGGCCGTCCGGTCCGGCGACCGTGACGAGCGCGAGCTCGGCCTGCTTGTCGAAGACGTGGCCCGACGCGGTCTCGCCCGTCGCGCCCACCTCAGCGAGCAGCGGCACGAGCAGCCGGGCCCCGCGCAGCGCGTCCACGACCGCCTCCGGCCCCGTCTCCCCCGCACGGAACGCCGCGAGGGCGGCGACGTAGCCGGCGTCCGCCGTGCCGTCGTCGCCCGCCCAGGGCGAGGGTTCGAAGGAGCGGCCCGCCCAGGGCCGCCCCGCCGAGTCGCTCCCGCTCACAGCGTCGCGGCGGCGAGGGCCTCGGTGAGGGTGAAGGCGCCCGTGTACAGCGCCTTGCCGACGATCGCGCCTTCGAGCCCGGCGTCGGTCAGGGACCGGAGCGCCCGCAGGTCGTCGACGGACGAGATGCCGCCGGAGGCGACGACCGGCTTGCCGGTGCGCTCGAGCACCTCGCCGAGCAGCTCGAGGTTCGGCCCGGCGAGGGTGCCGTCCTTGGCCACGTCGGTCACCACGTAGCGCGCGCAGCCGGCCTGCTCGAGGCGCTCGAGGACCTCCCACAGGTCGCCGCCCTCGCGGGTCCAGCCCCGGGCGGCGAGCGTCGTGCCGCGCACGTCGAGCCCCACCGCGATGCGGTCGCCGTAGAGCGCGATGACGCGCTCCGTCCACGCCGGGTCCTCGAGCGCCGCCGTGCCGATGTTCACGCGCTGGGCGCCGGTGGCCAGGGCGGCCTCCAGCGAGGCGTCGTCCCGGATGCCGCCGGACAGCTCGACCCGCACGTCCTCCACGCTGTCGATCACCGCCTGGATGACGCCCGCGTTGCTGCCGCGGCCGAACGCGGCGTCGAGGTCCACGAGGTGGATCCACGACGCGCCCTGCGACGCCCAGTCCCGCGCCGCCTCGATCGGGTCGCCGTAGCCGGTCTCGCTGCCGGCCTCGCCCTGCACGAGCCGCACGGCCTGGCCGCCGGCGACGTCGACGGCGGGCAGGAGCACCAGCGGGCGCTGCATGAAGGACGGGTCGGGATGGCTCACAGGGTCTCCAGCCAGTTGGTCAGCAGCCGGAGGCCGGCGGCCCCGGACTTCTCGGGGTGGAACTGCGTCGCCGCGAGCACGCCGTTCTCGACGGCGGCGACGAAGCGGCCGTTGTGCTCGCCCCAGGTGACGAGCGGCGCCGCGAGGCTGTTCGAGGGCTCGAGCGTCCACGTCCGGACGCCGTAGGAGTGCACGAAGTAGAAGCGCTCGTCGTGCAGGTCGGCGAACAGCCGCGACCCGGCCGGAGCGTCGACGAGGTCCCAGCCCATGTGCGGCAGGACCGGCGCCTCGAGCCGCTCGACGGTGCCCGGCCACTGGCCGAGCCCCTCGACCTCGTCGGGGCCCTCGAGGCCGCGGTCGAACAGCACCTGCAGGCCCACGCAGACTCCGAGCACCGGACGGCCTCCTGCGAGGCGCCGCTCGATCAGCTCCGGACCGCGGGCCGCCTGCAGCCCGGCCATCACCGCGCCGAACGCGCCGACGCCGGGGACGTAGAGGCCGTCCGCCTCCTGCACCGCGGCGCGGTCGGCCGTCAGCTCGACGTCCGCGCCCGCGGCCTCGAGCGCCTTGACGGCGGAGTGCACGTTGCCGCTGCCGTAGTCGAACACCACCACGCGCTTGGCGGACCCGGTCACAGCGCGCCCTTGGTGGAGGGCACGCCCGCCACCAGCGGGTCGTACGCCTTCGCCGCGCGGAAGGCGCGGGCGAAGGCCTTGAACTCGCTCTCGGCGATGTGGTGCGGGTCGCGGCCCGCGAGCACGTCGACGTGCGCGGTCATGCGGGCGTTGAAGACGATCGCCTCGAAGACGTGCCGCACCATCGAGCCGGTGAAGTGCCCGCCGATCAGGTGCAGCTCGAAGCCCGCGGGCTCGCCGCCGTGCACGAGGTACGGACGGCCCGACAGGTCGACGACCGCGCGCGTCAGCGCCTCGTCGAGGGGCACGGTCGCGTCGCCGTACCGCGCGATGCCGCGCTTGTCGCCGAGCGCCTCCCGGATCGCGTCGCCGAGCACGATGCCGACGTCCTCGGCCGTGTGGTGCACGTCGATCTCGGTGTCGCCGGAGGCGGTCACGGTCAGGTCCGTCAGCGAGTGCTTCGCGAACGCGGTCAGCAGGTGGTCGAGGAACGGCACGGAGGTGCGAACGCGCGAGGCGCCGGTGCCGTCCAGGTCGATCGACAGCTCGACCGACGACTCGGAGGTGGACCGGGAGCGGGAGGCGGTGCGGGTCATCGGGCACCCACCGGCGTGAGGGCGGCCATCGCGTCGAGGAACGCGTCGGTCTCGGCTGCGGTGCCCGCGCTGACGCGCAGCGCGCCGGGGATCGCGAGGTCGCGGATCAGCACGCCGCGGTCGAGGAGGCCCTGCCAGAGCGCCGCAGGGTCGTCGACGCCGCCGAACAGCAGGAAGTTCGTCCAGCTCGGCCAGACGCGGTAGCCGAGCGCCTCCAGCCCCGCCGCGGTGCGGTCCCGCTGCACCCGGATCTCGTCCACCATCCGCAGCATGAGCGGGGCGTGGGCGAGCGCGCCGAGCGCGGCGGCCTGCGTGATCGCGGACAGGTGGTACGGCAGGCGGACCAGCCGGAGCGCGTCGGTGAACGCCGGGTCGGCCGCGAGGTAGCCCAGCCGGGCGCCGGCGAAGGCGAACGCCTTGCTCATGGTGCGCGACACCGCGAGGCGCGGCCTGCCGGGCAGCAGGGTCAGCGCGCTCGGGGCGTCCGCCGGCATGAACTCGCCGTAGGCCTCGTCGACGACGAGCACGCCGTCGGTCGCGTCGTACGCGGCGCGGATCGTGTCGAGCCCGACCGGTGTGCCCGTCGGGTTGTTCGGGGCGGCCAGGATCACGATGTCCGGCCGCACCCGCTCGATCTCGTGCACCACGGTCTCGGGCGAGAGCCGGAAGTCGTCGTCCCGCACGCCCTCGACGACGGCCGTGCCGCTCGTCACCGCGTAGTTCGGGTACATGGAGTAGGTCGGCGGGAACGTCAGGAGCGTGCGGCCCGGACCGCCGAACGCCTGGAAGACGTGCTGCAGCACCTCGTTCGAGCCGTTCGCCGCCCAGAGCTGCGCCGGGCTCAGCCCGTGGCCGAGGTAGCCGGCGAGGGCCTCGCGCAGCGCCGTGAACTCCCGGTCCGGGTAGCGGTTGACCTCGTCGAGGGCCGCGGCGACGCGCTGCACGATCTCGGCGCGCACCTCGTCCGGCACCGGATGGGTGTTCTCGTTCACGTTGAGCGTCACGGGCACGTGCAGCTGAGGGGCGCCGTAGGCGGTCCGACCGACGAGGTCGGGACGCAGCGGCAGATCCGCGAGCGAGGTCACGTCCACGATTCTCGCAGACGGCGCCGTGCGGACTCCCCGGTGGCCCGTCGGGCTCAGGGCAGGGGCAGCACCAGGGTCGCGCCCGCGGCGACGACGCCGTCGCGCAGCCCGTTCGCGCGCTCGAGCGCGGCCACGGTGATGCGGGGGTCGGTGCGGGGCGCCACGCGCTCCGCGATCGACCAGAGGCTGTCACCGGTGCCGACGACCACCGTGCGGGCGGGCTCGACCCGGGGCGCCGCCTCGGCGGTGCCGGGCGCCGCCGCGAGGAGGACGCCCGAGAGCGCCAGGAGCGTCGGCAGCACGACCAGCACCACCCGCCCGCGGCGGGTCAGGCGCAGCCGCCTGCGCTCGGCCCGTCGGGCGTCCCGTGCGGTCCCGCCCACCGGAGCGGCCGGAGCCGCGGCGCGGGCGGCCGCGCGCTGCGGCGCCGGCACGGCGCGCGGATCGCGCGCCACCGGCAGCCGCTGCGCGCAGGCCGCCCCGCCCCGGACGGCGACGCGGCGCACGGCCACGGGCTCGACCGCTTCCTCGTACGTGACCCAGTCGTTCTGCACCGTGAACATCGCGATCCCCTCCCGCATCCGCCGTCGTGTTCGAACATAGCTTCGAGTGTTCGAACGGGCAAGCACATCTTCGAGCGGGGCACCGACAGCGGCGGACGGAGTCTCGAACACATGTTTGCGCTGGACGGGCCGAGCGAATAACATCGGTGTGACTCCCGATCAGGGGTCGCGCGGGGACGCGGGAGCGTGGAGGACCGATGACGGACGAGCAGACCGGCACTGCGCCCACCGGGACCGCGGTGGGCACCGAGCGCCGCACCCGACGGCGCACCTCGCTGTCGCCGAAGCAGCAGGCCATCCTCGAGGCGATCCAGCGGTCCGTCGCGACCCGCGGCTACCCGCCGAGCATGCGCGAGATCGGCGACGCGGTCGGCCTCGCGTCGCTCTCGAGCGTCACCCACCAGCTGAAGCAGCTCGAGCTCTCGGGCTACCTGCGCCGCGACCCGAAGCGCCCGCGGGCGCTCGAGGTGATCATCCCGGTGCCGACGTCGACCACCGTGGAGGCGGACGCGCCCTCCGTGCCCTTCGGCGACGCCGCGATGGTGCCCCTCGTCGGCCGGATCGCCGCGGGCATCCCGATCACGGCGGAGCAGCAGATCGACGAGGTCTTCCCGCTCCCCCGCCAGCTCGTCGGCAAGGGCGACCTCTTCATGCTCAAGGTCGTCGGCGAGTCGATGATCGAGGCCGCCATCTGCGACGGCGACTGGGTCGTCGTGCGGTCGCAGCAGACCGCGGACAACGGCGACATCGTCGCGGCGATGCTCGACGGCGAGGCGACCGTGAAGGTGTTCCGCCAGCGCGACGGCCACACCTGGCTGCTGCCGCGCAACAGCGCGTTCGAGCCGATCCTCGGCGACGAGGCCGTGGTGCTCGGCAAGGTCGTCGCGATCCTCCGCTCCGTGTGAGCGCGGGCTCCCGCGGCGCCGTGCCGCGGGAGCCCCCTCCTCCGCTCGGATGAACTTGGGGTCGGAACGACCCGCCCGTCCGCGGCCCCTCCTACGGTGGTCCGGGGTGCGCGGATCGACCGACGCCCGGGAGGGCGGCGTGATCGAGGCGACCGGACTGGTGAAGCGCTACGGCGCGAGGACCGCCGTGGCGGGGATCGACTTCCGGGTCCGGCCCGGCGTGGTCACGGGCTTCCTGGGCCCGAACGGCGCCGGCAAGTCGACGACGATGCGGATGATCGTGGGCCTCGACGCCCCGACCGCCGGCTCCGTCGTGGTGAACGGGCGGCGCTACCGCGACCACGGAGCCCCGCTGCACGAGGTCGGTGCGCTGCTCGAGGCGCGGGCCGCGCACCGCGGACGCACCGCCCGGAACCACCTCCGCGTGCTGGCGGCGACCCACGGCATCCCGGACCGGCGGGTCCAGGAGGTGATCGGCCTCGCGGGCCTGACCGACGTCGCGGACAAGCGCGTCGGCGGGTTCTCCCTCGGCATGGGCCAGCGGCTCGGCATCGCGGCCGCGCTGCTCGGCGACCCGGCCACGCTGATCCTCGACGAGCCGGTCAACGGGCTCGACCCCGACGGCGTGCGGTGGGTGCGCACGTTCGTCCGCGCCCTCGCGGCGGAGGGCCGCACGGTGCTGCTGTCGTCGCACCTGATGAGCGAGATGGCGCAGACCGCCGACCACGTCATCGTGCTCGGCAGGGGCCGCGTGCTCGCGGACACCCCGATCGCGGAGCTCATCGCCGGCGGCGGGTCGCGGGTGAGCGTCGCCTCGCCGCGCGGCACCGAGCTGGCCGCGCTGCTGCGGGCGCGAGGCGGCACGACCGCGCCGGACGCCGGCGAGCGCTTCGACGTGCGGGGGCTCGATGCGGCCGCGGTCGGCGAGCTGGCGGCGGGCGCCGGCATCGCGCTGCACGAGCTCACGACCGTGGGCTCGTCCCTGGAGGAGGTCTACATGTCGATGACCGCGGACGAGGTCGAGTACCGCAGCGCCGAGCCGACGACGGCCGGGAGCGCGGCGTGACCGCGGCGACGGCGGCCGCTCCCGCGGGCACCGGCGGCGTCGGCTTCGGCCGCGTGCTCCGCTCGGAGTGGCTGAAGCTCGTGACCGTCCGCAGCACCTTCTGGACCACCGCGGTCGCGCTGCTGCTCGCCGCGCTCACGGCGCTGCTCTTCGGCGCCGCGGTGGACCCGGGCTCGCAGGGCGGCACGGCGACGGCGCTGGACGGCTCGACCGTCAGCCTCAGCTTCGTCGCGCTGGTCGTCGGCGTGCTCGGCGTGCTCGCGATCGGCGGCGAGTACGCGACGCTGCAGATCCGCTCGTCCTACACCGCCGTGCCGCGCCGCTGGCCCGCGCTCGTGGCCAAGGCGCTGGTCGTGGCCGCCTGGTCGTTCGTGCTCGGGGCGGTCATCACGTTCGGCAGCTTCGGGCTCATCGCGGTGCTCTACGGCGGCAAGGGCGTCTCCGTCGGGCTGGACGGCGAGGCGGTCGGCGTGCTGATCGGTGGGGCCGTGTACCTCGCGGTGATCGGCGCGTTCGCCGTCGGGCTGGGCGCGCTCGTGCGCGCCTCCGCGGCCGGGATCACCGTGCTGACGGCGCTGCTCTTCGTCGCGCCGATCATCCTGGCGCTCATCGCGGGTGCGCTCCAGGCGGAGTGGGCCCTGCACGCGAACGACCTCCTGCTCTCCAACGCGGGTGGCGTGCTCTTCACGCGACCCGCCGAAGCCTCGATGGCGCTGTGGGCCGCGCTGCTCGCCCTCGCGGGCTGGCTGGCCGTGGTGTGGGTGCCCGCGCTGCTGCTCACGCAGCACCGCGATGTCTGAGCCGCTGCGGGTCGAGGGACTGCACAACGCGCGGGATCTCGACGGGCTGCCGCGGCGGGGCGGCGGCACCACGCCGAGCGGCGTCTTCGTGCGCTCCGAGCAGCCGGACCGGGTGCCGGACGGCGGGTGGACGGCGCTGCGGGCCCACGGGGTGCGCACCGTCCTCGATCTGCGGCAGCCCGGCGAGCGCGCGGACCACCGCGCCGCGGTGCCCGCCGGGACGGTGGACCTGCACGTCGACCACGACGGGCTCGAGCACGCCGCGTTCTGGGCCGGCTACTGGGACGACGGGCTCGTCGGGACGCCGCTCTACTACCTGCCGCACCTGGCCGCGATGCCGGAGCGCACCGTCGCGGTCCTGTCCGCGATCGCGACCGCACCCCCGGGCGCCGTGCTGTTCCACTGCGCCGGCGGCCGGGACCGCACGGGGCTCATCGCGGCGATCCTGCTCGTGCTCGCAGACGTCGAGGAGGACGCGATCGTCGCCGACTACCTCGAGACGATCGCCAACGCCGGGGCCCTCGCGATCGGGCAGGGGCGCCCGAGCAAGGAGGCGGCGGTCGCGGACCTGCTGGCCTCGCGCGGGACGACGTCGGAGGGGGCGTTCCGCGCCTTCCTCGCCGGCCTCGACGTGGCGGCGCTGCTCGCGCGGCTGCCGGCGGACCAGGCGGCGACGCTGCGGACGTGGCGGGGCGCCCTCGGCGGCTAGTCCACCGGCAGGGTGTTGACCGCGTGCACGCCGGTGGTCCAGAGGTACTGGACCGCGGAGGCGCGGTAGGGCGACCAGCGCCGTGAGCGGGCATCGAGCTCGCGCGGGCGGTCCGGCAGGCCGAGACGCCGCGCGGCGAGCACGACGCCGAGGTCGGCGGGCAGGAACGCGTCGCGGTCCCCGAGCGCCCGCATGAGGACCGTGTCGGCGGTCCAGGGGCCGATGCCCGGCAGCGCGAGCAGCGCGGCCCGCACCGCCGCCGGTTCGTCGCCGAGGTCCACGGCGCCGTCGGCGAGCGCGGTGGCGACGACGAGCAGCGTGCGGATGCGCGTCCGCGGCAGGCGCGCGACCTCCGCGACCCGCTCCGGCTCGGCCGCGAGCGCGGCGGCCTCCGGGAACAGGCGGGTCAGCCCGCCGCTCGGGGTCGGCAGCGGCCGGCCGAACGCGGCGACGAGCCGGGCGGCGTGCGTCCGCGCGGCGGCGGTCGACACCTGCTGGCCGAGCACGGCCCGCAGCACCATCGCGGCGGGGTCGAGCGTGCCCGGCACGCGCCGCCCGGGCGCCGCGGCCACCAGCGGCGCGAGCACCGGGTCGGCCTCGAGGACCGCGGCCATCGCCGACGGGTCGAGGTCCAGGTCGAAGGTGCGCCGCACCCGGCGCAGCGCCTCGTCCTCGTCGCGCGGGTCCTCCAGCCGCAGCTCGACGGGGACCTCGTCCCCGTCCGGCAGCCCGACCTCGATCACGGCGGCCCCGTGCGGCAGCCGCACCGCCGCGCGGTACGCGCCCTGCGCCCACTCCTCGACGCCGGGCACGGCGGTGGCCGCCAGGTGCCCGTAGAGGTTCGACGGGTCCAGCGGCGGCCGGAACCCGAGCCGGCGCTGCAGCGCCCCGGCCCGCTCCCCGACCCGAGGGGCCTCCGGGGAGGCGGGACGGGTCATCGGAGCGGGCGCGGGACGTGCCGGATCAGACGAGGTACGGCTCGAGCGCCGCGCGCTCCTCGTCGCCGACGAGGGCCTGGATCCGGGCGCCGGTCTCCTCGTAGACGGTCGCGAGCACGCGGCCCTTCTCGTGGATCATCGACACCAGGCCGCCCTCGTCGAACGGGATGAGCACCGTCACCTCGTGCCGCGGCACCGGCAGCTCGGCCGCGATGGTCGCCAGCAGCCGGTCGACGCCCTCGCCCGTGCGCGCCGACACGAACAGCGCAGTCGGCTCCATGCCGCGCAGCACCAGCCGGGTCGCCTCGTCGGCGAGGTCCGCCTTGTTGAACACGACCTGCTCGGGCACGTCGCGCGCGCCGACCTCGCTGATCACCTGGCGCACCGTCGCGAGCTGCGCAGCGGGGTCCGGGTGGGAGGCGTCGACCACGTGCAGCACCAGGTCGGCCTGCTCGACCTCCTCCAGCGTCGAGCGGAACGCCTCGACCAGCTGGTGGGGCAGGTTGCGCACGAACCCCACGGTGTCGACCAGCGTGTAGGGCCGGCCGTCCTCGGTCTCCGTGCGGCGCACGGTCGTGTCGAGGGTCGCGAACAGCGCGTTCTCGACGAGCGCGCCGGCCTTCGTGATCCGGTTCAGCAGGCTCGACTTGCCGGCGTTCGTGTACCCGGCGATCGCGACCGACGGCACGGCGTTGCGCACCCGGTTCTGCCGCTTGACGGCGCGCGCCGGCGCCATCTCGCCGATCTCGCGGCGCAGCTTCGCCATGCGGGAGTGGATGCGCCGCCGGTCGAGCTCGATCTTCGTCTCACCGGGACCGCGCGAGCCCATGCCGGCGCCCGCGCCGCCGACCTGGCCACCGGCCTGGCGGGACATCGAGTCGCCCCAGCCGCGGAGGCGCGGCAGCAGGTACTGCAGCTGCGCGAGCTCGACCTGCGCCTTGCCCTCGCGGCTCTTCGCGTGCTGGCTGAAGATGTCGAGGATCACCGCGGTGCGGTCGATCACCTTCACCTTCACGACGTCCTCGAGCGCGCGCCGCTGGCTCGGCGCCAGCTCGGTGTCGGCGATGACGGTGTCGGCGCCGACCATGCGGACGACGTCGCGCAGCTCCTCCGCCTTGCCGGAGCCGAAGTAGGTGGACGAGTCCGGGTGGTTGCGGCGCTGCAGCAGGCCGTCCATGACCTGGGCGCCGGCCGTCTCGGCGAGTGCCGCGAGCTCGCGGAGGCTCGTCTCGGCCTCGACCTGGCCTCGGGAGTAGACGCCGATCAGCACGACGCGCTCGAGGCGCAGCTGCCGGTACTCGACCTCGGTGACGTCCTCGAGCTCGGTGGAGAGGCCCTGGACGCGGCGGAGCGACTGGCGCTCCTCGAGGTCGAACTGCTCGCCGTCGAAGTCGTCGTGCGTCGCGTCGATCGCGCGCTCGATGTCGGTGGTGGGGATGGTGTCGGTCAAGACCCCTCCGATTTCAGTGGTTCGATGATCCGTCGTGGATGGGGAGCACTACTTCTCGGCGTCGCCGGCCGGTGAGGCCCGCGAGCGCACGATCCGCGTCGTGCTCCAGGGCGAGGCGTTCGCGCTGCGGACCGCCGACGGCGTGTTCAGCGCGGAGCACCTCGACGGTGGGACCGCCGTGCTGCTCGCGACAGTGCCTCCTCCTGCGACGGAGGGGGATCTGCTGGACCTCGGCTGCGGCTGGGGTCCGATCGCGATCGCGATGGCCAGGCGGTCTCCCGGTGCTTCGGTGTGGGCGGTGGATGTGAACGAGCGCGCCCTCACGCTCGCCGCCGCGAATGCCCTCATCGCCGGCGTAGATGTCAAGACCGCATCGCCCCACGATATTCCTGAGGACGTGCGGTTCGCGACGATCTGGTCCAATCCGCCGATCCGCATCGGCAAAGCGTCGCTGCACGACCTGCTGAGCACCTGGCTGCCGCGGCTCGCGACCGGCGGGTCGGCGTGGCTGGTGGTCGCGAAGCACCTCGGCGGCGACTCGCTGCAGCGCTGGATCGCGGAGTCGTTCCCCGAGCTGGCCGTCAGCCGTGCAGCGACGGACAAGGGCTTCCGCGTCCTGCGCGTCGACCGCCCCTGAGCCTCGGGGCGCTCGAGCGAGGTCAGATCTCGACGACCCCGGAGTAGACGAGCTCCGCGGGGCCGGACAGCGACACGTGCTCGCCGTCCTCCGCGGCGAACATCCGCACGCCGAGCACGCCGCCCGGCACGGTGACGCGCCAGTCGTCCGGTGCGCCGGTGCCGGCCCAGATGCGGGTGGCCAGGGCCGCGGCGACCGCGCCGGTGCCGCACGACAGGGTCTCGCCGCTCCCCCGCTCGTGGACGCGCATCCGGATGCGCGCGACGCCGTCCACCACCAGCGGGTCCTCGGGCCGCACCAGCTCCACGTTCGCGCCCGCGGGCGGGGGCGGGTCGAGGACCGGCGGCGCCGTCAGGTCGGCTCCCGCGAGCTCCTCGTCGTCGCCGAGGGCCACCACGACGTGCGGGTTGGGCACGTCGATCGCCTGGCCGGGGCGGACCACGTCGACGCCCGCGACGCGCACGGCCACGTCGTCGGATCCCCGCGTCCAGCGGCCGAGGTCGGCCGCGAAGCCGGTCGCGGTCCGCTGCACGGTCATCACGCCGCCGCGGGTCAGGATGGCGATCGAGGCGCCGTGGGGCAGCTCCGCGAGGCCCTCCTGCAGCAGGAAGGCCGTGAACACGCGGATGCCGTTGCCGCACATCTCGGCGACGGAGCCGTCCGCGTTCCGGTAGTCCATGAACCAGTCGACGTCGGGGTCGCCGGCGGGCGCGCTCGAGTCGGCGCCGACCCGCACCGCGCGGAGGAGGCCGTCCGCGCCGATGCCGAGGTGCCGGTCGCAGAGCCGCGCGATCTCGCTGGGGGCGAGGTCGATCTCGCCGTCGGGATCGGCGACGAGCACGAAGTCGTTCCCGGTGCCGTGCCCCTTCGTGAATCGGAGCTCGGCCATGCGGTGGAGCCTAGCGAGCGTGCGCCGGGCGGACGTCCGAGCCGAGCGCCGCCGGCCGACGGTGCACGGCGCGGCGGGTCGTCACCGCGGCGACGACGGCTGCGACGAGCAGCAGGCCGCCGGCGATCAGGAACGCCGCGTCCGGCGCGGTCCCGGCGACGAGCGAGCCGATCGCGGCGCCGACGATCAGCACCGCGACCTGCACCGCGAAGACCGCGGGCACGCGGGTCGGCGGCACGAAGCGGTCGAGCAGCAGGGCGGACCCGAGCGACTGCACCGCGGTGGCGAGGCCGAGCACGACGGCCGCGGTGACCGCGCCCGCCCCGGCCACGAGCACCAGGTAGACGCCGGCCATGACCGCCGTGCCGGCCAGCAGCATGGGCGTCGCGGACCGCGGGCCGACGCGCCCGCCGACGAGCACCGCCCCCGCGACCTCGGCGAGGGCGAGCAGCGCGAACGCGGCGCCGCTGGCCGCCGCGCCGGATCGGACGGGCACCAGCACCTGCAGCGTCCCGATCCCGAAGCCGGCCGAGGCGGCGATCCCCAGCAGCACGAGGACCCCGCGCCCGGCGACCGTCCGGCCGACGTGGGCCGGCACCCCGGCTGGGGCGGCAGCGGGACGCCCCCGGTGGGCGGCGGCGAGCAGCAGCGCAGCACCCAGCCCGAGCGCGGCGGCCAGCGCGGGCGCCACCGCGACGAAGCCGGTGGAGGCGAGGGCCGCGGCCACGAGGGGACCGATCGCGATGCCGGCCTGGAAGAGCACGTTGACCAGGGCGTAGGCGCCGGGCCGGTCGGCGCCGGGCACCGAGGTGGCGAACCGCCCGCGGACCGCGGGGGTGATCGCGGGGATCGCCAGGCCGGCGAGTGCCGACCCGGCCAGGGCGGCGCCGGTGGTGCCGGACCCGCCGTGCAGCAGCACCGCGGCGACGAGGCCGAGCACCGCGAAGGCGGGCAGCAGCACGCTCGCGCGCACGCGGGCCAGCAGCGCGCCCTGGGTGACGACGCCGATCGCGTTGCCGGCGCCGAAGACGGCGGCCAGCAGCCCGGCGTCGGCCGCGGACCCGCCCGCGTCGAGCGCGCCGAGCACGATGGCGAGCGGCCACATCCCGATCGGGACGGCGCCGACCAGCGCGGCGATCAGGGAGACGGCGGTTGAGGGCTGCCGAAGGAGTCGGCCGTAGGTGCGCACGCAGGGTCCTTCGACGAGACCCACCCGCCCGGAAGAGACTGCTTCCTCAGGAGGCCGCTCGGCGACCTGCACCCAGGGTACCCGGGGCGTCAGCCGGCGGCGCGCGCGGCCGCGTCGAGCACCCGCGCGGCCCGGTCGTCGGCGAGGCCGTCGATCGCGACCGCCTCCGCGTCACGGGCGAACCACGCGCGCTGCCGCCGCACGAGCCGCCAGGTCAGGCGCACCGTCTCGGCCAGCCCCTCCTCGCGGTCCATCGTGCCCGTGAGCACGGCGATCGCCTGCGCGTACCCGATCGCGCGCGAGGCCGTCTGGCCGTCGGCCAGGCCCTCCGGCAGCAGCGACCGCACCTCGTCCAGCAGCGCGTCGTCCCGCCACATCGCCTCCGCGCGGCGGATCAGCCGCTCCGCGAGGGGCTCCTTCGGCACGTCGACGACGAAGCGGACGGCAGGGCGCCAGAGCGGGGCCGCCTCGGGCAGGGAGGCCGCGAAGGGCCGGCCCGTGAGGCCGACGACCTCCAGCGCGCGCACGACCTTGCGCAGGTTCGCCGGGTGGATGCGGCCCGCGGCCTCCGGATCCTGCTCCGCCAGCCGACGCCACAGCGCGTCGGCGCCCAGCGCCTCCGCCTGCTGCTCGAGCTCGGCCCGCAGGTCGGGATCGGTCGCCGGGAACTCGAGCTCGCGCACGACGGACTCGACGTAGAGGCCGGAGCCGCCGACGAGGATCGGCGTCGCGCCACGGGCCTCGACGTCGGCGATCGCCGCCCGGGCGGCCTCCCGGTAGACGGCGACGCTCGCGGTCTCGGTCACCGCCCAGAGGTCGAGCAGGTGGTGCGGCACGCCGCGGCGCTCCTCGGGCGGCGCCTTCGCGGTGCCGACGTCCATCCCCCGGTACAGCTGCATGGCGTCGGCGTTGACCACCTCGGCGGCACCGCCGCGCGCGGCGATCGCCTCGGCCACCTCGATCGACAGCCCGGTCTTGCCCGTCCCCGTGGCGCCGCCCAGCACGAGCAGCACGCCCGCCCCTAGCCGAGCAGGGAGGGCCGGCGGCCGGGCAGGCCCAGGGAGATCGCGCGTGTGCCGCCGGTGGGGGCGGGGACGGCGCAGGAGGCGGCCTCGCGGGCGTCCCACGCGTCGCCGGCGCGCGTGCGCCGGAGGCGGACGTCCTCGAGCCCGGCGGCGTCCGCGATGAGGAACGCCGGGGCCGCGTCGGTCACCCGCACGGTGACGAGGTCGCCCGGGCGGGGCCGGGGTGCGCCGTCGGGCAGCCCGACGTGCACCAGCCGGTTGTCGCGCGCCCGGCCCGACAAGCGGTGGGTGGCGCCGTCCTTGCGGCCCTCGCCGCTGCCGACGAGCACCTCCACCTCCGAGCCGATCAGGTCGCGGTTGCCCGACCAGGACAGCTGCTCCTGCAGCGCCGTGAGCCGCTCGTACCGCTCCTGCACCACGTGCTTCGGCACCTGGTCGGGCATCGTCGCCGCGGGCGTGCCCGGCCGGATCGAGTACTGGAACGTGAACGCGGAGGCGAAGCGGGACCGCTCCACGACCCGGAGGGTGTCCTCGAAGTCCTCGTCGGTCTCGCCGGGGAAGCCGACGATGATGTCGGTCGTGATCGCGGCGTCCGGGATGCGGTCGCGCACCGCGTCGAGGATCCGCAGGTACCGGTCGGACCGGTAGGAGCGCCGCATCGCCTTGAGCACGCGGTCGCTGCCCGACTGCAGCGGCATGTGCAGCTGCGGCATCACGGCCTCGGTCTCCGCCATCGCGTCGATCACGTCGTCGGTGAACGCGGCAGGGTGCGGGCTGGTGAACCGCACCCGCTCGAGGCCCTCGATGCCGCCCGTGGCGCGGAGCAGCTTGCCGAACGCCTGCCGGTCGCCGAACTGCACGCCGTAGGTGTTGACGTTCTGGCCGAGCAGGGTGACCTCGATCGCGCCGTCGTCGACCAGGGCCTCGATCTCGGCGAGCACGTCGCCCGGCCTCCGGTCCTGCTCCTTGCCGCGCAGCGACGGCACGATGCAGAACGTGCACGTGTTGTTGCAGCCCACGGCGATCGAGACCCACCCGCTGTAGGTGGACTCGCGCTTCGTGGGCAGGGTGGAGGGGAAGACCTCGAGCGCCTCGAGGATCTCGATCTGCGCCTCGTGGTTGTGCCGGGCGCGGTCGAGCAGCTTCGGCAGCGCGCCGACGTTGTGCGTGCCGAACACGACGTCGACCCAGGGCGCCTTCTCGAGGATCGCCGAGCGGTCCTTCTGCGCGAGGCAGCCGCCCACCGCGATCTGGAACCCGTCGTGGTCGCGCTTCACCTTCGCCAGGTGCCCGAGGTTGCCGTACAGCCGGTTGTCCGCGTTCTCACGCACCGCGCACGTGTTCAGCACCACGACGTCGGGCTGCTCGCCCGGGCCGGCCGCGGTGTAGCCCGCCGCCTCGAGCGACCCGGCGAGCCGCTCCGAGTCGTGCACGTTCATCTGGCAGCCGTAGGTGCGCACCTCGTAGGTGCGCGACGGGGCCTCGAGGAGGTCGGTGGCGCTCACCAGAGCAGTGTAGGAACCAGGCGGGCGCTCCCCCGTGCTCCCGGGCCGCGCGAGGAGCGCGCGGCCCGGTCGATCACCGGGACGCCTGCTTCAGCGCAGCCCTGCGGAGGCGAGCGCCGCCCGCACCGCGGTGCGCACGGACGAGCCGGAGTACCCCTTGCGCATGAGGTACGCCGTGAGCCGCCGCTCGGCGACGTCGGGCGCGAGGGAGCCGAGCCGACGGGCGCGGTCCTCCGCGACCTCGAGCAGTCGCGCTTCGGCGACGTCCTCGTCCTCCGCCTGCTCCACCAGCACGGCGTCGATGACGGCCTGCGGCACCAGGCGGCCGCGCAGCGTCGACCGGATCGCCTGGTCGCCCAGGCCCTTCCGCTCGCGCAGCCGGTCGACGAGCCGCACGGCGAACGCCGCGTCGTCGACGAGCCCTGCCCGGCGCAGCCGGTCCAGCTCCGCTTCGACGTCCTGCTCCTCGAGTCCCTTCGCGACGAGCTTCGCCCGGATCTCGCCCTCGGACGCGTCGTGCCGGGTGAGGGCCGCGATCGCGACGTTCTCCGCCCGCTTCGACGCGCGCGTCGAGGTCGGCTCCGGCGGCGGCGCGGCGACCGACCCCTCGTCGACGCCCGGCACGGTCCAGCGGGGCTGGTCGACCGGGCCGACGGCCTGCTCGGCCCGGCGACGCGCGTCGGGGCCGGCCACGCGCTCGATGTCGTCGAGGGTCTGCTCCGCGACCTCGCGCGGCAGCCGGGAGGGGGCCGAGCGACGCTCGACCCCCTCCTCCTGCGCGTCGCCGCTCGCCCGGGCCCCGGGGAACTGCAACAGCTCACCCATGGATCAGGCGCCCACCTTGCGGGCCACCGGCGTGCGGGCCTGGATCGGCTCCACCGGCGCGGCGGCCGGACCGGCGGCAGCGGCGGCAGCCGCCGCCTCGTCCGCGTTCTGCTGCTTGTACGCGCCCACGCCGAGCTTCTTGAGGATCTTCTGCTCGATCTCGTTGGCGATGTCCGCGTTCTTCAGCAGGAAGTCGCGCGCCTTCTCCTTGCCCTGGCCGAGCTGGTCGCCCTCGTACGTGTACCAGGCGCCCGACTTCTTGACGATGCCGTGCTCGACGCCGAAGTCGATCAGGCTGCCCTCGCGGGAGATGCCGACGCCGTAGAGGATGTCGAACTCGGCCTGCTTGAAGGGCGGCGCCATCTTGTTCTTGACGACCTTGACGCGGGTGCGGTTGCCGACCGCCTCGGTGCCGTCCTTCAGCGTCTCGATGCGGCGGATGTCGAGCCGGACCGACGCGTAGAACTTCAGCGCCTTGCCGCCCGCGGTGGTCTCGGGGCTGCCGAAGAAGACGCCGATCTTCTCGCGCAGCTGGTTGATGAAGATCGCGGTGGTCTTCGTCTGGTTCAGGCCACCGGTGAGCTTGCGGAGCGCCTGGGACATGAGGCGGGCCTGCAGACCGACGTGGCTGTCGCCCATCTCGCCCTCGATCTCGGCCTTCGGCACGAGCGCCGCGACGGAGTCGATGACGATGAGGTCGATCGAGCCCGACCGGATCAGCATGTCCGCGATCTCGAGCGCCTGCTCACCCGTGTCGGGCTGCGAGACGAGCATCGCGTCGATGTCGACGCCGAGCTTGCGGGCGTACTCGGGGTCGAGCGCGTGCTCCGCGTCGATGAACGCCGCGATGCCGCCGGCGCGCTGCGCGTTGGCGATGGCGTGCAGGGTCAGGGTCGTCTTGCCGGAGGACTCCGGCCCGTAGATCTCGACGATGCGGCCGCGGGGCAGACCGCCGACGCCGAGCGCGACGTCGAGGGCGATCGAGCCGGTCGGGATGACCTCGACGGGCGCGCGCTCGTCGCTGCCGAGGCGCATGACCGAGCCCTTGCCGAACTGGCGGTCGATCTGGGCGAGCGCGGTCTCGAGGGCCTTCTCGCGGTCGGTGATGGATGGCATGGAAGGTCTCTCCTCGTGATCTGCGCGCCCGGTGTCCCGGGGCGCTCGGCTGCCCATCGGCTGTCGTCCCCGATGCGGAATCGACAGGGCTGGCGGCACTCCGCCTGTCTGGATCCGACTGTACGAACCCCCTCCGACACCGGGTGGCGGAGGAGGCGCGCGACGGCCGGAGACCGACAGGAGCACCTGGGGAGGAGCGTAATTCCACTCGAACAGGACTTCGAGCGACACGCCGAGGAAGAACCACATCGGTGTGATTCGTGTTCGAGACGTGCTCGACCGCAGCCGGCGGACCGGCGTGCGGGAGACGGGGCTCAGGAGTGGACGGGGCGTCCTCGGCCGTGCCAGCGCTCGCGCGGCACGTCGTTGGCGCGGCAGAGCGCCGTCCAGACCTGCGCGGTCGGGATGCCGGCGGCGAGGGCCTCCTCGGCCGTGCGGCCGCCGAGGTCGTCGATGACGAGCTCCTTCACGAGGACGCGACCCTGCGGGTCGCCGAACTCCTCGTCGACGGCGAGTCGGAACTCACTGACCTTCACGGTCGGACCGGTCGCGAGGCCCTCAGTGGGCGACGAGGTCGGGGCGGCGGGCGCCCACGGCGCCCTCGCCGCGGGCGAAGCGCTCGCCGAAGTCGGCGGGCAGGGCGTCGGGCACCTCGATGCCCTCGAGCACCGCGAGGCGGTCGCCCACCTCGCGCATGATGACGGAGACGGGCGTCTCCAGCGCGTCGGCGACCGACGCGAGGATCTCGCTCGACGCCTCCTTCTGACCGCGCTCGACCTCGGACAGGTACCCGAGGGCCACGGAGGCCTTGCTGGCGACCTGGCGGAGGGTGCGGCCCTTCTGCAGACGGAAGTCACGCAGGACGTCGCCGAGCTCTTGACGAACGAGAACCATGTCCCCTCCTCCTCGATGTGCGCGTGCTGGCAGGTGCGGAACCCGGTGGCCTGGGGCCACCCGCCGGAGCGGACGGCCACCATACCCTGCGGAACCTGCCCCCAAGGTAGGACCGCCCGGCGACACCGGGGCGCCGACCTGCCAGAAGTAACGGGATCGAAACGTGGGCTATTCCTGCTGCTCGAGGGCCTCGAGCAGCGTCGCGAGGGCGAGTCGGACGGCGCCCTCCCGCACGGCCGCGCGGTCGCCGGGCAGCACCGCGGTGCGGGCGATCCGCCGCTCCCCCGCGGCCACGCCGACCCACACCGTGCCCGGGGGCCTGCCGCCCTGACCCTCCGGACCCGCGACGCCGGTGGTGGACACGCCCACGTCGGCGGCCCGTCCGTCGACCGCCACGGCCCGGCGCACGCCGTCGGCCATCTGCCTGGCGACCTCCGGATCCACAGGCCCCTCCCGGTCCAGGAGGTCGCCGTCCACGCCGAGCACCGTGTGCTTCACCGGCGTCGCGTAGGCGACGACGCCGCCGAGCAGCACCGCCGAGGCGCCCGGCACCTGCACGAACGCGTCGGCGAGCAGGCCGCCCGTCAGCGACTCGGCGACCGCCAGCGTGCGGCCCTCGCTCCGCAAGAGCTCGAGCACCCGCGCAGCGGTCATGCCCGGTTCAGCCGGCGGTCGTCGATCAGGTACTGGATCCCGGTCACGACGGTGACGACGAAGGCGGCGGCCATGACCACCGTGTTCACGACGTCCATCCACGACCCGAGCAGTGCAGGCAGCGGCGCCAGGGCGAGGCCGATGGCGACGGACTGCAGGACGGTCTTCGTCTTGCCGCCCTTGGACGCCGGCACCACCCGTCCCCTGGCCAGGACGACGAACCGCCAGACCGTGATCCCGATCTCCCGCACCAGGACGACCAGCGTCACCCACCACGGCAGCTCGCCCAGCACCGACAGCACCACGAGCGCCGCACCGGTCAGCGCCTTGTCCGCGATCGGGTCGAGGATCTTGCCGAGGTCCGTGATCAGGTTCCGGCTGCGCGCGAGATGGCCGTCCACGGCGTCCGTGGCGATCGCGACCACGAAGAGCGCCGCGGCGATCCAGCGGCCCGCCACGTCGTGGGCCCCGGCGAGCAGCACGACCACGAACACCGGCACGAGCACGATCCGGGCGAACGAGATCAGGTTCGGCACGCTCCACGTGCTCACCGGTCCGTCGCCCGCGCGCAGCATCCGCGGCCGCACCGCCTCCGGACCGCTCATGGCAGCAGGGTACGGCCGCGGGCTCCGCTCCCGCCCACCGTCGACGCGGCGCTCATGCGCGGTCCGTGAGGTTCCACGCGTCCTCGGACTCCTCGTCCGACGACGAGTCGTCGTCGAAGTAGTCGAGCGCCACCTTGCCGCCGCCGCCCGCGGACGCGCCGTTGCCCGGCATGCCGCGGATGGCCGCGAGGGTGTCCGCGAGCTGGTCGGACGACACGAGCACGTCCCGCGCCTTCGACCCCTCGGAGGGACCGACGATCTTCCGCGACTCCATCAGGTCCATCAGGCGGCCGGCCTTCGCGAACCCGACGCGCAGCTTGCGCTGCAGCATGGAGGTGGACCCGAACTGCGTGGTCACGACCTGCTCGACCGCCGCGAGCAGCAGCTCCATGTCGTCGCCGATGTCGCCGTCGATCTCCTTGGTCGGCGCGACCTCGGCCACGTCCTCCCGGTAGTCGGGGCGCTGCTGGTTCTTGACGTGCTGGACGACCTTCGCGATCTCGGCCTCGTTGACCCACGCGCCCTGGATGCGCATCGGGTTGGCGGAGCCCATCGGCAGGAACAGGCCGTCGCCCTGGCCGAGCAGCTTGTCGGCGCCGACCTTGTCGAGGATGACGCGGCTGTCGGTCGCGGAGCTCACCGCGAACGCGAGACGGCTCGGCACGTTGGCCTTGATCAGACCGGTGACGACGTCGACGGACGGGCGCTGCGTCGCGAGCACCAGGTGGATGCCGGCGGCCCGGGCGAGCTGCGTGATGCGGACGATCGAGTCCTCGACGTCGCGCGGGGCGACCATCATCAGGTCGGCGAGCTCGTCGACCACGACCAACAGGTACGGGTACTTCGACAGCTTGCGCTTGGAGTCGGGCGGGAGGCGGATCTCGCCGTTCTCGATCGCGCGGTTGAAGTCGTCGATGTGCCGGAAGCCGAACGACGACAGGTCGTCGTACCGCATGTCCATCTCCTTCACGACCCACTGCAGCGCCTCGGCCGCCTTCTTCGGGTTCGTGATGATGGGCGTGATGAGGTGCGGCACGCCCTCGTAGGCGGTGAGCTCGACCCGCTTGGGGTCGACCATCACCATGCGCACCTCGGACGGCGTCGCCCGCATGAGCAGGCTCGTGATCATCGAGTTGACGAAGGACGACTTGCCGGCACCGGTCGCACCGGCGACCAGGAGGTGGGGCATCTTCGCGAGGTTGGCGACGACGTGCCCGCCCTCGACGTCCTTGCCGATGCCGATGGTCATCGGGTGGGTCGACTTGCGGGCGGGGCCGGACCGGAGGATGTCGCCGAGGCTGACGATCTCCTTGTCCTCGTTCGGGATCTCGATGCCGATGGCGCTCTTGCCCGGGATCGGCGACAGGATGCGGACCTCGTTGGAGGCGACGGCGTACGACAGGTTCTTCGCCAGCGCGGTGACCTTCTCCACCTTGACGCCCGGGTTCAGCTCGACCTCGTAGCGGGTGACGGTGGGTCCGCGCATGTACTCGGTCGCGCGAGCGTCCACCTTGAACTCGTCCAGCACGCTCTGGATCGAGGCCTTGATGCGCTCGTTCGCCTCGGTCTTCGCCTTCGGCACCGAGCCGGCGGAAAGCACGTGCTCCGGGGGCAGGCGGTACGCGCCGGCCGGGGCCTGCGCCTGGTACCCGGAGTCCTCCTCCGGCGCGTCCTCGACGGGCGCGGCGGCGGGCTGCTCGTCCTCGTGGGGGTCGACCGCGACGACGGCCGCGGCTGCTGCGGGCACCGCGGCGGGCGCGAGCTGCGGCACCACCTCGGTGCGCCCGGAGGCGAGCTCGTCGAGGGTGAGGAAGCCGAAGTCCGGGTCGTCGTCCGAGTGCTGCGGCTCGGGCACCGCGGCCCCCGCCTGCTCGACGAACGGGTCCTCGACCTGCGCCGTCGGCGCGGCGGGCACCGCGCCGGTCGCGGCGGGGATGAGCGGGGAGTCGTAGGCGGGGTCGCCCTCGCGCACGGGCTCCTCGACGACGGCCTCGGCCTGCTTCCGGCTGCCCGGCCACCAGCGGCGGCGCTCGCCGCGCGCCGGCTCGCTCTCCTCGAGGCCGAGCTCGGCGATGTCCGCACCGTGCAGGTCGTCCCCGACGGCGTCGATTGCAGCCGGCTCGGCCTTCGCACCGCGCTTCGGCTTGGCGGCGGGCGCCGGCGCGGCCGGCTGCTCGGCCGCGGCGCCGGTGTCGAACAGGTAGGCGTGCGCCTCGCGGAGGCGCTGCGGCAGACGGTTCGGCGGCGTCTTGGTCAGGACGAACAGGCTGAGGGCGAGCACGACGGCGGCCAGCGCGGCGGGCAGCGCGGCGCTGCCGCCGGCGAGCGCCTCCAGGGGCGTGACCACGAGCCAGCCGGCGACGCCGCCGCCCGCGGCCAGCTGCGGGAGGTGCTCCGGCTGCGGGTTGCCGGCGATCACCTGCGCGAGCGTCGACGACGAGACGATGAGCATGGCGGAGCCGACGCCGATGCGGCCGTTGTCGTGCACGGTCGCGGGGTGGCGGAACAGCCAGAGGGCGAGGACCGCCATGAAGACCGGCAGCCCGACGGTGATCGAGCCGAGGAGGCCGCCGAACGTGTAGAGGTGCACGGCCTGCGCGACCGCGTTGGTGCGGAAGAACCACTCCACTGCCCCACCGACGACCGCGAGCAGCAGCAGCAGGAAGGGCACGCCGTCGCGGCGCTGCTCCTTCTGCAGTGTCTCGGGACCGAACGTGCGGGCGGCACCGCCCGCGACGTGCGCGAGCCCCAGGTACGCCCTGGTCGCGACGGTGTCCTGGTCCTGCGCCGGCAGCGCCTTCGTGCGGTTGCCCGCGCCTCGCGTCGACGTCGATCGTCCGGTGCCGGAGCCCGCCCGAGCGCGCGTCGTCGTGCCCGCGCTGCGGGCGACGGTCGCGCGGGCAGCGTCCTTCCCCCTGGGTGCAGCCATGGGGTCGAGGCTAGGCGCGACCACCGTCGGCGGGCGGGAGGTCGACGCCCCTCGTTCGGGGGTCCGCCGCCCGGATGCGCACCGATGATCAGCGGGCGGCCGGCTCCTCGTCCCGGAGGAGGTCGTCGATCTGACCCATGGCCTGCTTGAGCCCCTCCTCCATGCCCATGTCGAGCATCTGCTGCAGCTGCTCCGCCGACTGGAAGGTGGAGACGAAGACGACGCGGGTGCCCCCGTCGACGGGCTCGAACGTCGCGGCCATGCGCGTCCAGCCCATCGCCTCGTCCGGGGCGCCCTGCTCGTCGGCGAAGGCGTCGGCGATCTCGAACGAGCGGGGCTCGTCGACGGCGACGACGTCCCACACCCCGTACGAGCGCTCCCCGTCGGGTCCGGTCATCCGGTAGTGGGAGCGGGACCCGGGCACGAGTTCGTGCCGCAGGAACGTCGCGGGCCACCCGGGAGGCCCCCAGTGCCGCTCGAGCCGGCGCGGGTCGGCGTAGAGCGTCCAGACGCGCTCGACCGGCGCCGCGAACTCCGCGACGATCCGCAGTGCGGGGGCCTCCGGGTCCTTCTCGACCTCGAGGACGGGCATGGCTACTCCTTCTCCTGCTGCACGGGTCCGTTCGGCACCGCTTCCTCGGCGAGGAGGCGGTCCATGGCGTCGACGCGGAGCCGCCAGCGCAGCTCGAGCCGGTCGAGCAGCGCGCCGGCGACCCGGATGCGCTCCGGGACCGCGTGCACGTGCTGCTCCCTGCCCACGCGCGTCCTGCCGACGAGTCCCGCCCGCTCGAGCACGGCGTCGTGCTTCTGCACGGCGGGCAGGCTCATCGCGTAGGGGCGCGCCAGCGACGACACGGACTGCTCGCGGTCGATCACGCGAGCCAGGACGTCCCGCCGCGTGGCGTCCGCCAGCGCGGCGAAGACCCGGTCGATCTCCTCCTGCGTCGGCTCCACATCTACAACCATCGGGTTGCACGGTACGACCGCACCGCGGCGGACGCACGAGGCCGCCCTCCCGGATCGGGAGAGCGGCCTCGTGCGTCGGGCGCGGACTACGCGCTGACGACGACCGGCACGATCATCGGGCGCCGGCGGTGCTTCGTGCTCACCCAGCGGCCGACCGTGCGGCGCACGACCTGGCGGTAGGCGTGGAGGTCCTTCGTGCCGTTCGAGGCGGCGTCGCGGAGCGCGTCGACGATCTGCGGCCGCACCTTCTCGAACACCTCGTCGTCCTCGGCGAACCCGCGGGCGTGGATCTCGGGCCCGACCACGCAGCGACCGGTGGCCGGGTCGATCGCGACGAAGATCGAGATGAACCCCTCCTCGGCCAGCGTGCGCCGGTCCTTCAGGTCCGCGTCCGTGATGGCGCCGACGCTCGAGCCGTCCACGTAGACGAAGCCGAGGTCGTACTGCCCGGCGACGCGGGGCACGCCGTTCTTCAGGTCGACGGCGGTGCCGTTCTCGGCGATGATCACGCGGTCCTCGGGCACGCCCGTGTCCTTCGCGATCTGCGCGTTCGCGAACTGGTGCCGCACCTCGCCGTGCACCGGCATCGCGGCCTTCGGCTTGAGGATGTTGTAGACGTACATCAGCTCGCCCGCCGAGGCGTGGCCGGAGACGTGGACCTTCGCGTTGCCCTTGTGCACGACGTTCGCGCCGAGCTTCATCAGGCCGTTGATCACCCGGTAGACCGAGTTCTCGTTGCCCGGGATGAGGCTGGAGGCGAGCAGGACGGTGTCGCCCTCGCCGATCTCGATCGCGTGCTCGCGGTTCGCCATGCGGGACAGGACGGCCATCGGCTCGCCCTGGCTGCCGGTCGACATGTAGACGATGCGGTCGTCGGGCAGCTTCTCGGCCTGCTTCAGGTCGACGAGCACGTCCTGCGGCACCTTGAGGTAGCCGAGGTCCGCCGCGATGCCCATGTTGCGCACCATGCTGCGGCCGAGCAGCGCGACCTTGCGGCCGTTCTTCGCCGCGGCGTCGAGCACCTGCTGCACGCGGTGGACGTGGGAGGAGAAGCTCGCGACGACGACGCGGCGCGGCGCGCGGCGGATGACGTCGTCGATGACCGGGCCGATCGCGCGCTCGAGCGGGGTGAACCCGGGGACCTCGGCGTTGGTCGAGTCGGCGAGGAACAGGTCGACGCCCTGCTCCCCCAGCCGAGCGAAGGCGCGCAGGTCGGTGAGGCGGCCGTCGAGCGGCATCTGGTCCATCTTGAAGTCGCCCGTGTGCAGGACGGTGCCCGCCGAGGTCTTGATCGCGACCGCGAGGGCGTCGGGGATGGAGTGGTTCACCGCCACGAACTCGAGCTCGAACGGCCCGAGCTTCTCGGTGGCGCCCTCCTTGACAGTCAAGGTGTAGGGCTTGATGCGGTGCTCCTGGAGCTTCGCCTCGATGAAGGCGAGCGTGAGCGCCGAGCCGAGCAGCGGCAGGTCGCGCTTGAGGCGCAGCAGGTAGGGCACCGCGCCGATGTGGTCCTCGTGGCCGTGCGTGAGCACGACGCCCACGACGTCGTCGAGGCGCTCGCGGATCGGCGCGAAGTCCGGGAGGATCAGGTCGACCCCGGGCTGGTCCGTCTCGGGGAACAGCACGCCGCAGTCGACGATGAGCAGCTTGCCGTCGATCTCGAAGACGGTCATGTTGCGGCCGACCTCGCCGAGGCCGCCGAGGGGCAGGACCCGCAGGGCGCCCTTCGCGAGCTGTCCGGGGGGCGGGAGCACGTCGGCCATCAGCGGGTGGTCCCGGCGACCTTGGGCAGCGCGCCGCCGGCGGCCGCGTTGCGGTCCGGCCGGAACCGCTTGAAGTCCACTCCGGCCACATCGTGCACCAGTGCCAGTTCGTCCTCGATCACTGCAGCTTCCGCCTCCTCAGGTCCGACGAGTGGCAGCCGCACGCGCGGGCTGCCGATACGGCCGAGGCCGTGAAGTACGTACTTGGCCGCGACGGTGCCGGGCACATGGGTCATGACGGCGCGCACCAGCGGCTCGAGCAGGCGGTGCTGCGCGGTCGCGGTGGCGAGGTCGCCGCGGTTCACCGCGTCGACGATGGTCCGGTACGGGGCCGCCGCGACGTTCGCGGTCACCCCGATCAGGCCGACGGCGCCGATCGCGAGGTGCGGCAGCACGTTCGCGTCGTCGCCGGAGAAGTAGAGCAGGTCCGTCTGGTTCAGGACGCGGCTGACCTCGCTGAAGTCGCCCTTGGCGTCCTTGACCGCGACGATGTTCGGGTGCTTCGCGGCGCGGAGGATCGTCTCGTACCTGATCGGCACGCCGGTGCGGCCGGGGATGTCGTAGAGGATCACCGGCAAGTCGGTCGCGTCCGCGACCATGCGGAAGTGCGTGAGCAGGCCGGCCTGGGTGGGCTTGTTGTAGTACGGCGTCACGATCATCACGCCGTCCGCGGCGTGGGCGGACTTCTTGTAGAGCTCGATCGCGTGGGCGGTCTCGTTCGAGCCGCCGCCCTGGATGATCTTCGCCCGGCCCGCGGCGACGTCGCGGGCGACCTCCACGAGCCGCAGCTTCTCGGGGTCGGTGAGCGTGCTCGTCTCGCCCGTGGTGCCGGAGACGACGATGCCGTCGGCGCCCGCGGTGATGACCGAGTCGATGTGCCGCTCGACGCCCGGCCAGTCGACCTCGCCGTCGGCGGTGAACGGCGTCACCAGGGCGACGAGCACCTGGCCGAACGGGTTCTCCAGCACGGACGGAGAGCCTACCGGAGCCGCGACACCCGGCCTCCCGCCGCCCGATCGCCCTGCCGACGCGGCTACGGCGCGACCCGGCCGTTCTTCGTGAAAGCCGCGTGGGTGTGCGGCATCTGGGTCGCCCAGTGGGTCTCCATCGCCTCCGCGACCAGCTCGATCTCGCGCTGCGGGAACGACGGCACCGCCGCCTCCGGGTGCTTGGTGCGGAGGGAGAGGAAGTTCATGAGGCTGCGGGCGTTCATCGTCACGTACATCGACGAGTACAGGTTCAGCGGCAGCACGATGCGGGCGACCTCGCGTGCGACGCCGGCCTCGAGCATCCGCTGGTAGGCCGCGTAGGCGGCCAGCGACTGCTCGTGCACGGCCTGCTCCACCGCGGCGTGCTGCTCGGGCGTGCCCGGCAGGAAGTCGTAGGCGCCCGGCTTGCCGACCTGGATCAGGTTGCGGGTGGCGTCGGGCACGTAGAAGACGGGCTTCAGCTCGCGGTAGCGGCCCGACTCCTCGTTGTAGGAGGCGATGCGGTGCCGCATGAACTCCCGGAACACGAAGATCGGCGCCTGCACGTAGAAGGTCATCGAGTTGTGCTCGAACGGGGAGCCGTGGCGGTCGCGCATCAGGTAGTTGATGAGGCCGCGGTCCCGCTTCTCGAGGTCCGCGTCGGACCCCGCGTCGTCGAGCGTCTGCTCCCCGAGGGTCGAGACGCGGGCGGCGAACAGCACGTCGGAGTCGCGGGCGGCCGAGCGCACCAGCTCGACGGTCATCTCGGAACGGAACTCGGGGTCGACGTCGGTCACGGCCGACACGGTAGCGACACGCTCGGACACGGCCGGCCACCTACGCTGCTGCCCGTGATCCCGCTCGTGCTCGCCGTCGCCACCGGGGTCGTCGGGATCACGGGCTGGCTGTGGTGGCGCGGCGACGGGGAGCTGCGCCGCGGGTCGGGCGAGCGCCTGCGACCCGACGAGGTCGCGCTGCCCGCCGACGCGTTCGGGCCGGTCGCGACGATGCTGCTGTTCGGCTCGCAGCAGGACGAGCGGACCGCGGTGGTCCGGGACCGCCTCGCGGACCTGGTCGGCGGGCTCGACGGCGTGCGGATCGCCGAGGTCGACCTGACCGCCCGCGGCGACCTGGCCGGCCGGTACGCGGTCACGCGGACCCCGAGCGTCTTCGCGCTCGACGGCGAGGGCCGGCTGCGGTCGCGGGTCAAGGGCACGGGCAGCGTCGAGACCCTCCGCGCCGCCCTCGACTCCGCGCTGCACCCGGCCGTCTGACGGACCCCGACCGCTAGCCTCACCCCATGGCGCAGAAGCGGATCCCCGTGCCGTCCGCGAAGCCCGCGACGCGGAAGCCCGCGCCGCCGCCGCCCGCCGAGATCCCGAAGCCGATCCAGCGCAGGCCCATCGCGAAGGACAGCCGCCTGCGGGTGCTCGTCGCCGGTGCCTCGGGGCTGATCGGCACGGAGCTGGGCCGGCAGCTCGAGGCCGCGGGGCACACCGTGCAGCGCCTGGTGCGCCGGCCGCCGCGGACCGCCGACGAGTTCAGCTGGGCGCCGGACGCCAAGATCCTCGACTTCCGGCTGCTCGAGAGCGTCGACGCCGTGATCAACCTGTCGGGCGCCTCCCTCAACCGCATCCCGTGGACCACCGCCTACAAGGAGCAGATCCTGCGCTCCCGGGTGAAGGCGACCGAGGCGCTCGTCGAGGGGATGGCGATGGCCGCGTCGCCCCCGCCCGTGTTCCTGTCGAGCTCCGCCGTCGGCTTCTACGGCGACCGACCGGGCGAGACGCTGACCGAGGCGTCGTCGCGCGGCACCGGGTTCCTCGCCGACGTGGTGACGGAGTGGGAGGCCGCTGCCCGGCTCGCCCCTGCCGCGACCCGCACGGTGCTGCTCCGCACCGGCGTCGTGCTCGCGCAGGGCGGCGGCGCGCTGCAGCCGCTGACGCTCGCCACCCGGTTCGGCCTCGGCTCCACCGTCGGCCACGGGACGCAGCACTGGCCGTGGATCGCGCTGCACGACGAGGCCGCCGCGATCGTGCACCTGCTGACCAGCACGCTCGAGGGCCCGGTGAACCTGGCCGGGCCGACGCCGGCGACGAGCGAGGAGATCACGCGCCGCCTCGCCTCCGACCTGCACCGACCGCACCTGCTCAAGCTGCCGGAGGCGGTCGTCGGCGTCGGCATGGGCGAGATGGGCCGCGAGCTGCTGCTGCCG
Source organism: Amnibacterium soli (assembly GCF_039544415.1). Taxonomy (NCBI): domain Bacteria; kingdom Bacillati; phylum Actinomycetota; class Actinomycetes; order Micrococcales; family Microbacteriaceae; genus Amnibacterium; species Amnibacterium soli. The sequence goes on along the minus strand of NZ_BAABLP010000001.1, from coordinate 737,642 downwards.
AGCCAGAAGGTCGTGCCCGCGGCGCTCGAGGCGGACGGCTTCGCGTTCCGCTACCGCACGAGCGACGACGCGATCGACGCCGCCCTCGCCTGACGCGTCCTCCCCCGCCGTCCCGGGCGGAGCGCTTCAGCAGGACGAATTGACCAATGTCGTCCTGCTGAACGTCCTTCTCCCTGCTGTGGTGCTCGGATCGTCCTGCTGTCGTGCTCGGGGCCGGGCGTCAGAGGCCCAGGGCGTCCAGGGCGCGGAGGAGGTGGGGCTCGAAGCGGCCCGGCCGGGCCGCGGCGACCTCCACACGGCTCCACCAGCGGACGCCCGCGAACTCCCGCTCGTCGGGCACCAGCGGCGCCGTCGACGGGACCGGCAGGGCGTACCAGAGCGTCACGTCGGTGTGCCGGGACGGGGGCGCGCCGACGGTCTCCGTGACGGTGACCAGGAAGGGCGCCGCCACGTCCGCGACGCGCAGCCCGAGCTCCTCCTGCGCCTCGCGCCGCACCGCGTCCGCCGGGTCCTCCCCCGGCTCCACGTGACCGCCGGTCGGCAGCCGGAGGCCGGACAGGCGGTGGTCGCAGAGCAGCACCAGCCCGGCGACCCGGTCGACCAGGAGGAAGTACACGACCAGGTGCGGGCTGGGCGTCGCCGGCTTCACCCGGCGGTGCACGTCGTCGGTCGCCCGCAGCCAGGCGAGCGCCTCGGCGCGGTGCCGCTCCCCCGTCTCGTCGGCGGGCGGCAGGGACTCGACCAGCTCGATCAGCGCGGCGTGCACCCGAGCACTCCAGCAGGAAGAAGGAGCTTCAGCAGGACGAAACGGCCCGTTCCCTCCTGCTGAACGTGTTTCTTCCTGCCGAAGTGCTCGAGGATTCCTGCTGTCGTCCTCAGCGGCTGAGGGCGATCGCGCGGCGGACGGCGGCGCGGGCCCGGCGGCGGTCGCCCGCCATGTCGTAGGCGAGACCCAGCCGCAGCCAGGCGCGCCAGTCGTCGGGGCCCGCCTCCGCGGCCTCCGCGTACCGATCGAACGCCGCGTCGGCCGCCGCCCGTTCGACCCTGCCGCTCGCCCGGCGCGGCAGGTCGTCGCCCGGCAGCGCCCCCTCCGCGCGCAGGCGGCGGGTCAGCCGCGTCGCCTGCAGGCCGAAGAGCAGCTCGCGCACGAGCAGGTACGCGCCGATGACCGGCAGCACGAGCAGCGCGACGCCGATCGCGACGCCGACCGGCTGCCCGGTCTGCAGGAACGCAACGGCCCGGGTCACGACGACGACCAGGTACAGCACGAGCAGGAGCGCCATCAGGACGGCGCCGCCGAAGGCCCTCACCGGAGGAGCAGGGACTCGAGGCCGACGGTCACGCCGGTCAGGCCCGGCAGCGCCGCGATCGCGAGGCGGATGCCCGCCGCGTAGGCGACCGGCGACGTCGTCTCGTGGCGCACGGTCAGCAGCTCCCCCGGTCCGCCGAACAGCACGTCCTGCTTGGCCTGCACCCCGTCGAGGCGGAGGGAGTGGATCGGCACGCTGCCGACCTGCTGGCCGCGGGCGCGCTGGTCCGTGTGCGGCGCGGACACGGGGCCGAGGTCCGCACGGGCCGCCGCGATGCGCTCGGCGGTCGCGACCGCGGTGCCGGACGGGGAGTCCGCCTTGCCGGCGTGGTGCGCCTCCACGATCTCGATCGACTCGAACCACGTCGCCGCCTGCTCCGCGAAGCGGGCCGCGAGCACGGCGCCGACGGAGAAGTTCGGCACGATCAGCACGGGCGGCGCGGATTCGTCGCGACCGGCGCGCAGCGAGCCGATGCGCTCGCCCGACCAGCCGCTCGTGCCGACGAGCACCGGCAGGCCCTCGGTCGTCGCGGCGGCGACGACCTCGGGCGACACCTGCGGCAGCGTCACGTCGACGACCGCGTCCACCTCGACCGCGAAGAGCAGGGGGTCGGCCGAGCCGATGCGCTGCACGACCTCCGCCTCCGGCATCCCGGCGACGACCTCGTCGACGAGGCGTCCCATCCGGCCAGCGGCTCCGACGACGGCGAGGCGGATCACGGGCGACGAGCCTAGCCTCGGCACACCATGCGCGTGATCGAGACGACCCCCGACGACCCGGCGACGGCGGAGCTGCTGCAGGCCTACTTCACCGAGCGGGTCGGCGGCTTCACCACGGGCCGCTACCGCGTCGCCTCCCCCGACCCGGCCCAGTTCCTCGCCCCCGGCGTCTTCCTGCGGATCGAGGAGGACGACGGCGCCCCGCTCGCCTGCGGCGGCCTGCGCGAGATCGAGCCGGAGCAGGGCCGCCGCTTCGAGGTGAAGCACCTGTACGTCGCCCCGGCCGCCCGCGGCTCGGGGCTCGGCCGGCGGCTGCTGACCCGGCTGGAGGCGCACGCGCGGCGGCAGGGCGCGTCGTGGCTCGTGCTGGACACGAACCGCTCGCTCGAGGCCGCTGCGGGGCTCTACCGCTCGAGCGGGTTCGAGTCCGTCGAGCCGTTCAACGACAACCCGAACGCCACCGACTGGTTCGCCAAGCGCCTGCCCCCCGCAGCCGGCTGATCGCACGGCGTGCCGCGCGTCCAGCGCTGCGCGAGCGCGGCGCCGGGGCGGCGGCGCGGCCGGGCGCTCAGAAGGGCAGGGGCTCCACGAGGCCGGTGCGCAGCTCGACCGGCAGGTGCGCCAGGTCGTTGTGCGAGACCAGGGTGACCGGGCGACCGGACCGCACCTTCAGCACGGTGAGGCCGCAGTGCGCCTGGGTCAGGCCGAGCCAGCGCCACTCGGGCGCGTCGAAGGCGTGCCGCACGAACTCGGCGATGACCAGGTTGTGCGTGATCAGCAGGTCGTGCCGCTCGGCGCCGCCCGGCGACACGAACTCGTCGAAGGCGTCGGCCATCTGCGCCCGGCCGGCCTCGATCTCGGCCTCGGTGGCGGAGGCGAACCAGCCGGAGAACGCGCGCGGCACCTCCGGCGTCGGCCCGGAGGGCACGCAGTCGAAGAGCAGCGCGGAGGGCCGCGGCTCGAGCGACGGGAGGCGCTCGCGCACGATCTCCGCGGTCTCGGTGGCGACGGTGCTCGGCGCGTAGGAGACGGAGGTGAGCGGCACGCCGCCCAGGCGCTCGGCCAGCATCGCGGCCTGGCGCCGTCCCCTCGGAGAGAGCGGGCCGTCGACGACGCCGTGCTCGGCGTCGCGCTGCTCGCCGTGCCGCACGAGGTAGAGGTACTGCGTCATCGCGCCGTCGATGGTAGTCGCCGCAGCCCGCGCGACCGGCGCGGCGGGGCGGACAGGTCGTTCCACCCCCGCGGGGTACGGTGCCGCGGAACCGCCCGGAAGGACCCGCCGTGACCGATGCCCCATCGAGCCCGAACCGCACCTCCCCGGCCCGCGTGCGCCTGCTCGCGGTCGCCGACGAGCTGTTCTACGCGGACGGGATCACCGCGACGGGCATCGACCGCCTGATCGCCGCGGCGCAGGTGACGAAGGCCACGTTCTACAAGCAGTACGGGTCGAAGGACGCCCTGATCCTCGAGTACGTCGCGGGTCGCGACCGGCACGTGCGGGAGGCGCTCACGGCGCTGCTGGAGGCGCGGCAGGACCCTGCCGCGGTGCTCTCCGCCGTGGTGGACGCCGTCGTGGCCGACACCGCCCGGCCCGACTTCCGCGGCGACCCGTTCCTCAACGCCGCGGCGGAGTTCGCCTCGCCCGTGCACCCGGTGCGCGTGGCGATCACCGAGCACCGCGACTGGTTCACGGGGTTCCTCGAGGACCGGTTCCGCGAGCTCGGCGCGCCGCAGCCCGGCGCGGCGGCCGACGAGTTCTCGCTGCTGCGCGACGGCGCGGTCTGCGGCTCCTACGCCGGCGACGCGGTCGCGGCGACGAGCGCCTTCGACCGGGCGGCCCGCCGCCTGTTCGCGGCGCCGGTCGCGGTGGGCTGAGGCCGCCTCACTCCGCGGAGGCGCGGTCGAGCGCCGTCACCTCGGCGCGCGAGAGGTGCACCCCGGCCGCCGCCGTCGCCGCCCACACCTGCTCGACCGAGGTCGCGGTGACCACGGGCGCCGCGATGTGCGGCCGGGTGAGCAGCCAGCCGAGCGCGATCGCCGCCGGCGGCACCTCGCGCTCCTCCGCGAACCGGACGACGGTGTCGACGATGCGCATGCCGCGGCGGGTGAGGCGCGGCTGCAGCCGCTCGGCCCGCTCCGGATCGAGCTCGCGCAGCCGGCGCAGCGCGCCCCGGGTCGGCACGGCGGCGGCGAGGAAGCCGCCGGCGAGCGGCGACCGGGGCAGGACCGCGAGCTCCTGGGCGTGCGCGACGGGCGCGACCCCGGCCTCGTACGCGCTGCGCTGCAGGAGGCTGTGCACCGGCAGCACCGCCTCGAACCGGGGCAGGCCGCGCTGGCCCGCGAGCACCCGCGCCTGGATCAGCCGCTCGGGCTCGTGGTCCCCGGCGGCGAGGTGCGCGATGCGGTCCTCGTCGTGCAGACCGGCGACGGCGGTCAGCGTCTCCTCCATCGAGGTGGCGCGGTCGTGGCCGGCGAGCACGAGCAGGTCGAGGCGCTCGGCGCCCAGGCGGTGCAGCAGGCGCTCCACGGCGGCCTGCAGGCCGGCCGCGGTCAGGCCGCCGGTGGTCCCCACCCGCGCGGCGAGCACCGTGTGGTCGCGGCGCTTCCGGCTGGCGAGCCAGGTGCCGACGAGCTGTGCGACCGCGCCGTCCGCGGCGTCGTCGACGACCAGGGCGTTGCCGCCCGCGGCGGCGTAGGCGTCGAGCGCGCGGTGGGCGGAGGTGCGGTCGGCGGTCCGCCCGAGTCCCGAGACGTCGAGGGCGACGGGGAAGACGCCGAGCCCGGTCCGGCCGACCGGGCGGAGGCGGAACGGCTGCGTCGGCGGGTCGAGCAGCGGGCGGGTGGCGCGGTTCGCCATCTGCTCGAGCGAGCGCTGCACGACGGCCAGCGCGGCCGCGACGGCGGGCTCCGGGTCGGTCGCGAGCGGCTTGCCCGGCAGCGGTCCGCCGCCGAGGTCGATCGGGCGCGTCTCGTCATCGGGCCTGCTGTGCCGCCCGCGCGTCTCGTCGCTCATCGCCCCTCCGGCTGGCAAGGGTACGGGCCGGGGGTGCCGCCGCCCCGGCGACACCTCGGGCGGAGCGATGCCCGTCTAGTAGTCGGTGACCCGGTCCAGGCGCTCGACCTGGTCGGGCGTCAGCTCGAGCGAGGCGCCGGGCAGCAGGTCGGCCAGCGCGCGGGCGCTCGGCACCCGCACGACGGGCGCCGCGAGGTTCGGACGGGTCAGCAGCCAGGCGAGCGCCACGCGGCCGACGTGCTGCCCGCACTCGTCCGCGACGTCGTCGAGCACCGAGAGCACGGCGGCGCCGCGGCGGTTCACGTACTTCAGCGCGCCCTGGAAGATCGGCGACGCGGGCTTGTCGTGGCGGGAGCGGAAGTCGCCGCGCAGGTAGCCGTTCGCCATCGGCGTGCGGGCGAGCACGCCGAGGTCGGCGGCGACCGCGATCGGGGCCAGCTCCTGCTCGTACTGCCTGCGCTCGAGCAGGTTGTACTCCGGCAGGATCACGACGATCCCGGGGATCTCGAGCCGGCGGGCGACCTTCACGGCCTCCCGCAGCGCCTCCGGACCGAACCCGGTGGCGGAGATGTGGCCGACCTTGCCGGCGGCGACGAGCTCGGTGGCGGCGGTCAGCGTCGCCTCGATCGGCGTCGACGGGTCCTCGCCGTCGAGGCCGAGCAGGTCGATGCGGTCGAGGCGGAGGCGCTCGAGGGACGCGTCGACGCCGCGGCGGACCGACTTCGGCGAGAGGCCGAGCGCGTCGGGGTGCTTGCCGACCTTCGTGGCGATCACGAGGCGGTCGCGGTTCGGGTGCCGCGCGAGCCACGAGCCGATCATGATCTCGCTGCGGCCGCCGGCGTAGTGCGCGGCCGTGCTGATCAGGTCGCCGCCCGCGGCGTAGAAGAGGTCGAGGACGTCGGCCGTCTCCTTCGCGTCGGTCGCCCACCCGAAGACGCTGCCGTCGAGCGCGATCGGATACACGGCCATGCCGGTCTGACCGACACGACGGGAGATCGGTCCGGAGAGCGGACTCGCCAAGCAGGGCCCCCTTGACCACGCGAACCTGAAGGACAGCAGTATCTCATGTGCCGAAACACTGCGAGGAAGGCTTGACAACGGCGCTCCCCGTCCGCGAGCGGACGGGGAGCGCCGTGGTGCTCGACTGAGCGTCAGACCGTGGCGGGCTCCTCGACGACGGGCGCCAGCGACAGCTTGCCGCGGTCGTCCATCTTCGTGATCTCGACCTGGATCTTCTGGCCCACGGCGAGGACGTCCTCGACGTTCTCGACCCGCTTGCCGCCGGCGAGCTTGCGCACCTCGGAGATGTGCAGCAGGCCGTCGCGGCCGGGCAGCAGCGACACGAAGGCGCCGAACGCGGCGATCTTCACGACGGTGCCGAGGAACCGCTCGCCGATCTCCGGGTTGTGCGGGTTCGCGATCGCGTTGACCGCGGCGCGCGCGGCCTCGGCGGACGGGCCGTCGACGGCGCCGATGTAGACGGTGCCGTCCTCCTCGATGGAGATGTCGGCGCCGGTCTCGTCCTGGATGCCGTTGATCGTCTTGCCCTTGGGGCCGATCAGCTCGCCGATCTTGTCGACGGGGATGTTCACGCTGATGACGCGGGGCGCGGTGGGCGCCATCTCGTCGGGCGCGTCGATCGCCTGGTTCAGGACGCCGAGGATCGTCAGGCGGGCCTCGCGGGCCTGCTGCAGCGCGCCGTCGAGCACCGACGACGGGATGCCGTCGAGCTTCGTGTCGAGCTGGATCGCGGTGACGAACTCGCTGGTGCCGGCGACCTTGAAGTCCATGTCGCCGAGCGCGTCCTCCGCGCCGAGGATGTCGGTGAGGGTCGCGTACTGCGTCTCCCCGTCCACCGTGTCGGACACGAGGCCCATCGCGATGCCCGCGACGGGCGCCTTCAGCGGGACGCCCGCGTTCAGCAGGGACAGCGTGGAGGCGCAGACGGAACCCATCGAGGTGGAGCCGTTGGACCCGAGGGCCTCCGACACCTGACGGATCGCGTAGGGGAACTCCTCGCGCGGCGGCAGCACCGGCACGAGCGCGCGCTCGGCGAGGAAGCCGTGCCCGATCTCGCGACGCTTCGGCGACCCCACGCGACCGGTCTCACCGGTCGAGTAGGGCGGGAAGTTGTAGTGGTGCAGGTAGCGCTTCTTGGTGACGGGCGACAGCGAGTCGATCTGCTGCTCCATCTTGAGCATGTTCAGCGTGGTCACGCCGAGGATCTGCGTCTCGCCGCGCTGGAAGATCGCGGAGCCGTGGACGCGCGGGATGACCGCGACCTCGGCGTCGAGCGGGCGGATGTCCTTCAGGCCGCGGCCGTCCATGCGGACGCCCTCGGACAGGATGCGGCCGCGGACGACCTTCTTGGTGACCGACTTGTAGGCGCCGGAGACCTCGCCCAGGGCGGAGGCCGGCAGCTCGCCGCCGTCGACCATCATCTGGACGCTGTCCTTGACGCGCGACTTGAGGGCGTCGTCGGCGTCCTGCCGCTCGACCTTGCCGGCGATCTGGTAGACGGCCTTGAGGTCCTCGAGCGCCAGGTCCTCGACGACCGAGTAGGTCGCGTCGGAGTAGGGCAGGAAGATCGGGTACTCGCGGGTCTCCTTGGCGGCCTGCTCCGCGAGCTCGGCCTGGGCCTCGACGAGCGCCTTGAGGAACGGCTTGGCGGCCTCGAGGCCCTGGGCCACGACCTCCTCGTTGGGCTTGACGGCGCCGGCGCGGATCTTCTCGAACGCGGTCTCCGTCGCCTCGGCCTCGACCATCATGATCGCGACGTCGCCGGACTCGGTGACCCGGCCCGCGACGGTCAGGTCGAAGACGGCGTCCTCGAGCTGCGCGAAGGTCGGGAAGGCGACCCACTGGCCGTCGATGAGTGCCAGACGGACGCCGCCGATCGGGCCGCTGAACGGCACGCCGGACAGCTGGCTCGACGCGGAGGCCGCGTTGATCGCGAGGGCGTCGTAGAACTCGCCCGGGGCGATCGACAGCACGGTGATGACGATCTGGACCTCGTTGCGGAGGCCGGTGATGAACGACGGGCGCAGCGGCCGGTCGATCAGGCGGCAGACCAGGATCGCCTCGGTGGAGGGGCGGCCCTCGCGGCGGAAGAACGAGCCGGGGATCTTGCCGGCGGCGTAGGACCGCTCCTCGACGTCGACCGTCAGCGGGAAGAAGTCGAACTGGTCCTTGGGGTGCTTGCCGATGCTCGTCGCGGACAGCAGCATCGTGTCCTCGTCGAGGTACGCGGCGACGGAACCCTGCGCCTGCTGCGCGAGGCGGCCGGCCTCGAAGCGGATGGTGCGCTTGCCGAACTTCCCGTTGTCCAGGACGGCTTCGGCGGACTTGATCTCGGGACCCTCCAAGAGGTGTCTCCTTTTCTGTTCACGTGCGTCTCGCGGACGCGCTTCGCGGAGCAGAGTGAGATCGGAAGGGAGGAGCGTGGCAAGCCCAGTCGCCCCGGTCCCGTGTGGACCGCGGTCGAGCTCGGCTTCTGGTCATCAGTAGAAGAGCGCGGGACCTGCGGCCCCGAAGTCCACCACTAACGACCAGCTCCCTGCCGGTCTGCTCCGGTGCTCCGCGCTGCCGCGGAGCGTCTCCATGGTAACAGGGCGGCGTGTCGGGGCCGGGGCAGGGCGTGCGGGGTTTCTCAGCGGTCGGCGACCTTGAGGGCCATGCGCGGGCCCGCGACCGCCGCGAGCACGGCGATGACGGCGCTGAACCCCACCAGGACGGGCACCGCCGGCAGGAACGCGATGGCGGCACCGACCAGCAGCACGGGCACGGTGAGGCCGACGTAGGCGATCAGGAACATGGCGGCGAGCACCTCGCCGCGCTGCGGGGCGTCGACGAGCCCGGTCGCGGCGCCCAGGGAGGCGCGGAACAGCAGGCCCACGCCGAGCCCCGCGACGAGGCCGCCGAGCACGAAGAGCCACTCCACGACGAGGAGCGCGGCGACGGCCAGCCCCGCGAGGCCGACGACCATCGCGACCGTCGCGACGACGAGCTGGACGCGGACCCGCACCGGCGTGAAGAACACCTGGCCGATCGCGGCCACCGCGAACACGCCGAACGGCACCGCGCCGGCGACGACGCGCGACGGCGAGCGGAACTCCCCTGCGAGGAACGACGGGGCGAGGGAGGTGAAGAGGCCGAAGATCGCGAAGGCCGCGAACACCCCCGCACCCGCCGCGAAGAAGACGCTGCGACCGGCGGTCGGCACCGCGAGCCGCTGCGGCCGCCAGGGCCGCGAGCTGCGCCGCACGGTCTCGGGCGTCACCAGCACCACGACCGCGGCGGCCACGAGCACGACCAGCGACACCAGGTACGGCGTCACGAGCGGCGCCGGCGCGTACTGGGCGAGCAGGCCGCCCACGAGCGGGCCGACGCCCAGACCGCCGATGTTCGCGATCGTCGCCACGACCGCCGGCACCCCGGCGCGGCGGTCGCCGTTCGCGGTGCGCCACAGCTCCCCCAGGTGCGCGGTCGCCGCCGCCGTCAGCGCGCCGACCCCGAGGCCCGTCAGGAACCGGGCGACGAGCAGCACCGGCACGGTCGGGAACAGCAGGAACAGGACGCTCGCGACGAGCTCCAGCACGATCGCGAAGACCGCCGGCGGCTTGCGGCCGACCCAGTCGGAGACGTGCCCGACGAGGTAGAGGCTGAGCGCCACGCCCACCGCGTACGCCGCGAAGATCACCGTGACGACCCAGGTGGGGAACCCGTCCCGCTGCTGGTACAGCGCGTAGAGCGGTGTCGGCACGGTGGTGAAGGCCATCGCGGCGAGGAACACGGCGGCGGTCGTCCAGAAGGCCGTGCCGTGCGGCAGGCGCCCCGTGGCGACGGGGACGGTGGAGGTGGTCACAGGAGCGATCGTCCTCGGCTCGGGCGATCGTGTCCAACGAACGGTCTTGCTCCTGACGATCGACAGGACCGATCATGGAGCATGGACCTGCCCACCGTCGAGGCGTTCGTCGCCGTCGCCGAGGAGCGCCACTTCGGCGCCGCCGCCGCCCGCCTCCACCTGGTGCAGTCGAGCGTCTCCGCCGCGATCGCGCGGCTCGAGCGCGAGCTCGGCGCGCGCCTGCTCGACCGCTCCCCGCGGTCGGTCTCGCTGACGGAGGCGGGCGCCGCCGTGCTGCCGGAGGCGCGGCGCCTCCTCGCCGCGGGCGAGGGCATGCGGCTCGCGGCGGTCGGCGAGGCGGGACTCACCGGCACCGTGCGCTTCGGCACCTTCTCGGCGCTGCCGGTGATCGACCTGCCGCGGCACCTCGCGGCGTTCGCCGCCGCGCACCCCGCGGTCGAGGTGCGCCTCAGCACCTCCCCCTCCGGCTCCACCGGCCTCGCGGCCGACCTGCGCGCCGGGCGGCTCGACGTCGGCCTCGTCGCCCTGCCGCCCGATCTGACCGGCGGGCTCGCGCTCACCCCGCTGGCCCGGTACGCCTTCGCGGCGCTGCTGCCGGCCGTCTCGCCGCTCGCGGGTCGCGTAGTCCTGCGGCTGACCGACCTCGCGGACGAGCCGTTCGTCGACAGCCCCGCGGGCTTCGGGCACCGCGTCTTCTCCGACCGGGCCTTCGCCGCGGCCGGCGTCGCGCGGCAGGTGCGCACCGAGATCGCGGACCTGCCGTCGCTCGGGGCCTACGTCGCGGCGGGCCTCGGGGTCGCGGTCGTGCCGGCCGCGCTCGTCGACCCGCAGCCGGGCGTCGTCGTCGTGCCGCTGCGCGAGCCCTTCGACTGGGAGGTCGCGATCGCCACCCGGCCCGAGCCCTCCGCGGCCGTCGCCGCGTTCATCGGCCTCGCCCTGCACCTGTTCCCGCGCGACCGCGGAGCCCTGTCCGCGGACTGACACCGACCGCGCGGCGGGTTCCCGGGTCGCCGCGGCATCGTTGCGGCGTGAGCACCGCCGGCGCCTCCGTGCCCCTGACGACCCCCTCCCTCCACGCCGACGAGCCGGCCCGCACGCACCGGCACGGCTGGTGGTGGAAGAGCCTGCTGCTCGGGGCGCTGCTGTGGATGGTGACCATCGTGGTCACGGTCGCCACGCGGAACACGAACCTGGTGCCGACGCTGATCCTGCTCGGCAGCTTCCTCGTGCCGTTCTCCGTCGTGCTCTTCGCGGCGGAGCGGATCAGCTCGCGCTTCCCGACCTCGTCGCTGATGATCGCGTTCTTCGTCGGCGGCGTGCTCGGGGTGCTCGGGGCGTCGCTGCTGGAGGCGCCGCTCACGGCGGGCGGCGTCGGCGGCTTCCTGCTGGTCGGGCTGATCGAGGAGCTGGTGAAGGTCGTGCTGCTCGTCGTCATCGGGCGGCACCTCGTGCCGAAGACCGCCCGGCAGGGCGCCCTGCTCGGCGCGACGGTCGGCGCCGGCTTCGCGGCGTTCGAGTCGGCGGGCTACGCCTTCAACGCCGCGCTCGGGGGCCGGGGCATCGACCTGCTGGGCCTGCTGCAGACGGAGGCGGTGCGGTCCGTGCTCACGCCGCTCGGCCACGTGCTCTGGACGGCCGTGCTCGGCGCCGCGGTCTTCGCCGCCTCGCGCGACGGCCGCCGCTACCGCTTCACCGTCGGCGTCGTGCTCGCCTACGTGCTCGTGGCGGTGCTGCACGGGCTCTGGGACTCGATGGGCGGGATCAGCACGATCATCGCGATCGTCGCGACCGGCAACGCCGTGCCCGCGTTCGAGTACGGCACCCTCCGCACGGGCACCCGGGGCGAGGTCGGCGCGATCACGACCGGCGTCTACGTGCTCGGCCTCGGCGTCGTGTCCGTCATCGGCGGGCTGTCGCTGCGCGCCATCGTGCGCCGCCACCGCCCTCGCGACCGCGCGATGTCGCAGGAGCACGCCACCCTGCGTTGACGCCCGTTCGCGAAGCGGATCCGCGCACGAGGTGCGGATCCGCGGCGCGGCTAGGAGGCGGTGATCTTCGCCGGGTTGAGGTTGCGGCCCGGGTCCGTCGCCGCGAACAGGCCCTCGAGCACGCCGATGCCGGGGTCCGACAGCACGTCGGGCAGCCACTCGGCGTGCTCGAGGCCGATGCCGTGGTGGTGGCTGGGCACCCCGCCCAGGTCGATGAACGCCTGCTGGATCGCGTGCTTCACGACGTCGTACTCCGCCTCCGGGTCGTCCTGCGCGACGAAGGCGAACGTGAAGTAGAGGCAGGCTCCCGAGTGGTACGAGTGCGACAGGTGGCTCATGATCCAGCCCTTGCGGCCGATCGACGCGTAGGCCGCCTCCGCCGCGGCGATGACGCCGTCGTGCATCGCGTCGAGCCCCGACCACGGCACGCTCGTCTCCGACACGTCGCCGACGGTGCCGCGGTCGAGCAGGAAGTCGCGCAGGTACGGGGTGTCGAACTTCTTCTGGTCGTAGAGCACGCCCGGGCCGGTGCCGACGCTCACACCGCCGTTGCGCTTGACGATGCGCTCGACGGCCTTGCGCTGCCGGGCGACGTGGTCGTCCGCGCCCTCGTAGCCGATGAACGACAGGCACATCGCGTCGAGGTCCCAGCCGCGCCGCTTCAGGAACGCGAACAGCCCCTTCTGCGCGAGGCCGGAGAAGCCCTTCGACGCCTTCGAGGTGGCGAGGGAGAAGCCCGTCTCGCGCCCGTCGGAGACGCGGGTGATCGCGGGGTGCACGTCGCTCTCCGCGATCTGCTGCATCGCCGCGCTGCCGGCGCGCCAGTTCGGGAAGAAGTAGGCGTGGATGACGCGCTTCGCCGGCACGCGGTGCACCTGCACGGTCGCCTCGGTGATCACGCCGAGGCGGCCCTCGCTGCCGAGGATCATCTCCCGCACCGACGGACCGGTGGAGGCGGAGGGGGTCGCGCGCAGCTCGAGCAGGCCGCCGGGCCGCGCGACGTGCAGGCCCCGCGTGATGTCCGCGATGTCGCCGTACTTGTCCGACTGCATGCCGGAGGAGCGGGTGGCGATCCAGCCGCCGAGGCTCGAGTGCGTGAAGGAGTCGGGGAAGTGGCCGATGGTCCAGCCGCGCTCGTTCAGCTGCGCCTCGAGCGACGGGCCGAGCGCGCCGGCCTGGATGCGGGCGAGCCCGGATCGCTCGTCGATCCCGAGCACGCGGTCGAGCAGTCCGAGGTCGACGGACACGACGGGGCGGGGCTCCCCCGGCACCGGCTCGAGCGAGCCCGCGATGTTGCTGCCGCCGCCGAAGGGGATCAGCACGGCGTCGTGCGCGACGACCGCGTCGACGACTGCCTGCACCGCGGCCTCGTCCGCCGGGTAGACGACGAGGTCGGGCACGCGCGGCAGGCGCCCGGCGCGCACCTTGATCAGGTCGCGGATGCTCTTGCCGTAGGTGTGCACGACGCGGTCGAGGTCGCCGTCGACGACCCCGTCGGCGCCGACGGCCGCGGCGAGGGCGTCGCGGAGCGCCTCCCCCGCGATCGACGCCGGCACGTCGAGCCGGTCGAAGTCGGGCTGCGCCAGCGGCTCGGTGCCGTCCAGGTCGATGCCGACCGCCTTCAGCACGAACGGCGCGAAGGCGGGCTTGTCCTCGTGGTGGAAGGCGACGCCGGGCACGCCCCAGCCCCACCACTTCATGTGGGCCACGGTCGAGGACCGCACCGCGGCCGCGTCCTCGCGGTCCGCGGCGGTCGGGGTGACGAGATCGGTCATCGCTTACCTCCGGACGTGGCGCGACCCCTCGAGAGGACCGCGTGGGCGTGCTCGTCGTGCAGTCGCTGCACCTCGCCGCGGACGCGGCGCATGTAGTCGGTCGGGGTCTCGCCCGCCTGGGCGAAGACCGGGTCACCGTAGACCACCCCGACCGGCGGGCGGCCGCTCTTCGGCCACTTCGAACCGCGGGGGTGCGCGAGGCCGGCGCCGATGATCGCCACGGGCACGCAGGGCACGTTCGTCTGGTTCGCGAGGGCCGCGGCACCGGACTTGAAGGTGCCGATGCTGCCGTTCTTGCTGCGCGTCCCCTCCGGGAACACCAGCAGGGGCACGCCGCGCTGCAGCAGCGACCGCGCCTCGGACGCCGGGCGGTTCAGGCCGGACCGGTGGATGGGGAACGCGTTGAAGAACAGCGCCGTGAGGCCCTTGCGCCACCTCACGTCGAAGAAGTAGTCCGCGGCGGCGCCGGCCGCCAGGTAGCGCGCGAGGCGCCGCGGCAGCGTCGTGAAGACGAGGGGCGCGTCGAGGTGGCTGGAGTGGTTCGCGACGACGACGAAGGCGCCGCGGAGGTCCGCGAGGCGCTCGCGGCCGAGGATGCGCACGGTGAGGATCGAGCGGATCACGCCGCCGAGCAGCACCCGCTGCGCCACCCAGCGGGCCGCGGCCATCGGCTTCGAGGTGTACCGGTCGAACTGCACGACCGGTGGTTCGGAGCCGGCCGGGCGCTTGGTCGTCACCCGTGTGGTCACTGGGGAAGGCTACTGCTGCGCCGGTCGCTCAGCGCCCTGGAGACCCTGCGAACCCCTGAGCGCGGCGCGTGGCGCAGCACCAGCATCAGCGCCTTGTAGCGGACGCTCGGCGTCGAGATCACGCGGCCCCGCGACAGGTCCTTCAGCGCGGCCTCGACGAGCGCGTCGGCGTCGAGCCACAGCGCGCCCGGCATGGAGGAGCCGGCGATGCCCGCGCGCTCGTGGAACTCGGTGCGGACCCACCCGGGCTCGAGCGCCATCGCGGTGACGCCGGTGCCGGCGAGCTCGTTCGCGAGCCCCTCCGTGTAGACGGTCACCCACGCCTTGATCGCCGAGTAGCCGCCCATCGTGATGCGGCCGGCCGTGGACCCGACGTTCACGATGCGGCCGGAGCCGCGCCGCGCCATCGCCCGGCCGGCGGCGCCGGAGAGCACCTGCACGGCGCGCACCATCACCTCGAAGGCGCGGTCGTGCGCGGCCTGGTCGGTGGAGAGCAGGGAGGCGCGCACCGAGAACCCGGCGTTGTTCACGAGCAGCTCGACCGGGCGACCGGCGTCCTCGAGCCGCTCCGCGACCCGCGTCACGTCGGCGCGGTCGGACAGGTCGGCGCGCAGCACCTCGACCTGCCGCCCCCGGCCGCGGTACCGCGCCGCCTCCGACTCGAGCCGCGCCTCGTCGCGGGCGACGAGCACCAGGTCCCACCCGCGTCGCGCGAGCGCCCGGGCGAAGGCCGCACCGATCCCGCTGGTGGCCCCGGTCACGAGCGCAGTCGCCATTCCGCATACGATACGGACCCGATGACGAACGACGCCGCTGCCGGCACCGGCGCCACCTCCGAAGGCCCCGTCCCGCGACTGAGCGGGCACGTCCTCGTCACGGGAGGCACCGGCTTCGTCGGGCAGGCCGTGCTCGAGCGCCTGCTCGTGTCCCACCCCGACACCCGGGTCTCGCTGCTCGTCCGCGGCAAGACGGGGCAGTCCGCCGAGGACCGCGTGCGCAAGCTGCTGTCCAAGCCCGTGTTCAAGCCGTGGCGGGAGGCGGTCGGCCGCGACGAGGCGGCCCGGATCTTCGCCGAGCGCGTGACCGCGATCGAGGGCTCCCTCGACGAGGTGCCCCCGCTGCCCGGCGACCTCGACTTCGTGCTGCACAGCGCCTCCACCGTCTCGTTCGACCCGCCGATCGACGAGGCCTTCGCCACGAACACCGGCGGCGCGAGGAACCTCTACTCGGCGATCCTCGCGAGCGGCGCCGACCCCCACGTCGTGCACGTGTCCACCTGCTACGTCGGCGGCATGCGCAAGGGCGTGCTGCCCGAGGGCCGCCTCGAGCACGAGGCGGACTGGAAGGTGGAGGCCACCGCGGCCGCCGCCGCCCGCCAGCGGGTCGAACTGCGCAGCCGCGAGCCGGGCGTGCTCCGCGGCCTGATGGCGAAGGCCCGGGCCGAGCACGGCAAGGAGGGCCCCCGCGCCGTCGCGCAGGCCGCCGAGGCCGCCCGCGTCGACTGGGTCAAGCAGCGCCTCGTCGCCGCCGGCCGCTCCCGCGCGCAGAGCCTCGGCTGGACCGACGTCTACACGCTGACCAAGGCGCTCGCCGAGCGGGCCGCGGAGGAGCTGTGGGGCGCCGGGCACCGCCTGTCGGTCGTGCGGCCGAGCGTCATCGAGAGCGCCCTCGAGCACCCGTTCCCCGGCTGGATCGACGGCTTCAAGGTCGCCGACCCGCTGATCATCGCCTTCGGCCGCGGCCAGCTGCCCGACTTCCCGGGCGTGCCCGACTCGGTGCTCGACATCATCCCCGTCGACTTCGTCGTCAACGCGATGCTCGCCGCGGCCGCGACGCCGCCCGAGCCCGGGGCGCCGCGGTACCTGCAGGTCGCCTCCGGTGCGAGCAACCCGCTGCCGTTCCACGCGATGTACGGCAACGTGCACGAGTACTTCACCGCCAACCCGATCCCCGACACCCCGGGTGCGGAGCGGGTGCCGACCTGGCAGTTCCCGGGCGACCGCCGCGTCGAGCGGGCGATCCGCCGGGCGGAGACCGTCGTCGGCGCGGCGAACACGGCGCTCGACCGGATGCCGTCGACGAAGCGCACCCGGGAGTGGCAGCGCACGATGGGCCGGCGCGAGCGCGACGTCGCGAGCCTGCGCCAGCTGTCCGACCTGTACCGCGCGTACGTCGGCACCGAGGTCATCTTCGACGACGCGAACACCCGCGCGCTCGGCGCGCGCGTGCCGGTCGACCGGCCGACGGAGGGCTTCGACGTCACGCGCATCGACTGGCGCGACTACCTGCAGTCCGTGCACGTGCCCGCCGTCACGCAGCTGATGCGCGTGTTCTCCCGGGGCCGCAGCAGCGAGCGCGCCGCCGCGTCCGCCCCGAAGGCGCTGCCGCAGCGCAGCGACGTGCTCGCGGTGTTCGACCTCGAGGGCACCGTCGTCGAGTCGAACATCGTGCAGCAGCTGCTGTGGGTGCGGCGCGCGCAGGGCGGCGAGGCGGCCGCGGCCGGCGAGACCGCGTCCATCCTCACGCGGCTCCCCTCCTACCTGGCGGCCGAGCGGCGGGACCGCGGCGAGTTCCTGCGCTCGTTCCTGCGGCGCTACGCGGGCATGCCGGCCGAGCGGCTGCGCTCCGCGGTGCGCGGCGGGTACACCGACGCGCTGCTGGCGCACACGAGCGGCGACGCCCTGCAGCGGGTGCGCGAGCACCGCGCGGCCGGGCACCGCACCGTGCTCGTGACCGGGTCGATCGGCGTGCTGGCGGAGCCGCTGGCGGCGCTGTTCGACGAGGTCGTCGCGGGCACGATGCACGAGGACGGCGGCGTGCTGACCGGCTACCTCGGCGCGCCCCCGCTCGTCGACGAGGCGCGCGGCGCCTGGCTGGCGCAGTACGCGGGCCGGGGCGGCTTCGACCTGTCCGCCTCCTACGCGTACGGCGACAGCGTCGCGGACCTGCCGTGGCTGTCGCTCGTCGGCAACGCGACCGCGGTGAACCCCGACGCGCGGCTCGCCCGCGCCGCGCTGAAGCGCCGCTGGCCGATCCTCGACTGGCGCCGCGGCGGGGTCTCCCGCGCCGACCTGCTCGCTCCGTGACCCCTGACGCGATCGTGACGCGCCTCCGGGCCGCGGGCGTCGTGTTCGCGGAGGAGGAGGCGGCGCTGCTCGCGGAGGCCGCCGCCGGCACCGCGCTGGACGACCTCGTCGAGCGCCGGGCCGCCGGCGAGCCGCTCGAGCCGCTGCTCGGCTGGGCGGCGTTCGACGGGCTGCGCGTGCCCGTCGACCCGCACGTGTTCGTGCCCAGGCGTCGGACCGAGCTGCTCGCCCGCGAAGCGGCGGCGCGCGTCCGGCCCGGCTCGACGGTGCTCGACCTGTGCTGCGGCACGGGGGCGGTGGGCCTCGCGGTCGCGACGCGCGTGCCGGGCGTCGAGCTGCACGCCGCGGACGTGGAGCCCGCGGCGGTGGAGAACGCCCGCCGCACCCTCGCGCCCGTCGGCGGCGAGGTGTCGCTCGGCGACCTGTTCGCCGCGCTGCCCGACCGCCTCCGGCACCGCTTCGACGTCATCGCGGTGAACGCGCCCTACGTGCCGAGCGACCGGATCGCGGACATGCCGCGGGAGGCGCGGGAGTTCGAGCCGCGGATCGCCCTCGACGGGGGCGGCGACGGCCTCGACGTGCACCGCCGGGTCGCGGCCGAGGTGCGGGAGTGGCTCGCGCCGGGCGGGGCGGTGCTGATCGAGACCGGGCGCACCCAGGCGGCCTGGACCGCGCTGCTGCTCGAGCAGGCCGGGCTGTCCGCCGCCGTGGAGTCGGACGACGAGGTCGACGGCACCGTCGCGATCGGCGTGCTGCCCGGCTGACGTCCCGGCCGACGTCGCTAGCGTGCGGGCATGACGGAGGACTTGCGGCTCGGGGTCTGGGCGATGCTCGGGGAGCCGAGGACGACGGCGGCGCTCGAGGACGCCGGGTTCGACTGGGTGCTGCTGGACCAGCAGCACGGGCACTTCGACGACGCCGCGGTGCGCGCCACCTTCGCGCTGCGGCACGAGCGCCGGGTGCCGGTGCTCGTGCGGCCGCGCGCGAACCGGGCGGACCTCATCGGGCGGGCGCTCGACGCCGGCGCGGACGGGGTGATCGTGCCGCTCGTCGAGAGCGCGGCGGAAGCGGAGGCGGCCGTCGCCGCGGCGTCCTCCCCGCCCCGCGGCACCCGCAGCTTCGGCCCCCTCCCGGGCGCGCTGCAGGCCGAGCGGCCGTTCGTCGGCGTGATGGTCGAGACCGCCGCCGGGCTCGCCGCGCTCGACGCGATCGCGGCGACGCCGGACCTCGACCTCGTGTTCGTCGGGCCGTTCGACCTGTCGCAGAGCCTCGGCACGACCGTCGACGACCTGCTCGCCGACGACGGGCCGGAGGCGCCGCTGCCCCGCGTCGTCGCCGCGTGCCGCGCGGCCGGCGTGCGGGCCGGGGCCTTCGGCGCGACGGAGGCGCGGGCCCGACGCTTCCTCGAGCTCGGCTTCACGGACGTCGTGGCCGCGCTCGACACCTCCGTGCTCGCCGCAGGGGGCGCGATCGCCGACCGGGTGCGCGCCTAGCGCGCTCGCGGATCCGCACGGATCCCGCGACACCCAGCCCCCGGGCCTCCGCGGCCGGGGTGCCGCTCCGCCGTCCCGGATCCGCGACGGATCTCCGGATCGGCGGAGAGGTCGTCAGACGACGGCGAGCTTGGTGCGCAGCGCCTCGTCGGACGGCTCCACCAGGTGCGAGCCGTCGGGGAACACGATCACCGGGATGTTCGGGCGGCCGCTGACCGCCATCGCCTCGTCCGCGGCCTCCTTCGACACCTCGACGTCGACGTAGCGGTAGTCGATCCCCTCGGCGTCGAGCAGCGCCTTCGACCGGCGGCAGTCGCGGCACCAGTCGGCGCCGTACATCGTGATCTCGGCGGAGTCGCTCATGCGCCGAGCCTATGCCGACCGCCGCGACCGACCGTGCGTGCACACCTCGCCGTCGACCGTTCCGCGGGCGCGGCGCCGTGGGTAGCGTGGTGGGCCTGCCGCCGTCGACGACGACGCCCGGCGGACGGGAGGTCCGATGCCCGCCGAGTCGCGGGGCGCGCGCAGCGGTTCGCCGCGGCGCCTCGTCGCCGAGTCGTGGGCCCGGGCGAGAGCCGGCCGGCTCGAGCCCGAGCGCGCCGAGGCGGGCGCGCCGATCGAGCGCGACCGGCTCGACGAGCTGCGCGGCGGCCACCCCCTCGCGGCGGCGCTGCCCGTGATCCGCTCGCTGCTCGTCCGCGACGCGGACCCCGACAGCGGCGTCGTCGTCGCGGTCGGCGACGCGGCGGGTCGGCTGCTGTGGTGGAGGGGGACCCGGTCCTGATGGAGCGCGCCGAGGCGATGCGCTTCGTCGCGGGCGCCGACTGGTCCGAGGGCCGCATCGGCACCTCCGCGCCCGGCACCGCGCTCGCCCTCGACCGCTCGGTGCAGATCGCGGGCGCCGAGCACTTCGCGCTCTCGGTGCGGCAGTGGAGCTGCACCGCCGTGCCCCTGCACGACCTGGAGACGCACGAGACCATCGGGGTGCTCGACATCACGGGGGGCCCGGAGGTCGTCGCGCCCCGCGCCCTTCCGCTGCTCGAGGCGACCGCCGCCGCGGTGGAGCGCGAGCTGCTGCTGCAGCGCCTGCGGAGCGGCGGGCGCCGCCGCCGCGCGTCCGTCGCCCGGGCGCCGCGCCTCGCGGTGCTGGGCCGCGATCAGGCGGCGCTGACCGTCGGCGGCGTGACGACCGAGCTCTCCCTCCGGCACGCGGAGCTGCTCGCGCTGCTGGCGTGGCATCGGACCGGGGTGTCGGCCGAGCGCCTCGCCGAGCTGGTCCACGGGCGGTCGGACGCCGCCGCCACGATCCGGCCGGAGATGGTGCGGCTGCGCCACGTGCTCGCCGGCGTCGCGCCGACCCTCGTGCCGCTCGCGCGGCCCTACCGCCTCCCGGTCCCCGTCGACCTCGACGTGCGCCGGCTGCTCGCGCTGCTCGATCGCGGGGCGCACCGCGCGGCGCTCGACGCCTACCCGGGCGAGGTGCTGCCGGGCTCCGTCGCGCCCGGCGTCGAGGAGATCCGGAACGAGGTGGAGGCGCGCCTCCGGGAGGCGATCCTCGAGAGCGCCTCCCCCGACCTGCTGCTCGCCTACGCGGAGCGCGTCGCGCCCGACGATCCCGCACCGCTCACCACCGCGCTGCGGCTGCTGCCCGCCCGGTCGCCGAAGCGGGCGGGCGTCGTGGCGCGCCTCGACGCGCTCGACTGAGCCGATCCCTCGGCGGACCGATCCCGCCGAGACGTGCAACCCGGCGCAACGTCGCCCGACCTAGCGTCCCGGTCCAGGCACGCGGAACGTGCCCGACCGCGGCGGGTGCACCCCGGTTCCGCGGCCCGGACGACGAAGTTCGGAAGGAACGAGTCCCACGATGACGATGTTCGCTGACGCTCCCGCCGAGAAGGCGCAGGAGGCACCTCCCGCCGCGAGCCCGCAGGTCTACGCGGCTCCCGGCGCCGACGGCTCCGTGGTGAGCTACAAGCCCCGGTACGACCACTTCATCGGCGGCCGATCCGTGCCGCCGGCCGAGGGCCGGTACTTCGACGACATCACGCCGGTGACCGGCAAGCCGTTCACCGAGATGGCGCGCGGCACCGCGAAGGACGTCGACGCCGCCGTCGAGGCGGGCTGGAAGGCGTTCCCCTCCTGGAGCCGCACCTCCCCCGCAGAACGGGCGCTGATGCTCACCCGGATCGCCGACCGCATGGAGGCGAACCTCGAGGCGATCGCGGTCGCCGAGACGTGGGAGAACGGCAAGCCGGTGCGCGAGACCCTCGCGGCCGACATCCCGCTCGCGATCGACCACTTCCGCTACTTCGCCGGCGCCCTGCGCGCCCAGGAGGGCGGCGTGTCCGAGATCGACCACGACACCATCGCGTACCACTTCCACGAGCCGCTCGGCGTGGTCGGCCAGATCATCCCCTGGAACTTCCCGATCCTCATGGCGACGTGGAAGCTCGCGCCGGCGCTCGCCGCCGGCAACTGCGTGGTGCTGAAGCCGGCCGAGCAGACCCCGGCGTCGATCCACCTCCTGCTCGACCTGATCAAGGACCTGATCCCGGCCGGCGTGCTGAACATCGTCAACGGGTTCGGCTTCGAGGCCGGCGCACCCCTCGCCTCCCACCCGCGCATCCGCAAGATCGCGTTCACCGGCGAGACCACGACCGGGCGCCTGATCATGCAGTACGCGAGCGAGAACCTGATCCCGGTCACGCTCGAGCTCGGCGGCAAGAGCCCGAACATCTTCTTCGAGGACGTCGCCCGCGAGAAGGACGCGTTCTACGAGAAGGCGCAGGAGGGCTTCTCGTTCTTCGCCCTCAACCAGGGCGAGGTGTGCACGTGCCCCTCCCGCGCGCTCGTCGCGAAGTCGATCTACGACGGCTTCGTGTCCGACGGCGTGGAGCGGGTCAAGCGCATCAAGCAGGGGAACCCGCTCGACGTGTCCACGATGATCGGCGCGCAGGCCTCCAACGACCAGCTCGAGAAGATCCTCTCGTACATGGACATCGGCACGCAGGGCGGGGCGAAGCTGCTGACGGGCGGCGAGCGCGCCGACCTCGGCGGCGACCTGACCGGCGGCTACTACGTGCAGCCGACGATCTTCGAGGGCACGAACGACATGCGGATCTTCCAGGAGGAGATCTTCGGGCCGGTGCTCGCGCTGACGTCCTTCGACGGGTTCGACGACGCGATCTCCATCGCGAACGACACCCTGTACGGCCTCGGCGCGGGCGTCTGGAGCCGCGACGGGTCGCAGCTGTACCGCGCGGGGCGAGCGATCGAGGCCGGCCGCGTCTGGTGCAACACGTACCACCAGTACCCGGCGCACGCCGCGTTCGGCGGGTACAAGCAGTCGGGCATCGGCCGCGAGAACCACAAGATGATGCTCGACCACTACCAGCAGACGAAGAACCTCCTCGTCTCGTACGCCGAGGGCCCCATGGGCTTCTTCTGATCCCGTCCCACCGCAGTGCTCGTTCCGCAGGATGCCGGGTCCTGCGGAGCGAGGGCTGCGGCGCAGACCGGCCCGTCGCGCGATGCGTCGTCTCGCGCGACGGGCCCCCACCCCCGCTGACCAGGAGGACCGGATGACCGCGTCGAGGATCGACGTCTCCCCCGCCGCCGCGGACATGCTGCGGGCGCTCGCCGCCCAGCACGGACCGCTGATGTTCCACCAGTCCGGCGGCTGCTGCGACGGCTCGAGCCCGATGTGCTACCCCGTCGGCATGTTCCGGACGGGCGCCGCCGACATGCACCTCGGCGACCTGGCGGTCGACGGCATCGACCCGGTTCCGGTGTACATGTCGGCGTCGCAGTACGAGCTCTGGAAGCTGACGCACATCACGATCGACCTCGTCGACGGCCGGGGCAGCGGCTTCTCCGTCGAGGCGCCGGAGGGCAAGCGCTTCCTGATCCGCTCCCGCATGCTGTCCGACGCGGAGGTGACGGAGCTCGGCATTACCCCGCGCTTCGCCGTCGGCGCGCGCCCGCTCCTCCGCTAGCGGGGCCAGCCGCTGCTGTTCTGCCGCTGCGCACCGCGGGATCAGCAGCTGAGGGCCCCGCTAGCGGAAGGGGCGGCGGGGACGGGAGCGGCGAGCCCGCTCGCAGTAGGCCGCAAGCGTCGTGCGGGGCCGCGTCGCCCGCACGCCGACCGGTGCGAGGACCGCCCGCAGCGCGGCAAGGTTCCCCGTCTGGACCCAGCCGACCCGGACGAGAGCGCGGACTCCGAGGCGCACCTCGTCCTCCCGCCGCTTCTCCTCGATGACGGCTCGTCCGGCACCCGCGGGCGCCATCGCCGCGTCGAGGTACTTCTGCTCGCCGTCGACCTCGATCCCGACGTCGGCCGTGCGGAGCCAGGCGTCGAGGTGGACGCGGCGGCCGCTCCGGAGCACGACCGGGCGCTGCAGCTCCGGCACCTCGACGCCGAGTCGCATCAGGGACACCCGCAGCCGCGACTCGGCGGCCGACTCGGCGCCGGGGTCGGCGAAGGCGACCACCTCGCCGATGCGCCGCGACGCCCGTCGAGCGCCGGCCAGCTCGACCGAGGCCTCGAGCACTTCGCGGGGCACGCCGGCGAGGAGCGCCGCGTCCGCCGCCATCACCCCCTCCTCGAAGGGCGACCCGCCCGCCAGGTCGAGAACGGTCCGACCGATCGAGGTCACGACGAGGTCGCCGATGCGGACGACCTCGGCGTCCTCCACGAGGAAGTGGTGCGTCACGAGGCCGGTCCTGTGCCGGTCGTCGTCCTCCGGAACCGTGACGTGCACGGCGCCGAGCCGCGAGCGGAGCACGGGCAGCCCGTGCGCGATCGCCGCCGACCAGTGCGAGACGAGCAGCGGCGCGTCCGAGGTCGCAGCCGCCGCTCGGAGGTGCACGACGTGCTGCTGCTCCGGCGACAGGCACCCGTACCCGGTGCGCTCGACGTACGCGCCGGGACGGAGGCGCAGGAGCAGACCGCGCTCGACGTCGCGGCTGATGGACGCCCGCTCGGTCGAGCTGCGGGATCCTCCGCTCACGAGCAGGATCTCGAGCCGCCACGGGTCGACGGGAGCGAGGACTGGTTGCACGCGCCGATGCTCGCGGGTCGGCGCGCCGAGCATGGCGGCACCGCCTGGGGAGGAGCGGATCCCGTGCCCTGCCGGCCGACCAGTCGTTCCGCTGACGGGGCGCGCCGTTGCTGAACCAACAGTGCGCACCGTCGGATCAGCAGCGGACGGCCCCGCTAGCAGGGATCAGGCGGCGGGGAGGTCCGCGTAGAGGCCGCGGGCGCGGAAGGCCGCCTCGTTGATGCCGAGGCCCTGCATGCCGGGCAGCTTGGCGATCGCCTCGTCCATCTTGCGGACCTCGCGGAGGCCCTCGGGGCCGTCGAAGAGGTAGCCCATGACGAAGCGGACCTCCTCCTCCGGCTCGATGGTCGAACCGACGGGGCCCCAGACCTTGGACAGCGCGAAGCGGGTGAAGGCGCGGGCGAGCTTGCTCTCCTCGAGCCGCTTCGTCGCCTGGGTCGTGTAGAACGCGATGTGGCGGCTCTCCTGCGCGGCGATGCGCTTCAGCAGCGGCGCCAGGGCCGGGTGCGGCTCGAGCTGCGCGAGGCGGCGGTAGGCGGAGGCGGCCCCTCGCTCGTTCACGCTGCCCCACGACATGTGGGTGGCGACGAAGTCCTTGCCGACGATGTTGCCGTAGACGGCCTGCTTGATCGGGTCGATGCGGTCGCGCCAGCCGAGCTTGATGCGGCTCGCCTTCAGCTGGTCGTACTCGACCTCGATGCCGTGCACCTTGAGCACCGCGGCGAGCGCCTCGCCGTGCCAGTACTCCTCGCGGTTCCACATCGTCATGAACGTGGACACCTCGCCGTCGCCGTGGGAGGGGGTGACGAGCATGTCGCGGAGGTAGCAGACCGTGTGGTACTCGACGTCGCACATGTAGCGGAGGGCGCGCAGCGAGCTCTCGGGCAGCGGGTCGGTGCGGAACGCGTCGAGGTCGATGTCGCCCCAGGCGACGGCCGTGCTGGACTCGGCGAAGGTGTCGATGTCGAATGCCATGGGGAGCGCTAGCGCGCCTCGTCCTTCCCGTGGGGAGCGGATGCGGCGCGCCGGGACAGCGTGCCGCGCAGAGGGATTCGGACCGGTCGCCTGCCCGGTTTGCGGGCCGAGCGGCGCACGAGGTGCAGGCCGGCGAGGCCGGGCAGCGCATCGATCCGCTGGTCGATCGCGGCGGCCCAGGAGGCGTCGGAGCCGAAGAGGGTGGCGAGCGCGGCGGCGGTGGCCGCCGCGGGCTCGCGGTCGGCGCCGATGGGCCACGTGCGCGTGGCGAGGCGGCGGCGGGCGAGCACGCGGGCGGCGCGGGAGGAGGCGAGGGCCTCCGTCGCGGACTCGGCGAAGAAGCGGCCCTGCCGGGCGATGCCCTCGCGGATGCGGGCGAGGTCGCCGGCGACGGCGGCGGGCGCGATCTGCTGGGCGCGCTCGAGCATCGCGTCGACGATCCAGCCGTCCACGAGGCGCTCGGCCATCTGCACGCCGGTCAGCGCCCGGCCGTGCAGGTTCGCCACGATCGCCTCGCGGAGCGGTCCGAAGCGGTCGCGGACGCGCGCGGCGACGCCGCGGCGGAAGGCGGGGACCGGACCGGCGCCGGCGAGCGCGCTGAGCGCGTCGCCGATCCAGTGGTGCTCGTAGGCCCACGTCGAGAGGAACGCGGTGATGCGGGCGTCCTTGTGCGTCGCGGTGACGAGCACGTGCGACAGCCACGAGCCGGTGCCCTGGGCGCGGCGCTGCACGTAGCGCAGCGCCTCCGCGAGGTCGGCGGGCAGCGCGGCGCCGAGGCCCGTGAGGGTCTCCCGCATGGGGCCCAGCGGCGCGCGCACGTACGCGGCGACGTCGAAGGGGGTGGTGCTGCTCATCCGCCGAACACTACCAATCCTGTCAGGTCCAGGGGCTTGCGCTCGGGCCCCAGTGATGGGTAGGAGACCCGATCAAGCGGTGTTCGGTGCGGACCGCGTCGCCGACTGGTCCGGGTCGATCCCGCCGCTCGGGACTAGCGTCCTCACGGTGACCGCTCTCCTCCGCCTCGGCGACCCCGGCGCCGAGCGCCCCGCGCTGCTCGTCGACGACCGCTACTACGACCTGACCCCGCTCACCGGCGACGTCGACGCCGCCTTCCTCGCCGCGGACGGCGTCGCGACCGCGCGCCGCGCGCTCGCGGAGGGACGGCTCACCGAGCTGCCCGACGCGGCGTCCCTGCGCGTCGGCGCGCCCGTCGCCCGGCCCGGCGCGGTGCTCTGCATCGGCCAGAACTACGCGGCCCACGCGGCGGAGTCCGGCAGCGCGCCTCCCGAGCACCCCATCCTGTTCTTCAAGCACCCGAACACGGTCGTCGGCCCCTTCGACGACATCGTGCGGCCGGACGGCGCCGACGCGCTCGACTACGAGGTCGAGCTCGGCGTGGTGATCGGCACCGCCGCCTGGCACGTGGCGGAGGCGGACGCGCTCGCGCACGTCGCCGGGTACCTCGTGGGGAACGACGTGTCGGAGCGCACGTGGCAGCGCTCGGAGTCGGGCGGCCAGTGGTCGAAGGGCAAGACCGCGCCGACGTTCTGCCCGCTCGGGCCGTGGCTCGTGCCGGCCGACGAGGTCGACCCGACGTCGCTGCACATCTGGTCCCGGATCTCCGGCGAGCCGCGGCAGGGCTCCTCCACGGCCGACATGGTCTTCTCCGTCGCCGCGCTGATCGCCGACCTCAGCCGCTACGTGCGGCTCGAGCCGGGCGACGTGATCCTGACGGGCACGCCGGAGGGGGTCGCCATGTCGGGGCGGTTCCCGTACCTCGCGGCGGACGACGTCGTGGAGGTCGGCGTCGACGGCCTCGGCGCGCAGCGCAGCGCGGTCGTCGCGGGCTGACCTCAGCCTGCGCGGAGGCGGGCGGCCCAGTGGTCCACCACCAGGACCGCCGCCGCGATCGCGCACCCGATCGCGGTGTCGAGCACCCGCGTGCCCGCGATGGTCCACGGGTCGCCCGCCGACCCCGCCTCCGCGATGAGGAGGGCGAGCGGCGTCACGAGGAGCAGTGCGGCGCCGTAGTGGGCGACGATCACCATCTCGGCGCCGAACTGCAGCAGCGCGAGCACGAGGGCGAGGCCGAGCCCCTGCGCGGGCAGCCCGACGACGGTCGCGACCAGGACGAACACGACCGCGCCGACGAGCGTGCCGGCGACGCGGTGCACGGCGCGCACGGCGGTCACCCTGCGTCCTCGGCCGCCCTGCAGCACGGACACCACCGCGACGACCACCCAGTAGCCGCGGTCGATGCCGAGCACCGCCGCGAGCACCGCGGCCAGCACCACCGCGACGGACACCCAGGTGATGATCGTGCGCCCGGCGGGGTCGAGCTCGAACCGCACGGAGGCGATCGGGCGGGCGCGGTCGCTGCGGCGCACCGCGGGCACGAGGAGCGGTGCCGCGACGACCACGTACGCGAGCACGGCGCCGCCGATCGCGCAGCCGACGACCAGCAGCGGATCGAGCCCGGCGCCGCCCGCGGCCGGCGGACCGGTGAGGCGGGCGGCGACCCCCGCGCCGAGGACCGGGAACAGCGCTCCGGGCGGACCGACCGCGGTGCCCGTGACGAGCACGACCGCCGCGATGCCGACGAGCACGAGCACCACGGGCGCGCCGATCGGGTCGCCTCCGGTCAGAGCGCCCGCCGCGACGGCGACGAGCAGCCCGAGCTGCACGAGCGGCAGGCGGCGGAGGCGCTCCCGCCGGCTGCGCGCGGACAGGTAGAGCGCCGACAGGGCGCCCGTGGAGGCGAGCAGGCCGACGTCGGGCCGCCCGGCGAGCGCCGGCAGGCCGACCGTGAGCAGCATCGCGATCCCGGCCTGCACCGAGATGGCGAGCCGCGGCGGGCTCGGCGACGGGCGCACGAGCGCGTGGAGCAGCCCGCGGACGCCGCGCGCGGGAGGCGGGGCCGGCGTGCTCACTCCCCCATGGTCCTCGCCCCGGCTGAGCGGACCGGCGCTACGGTGCCGGGATGACGGCGGCGCTGCACGACGGCGAGCTGTCCGCCGACGCGACCACCGTGTCCGCGCTGCTCGCGGCGCAGGCGCCCGACCTGGCGGCGCTGCCCGTGCGGCCGGTGTCCGCGGTGGGCACGGTGAACCGGGTGTTCCGGCTCGGCGACGACCTCGCGGTGCGGCTGCCGCGCCTGCCCGCCGACGGCGAGGACGCGGCCCGCGAGGCGGTCGTCGTGCCGCGGGTCGCGGCGGTCCTCTCCGTCGCCGTGCCCCTGCCGGTGCTGCTCGGGCGGCCCGAGCCCGGCGTGTTCGAGGCGGCCTGGTCCGTCGTCCGCTGGGTCGAGGGCGACCAGGCGGTGCCCGGCCGCATCCCGGTCGACGACCTGGTCGCCGCCGTGGCGGCGCTGCGGGCGATGGACGCGTCGCACCTCCCCGAGGCCGGGCGCCCGACGGCGGCCGCCGCCGACGACGCGGTCCGGCAGGCGCTGCCCCGGCTGGACGGCTCCGACCGCCGCGCCGTCGAGGCGGCGTGGGATGCGGCACTGGACGCACCCGCGTGGGACGGCGTGCGCGTCGCCGTGCACAGCGACCTGCTGCCGCCGAACCTCGTCGTCCGCGGCGGCCGGCTCGCCGGCGTGCTCGACTGGGGCGGCGGCGGTGCGGGCGATCCGGCGAACGACCTGGTGCCCGCGTGGTCCTGCCTCCGGGGCGACGACCGCCTCCGATTCCGCACGCGGCTGGCGCCGGACGACGGCACCTGGGCGCGGGCGCGCGGCATCGCGCTCGCGCAGGCCGTCGTCGCGATCCCCTACTACGACCGCACGAACCCCGCCTTCGCGGCCCTCTGCCGCGCGACGCTCGCGGAGCTGCTCGCCGGTCCGGACTGAGCCGCGTCAGGCGGGCGGGCGGTGGTCGCGCCGGCGGGCCTTGCCCGCGTCGTCGCGCACGGGCTCGTCGACGAGCGCGATCGTGTCGATGCGCTGCTCGGGGTCGAGCCGCGCGTTCGCCCACGCCCGCAGCTCCTCGGGGGGGAGGCCGTCTCCCGCGACGTCCGCCACTGCGTGCACCCGGCTGCCGAGGTCCTCGTCCGGCACCCCGACCGCCACCGCCGACCGCACCGCCGGGTGGGCCTCGAGCACCTGCTCCACCGCGACCGGGTAGAAGGCCGTGCCGCCGCGGAGGATGCGGTCGCCGCCGCGGTCGGCGAGGAAGAGGTATCCCTCCGCGTCGAGCCGGCCGTCGTCGCCGAGCGTGTCCCACTGCCCCGCGGGGGGCGTCGGCGCGCCGCGGTACCGGTAGGCGGGGCCGGCGGTGCGGCGCAGCTGCACGCGCCCGGTCGTGCCGGGCGGCACGGGCACGCCGCGGGCGTCGACCACCCGCACCTCCGTGCCGCTCGCGGGCCGGCCGACGCTGCCCGGGTGGGCGAGCCACTCGTCGCCGCGGATCACCGTGAGGCCGTTCGACTCGCTGCCGGCGTAGACCTCCGTCAGCCGCTCGGGCCCGAGCAGCGCGAGCCAGCGCCGCTTCAGCGCCGGGTCGATCGGGGCCCCCATGTGCACGACGTGCTCGAGGGAGCGCAGGTCGGCGGCCGCGACGCGTGCGGGCGGCAGCCGCAGGATCCGGTGCAGCATCGTCGGCACCAGCAGCACCCACGTGATCCGGTGCCGCTCGACCGCGTCGAGCACCGCCTCCGGGTCGAACCGCGGCAGCAGCACGAGCGCGTGCCCGGTGGTCAGCCCGCGGAACGCGTAGGTGAACGGGGCGGAGTGCGCCAGCGGCCCGACCACGAGCTGCCGGGCGGCGAGCGGCAGGAACGGCGCCGCCGCCCGGTCGGGGTCGGCGCGGGCGGGTGCGGCGGCGAGCACGAGCTTGGGCCGCCCGGTGCTGCCGGAGGAGGTCGGCGCCTTCCAGCTCGGCGCCGCGAGGCTCGGCAGCGGCCCGTCGTGGACGCCGTCGAGCGCGGGCGCGAGCGGCAGGACGACCCGGTCGGGGAACTCCTCCGGCTCCGCGCCGAGCAGGACCGCGGGGTCGGCGAGCGCGACGACCGCCCGCTGCTCCTCGGGCGGCAGCCGCGGGTTCAGCGGCTGGGGCGTGCCGCCCGCCCGGTGGACCGCGCAGACGGCGACGACGAACGCGACCGCGTTGCCGCCGCGGACGGTGACGAGGTCCCCCTCCCGCACCCCCGCCCCGATCAGCACGCGCGCCAGCCGCCGCGACCGGGACCGCAGCTCGGCCCGCGTCAGCGCCTCCGCGTCGTCCTGCACCGCGAGCGCCTCCGGATCGCGGTCGGCGAGCAGGTCGAGCGCCTCCCCGATCGTGGGCACCTTGCTCACGCTTCGTGCCGCCCGACCGGCGTCGCGGCGGCACGAAGCGTGAGCGAGGTTCCTCTCACCGGCCGAGGACCTCGGCGTAGAGGGCCTGGTGCGCCGCGGCGGCGGCGTCCCAGCTGCAGGAGGCGGCGAGTGTGCGGCCGAGCTCGGAGGCGGGACCCTCGCCGGTGAAGGTGCGGTCGACGGCGTCCGCGAGCCCGCGGGCGATGCCCGCCCCCTCCGGGACCCGCTCGACCGCGCGCCCGAACACCTCCCGGATCACCGGCAGGTCCCGTGCGACGACGGGCACGCCGGCGGCGAGCGCCTCCATGGCGGCGAGCCCGAAGCCCTCCTTCGTCGAGAGGAACGGCACGGCCCGCGCGGCGGCGACGAGGGACGGCAGGGCGGCGTGGTCGACCGGCCCGAGCACGTCCACCGGCACGCCGAGCGCCTCGCGGCGGCGCTCGAAGCGGCGCCGGTACTCGGCGTAGTCGAACAGCGTCTCCCCGCCCGCGACGACGAGCCGCAGGTCCGGGTGGCGGCGGCGGGCGAGCGCGAAGCCCTCCAGCGTGTCGATCGTGCCCTTGCGGGGCTCGATGCCGCCGACCACGAGCAGGTACTCGCCGAACCGCTCGCGCCAGGCGGCGCGGTCCGCGGAGGCGGCGGGCCCCGCGGCCGCGTCGAAGCGCGCGGCGTCGACGCCGTTCGGGATGACCGCGGGCACGCGGCCCCACCCCGCCTCCACCTCCGCGGCGACCGACCGCGACACCGTGACGAGCGCGAGCGGCCGCACGATCGCGCGGTCGTGGCAGGTGACCAGCTCGGGCGTCGTGAAGCTGTCCAGGTGGTGCACGGTGCGGATGCAGCCCGGCACCGCGTTGGCGGTGATGCAGTCCTCGGCGTGCACGACGTCGTACCCGGTGGCGTCGAACGCGGCGGCGAGGGTGCGGATGGAGCGCTGGATGCGGGCGCCGACGCCCTCCCCCTCCTGCGCCGCGAACGGGACGACCTCGACGCGGACCGCGGGA
This sequence comes from Amnibacterium soli, assembly GCF_039544415.1. Taxonomy (NCBI): domain Bacteria; kingdom Bacillati; phylum Actinomycetota; class Actinomycetes; order Micrococcales; family Microbacteriaceae; genus Amnibacterium; species Amnibacterium soli. Next base: position 706,310 of record NZ_BAABLP010000001.1, on the reverse strand, counting down.
TCCACCGGGCGGAAGAACCCGGCGTCGCCGCCGCGCCCGAGCGTCCAGACGGTCACGTCCTCCCCGCGGGCGGCGAGCGCCTCCGCGAGCGCGAGCGTGTGCACGACCCCGCCCCGCGGCTTGGTCGAGTAGGTGAGCAGCGCGATCCTCACGGCCGCCTCGCATACGCCGCGGGCACCCGCTCGGCCAGGTGGTGCAGGCGGCGGCGGGCGCGGGCGACCTCGGCGGGCACGTCGAGCTCCGCGAGCGCCATGCCGCCCTTCACACCGGTGCGGGTCAGCACGTCGCCGCCGGGTCCGACGACCTTCGCCTGGCCCAGGAACCGGAGGCGGCCCTGCACCCCCGTCTGGTTCGACGAGACGAGCACGACCTGGTTCTCGGCCGCGCGGGCCAGGTCGTACAGGTCGAACAGGCGCGACTGCCGGTCCTGCGGCAGGTGCGCGGCGCGGTCCGTGGTGGAGGCGGGCCACGCGCCGAGGCAGGCGAGCACGGTCGCGCCGTCGTCGGCGAGGGCGCGCGCCGCCTCCGGGAACGTCTTGTCGTAGGAGGTGAGCATGCCGACGCGGCCGACGGGGGTGTCGAACGCGGCGAACCGGTCGCCCGCCGCGTACACCCGCGACTCGTGCAGCGGCCGGTGCACCTTGCGGTGCACGCCCCACACCCGCTCGGCGGAGCAGCAGACGGCGGTGTTCCAGCGCCGCGCGGGCTCGCCCGGCACCGCCTCCGCGAGCCCGATGCAGACGACGGTGCGGCCGGCTGCGCGGCGGACGCGGTCGAGCTCCGGCCCGTCGAGGCGCAGAGGCGCGGGCAGGTCCTCCGCGTCGGGCTCGCCGAGGTCGGACAGGTACCCGCCGAGCGCCGCGTCGGGCAGCACCACGAGGTCCGCGCCGGCGGCCCTCGCGTCGTCGAGGATCCCCTCCACCTTCGGCAGCGCCCGCTGCACGTCCCGGCCGAGGTGTGCGGCGACGGCGGCGAGGACCGCCATCAGGCGGGCACGGGCGCGCCGGCGCGGGCGGCGAGCCGCTCCGCGACGTGCGCCGCGTCCCGCGCCACCCCGGCGAACCGGCCGCTGCCCCACGTCGACAGCCACGGCAGGCCGAGGAAGAAGAGCCCCGGCACGTCCGTCTCGCCGGCGCGGTGCGTCGGGTGGCCGGTGCCGTCGAAGACGCCGACCTCGACCCAGCGGTAGTCCGGCCGGAAGCCGGTGGCCCAGACGACGCTCGTCACGCCCTCTGCCGCGAGGTCGAGCGCCGCGGGCTCCTCCTCCGGCACCCACACCGGCGAGTACCGCGCCTCCACGGGCGCCTGGATGCCCGCCCGCGCGATGTGCGCGTCGATGTCGTTCTTGATCGACTCCATCACGCTGTCCGCGTGGTCGAGGTACTGGGCCAGCGTCGGCGCGAAGCGGAGCACGCCGTCCGACGCGTCGGTCAGCCGGCCGTACAGCCGCATGCCCTCGAGGGCGAAGGCGCGCAGGTCGATGTCGTGGCCGCCCGCGCGGCCGGTCATGTAGTGGTTCGTCGACTCCCGCTTCGCGAGGCCCGAGGCGTGCTGCTGCACGGTGACGTCGTAGACGCCCATCTCCTCCAGCCACGCGATGCAGTCCCTGCCGCGGTAGCGGCGGGCGCTGCGCGGCGCTCGGCCGAGCGCGAGGTGCACCCGGCGCCCCGCGAGGTGCAGGTCCTCCGCGATCTGCGCGCCCGACTGGCCGCTGCCGACGACGAGCACCGCCCCCTCCGGCAGCGACCCGGCGTTCCGGTAGTCGGCGGAGTGCACCTGCACGACGCCGTCGGGCAGGCGGAGCCCGAGCGGCGGCACCACGGGCCGGTGGTAGCCGCCGGTCGCGATCACGACCTGGGCCGCGCGCAGCTCCCCCGCCGAGGTGCGGAGGAGGAAGCCGTCCTCGGCACGGGTGAGGCCGACGACCTCGACGCCCTCGAGCAGGGGCGGGTCGAAGCTCGCCCGGTAGCGCCCGAGCCAGGCGCCGACCTCGGCGCGGGTCATGAACCCCTGCGTGTCGTCGCCGTCGTAGGCGAAACCCGGCAGGCGGCACTGGAAGTTGGGCGTGACCAGGGTGAAGGCGTCCCAGCGGCGGTCCTGCCAGTCGTGGAACGCGGTCGCCCGCTCGAGCACGACGTGGTCGACGCCGCGCTGCACCAGGTGCCAGGAGGCCGCGAGGCCGGCCTGGCCGGCCCCGACGATCGCGACCTCGACCCGCTCCGGCAGCACGGCGGTCACGAGCGGGCCTCGACGGGCAGCGGCGGGGCCATCGCGAGCACCCGGACCGGCGCCGCGGCGTCGAGCGCCGCGGCCCGGCCGCGGATCGCCTCCGCCTGCGCGAGCGCGCTCGTGCAGAGGAACCCGTAGCGCGCGCGGACGCGCTCCCCCGCCTCCTCCAGCGCCGCCGACGCCCGGGCGGCGAAGTCGCCGACCGGGTACTCAGCGCCGACCTGCAGGTGGTCCCACATGACCAGCGACGGCGAGTAGCACTCCTCCACCCGGCCGTCCGGCCAGCGGACCGTGAACGTCATCTCAGGCATCGACCAGCTCCTCCTCGGCCACCCGGCCGTCCAGCGCGTACGCGTCGGGGCGGCGGTCGCGCAGCGCGAACATCGCCCGCCTGGCGGTGGCGAGCTCCTCGGGCACGTCGACCGTCGCGATCGCGAGGCCGGCGGCGACGCCGGTGTCGGCGAGCACCTCGCCGCCCGGCCCGATCACCGAGGCGGAGCCGACGAAGCGGAGGCGCCCGAAGGTCCCGGCCTGGTTGGAGGCGACCCAGACGATCTGGTTCTCGAGCGCCCGCGCCTGGTCGTACAGGCGGAAGCGCTTGGTCCAGCGGTCCTCGGCCAGGTCGGTCGATCCCGCGGTGCGCGCGGCGGGCCACGCGGAGACGCAGACGACGACCTCCGCGCCGTCGAGCGCCAACGTGCGGGCCCCCTCCGGGAACGCCTTGTCGTAGCAGATCATCAGGCCGAGGCGCCCGACCGGGCTGTCGAAGGCGCTGAAGGAGTCGCCGGCCGCGTAGCTGAGGTGCTCGCCGAGCGGCTGGTGCACCTTGCGGTGCACGCCGAGCACGCCGTGCCGGGTCAGCGCGACCGCCGTGTTGTAGCGGACCGGGTCCGTCTCCGGCCCGTCGGCCTCGCAGACGCCGAGCACGAGCACGAGGTCGCCGGCGAGCGCGGCCACCCGCGCGAGCTCCGGACCGTCGAGGCGGATCGCGGGCGGCAGGGACTCCGGCGTCGACGGGTCGCCGTGCCCGCCGAGGCTCGACAGGTAGCCGCCGATCGCGGCCTCCGGCAGCGCGAGCAGATCGGCGCCGGCGGCGCTCGCCTCGGCGACGAGCCGCTCGATCGTGCGGTAGTTCTCCTCCAGGTCGCGGCCGAAGTTCTCGGACGCGGCGGCGAGCGTGACGGGCATCCCGTGCTCCTTCATCTCAGGCGTGCCCGAGGCCCGTGACGGGTCCGGGGAGGGCGGTGGTGGTCTCGCCGTCGGGCCAGGTGAGCCGCACGCCGGGCGCGGCGGACAGGCGCCCGATCGCGGCCGAGTCGGTGAGCGGCGAGGCCATGCGGGAGGCGCCGGGCGCGTCGGCGGTGAGCATCCCGAAGCCGGGGAAGCAGGTGAGCCAGTCGCCCGTCGCGGCGTCGGCCGGCCGCGGCACCGCGGCCACGTCGATCTCGGCGCCGCAGCCGGACGCCTCCGCGAGCATGCCCGCGGTGCCGACGATCCCGGCCATGCTCACGTCCTTGGCCGCCCGCGGCGCCGCGTCCCGCACGAGGCGGGCCATCGCGCGCAGCTCCTCGCCGGAGCGGGAGGAGGTCGAGTCCCACTGGGTGCCGGACGAGCCCGGCCGCCAGCCGCCGGTGGTGTCGACGGTCAGCGTGAGCTCGTCGTGCCGGCGCCCGCCGCCGCCGGGCACCGGCGCGCCGGTGCGGCCGAGCGCGGTGACCGCGAGCGCCGCGGGCACCCCGAGCTGCGTGTGACCGCCGAGGAGGGGCACGCCCCACGCCTCCGCGGCGCTGCGCAGGCCGCGGACGACGCGACGGACGGTCCCGAGGTCGGGGCCGGCGACGGCGTCGAGCAGGCCGACCGGGTCGGCCCCCATCGCGGAGAGGTCGTTGACGTTGACGAGCACGCCGCACCAGCCGGCCCACTCCGGGTCGCGCTGCACCATCGCGGGCAGGATGGCGTCGCAGGCCGCGACGAGGTCGCTGCCCGGCACCGGTGCGCCGTCGTCGCCGACGAAGCCCGCACCGCCGAGGGAGGCGCCGGGCGCGGTCCCCCACGCCGCGCCGAAGGGATCGAGCAGCTCCGCCAGCGGCGCTTTGGTGCGCTCGACGAGCGCGGCGACGCGGTCGATCGGCCAGCGCATGCGGCGGTGCGGGGCTCCTCCGACCTCGGTCGCGCCCGCGTCGGTCCAGCCGAGCCGCGCGAACATCGGCGCGTACCGCTGCTGCACCGTCGCGTCGAAGCGCAGCACGCCTGCCGCCTCGGCGACGCGGCACGCCTCGTCGACGAGCTGCGCGCCGAGCCCCGCGGCGCCGCGCACCGCGCCGTCGACGACGAGCCGGCTGCCGGCCCACCACCCGATGTCGGGCTCGGTCAGCGGCGCGAGCCGCACCCCGCCGAGCACGGCGCCGTCCGGCGCGACCGCGACGAGGACCACCGTGCGCGGGTCGTCGTCGACGTCGTCCGCGTCGGTGCCCGAGAACAGGTGCTGCTCGGTGACGAACGCGTCGCGCCGCAGCCGCCGGTAGGCGGCGAGCTCCGCCCCCTCCGCGCGCCGCAGCACCCAGGGGGCGGGCGGGCGGAGGACGCCGGTGAGCACCGGGACGTCGAACAGGGCCGACTCGGACACCGGCTAGCCGCCGGCCGTCTTCAGCACGCCGCACGCGCCGCACGCGGCGCAGCCGGCCTTCTGGTCCGACCCGAACATGCCGGCCGCGACCAGCAGCGCCGCGACCTGCCGCGAGACCGTCTCGAGGATGGAGCGCTGCGGCGCGGGCACGTGGTCGACGTCGGTCGCGAGCGTGCCGCGCAGGGGCCGGAACGGCACGACGAACGGGTAGACCCCGAGCCCGATGAGCTCCTCCGCCCACCGCGGCACGTCGTCCGGGTCCTCGCCGAGGCCGACGAGGAGGTAGGTGGAGACCTGGTTGCGGCCGAAGACGCGCACCGCCTCCGTCCACGCCGCGCGGTACTCGTCGAGCGTCACCGTGCTCTTGCCCGGCATCCACCGCCGGCGCACCGCGTCGTCCATCGACTCCACGTGGATGCCGATCGACTCGGCGCCGGCGTCGTGCAGGTCCTGGATCGCCCGCAGGTTCCGGGGCGGCTCGATCTGCACCTGGATCGCGAGCTCGGGCACCGCCTCCTTGACCGCCTGCACGCAGCGCGCGAGGTGCTTCGCGCCGCGGTCCCAGCCGTTCGAGGTGCCGGTGGTCATGACCATCTGCTCGACGCCGTCGAGGTCGCGGGCCGCGCGGGCGACCTCGGCGAGCATCGCCGGGGTCTTGACCGCGATCGTCGCGCCCGCCTCGAGCGAGGCCTCGATGGCGCAGAACCGGCAGCGCTGGTCCTCGTCGTACCGCACGCAGGTCTGCACCACGGTGGTCGCCAGCACGTTGCGCCCGTGGAGGCGCGCGATCTGCTCGTACGAGGTGCCGTCCGCCGTGGCCAGGTCGTAGAACCGCGGCCGGTGGACGGGCGCCACGTCGATGCCGACGTCGATCGGCCCCGCGTCACCGGTGTCGAGCAGCAGGCGGCCGTCGAAGACGAGGTAGGGGCTGTCCGGGTTCACCGGGATCGCCGCCTGCTCGCCGTCCCACAGCACGTGGCCGTCGTCGCTGGGCCCCGCGCCCGCCTCGCGGTGCACGGGCGCCGCGATGCGGAGGCCCCGCAGCGCGACGTCGACCCGGCGGGCCACGGGGTCGAGGGTCACCGGTGGTGCGAGCGGCTCCCGCCGCACCACCGGGAGTCCGAGGTTCGTCGCCGGCACGGTCAGACCATGTAGGTCGAGTTGATGACGGCGCCCTTGTTCGCGAAGTAGATCAGGGCGTCCTGCACGTCGAGCGGGTGGCACGGGACCGTGCCCTCGATCAGGTCCTCCTCGCGCAGGCCGTGCAGCGACAGGCCGAAGCGGCAGACGAAGACCGTGCCGCCCTCCTTGATGAAGGTCTTGATCGTGTCGTTGATGTTCTGCTCGCCAGGGAACGCGGAGTCGCCCGGGGTCGGGAAGCCGCGGGCGGCGATCGCGTTCATCGCACCGGGGCCGTAGAAGTGCAGGACCGAGTCGAAGCCCTTGCGCAGCGCGCGCAGCGCCTGGAGGCACGCGACGAAGCTGACGCTCGACTCGTGGGCGATGCCGTGCACGAGCGTCAGGTACGACTGTCCGGGCTCGGCCTGGATGTCGGGGAAGATCTTCGTCGAGCCGTAGATCGACGTGCCCTGCGGCTGCGTCGGGTGCGGCACCTCGGCCTTCGAGGTCTCGATGTTGGCGAGGATCGTGTCGTCGAACAGGGCCATCGGGGTGCTCCTCAGCGTCGGGTGGTGCGGTCGGTGTGGGTCGGGCGGTCGTCGGGCCGGTCGGTCAGTAGAGGGCTTCGAAGTTCTCGCGCAGGAACAGGCGCCCCAGCTCGCCGTCCTTGACGGCGTCCTGCATGCGCGCGAGCTCGCCGGCGTGGTCGCCCCAGGGCAGGTCGGAGGCGAAGAGGATGCGGTCGTGGCCGATGCCGCGCCGCTCGATCTCGGCGACGAGCCAGACCGCGGCGAACCCGATCGCCCAGCTCGTGTCGCTGTAGACGCGCTTGCCGCGCTCGATCCAGTCGAAGAAGCGGCCGCCGATCAGCTTCATGTGGCCGCTCATGCCGCCGCCGAGGTGCACCAGGTGGATGCGCACGTCGTCGCCCCAGCGCTCGACGAGCTCGCCGATCCGGTCGACGTCGCTGGCGCCGCCCGGCGACGTGTGGACGTGGACCGTGAGGTCGTGCTCGCGCGCCGCGTCGAACATGCGCCCGAGCTGCTCGAGGCAGTCCGGGTCGTCCGCGGCGCCGCCGAGCAGGAAGCTCGTCTTCAGCGCGGCGACGCCCTCCTCACCCGCGAGGGCGAGTGCGGCGGTGTTCCGCTCCGCATCGCTCGGCTTGGGCGAGATCCACAGCCCGCAGCGCACGCGGTCGTCGGCCTGCGCCGCCTCCAGCGCCAGATGGTTCAGCTCGAACGCGACCTCGGGGATCGGCACCCCGTAGTTCGGCAGCACGAGCGTGCGCTCCGTGCCCTCCGCGTCGAGGTCGGCGAGGAAGCCCCTGACCGTCTCCCGCGCCGTGAGGTCGGCGCGGATCGCGGGGCCGCCGTAGAAGGGGTAGGCGGGCAGCGCACCGATGTGCCGATGCGCGTCGTGCACCCCCGCTGCCATGACTCCAGTGGACCGCGCGGCGGTTTCCCGATGGTTTCCCCCGGAATACCGTCCTGTTTCCCCACGCCGGAGGATGTTGCGGGCAGATCACGGGAGGCTCCGAGCCGCGCTCAGTCCGCGGCGCCTCCCCGGAACAGGCCGTCGCGCACGGTGCGCACCACCGCGTCGATCAGCGGCTCCCTGGCCGCCTCCGGCACCGAGCGCAGCGGCCCGTCGAGCAGCAGCAGCGCGAGGCCGTGCACCGACGCCCACGCCGTCACCTCCGCGCCGGGCCGGCGCTCCGCGCGCATCGCACCGTGCTCGACCGCGCGGTCGAGCACGTCGAGCAGGAGGCCGTAGGGGCCGAGGCCGCCGTCCTCCCCGCCGCGCCCCGGCTCGGGGTCCGTGTGCGCCGCGAAGGCCGTGCGGAAGAGCCCGGGCTCGCGGAGCGCGAAGTGCACGTAGGCCCGGCCGATCGCGTCGAGCTGCGCGCCGAGGTCGTCGGCGGCGCCGGCCGCGGCCTGCTCGCGCATGATCTCCGTCGCCACGAGGGTCAGGCAGTGCAAGCTCACCGCGGCCAGCAGGTCCTCCCGGTCGCTGAAGTGCCGGTACGCCGCGTTCGGCGAGACGCCGACCCGTCGCGTCGCCTCCCGCAGCACGACGGCGCCCGGGCCACCGGCCGCGGCGAGGCCCGTGCCCGCCTCGATGAGCGCGTTGCGCAGGTCGCCGTGCCGGTAGGTGGCGCGTCGCGGGCGCGATGTCGGAGGCGTCGTCCATGCTGCGAGCAGGTCCGTTGACAGCGTTCACATCGCCTGACAGGCTGGCCACAAGTGGACATCGTACACATCCCGAGGAGGCCGGTCGCATGAGCACCGTCGACGTCGGAGCGGGCTGGCGCCGCAACGCCGCGCTCTTCGTGACCGGGCAGACGGTGTCGCTGTTCGGCTCGATGATCGTCCAGTACGTGGTCATGTGGTACGTCACGCTGCAGACCCGCTCGGCGATCGCGGTGGCCCTCTACGCGGTCGCGGCCTTCCTGCCGCAGGGCGTGGTGTCGATCTTCGGCGGCACCTTCGCCGACCGCGTCAACCGCAAGGCGCTCATCATCGCCGCGGACACGAGCACCGCGCTCGCGACCCTCGGGCTGGCGTTCCTGATGATGAACGGCGTCACCGACCTCTGGGTGATCCTGGTGGCCTGCGCCGTCCGCTCCGTCGGGGCGGGGTTCCAGCAGCCGACCGTGCAGGCGGTGATCCCCCAGCTCGTGCCGCAGGAGCACCTGCTGCGGATCAACGGCCTCTTCCAGACCATCCAGTCCGGCCTCGCGCTGCTCGCGCCCGCCGTCGCCGGCGCGGTGTTCGGGGCGTTCGGCATCGTCCCCGCGTTCTTCATCGACGTGGTCACCGCCCTGCTCGGGGTCGGCGTGCTGCTGCTCGTGACGGTGCCGACGCTCGACGCGGTCGCGGGGAGGACGACCGGGTTCCGGGAGGACCTGGTCGAGGGCGCCCGGTTCATCCAGCACCACGCCTTCATCCGCTGGCTGATGGTGCTGTTCGCGGTGATCATCGTGCTCACCGGCTCGCCGAGCTTCGTGACGCCGCTGCTCATCACGCAGGAGTGGGGCGGCGAGGTGTGGCTGCTCACCGCGCTCGAGATCGCGTTCAGCGTCGGGATGCTGCTCGGCGGCGTCGCGGTCTCGACGCTGCTCGCGAAGCGCAGCCGCATCCGGCTGATCGTGCTGTCGTCGTTCGGCTTCGGCGTGTTCTCGCTCGGCCTCGGCCTCGCCCCGGAGCTCTGGGTCTTCTACGCGCTGATGTTCCTGTTCGGCGCGATGATCCCGATCTTCTCCGCGCCGTTCATGACGCTGCTGCAGGAGGCGGTCCCGCCCGAGATGCAGGGCCGCGTGTTCAGCTACGTCACGATCGTGATGGCGCTGTCCTTCCCGCTCGGCATGGTCGCGTTCGGGCCGATCGCGGACGCGCTCGGCGTGCGGGCGCTGCTCGTCGGCACCGGCGTGCTCGCGCTCGTCGTCACCGGCGTCGCGGTGCTCGTGCCGTCGGGCCGCAGCGCGATGCGCGCGGCCGCCGCGAGCACGCCCCCGGCCGAGGTCGCCGCGCAGGTCGAGGCGGAGGTCGACGCGGGCTGATCGGGCGCCGCGACGCCGACCACGCGTCCCTCCACGGGCGTCATCGGACGAGGCGGGCGCGCATGGACGCCCCGATCAGCCGGAAGCGCCTGGATCCCGTGCGGACCGGGCTCGCACCGCTTCCCGGGCGAGATCCGCCCGAGCGGGCGACGGGTCAGGCCAGCAGCTCGCGCACGTCCGCGGCGGTGAGGGAGGACGCCTCCATGGTGCCCTCGCCGTCCATGACCGCGTCGAAGAGCGCGCGCTTGGACTCCTTGAGCGCCATCACCTTCTCCTCGATGGTGTCCTTCGCGACGAGCCGGTAGACCATGACCTGGCGGGTCTGGCCGATGCGGTGGGCGCGGTCGACGGCCTGCGCCTCCGCTGCCGGGTTCCACCAGGGGTCGAGCAGGATGCAGTAGTCCGCCTCGGCGAGGTTCAGGCCGAACCCGCCCGCCTTCAGGGAGATCAGGAAGACGTCCGCCTCCCCCGACCGGAACCGGTCGATCGCCTCCCCGCGCCGCCGCGTGGAGCCGTCGAGGTACGCGTAGCCGATACCTGCGGTGTCGAGCCGGTCCTTCACCCGACCGAGCAGCCGGGTGAACTGGCTGAACACGAGGACGCGGTGGTGCTCCTCGAGCGCGTTCTCCAGCAGCTCGTCGAACAGGTCGAGCTTCGCCGAGGGCACGCCCTCGTTCGCCGCGTCGACGAGCGCGGCGTCGAGCGCCACCTGCCGCAGCGTCGTGAGCGCGCGGAAGATCGTGAAGCGGTTGCGGTCGAACTCGCCGATCAGGCCGAGCACCCGCTGGCGCTCCCGGTTCAGGTGCCGGTCGTAGACCGCGCGCTGCTTGCGGCCGAGCTCGACCTCGATGACCTGCTCGGTCTTCGGCGGCAGGTCGGAGGCGACGAGCTCCTTCGTGCGGCGCAGCAGGAGCGGGCGGATGCGCCGCTGCAGCTGCTGCAGCCGCTCGCGGTCCCCCTCCTTCTCGATCGGCTTCGCGTAGTGGTCCTGGAAGCCCGACGGCGACGGGAACAGGCCCGGCGCGGCGATCGACAGGATCGACCACAGCTCCATCAGGTCGTTCTCGAGCGGCGTGCCCGTGATCGCGAGCCGGAACGGCACGTCGATCGCGCGGATCCGCTGGTACGTCGTCGAGTGCCGGTTCTTCGCGAACTGCGCCTCGTCGAGCAGCATCCCCGCCCAGGTGATGCCCGTGTACGACGCGGTGTCGAGCCGGAGCAGGGCGTAGGAGGTCACCACGATGTCGGCGTCGCCGATCGTCTCGGTCAGCGGGGTGCCGCTCTTGCGCACCGTCTCGGTGATCGCCGCGACCTGCACGTCGGGCAGGAAGCGGTTCGACTCGGCGACCCAGTTCGGCACCACGGAGGTGGGGGCGACGACCAGGAAGCGCGGCCGCTCCTCGCCCCGCCCCTCGGCGATCTCGATGGCGCGGCCGATCATCGCGAGCGACTGGACCGTCTTGCCGAGGCCCATGTCGTCGGCGAGCACGCCGCCGAGCTTGTTGTCGTAGAGGAACGACAGCCAGTCGAAGCCCTCCTGCTGGTACGGCCGCAGCTCCGCCAGGAACCCGGGAGGCAGGGGCTGCGCCTCGAGGCGCCCGTCCTCGCCGAATCCGCCGGTCAGCTCGACCGCGCGGCGCCACGCCTCCGCCTGCTTGGCGACGATGCCGAGCGCGACGAGGTCCTCCCACAGGGAGCCCTGGAAGCGCGAGATCCGCAGGGGCGCGCGCGGGTCGTCCGTGAGCTCGCGGGCCTCCGCGATCAGCGACCGGAGGCGCTCGAACACCGGGTCGTCGAGCGGGAACCACACGCCGCCGGGCAGCACCATCGCGTCGTCGCCGCGGGCGAGCGCGAGGAACACCTCGGCGAGCGGGGCGACCTCGCCGCCGACCCGCACCTCGATGTCGAGGTCGAACCAGTCGCGGTTGCCCTCGATCGCCCGGGTGCCGATCGCGACGACCGGCGCCTCCTCCGCCGCCCGGTACTCGACGGGCTCGCCGTGCTCGACGACGGACACCCCGGGCACCGAGCGGACGGCGGGCAGCGCGTCCTGCGCGAAGGCGACCGCCGCCATGCCGTGCACGCCGAAGGTCTCCTTCAGCTCGCCGTGCGGGCCGATCAGCTCGGGGGTGCGGACGCTGTCGAGGCCCGCACCGCGCAGGGCGGTGACGATGCGCCGCTCCTGCAGCGGGTCGCGGATCGCGTCCTCCTCGCCGCCCAGGGTCAGCGGCGTCGCGTCGCCGGGCAGCGTGTACCGCCACGACCAGCGCCCGGTCACGCCGCCGGCGCCGTGCTCGACGACGAGCTCGAGCGCGGCGACCGGGCGCGCGGGCGGGGCGAAGCTGCCGTCGCGGCTGACGATCGGCAGCACGCTCGCCAGCCGGCGGTAGTGGTGCGCGAGGAAGTCGGGCTCCTCCTCCTCCGGCACCTCGATGGGCTCGGGGATGCGGAGGAAGGCGTGCGCGGCGGGCTGCAGCGGCTCGGCGAAGGGCGCCAGGGCCACGTGCGCGTCGGCGAGCGTGTCGCCGGGCTCCCACGTCGCGACGCCGATGCCCGGGTCGCCGATCAGCACGAACGGCGGCGCGATCGACGGCCCGGTCGCCGGGTCGCCCTGCGCGAGCAGCGGGGCGAGGGAGAGCCCGGTCGGCGTGCGGCGGAGGTCCGCGGCGGGCGTGACCGAGCCCTCACCGAGCAGCAGCGGGCTCTGGTCCTTGCCTCCGGTGATCAGGCCGATCCCGTGCTCCTCCGCGTCCTTCAGCAGCTGCCAGAGCGCGGTCGTGCGGGCGCCGTCGAGGTGCAGCCAGGTGTCGGGCACCGAGGAGGACGGCCCCGACGCGAGCAGCCGGTGCACCTCGCGCAGGATCCGGGTCTGGGCGTCGTCGTACTCGTGCACCGACCACTCGTTGGTGACCGTGCGCCACGAGACGCCGGTGCGGCGCCAGCGCCCGTTCGACCCGAGCAGCACGGGGCGCACGCCGACGGTGACGGGCCGCTCGCGCGGGGCGGTGCGGCGGGAGCCGGTCCACGGCTGCTCGGACTGCTGCAGCTCGAACACGAGGCCGAGCGTCGCGGTCGACTCGTCGGCGTCGAGCCCGTCGAGGATCGGGTCGAGCGTGCGCCGCCAGAGCGCGTCGGCGACGCTCGCCGCGGGAGCCGCAGGCGCCCCGCGACGGCCCTCGAGCAGCACCGCGCCGACGTGCTTGCAGTCGGAGCCGACCGGGCAGTCGCAGCGGCCGGAGATCGGCACCGGCCCGTCGGGGGTGGGGCGGAGGCGGACCCGAGCGGAGTAGCGGGCGTGCTCCGAGCCGCGCACCCGGCCGGTCAGGGTCGTGCGGTCCGTGCTCCAGCGCACGTCGGAGACGCGCCCCTCGCGCTGGTAGCTGTCCGCGCGGGCGAACCCGGCGGGGCCGGTGATGCGCGCGACGTCGAGATCCGAGTACACGGCCGATCCCCCTCCCCCGGTTCAGCGAACCATCGATTCTAGGCGCGGGCCCGCGACGGCCTGCGCCCGTGCGCCGCCCGAGGGCGGCGGACCGCTCCCCGAGGGTCCGGGTCAGGCCGCGGCGAGGACCCCCTGCGGCAGCCGCGCGGCCAGCAGCTCGAGCGTGCGCTCGCGGGCCGGTGCCCGGTCGATCGGCTCGGCCGCGGACGCGCCGGCCGACGGGCTGACCATGACCTCCTCGACGCCGAAGCGCTGCGCGAAGGCGGTGAGCCGGTCGGCGACGTCGCCCGCCTCGCCGATGAACCAGCGGGCGCTCATGCCGGCCACGAGGTCCTGCTGCGGCTCGGTGAGCCGGGCGGCCTCCGCGTCCTCGACGGTGTCGAGGGCGGTGAGCGGCGTGCCGGTGCGCAGCCGCGCCATGTGCTGCAGCTGCGGCAGGGCCAGGCGCTCCGCCTCCGCCGCGGTGTCCGCCGCGACGACGTTCGCGGTGAGGAACGTGCGGGGCGCGGACAGGTGCTCGGACGGCTGGAACTGCGAGCGGTACAGGTCGAGGGCGCGCTCGGTGCCCTCGCCGGAGAAGTGGTGCGCGAACACGTAGGGCAGACCGAGCTGCGCGGCGAGCGCCGCGGAGTAGTCGGACGAGCCGAGCAGCCAGAGGTCCGGCGTGCCCTGCGCCGCCGGGGTCGCGCGGACCGTGTACTGCTCGCCGGTGGCGAGGCGCAGGCCCGCGCCCTCCGCGCCGAGCAGCGCCTCGATGTCGCGGACGTGGTTGGGGAAGGCGTCGACGTCGCTCGTGTGCCCGCTCGAACGCAGCAGCGCGGTGATCACCGGGTCCGAGCCGGGCGCGCGGCCGATGCCGAGGTCGATGCGGCCGGGCGCCGCGGCCTCGAGGGCGGCGAACTGCTCGGCGATGACGAAGGGGGCGTGGTTCGGCAGCATGACGCCGCCCGAGCCGAGGCGGATGCGGCGGGTGCGGCCGGCGAGCACGCCGAGCAGCACGGGCGGGTTCGTCGAGGCAACCGACGGCATGTTGTGGTGCTCCGCCAGCCAGTAGCGGTGCAGGCCCAGCTCGTCCGCGCGCTGGGCGAGCGCCACGGAAGCCGCCACCGCGTCCGCGGAGGTCTGGCCCCGGCGGACGGGGACGAGGTCGAGCACCGACAGCGTGAGATCCGGCATGCAGGTGCCAACCCGGACCGCTCGGACGGCATTCCGCCCGCGCGGCGAGCGCCGACCGGTTCGGCAGAATCGGGTCCGTGCACACCTTCCCGCTGTCCTCGACGCCCCGCCTCCGCGACGCCGTCCGCCACGAGCTGCGCCGCCGCCGCGTCACGGTGCTCGCCCGGCAGGAGCTGCCCGCGTCGATGGTGCGGATCACGCTCGGCGGCGAGGACCTGCAGGGCTTCGCGAGCCTGGGCCCCGAGGACCACGTGAAGCTGTTCCTCCCGGGTCCGGACGGGGTGGTCGGCCGCGACTACACGCCGAGCGAGTACCGCCCGCTCGGCGCCTCCAGCGGACCCGAGCTCGACGTCGACTTCGTGGTGCACGGCACCGAGGGCCCCGCCTCGGCGTGGGCGTCGAGCGCCGCCGAGGGCGACGAGCTCGAGTTCGGCGGCCCCCGCGGTTCCCGCCTCGCGCCCATCGGGTTCCGCAGCGCGCTGCTCATCGCCGACCCCGCCGGGCTACCCGCCCTGCGCCGCTGGATCCGCGCGTTCGGCGGCGACCCGATCACCCGCGTCGTGCTGTTCGGCGGCGCGACCACCGACTACCTCGACGAGCAGGAGCGGGCCGCCGCCGTCGTGCAGGTGCAGGGCGAGCAGCACGACCTGCTGACGACGGTGCAGGCCCAGGACGTCGACCAGGACACGTTCGTCTGGTCCGCGGGCGAGGCGACCGCGCTCATCCCCGTGCGCCGGCACCTGAAGGCGCTGGGGCTGCCCCGCGAGAACCTCTCGCTGCACGGCTACTGGAAGCGCGGCGAGGCCGGCCTCGACCACCACGCACCCCTCGACCCCTCCGACCCCGACTGACCCGCACCTCTGCTCACGCTTCGTGCCGCCTCGAGGCCTCCCGCGCGGCACGAAGCGTGAGCAGAGACGCTCCGCTAGCGGATGGTGCTCGGGGCGTCGTCGTTCGGGTGGCGGCGCTCCAGCGCGCGGGCGGCGAGCAGCAGGGCGATCACGCCGAGCAGCGCCCGCACCGCCGCGAAGGCGAACACGGCGAAGGCGGCCGTCTCGCTGCCGACGGCGAGCAGCAGCCCCCCGAAGGCCGCGAGCGCCGCGTCGCCGACGAACGCGGCCTTGATCCAGAACAGCAGGCGCGACGCCGGGGTGATCCCGGACGGCCGCTCCGGAGGCGGGCGGTCGTCCGGGTCCCTCGGGTCAGAACCCGCTGGGGGCGTGCGGGACGTAGTCGGCCTCCAGGGCGTCGAGCTCCTCGTCCGACAGCTCCAGGGCGACCGCGGCGATCGCGTCGTCGAGGTGCTGCGGCTTGGTGGCTCCCACGATCGGCGCCGTGACGCCGGGCTGGGCGAGCACCCAGGCGAGCGCGACCTGGGCGCGGGAGACGCCGCGGTCCTCGGCGACGCGACCGACCGCGTCCACGATGCGATGGTCCCCCTCCTGCCCGAAGAGCGTCTTGCCGAAGGCGTCCGTCTCGCTGCGGGCGGTCGTCTCGTCCCACGGCCGGGTGAGCTTGCCGCGGGCGAGCGGCGACCACGGGATGACGCCGACGCCGCTGTCGAGGCAGTAGGGGATCATCTCCCGCTCCTCCTCGCGCTGCAGCAGCGAGTACTGGTCCTGCATCGACACGAAGCGGGTCAGCCCCTCGACGTCGGCGGTGTGCTGCATCTCGGCGAACTGCCACGTCCACATCGAGGAGGCGCCGATGTAGCGCGCCTTGCCGGCCTTCACGACGTCGTGCAGCGCGGCCATCGTCTCCGCGACCGGCACCTCCGGGTCGTAGCGGTGGATCTGGTACAGGTCGACGTAGTCGGTGCCGAGGCGCTGCAGGGACGCGTCGATCTGCGTCATGATCGCGCCGCGGGACAGCCCGCCGCCGTTCGGGCCGGGACCCATCCGGCCGTGCACCTTCGTGGCGATCACGACCTCCTCGCGCTGCGCGAACTCGCGCAGCAGGGTGCCGGTGATCTCCTCGCTGGAGCCGTCGGAGTAGACGTTCGCGGTGTCGAAGGTCGTGATGCCGGCCTCGACCGCGCGGCGGAAGAAGGGCCGCGCGTCGTCGAGCGGCAGGCTCCACTCGTGGTTGCCGCGGTCCGGGGCGCCGTAGCTCATGCAGCCGAGGATCACGCGGCTGACGGTCAGTCCGGCGTCGCCGAGACGGATGGTGTCCATGCCCCGATCCTCCGCCGCCGGCGCTGAGTGCGGGCCGCACCGGTGCGGAGGGGACGGGTCAGCGGGTCTCGCCCATCAGCAGGTCGACGCGGAGGCCCTGCCGGGTGCGGACCACCTCGACCGGGATGCGGGGCTTCCTGCCGGCGGTGTCGAGCCGGCTGAGCGTCTCGCTCACCACGCTCTCGAGCCCGCGCGGCACCCGGCCGACCGGGCCGACGATGCGGCCGTCGACGAACAGGCGGACGGGCATCGGCGCGTCCGTGCGCTCCTCCTCGTCCGTGCGGCGGGCGATCGCGGTCTCGACCTCCGCGGCCTGCACCACGTCGCGCAGCACGTCCTGATGCGGGTCGCTGCCGGCCAGGCGGATCGTCACCCGGCTGCTCGACGGCACGAGGTCGAACTTGTAGTCGTCGAGCGAACCGCGTCCCCGGTCCTCCTTCGGGTAGTCGGGGTCGCCCTGGCGGCGTCGGAAGAGCATGGCGTCATTCTGCCGTCCAGCCCCCTCTTGCCCGATTCTTAACCGGAAAGGGGGCGCGGTCGGGGAATGAACGGGGGCGCGTTCTACGTTGTGTAGATCATGCAGCGCAGGACACCGAGGATCGCAGAAGAGATCGAGGACGAGTTCGGCACCGTCACGCGGTACCGCCGCCACCCCAACGGCCGCGGCCTCGTCGCGACGGACGCCTCCGTCGACCCGACCGCCTTCATCGCCCCCACGGTCTACGTCGAGTCGGGCGCACGCGTGGGCCGTTCGGTCCGCATCGCCGCCGGGAGCTGGGTGGACCGCGAGGCCATCGTCGGCCCCCACGCGGAGATCGGCGCCGCGGTGCACGTCGGTGCGGCCGCCGTCGTCGGCGAGGGCGCGAGGGTCGGCAGCCACACGAAGATCGGCGCACGCGCCTCCATCGGCGCCGGCACGCGGGTGCCCGCCGACCAGAAGATCGACGACGACGCGGTGCTCCCGCAGCAGAGCGCCTTCAGCGCCGCCGCCTGATCCCGACGCGGCCCGAGGGCACCCCGCCTGCGGGCCGCTCCCCGTCCCGCTGGT
Source organism: Amnibacterium soli (assembly GCF_039544415.1). Taxonomy (NCBI): domain Bacteria; kingdom Bacillati; phylum Actinomycetota; class Actinomycetes; order Micrococcales; family Microbacteriaceae; genus Amnibacterium; species Amnibacterium soli. Next base: position 688,937 of record NZ_BAABLP010000001.1, on the reverse strand, counting down.
CTCCGGGCGCTCGACGAGAGCGCCCCGCGCACGGAGAAGGGCCGTCCTCCACCAGGAGGACGGCCCTTCCGCACGTCAAGGCGAATCGCTCAGCGACGGAGCCCGAGGCGCTCGATCAGCGTGCGGTAGCGCGCGATGTCGACGTCCTGCAGGTACCCCAGCAGCCGGCGGCGCTGACCGACCAGCAGCAGGAGGCCGCGACGCGAGTGGTGGTCGTGCTTGTGCAGCTTGAGGTGCTCGGTCAGATCCTTGATGCGGGTCGACAGCATCGCGATCTGGACCTCGGGCGAGCCGGTGTCGCCCTCGTGCGTCGCGTACTCCGCGATGATCGCCTTCTTGACCTCTGCGTCCAACGCCATGGGGAACTCCTCTTCGCTCGCTGCGCGGTGTCGCGCGCAGGATGCGCACGACGCTCTGGGACCGCGGCCGGTTCACGGCGGCAGGCAGTCTAGCAAGCGCCGGGACGTCCGCCGGCTCGCAGGGGGCACTGAGCGGATCCTGAAGAGGCTCGGCGCTGCCGGCCGGGGTCCCGGCGGTCCCCTACGGTCGACATCTCACCACGGAGGGAGGGAGCCCCCAGTGTCCGTGATCCTCGACGTCGTGCTCGCGCTGGTGCTGCTCGGCTACCTCGTGCAGGGCTACCGCCTCGGCCTCGTCCGCAGCATCGGCGCCATCGCGGGCATCATCGCCGGCGGCATCGCCGCCGCCCTCCTCTCCCCGCTGATCGGGTCGCTCGTGCCCGACGAGACCGGCAAGGTGATCGCCACGATCGTCGCCGCCGTGGTCCTGGTGCTCCTCGGCCACGCCGTCGGCTCGGTCATCGGGGCGGCGATCGGCGGCGTCCTGCGCCGCAGCCCCCTCGGTCCCGTCGACCGCCTCCTCGGCGCCGCGGCGCAGCTCGTCGTCAGCGCGCTCGCGATCTCGATGATCGCGTCGCTCGCGGTGTCGCTCGGCGTGCCCTACGTGGCCCAGCCCGTCGCCTCCTCCGTCGTCCTGCGCACCATCGCGGGCGTCACACCGGCGCCGGTCGACCGCGCGCTCGCGCAGCTGCGCTCGACCGTGCTGTCGAGCGGCATCCCGCAGCTCGGGATCGCGCTCGGCACCGGTGGCGACACCACGGTGCCCGGCGTGCGCCAGACCGACGGCCTGCGGACCGCGGTGGAGTCGGTCGTGAAGATCACCGGGCGGGCGCCGGCCTGCAACCAGGAGCAGTCGGGCTCGGGGTTCGTGGTCGCCGGGAACCGGGTGCTGACGAACGCGCACGTCGTCACGGGCGTCACCGACCCGGTCGTCATCGCGCCGAACGGGCAGGCGCTCACCGGTCGCGTCACGTACTTCGACCCGAAGCGCGACCTCGCCGTCGTCGCGGTGCGCGGGCTCACCGCCCGGCCGCTGACGGTCGCCGCCTCCCCCGCCGTCGGCGACGAGGGCGTCGTGGCCGGCTACCCGTTCGGCGGCCCGTTCACCGAGGGCGGAGCGAAGGTCGTGCAGACCGGTGACGTGTCGGTGCCCGACGTCGTCGGGAAGGGCCGCACCACCCGCGCGATCGCCGCGCTCGCCGCGGACGTCGAGCAGGGCAACTCCGGCGGCCCGCTGCTCACGCCGAGCGGCCGGGTGATCGGCCTCGTCTTCGCGAAGAGCACGAGCCGGTCCGACCTCGGCTACGCGATGACCCCCGACGAGTTCGACGGGGTCGTCGACCGCGCGCCGTCGCTCTCGGGCGCCGTCTCGACCGGCCGCTGCAGCACCGACTGACGCCGCCGCCGCGTCACCGCGAGCCGGACGGCTCCCTGGTGGGCTCGACGACGACCAGTCGTCGGGTCGGGCGGGTGAGCGCGACGTAGAGGGAGCCGGCGCCGGCGTCGCGGGCGACCCCGTCGGGGTCGACGACGACCACGCTGTCGAACTCGAGGCCCTTCGCGGTCCAGGGGTCGAGCACCGACACGGGCGCGCCGAGGCCCTGGGCGCCGTACCCGACCGGCTCGCCGAGCCCGGATCGCAGGGCGTCGTGCAGCTCGCGCACGAGCGGCCCGGGCGAGATCACGGCCACCGAGCCCCGGTCGTCGCGCCGGCGGTCCGCCGCGACCGCGTCGAGCGTCGCGGCCACCACGCGGTCGGCGGGCACACGCAGCACCTCCGGCGCGTCCCCCTCCCGCACGGAGCGCGAGTGCGTGATCGGCAGCCCGTCGCGCAGGGCGCGGGTCTCGGCGAGCTCGGCGATCGCCTGCGGGGTGCGGTAGTTCACCGACAACCGCTCGAGGCGGAAGTCGTCGGTCAGCGCGCTCAGCGCCTGGGCCCAGTCGGCCGCGGGAGGCAGGGCGGCGGACTGGGCGAGGTCGCCCACGACGGTGAAGGAGCGCAGCGGCCCGCGGCGGCGGAGCAGCCGCCACTGCATCGGCGTCAGCTCCTGCGCCTCGTCGACGACGATGTGCCCGTAGGTCCAGGTGCGGTCCACCGCTGCGCGCTCGGCGGTCGAGAGCCGGGCGCCCTCCTCGGCGAAGCCGTCGGCCAGGGACTCGGCGCTGACGAGGCCCTCGACGCCCATGTTGGTGATCGCCGCCTCGGCGTTCTCGATGTCGCGGGCGCGCTGGGCCTCGCGGGCCTGGGCGCGCGCGTCGCCGGTGGTGTCCGTCTCGCCGAGCAGCTCGGCGGCCTCGTCGAGCAGCGGCACGTCGCCCACGGTGAACGGCGCCCGCCGGGGACGGGCCAGCAGCGCGCGGTCGGCACGGGAGAGCTCGGGCGCGGACCGGGCCAGGTACTCGGGCCGCGTGTAGAGGTCGCCGAGCAGCTTCTCCGGGGTCAGCGGCAGCCAGGCGGTGTTCAGCAGCACCTTGACGTCCTGCGCCGTGCGCAGGTCCTCGCGCAGCATGCGGCGGTCCTCGTCGTCGACCGTCGAGCCGCGGGCCGCGACGCGGTCGGCGAGCAGCGCCGTCAGCTCGCCGAGCGCCTCCTTGACGAAGGTCACCCGTGCGACGTTGTGCGGCTTGTGCGTGCCCTGCGCGCGCCGGATGGCCCGGTGGATCAGGGCGGGGTCGACGCGCAGCACGACCCCGTTCACGTCGACGTCGGTCGGCCGGTCCGGCGCCACCTGACGGGCGTGGACGGCGCGGCGGATCACCGACGCCATCACGGTGCGCCCCTTCACCGCGGCGACCGCGGACGGGTCGACGGCGCCGGCGTCCACGCCCGGGTACAGCTGGCCGAGCGTGCGCAGCACGACGCCGGTCTCGCCGAGGGACGGCAGCACCTGCTCGATGTACTCGAGGAAGCTCCGGGAGGGGCCGACGACGAGCACGCCGTTGCGGGCGAGCCGCTCCTTGTCGGCGTACAGGAGGTAGGCCGCGCGGTGCAGGGCCACCGCGGTCTTGCCGGTGCCGGGCCCGCCCTGCACGACGAGGACGCCGCGCGCCTGCGAGCGGATGATCCGGTCCTGCTCGGCCTGGATCGTGTTGACGATGTCGTGCATCCGGCCGGTGCGCTGCGCGGTCAGCGCCGCCATCAGCGCGGACTCGCCGGTCAGCGTCGCGTCCTCGGGCACGTCCTCGGTGTCGAACACCTCGTCCTCGAGGGCGGTCACGTCCCGGCCCCGGGTGGTCAGGTGCCGGCGGATCCGCACCCCGAGCGGCGTCGCGGCGGTCGCCTGGTAGAACGCGCTCGACTGGGGCGCGCGCCAGTCGAGCAGCAGCGGCTGCTGGTCGTCGTCGCGCAGGCCGATGCGGCCGATGTAGCGCTTGGACCCGTCCTCGGCCTGCAGCCGGCCGAAGACGAGGCGCTCGTCGACGTCGCGCAGCCGCCGCACCCGCTCCTCGAACAGCTGCGCCATCGCGTCCCGCTCGGTGCGCGCCTGGTGGGTGCCGGTGGCTCCGCCCCGGCGCACGCGCTCCAGCTCCGCCACCAGCTCGGCCCGCAGCACGTCGAGACGCGCGTACAGACCGGACACGTACCGCTGCTCCCGCGCGAGCTCCGCATCCGCGACATCGGTCATGCGCTGCACCTCCGTTTCGCGGCCATCCATCCTAGGGCGGAGGGGGACGGCGCCGTGCTCAGCCGGTCGCGGCCCCCTCCCCCGCGAGCAGCGACTCGAACGGGTCGCGCCGCTGCGGGCGGGCGCGGAACGCCCACTCGGGCAGCTCGTTCCGCTGCAGCTTGGCGAGCACCAGGGACGGAACGTCCCGCCCCGGCTGCGCGCGGAGCGCCCGCTGGGCGTACGCGCCGGCCGCGCTGCCGCCGCCCGAGGCCCAGTGCAGCCACGCCAGCATGCTCTCGAGCGGCGCCCGCTCCTCCTCCGGCACGTAGCGGGCGGTGTCGAGCAGCGCGGCGATCGCCGCGTCGAGCCGGTCGAGGTCGGGGCGACGGAACCGGCCGCCGGTGATCGCGGCGGTCAGCCGGTCGAGCGACGCCTCCCGGCCGTGCGGCGCGTTCACCGCGGTCCACAGCTCCATGCCGAGGTCCCGGCCCCAGGCGAGCTGCAGCAGCACGAGGTTCTCGAGCCCCTGGCGCTCCGCGAGCGCCAGCAGCAGGGCCCTGCAGGGGCACGGCGCCTCGACGTCGTCGTGCGGCTCGAGCACCGCCTCGACGAGGTCCACGACCTCCTCGACGTCCCGGCCCCAGCGGTAGCGCTCCATCGCGGGCTCCGCCTCCGCCGCCGGCCCGAACGCGCTGCCGGGCTCGCTCAGCCGGACCCCGTGCAGCACCCCGCCTGGGCCGTCGGCGCAGCGCCACCACAGCTGGTGCTGCGCGGCGAACGCGACCCGCTCCCGATAAGGGGCGGGCACGACGGGCTGCATGCCGCGGGCCCGCCGCGGCAGCGGCTCGGCGGGCTCGATGAGCGCCAGCGGGCGTCCGCCGCGGGGCAGCTCGGGGTCGTCGAGGGAGCCCCAGCCGTCGGCCGCCACGCAGAACCGGTCGAGCACCTCGAGCCCGCGGCGCTCCGCCTCCCGCGCCACCGCGCGGAGCTGCGCCGCCGCGGGCGGGCGGCCGCTCGGCGCGAAGGTCTCGGGGGTGTACACCGCGATCGCGACGCCGGTGACGCCGTCGACGCGGAGCACGGTCTGCAGCACGGCACCGGCCCACGCGGTCAGCTCGTCCGGGGCATCCGTGTGGCGGAGGTCGACCCGCATCGCCCCGTGCGTGCGCGATCGGGTGCCCTGCGAGCGCTTGAACAGGATCAGGACGAGGCTGTCCTCGGGCACCGCCCCGGCCAGCTCGGGCACGTGGCGCAGCAGGTCCTCCGGCGCCATGGCCCGCACGAGCGTCGGAGGCCGCTTCGGAAGCGGGGGTCGGGACCGTCTGCGGGAGCGCTGCTTCGACATGCGGGGCAGCCTGGCGAGCGGAGGCGCGTCGAACCGCCGGGAAGGGACGCGGGCAGGAGGAGCGGCGCGGATCGGGCTGAGGAGGAGCGGATCGACGGCTCAGACGGTGCGCACGGCGTGCACCTCGCGGCCCGAGAGCCGTGCGCGGCCGCCGAGGTCCGCGAGCTCGAGCACGACGCCGACGCCGGTCACGACCGCGCCCGCGCGCTCGAGCAGCGTGCAGGTCGCGTCGACGGTGCCGCCGGTGGCGAGCACGTCGTCGAGCACCAGCACCCGCGTGCCCGGGGCGAGCTGGCCGGCCCGGATCTCCAGCGCGGCGACGCCGTACTCGAGCTCGTAGTGCTCGACGAGGGTGTTCGGCGGCAGCTTGCCCGCCTTGCGGACGGCGACCACGCCCGTGCCGGCGGCGTAGGCCGCAGCGGCGCCGAGGAGGAAGCCGCGCGCCTCGATGCCGGCGACGAGGTCGAACCGGCCCGCGAAGGCGGCGACGAGCTCGTCGGTGATGGTGCGCAGCCCGTCCGCATCCGCCAGCGTCGGCGTCAGGTCGCGGAACAGCACCCCGGGCTCGGGGAAGTCGGGGACCTCGAGGGTCAGCCGGTCGACGAGCTCCGCAGCGGTGGGCACGGCGGACGAACCTAGCGGTGTTCACGGATGAGGGGATCCGCGCGAAGCCGGATCCCCTCATCCGTGCACACCGCCGTCGGGCTCAGGCCTTCAGCAGGTCGATCACGAAGATCAGCGTGCGGCCGGAGAGCCGGTGGCCGCCGCCCGCGGGGCCGTAGGCGAGGGCCGGCGGGCAGGTCAGCACGCGGCGGCCGCCGACGCGCATGCCCGGGATGCCCTCCTGCCAGCCCTTGATGAGGTTGCCGAGGGGGAACGAGATCGACTGGCCGCGGCTCCACGACGAGTCGAACTCCTCGCCGTTCTCGTAGTCGACGCCGAGGTAGTGGACGGTGACGGTGCCGCCCGGCTTCGCCTCCGCGCCGTCACCGACGACGACGTCCTCGATGACGAGCTGGTCCGGCGCCGGACCGGTGGGCGGGTCGAGCTCGGGCTTGACGGTCAGATCGGTGAGTTCGCTCATGGTCGTCGAGTCAAGCGCACGGCCGGTCGGCGGCGGCTGACCGTTCCACGCGGAAGGATGGGAGGCGATGGACGACGGGACCGCGCCGAGCCGCCGAGGCGCGCTGATCGACCTCTCGCCGCTGCGCGCCTCCTCCGCCTTCGCGCGGCTCTGGGGCTCGCGCGCGGTCGCGGGGATCGGCAGCCAGCTGACGCTCGTGGCGGTGGGCCTGAACGTGTTCACGCTCGTGCGCCCGTCGGAGGGCGCCGCCGCGGCGACGTTCGCCGTCTCGCTGACCGGCGTGCTCGCGCTCGTGCCGACCGTGCTCGCGGGCCTGTACGGCGGCATGCTCGCCGACGCCTTCGACCGCCGCACGGTCGCGCTCGTCTCCGGCACGGTCTCCTGGCTCTCGACCCTGGTGCTCGCCGCGCTCGCCTGGACCGGCACGGAGACCGTCTGGTCGCTGTACCTGCTGACGGTGCTGACCGCGACCGCGACGACGGTGCTGCAGGCCAGCGAGTCGGCTGCGACGCCCCGCCTCCTCCCCCGCGGCCTGCTGCCCGCCGCCGGTGCGCTGAACGGCATCGCGGTCGGCATCTCCGTGACGCTCGGCCCGGGCCTCGCAGGCGTGCTCGTCGCCACCGTCGGCTTCGCCTGGTGCTACACGATCGACGCGGTCCTGTTCGTGGCGACGCTCGCGGCGCTGCTGTCCCTGCCGAGGCTGCCGCCGGAGGGGGTCGTGGAGCGACCGGGCCTCGCCTCCCTCGCCGCGGGCATCGGCTTCCTCAAGCGCGCGCCGAACATCCGCACGAGCTTCCTCGTCGACATCGTCGCCATGACCTTCGGCCAGCCGCGGGTGCTCTACCCCGCGGTCGGCGCCGTGCTGCTCGGCGGCGGGGCGCTGACCGTGGGCCTGCTGTCCGCGGCCTACGCCATCGGCGCGCTGCTCAGCAGCGTCTTCTCCGGCCGGCTCGGCGGGGTGCGGCGGCAGGGCCTCGCGATCGAGCGGGCGATCGAGGTCTACGGCGTCTTCATCGCGCTGTTCGGCGCGGTGCTCGGGATCGCCGCGCTCGGGGAGGCGACGGAGGTGCTGCCGAGCCCGGCCGGACCGGTGTTCGTCGCGCTCGCCGCGGTGCTGCTCGCGGGCGCGGGCGGCGCCGACAACGTGAGCTCGATCTTCCGCGGCACGATGCTGCAGACCGCCGCGCCCGACTCCGTGCGCGGCCGGCTGCAGGGCGTGTTCATCGTCGTCGTGACCGGTGGCCCGCGCGTCGGCGACCTCTACGCCGGCGTGCTCGCCGCGACGGGGCTGCTGTTCCTGCCGCCGCTGATCGGCGGCTTCCTGATCGTGGGGCTCGTCGCACTGCTCGTGCGCCGCCGCGGCTTCCTCGCCTACGACGCACGGCATCCGACCCCGTGACCGCCGGCGAGCTGCTCGCCGAGCTGTGGGGGCGGGCGACCGCGACCTCGCCGGTGCCGGGCGCCGTCGACCTCGTCGGCGTCGTGGTGGTCGTCGGCGCGCTCCTGCTGCTGCCGACGTGGCCGCGCCTCCGCCACGGGATCACGATCGTGCACGAGGCCGGACACGGCGCCGCCGCGACGCTCACCCGCCGCCGGCTGGCCGGGATCCGCCTCCACTCCGACACGAGCGGGCTCACCGTCTCCGTCGGGCGGCCGCGCGGTCCCGGCATGGTGCTCACCCTGCTCGCCGGCTACCCGGCGCCGTCGGCGGCCGGCGTCCTGATCGCCTGGGCGGTGGCCGCCGGGCACGCCCCGGCGGCGCTGTGGGGCGCGCTGGTGCTGCTGCTGCTCGTGCTGGTGCAGATCCGCAACTGGTTCGGCCTGTGGTCGGTGCTCGTCGCGGGCGTGCTCGTCGGCGCCGCGACGTGGTTCGCGGACCCGGCGTGGCGGATGCGGGTCGCGCTCGCCCTCGCCGCGCTGCTCGTGCTCGGCGGCCTGCGCGCAGTCGTCGAGCTGCCCGCCGCCCGGCGCGGCGACGGCGCCTCCGACGCGGACCAGCTGGCCCGCGTCACCCGCGTGCCCGTGGGCGTGTGGCTGCTGCTGTTCGTGCTGCTCGCCCTCGCGGGCACGGCCGGCGCGGGCGCGCTGCTCGTCGGTCCCCTCCGCTGATCGCGGATCCGGAGTCCTCGGACGACACGCCGCCGCCGGGCCACCTCGCTGCGGCGCGTCGCCCGGGAACTCCGGATCGGCGCAAAATCTCCGGATCCGCGAGACCTGCCTCCGCGGGACCCGGCCTGCGGAGCCGGGCTAGGCGACGACGCCGACGGGCGTCGCGCGCCAGCCCGGGAACACGTGCTTGAGCTTGCCCGCGGAGAGCGAGAGCCGCTTCGACACGACCTCGGTGAGCACGTCGCGGTAGTCGTTCCAGCCGGGCACGTCGCCGAGCGTCGTCCGGTGCGACAGCCTCTTCCAGACGCCGTGCACGCCGGGCCGCACGCCGCCGCCGATCACGAGCACCGCGCCGCCGTGGCCGTGGTCGGTGCCGCCGCTCGCGTTCTCCTCGACGCGGCGCCCGAACTCGCTCATCGTGACGATCGTGGTGCCGTCGAGCACGTCGGAGCCGAGGTCCTCCGTGAAGGCGGCGAGCGCCTTCGCGAGGTCGCCGAGGTGGCGCTGCATGTCGCCCGAGTCCGCGTTCCCCATGCCCGTGTGCGTGTCCCAGCCGCCCACGTCGATGCACGCGACCCGCACGCCGGCGCCGCCCTTCAGCAGCATCGCGAGGTTCTGCAGCGCGTCGGCGAAGTTGCCGTCCGGGTACTGCACCGCGGGTTTCGCGGGCTGCGCCGTCGTGATGCGCTTGACCGTGCCCAGCGCGCCGATGGCGAGCTTCGTCTGCTTCGCGATCGGGTGGTCGATCCCGGTGTACAGCGACTGCAGCGCGCCCGTCGTGGCCTTCATGTCGCGCGCGTCGACGCCGTTCAGCGCGAAGGAGCGGAGGTCGTGCATCGCGATCGGGTTCGCGGACCCGACCAGCGACCGCGGGGTCGTGCCGCCCATGGCGACGGAGCGGAAGGTGGTGCCGGGCCCGGCCGCGGCGAGCACCCGGTCGAGCCAGCCGGTGGTCAGCGATCCGCTCGAGCCGCGCTCGAGGCAGTCCTGCGCCTGGAAGTGGCTGCGCGACAGGTCCGGCGTCGATACCGCGGGCACCGCCGCGACGCGGCCCTGCTTGATCAGCGGCGCCAGCGGGGACAGCGCCGGGTGCAGGCCGAAGCCGCGGGCGGTGTCGAACTCGAGCAGCGAGCCCGCGTGGAGCCCGATGTTGGGGCGCTCCTTCAGCAGCTGCGGGTCGCTGGCGGGCACGAGCATCGACAGCCCGTCCATCCCGCCGCGGAGGAAGACGACGACGAGCGTGCCCTGCTGCACCTCGTCCGCGGCGGCGTAGGAGACGCGGCTCGTGACGAGCTGCGCGCCGAGCGTCGCGACGCCGACCCCGAGCCCGGCCTTGAGGAAGGTGCGGCGGTTGAACCCGCCGGACCACGCCTGGCCGCGCTCCTCCTCCGCGACCCGCTGCGCCTCCGCCATCGCGCGGATCGCCGCGTCGCGGGGCGTCGGGCCGAGCCGCTGCCAGTCGGGGCAGTCGGGATGGAGGGTGCGCAGCACGTCGTCGGAGAGGGCGGTCGTCGCGTCCATGTCGGATCCTTCTCGCGTCAGCGCAGCTGGAAGTACGGGGAGTCGAGCAGGAGCGCGGCGACCTTGCCGCAGCGCCAGTCGTCCGTCGGGGCGGGCGCGACGGCGCTGAGCCCTGCGCCGTGGATCACGGCGAGCAGGTGCTGCTTCGAGGGCGTGACGCCGAGCAGCCGGCGGGCGACCGCCTTCGTCCACTGCGTCGTCGTCATGCCGCGGGTGCGCTTCACCAGCTTCGACGGCTTCGTCCAGCCGAGGTGCTTCCACCAGCCGTAGACGAACGCCCGGTGCAGGTTCCAGCGCTGCAGCATCGCGCCGGCGCCGAGCCATGCGGCCGCGACGTCGGGGTAGCCGTTCGGCGGGCCCCAGCCGTAGGGGGTGTGCCCGGCGTCGTTCAGGTTCCAGTAGAGCCATCCCAGCGGCTCCTTCATCCCGCTCGCCCGGCCGACGTCGAGCACGCGCATCGCGCCGACCGCGTCCTCGAGCGGGCGGCGCATCCGCGTGCCGACGGACGCCCAGAAGTCGCTGGACCGGAAGATCGCCTCGACGACGGCCTTGATGCTCGTGCCGTGCGACAGGTAGACGTGCGCCAGGCGGTTCACGAGGTCCGCGCTCGGGGTGTCCGACACGAACCGGATCGCGAGCTTCCGGGCGATGTTCCGCGCCGTCGCGGGGTGGTGCGCGAGGTACCGCAGGTAGGCGTCGCCGACCTGCTCCCCCTTGTACATGGAGGCGTTGGCGGAGGAGAAGCCGAGCACCTTCACGTGCCCGGTCCAATGCCAGGGCTCGTTGAAGTAGTACTGACCGCTGTCGTAGTCCCAGGTGCGGCCGGACAGGATCTTGGCGCTGGCCCGCACCTCCGCCTCCGTGTACCCGGCGGACCGCCCGACCGTGTGCAGCTCGAGCAGCTCGCGGCCGAGGTTCTCGTTGACGTCGGCCTTCCGCGACTGGTCGTTGCTGAGGTAGTTGAGCATCGCCGGGTGCTTCATCGCGGCGTGCAGCATGTCGTCGAAGCGGCCGAGGGCGTGCCTGCGGATGACGTCCCTGATGTAGCTCGGCGCCGTGTGCCACTGCTCGCCCGGGATCGCCACATGGAGGTGGTTCGCGAAGACGTCGACGACGATCTCGTACAGCTGCCTGTCGGAGAACACCTGGCGCGCGAGGGACGCCTGCGCGGTCGCCATCATGGCGTCCCAGCTGTAGCGCTTGGTCCGCTTGACGATCGTGCCGGGGCGGGCGCCGTCGAGCGGGTACAGCGCGGCGGCCTTGCTGCCGCGGCTGTCCTTGATCGACTTCGGATCGAGCTGGCGTGCGAGCCAGCGGTCGATTCCGAGCCGCTTCAGGTCGGCGACGTCCTTCGGCCGCGGCCCGAACGTCGCGCGGCGCAGCAGGTGCGCCGCGGGGTCGTGCGGGAACAGCGCCGAGTGCGCGGTGCGCGCCTTCTTCGCGGCGAGGGAGGCGGTGGCGTACTGCTTGCCGTGGTGCCGCTTCTTCGCCTCCACCGCCGCCTCCGCGGCGTCGGCCGAGCCGACCAGCGACTCCCCCGCGACCGCGCCGGCCGCCAGCACCGCGCCCAGGCCGAGCAGCGTCCGGCGCGTCGACCGGACGACCTCCGGCGCCTCCGCCTCGTCCGTGTCCGCCATGCGCCCCCTCCACCTGCGTCGGCGGCCCACAGTAGGGAGCGCCTCCCGCGCCGCTCCGCGCGACACGGCGGCGGTGCACGGGCCGTCCCCCGCCTTCCGCCCGGCGGAATCGGGCCCCGCGCTAGCGTGACGGCGTGCGCGACGCCCGGCTCGAGACCGCTCCGCTGCTGGAGCCCGTGCCGCGGGAGGCGGTGCGCGCCTTCCGGAAGGCGGCGATCGCCCGCGGGGACGCCCCGTCCGGCGTCGCCGCGGTGATCGTGTCCGTCGTCGTCGCGGTGGTGATGCTCGGCGTGGCCGTGATCGGGCTGCTGCTCACGCGCGAGACCGGTTCACCGCTCGGCCTCCTCGTCGTGGTGATCGCGGTCGCAGTCGCCGTGCTCGTGGTGCGAGGGCTGCTGAACGGCGCCGGCTGGCAGCGGTGGGCGCGCCTGGACCGGTTCGCGCAGGCGAACGACATGCGCTTCACGCCGGTCGTCGACGGCACCGACCAGATCGGGATGATCTTCGACCGGGGCGACGACCGCACGACGAGCGAGCGCATGCTGCTCGGCGAGGGGTGGCTCGACGGCCGCGTGGAGACGGCGAACTACCGCTACTCGATCACCACCGGCAGCGGGAAGGACCGGCGCACCCGCGTGTACCGGTGGGCCTACCTCGTCGTGCAGCTCGACCGGCACCTGCCGCAGCTCGTGCTCGACGCGGTGCAGAACGACCACCGGGTGCTCGGCATCGGCTCCTCCAACCTGCCCGGCTCCTTCGCCTCGGCGCAGCGGCTGGGGCTCGAGGGCGACTTCGACCGGTTCTTCCGGCTGTACGTCCCGGAGGGCTACGAGCGCGACGCGCTGTACGTGCTCACCGCCGACCTGATGGCGCTGCTGATCGATCAGGCGGGCACCGGCGCCGCTCTCGACGTGGAGGTGGTGGACGACCGCATGTTCTTCTACGCCTCCGGCCACCTCGACTACGGCGACCCGGCGGTCTGGCAGCGGCTGACCACGATCGTCCGCACGGTCGGCGCGAAGACCCTGCGGCAGACGGTCCGCTACGCCGACGACCGCATCGGCGACCGCGCGGTCGACGTCGTCGCGCCGCAGGGGCGCCGCCTCCGCCGCGGCGGCATCACGGGCGCGACCGCGGTGGTCCTGGTGGCGATCGCGGCGTGGATCGCGCTGAACCTCCTCCTCCGCTGACGGCGAGGCAGTTGCGCGCCCTGGTCCCAGTTGCGCGCGAGCGCTCGCGCGCAACTGGGACTGCGGCGCGCAACTTCGAGCGCGGTCAGGAGGTGAGGATGCGGCGGTCGGCCACGATGCGGGCCAGGAGCTCCTGCTCGTCCGGGGTGCGGCCGATGGAGGCGCGCCCGCGCACCAGGCGCTGGCGCGCGTGGCCGAGGCGGGTGGCGTCGCGGATCAGGCGCGTCATGGCCGTCCGCTTGGCGCGCGGGTCGCGCTGCGCGTCCGCCCAGCGCATCGCCTGCCGCCGGCCGCCGGTCGTCGCGATCAGCGCCACCTCCTGCGGGGTGAACCAGCCGGCGTCCGCGTACTCGCCGAGGCGCGCCCGGGTGATCGCGCGCTCCCGCGAGCGCACCGTCAGCACCACGGCGACCGCCGCGAGGAAGATCGGCACCTCGACGAAGAGGTAGTACTCGACCGTGCTCCGCGCGAGCGACAGCCCGCCGTTCCACAGCGCGTGCAGGATCGCGGCCGGGATCACGCCCAGCACGTAGGCGACGAGGCCCGCGCCGGCTCCCCCGCCGCGCTCGGCCGCCTTGCCGAGCGCGTAGCCGGTGCAGGCGGTGAAGAGCACGTGGGCGAACGGCGAGAAGATGCCGCGCACCACGAAGGTGAAGACGAAGGCCGGCCCGAGCCCCTGCTCCACGAGCACCCGCCCGAAGTACAGGATGTTCTCGGTGAAGGCGAACCCGGCCGCGACGCTCGCCGCGTAGACGATGCCGTCGACGGGGCCGTCGAAGTGGCGCCGGTTCACCCAGAAGAGCAGCAGCACGCCGAAGCCCTTCGCGCCCTCCTCCACGATCGGCGCCTGCACGACGGCCTGGACGAGGTCGTCGGGCCGCCCGCCGGTCGCGGCGAGCGCGATCTGCACGCCCAGGTCGAAGATCAGCGCCACGGCGACCGCGACGCCGGCACCCCACAGCACCGCGAACACGAGCGCCGGACGGGGCTCGGGCTCCCAGCGGTCGACCCAGCGGATCGTGAGCAGCACCGCCGCGAGCGGCACGAGGGCGGCGATCGCGGAGACGACCACCCCGGCCGAGCCGAGGGCCGAGATCAGGTAGAGCAGCACCGCCGCGACGGCGATGACGCCGAGGGCGATGCCGAACGTCGCGGCGACCGCGCGGGCGGCGTGGCCGGGCGCGTGCGTCTCGGGCCCGATGGGCGCGAAGCCGGCGGGCGCCTGCTGGATCTGGCTCATGATCGGTCTGGTCCTCCGCGGGCCGCTGACGTGTCGGAGGCAATCGTCGCAGCGCTCACCCGGGCGGCGCCCCGGAACCGCTCAGAAGACCTTGCCGGGGTTCAGGATGCCGAGCGGGTCGAAGGCCGCCTTCACCCGGGTCGACAGCGCCATCACGTCGTCGCCGAGCTCCTCCGCGATCCAGCGCCGCTTCAGCACGCCGACCCCGTGCTCCCCGGTCAGCGTGCCGCCGAGGGCGATCGCGGTGCGGAACAGCTCCTCCCCCGCCGCCCACACGACGTCGGGGATCTCGCCGGGCGCGTGCGGCACGGAGGCGGGGATCACGATGTTCGGGTGCAGGTTGCCGTCGCCGGCGTGCGCCACCGTCGGGATGGGCAGGCCGTGGCGGAGGGAGATCGCGTCGATCGCGTCGAACATCGCGGGCAGGGCGGTGCGCGGCACGCACACGTCCTCGATCAGCACCTCGCCGAGCCGGGCGTAGGCGGGGTGCGCCGCGCGTCGCAGCGCGACGAGCCCGGCCGCCGTCACGGGGTCCTGCGCGACCGACCCCTCGCCGCCGACGTCGGCGATCAGCGCGAGGACCGAGGCCGCCTCCCGCTCCGAGGCGCCCCCGTCGGTCTGCACGAGCAGGAACGCGCCGCGGCCGGCGAGCGTCGGCAGGTCGCCGGCGGGTCCCTCGCCCGCGGCGACGAGCGCGTCGATGGCCGCGCAGGAGGCGGCGTCGAGGATCTCCAGCGCCGCGCAGCGCAGCCCGGAGGCGGTGATCGCCGCGGCGGCGGCGGCCGCCGCCCGCACGTCGGGGAAGGTGGCGCCGATGGTGACGACCGGGTCGGCGCTCGTGCGGCGCAGCTTCAGCGTCGCCTCGACGACCACCCCGAGGGTGCCCTCCGAGCCGATCAGCAGCGCGGTGAGGTCGTAGCCGGTCACGCCCTTGACCGTGCGGCGGCCGAGGCGCACCAGCGCGCCGTCGGCGAGGACGACCTGCAGGCCGAGCACGCTCTCCCGGGTCACGCCGTACTTCGCGCAGAGCAGGCCGCCCGCGTTCGTCGCGATGTTGCCGCCGACCGTCGAGATCGCGCGGCTCGCCGGGTCCGGCGGCCACCAGAGGCCGCGCGGCGCGAGCACCGCGGCGAGGTCGTCCGTGATCACGCCCGGCTGCACGACGGCGGTCTCGTCCTGCTCGTCGACCTCGAGCACCCGGTCCATCCCGCTGACGTCCAGCACGACGGACCCCGCCGAGCCGACCGCGCCGCCCGCGAGCCCCGTTCCCGCGCCGCGCGGCACGACCGGCACGCCGGCCGCGGAGGCGAGCCGCAGCACCGCCTGCACGTCCTCGGTCGAGCGGGCGCGCACGACGGCGAGCGGCACCTCCGGCGTCGTCCAGCCGCTGCGGTCGGTGCGCACGCGGTCGATCTCCGCGGGCTCGACCCGCAGCGCCGGCCCGACCGCGTCCCGCAGCTCGTCGATGAACTCCACCGGGTCAGCCTAGGGATGCGAGCGGACGCTCCCGCGGCTGCCCTACTCTCCCGGCCATGGCAGAGCAGCACGACCGCGACGCCGTCCCGGGCGACGGCCGCGACGAGACGGAGAACGAGCGGCTCGACCGCAACTGGAACGCGCTGCTGCAGGAGCTGCGGATCCTGCAGACCGGCACCCAGCTGCTGACCGGCTTCCTGCTGACCGTCGCGTTCCAGCAGACCTTCTCGGACCTCGCGGAGTGGCAGGAGACGCTGTACCTCGTCGTCGTGTCGCTCGCGGTCGCCTCCACCGCCTGCACCCTGATGCCGGTCGCGCTGCACCGCGCGCTCTTCCGCCGAGGCGCGATGGGCGAGCTCGTGCAGTGGGGAAGCCGGATGCTGCGGGTCGGCCTCATGACCACGGCGCTCGCGGTCGCGGGGTCGCTCGCGCTGATCTTCAGCCGGGTGACCGGCGTGAGCGGCGCGGTGGCGGCCGGCGCGGTGTCCGTCGTGGTGCTCGCCGTCCTCTGGCTCGCGCTGCCGATCGGGCTGCGCCGCCGGGTGGGTCCCCCGGGTCCGGAGCCCGTCCCCTCCCGCTAGCGCGGGCCGGCGCGCAGCACCCCGCGCACGGTGCGAGCGGCGAGCACGCCGCCCACCACCGCGAACGAGAGCACGCCGAGCACGGAGCAGGCGCTGCCGATCCCGAGCACCGTCGCGAACGAGCCGACCCCGCCGATCGAGAGGGCGGACCCGACGCCGCCGACCGACAGCACCGAGCCCACGCTGCCCACGGAGAGCACGCTGCCGCGCGAGGCGATGGAGAGGACGGAGTCGCGCGCCATCGCGCGAGTCTCCCCCGGCGGGCGCCGGACGCGCTAGGCGCGCTTGCGGGAGGAGGTCGACTCCGGCTTCGCCTTGGCGCGGTTCGCCTCGACGCTGCGCTTCAGCGCCTCCATCAGGTCGATCACCTCGCCGTCGCCGTCGCCCTCGTCCTCGTCCGACGTGCCGAACGTCGCCTCGGTGTCGACCGACTCGCCCTGCTCGAGCTTCGCGTCGACGAGCTTCTTCAGCTGCACCTGGTACTCGTCGGTGAAGTCGGCGGGCGAGAAGTCGCTCTCGAAGCTCTGCACGAGGCTCGTCGCCATGTCGACCTCGCGCTTCTGGATGCGCACGTCGGCGTCGAGGGAGGGGAAGTCCGCCTCCCGCACCTCGTCGTCCCAGAGCAGGGACTGCAGCAGCAGCACCTTGCCGTGCACGCGCAGCACGCCGAGGCGGGTCTTCTGCCGCAGGGTGAACTGCACGACGGCGACGCGCTCCGTGTCCTCGAGCACCTTCCGCATGAGCATGTAGGAGCGCGGGCTCTTCGCGTCGGGCTCGAGGTAGTAGCTGCGGTCGAGGCGGATCGAGTCGATCTGCGCGGCCGGCACGAACTCGACGACGTCGATCTCGCGGCTCTTCTCGCTCGGCAGCGACTTCAGGTCCTCGGCCGTCAGCACGACGGTGCGGTCGCCGGCGTCGTAGGCCTTGTCGATGTCCTGGAACTCGACGACGCGGCCGCAGATCTCGCAGCGCCGCTGGTACCGGATGCGGCCGCCGTCAGCGTTGTGCACCTGGTGCATCGGCAGGTCGTGGTCCTCGGTGGCCGTGTAGACCTTGACCGGCACGTTGACCAGCCCGAAGGTGATGGCACCCCGCCAGATGCTGCGCATGACCCGCCCTCCGACTTATCGACGATGCCCTGATGAAGTACCGAGTATGACCTCGTGCGCGCACGCGGGCCAGCCCCGCTTCCGGGTCTCAGCGCTTCAGCAGACTTCCAGGTCACCCTGAGCCCATGGTCGGGCAACGCAGCAGCGCCGCGAAGCAGGTCGTGGAGGTCGACGGCCACCGCATCGCGCTGACGAACCTCGACAAGGTGCTGTACCCGTCGACCAGCTTCACGAAGGGCGACGTGCTCGCCTACTACGCGGCCGTCGCCTCCGCCCTCGTCCCGCTCGCCGCGGGTCGACCCGCGACGCGCAAGCGCTGGCCGGAGGGGGTCGGCACCGCGGCCGAGCCGGGCCACCCGTTCTTCGTGAAGAACCTCGAGTCGCACGCCCCCGACTGGATCCGCCGCGGCTCGATCGAGCACCGGTCGGGCACCACGACCTACCCGATCGTCAACGACCTCGGCACCCTGACGTGGCTGGCGCAGCAGGCGACGCTCGAGGTCCACGTGCCGCAGTGGCGGTTCACCGCGGGCGGCGAGGCCGGGCGCCCCGACCGGCTCGTGCTCGACCTGGACCCCGGCGAGGGCGCGGGGCTGCCGGAGTGCGTGGCCGTCGCGAAGCTGCTGCGACCCGTGCTGCAGGGCATGGACCTCGAGCTGCACCCGGTCACGAGCGGCTCGAAGGGCATCCACCTGTTCGCGCACCTCGGCGGCCGGTGGACCTCCGACCAGATCACGGAGGTGATGCACGAGCTCGCCC
This sequence comes from Amnibacterium soli, assembly GCF_039544415.1. NCBI lineage: Bacteria > Bacillati > Actinomycetota > Actinomycetes > Micrococcales > Microbacteriaceae > Amnibacterium > Amnibacterium soli. Next base: position 670,919 of record NZ_BAABLP010000001.1, on the reverse strand, counting down.
GGTCGCTCGAGGCCGACCACCCCGACCTCGTCGTGAGCGACATGAAGAAGGAGCTGCGGACCGGCAAGGTGCTCGTCGACTGGAGTCAGAACCGCGCCGCGAAGACGACGATCGTCCCCTACTCCCTGCGCGGCACCGCCTCCCCCGGCGCGAGCGCGCCCCGCACCTGGGCGGAGCTCGACGACCCGGACCTGCGCCAGCTGCGCCCGGACGAGGTGGTCGAGCGGCTGCAGCGCGACGGCGACCTCCTCGCCGATCTCGCTCCTGCCGGCGCCCGCACCGACGCCCTCACCCGCTACCGCTCGATGCGCGACGCGGGCCGCACGCCCGAGCCGGTGCCGCAGGAGACGCCGGCGCAGGGGCACGACGACACGTTCGTGATCCAGGAGCACCACGCCCGGCGCCTCCACTGGGACTTCCGGCTCGAGCGCGACGGCGTGCTCGTGTCCTGGGCGCTGCCGAAGGGCGTGCCCGCGCTCGGCGGCGAGAACCACCTCGCCGTGCACACCGAGGACCACCCGCTCGAGTACGCGACCTTCGCGGGCGACATCCCGAAGGGCGAGTACGGCGGCGGCCACGTCGACGTCTGGGACAGCGGCACCTACGAGACCGAGAAGTTCCGCGACGAGGAGGTCATCGTCACCCTGACCGGGCAGCCGGGCGGCGGCCTCGGCGGCGAGCCGGTCAAGGTCGTGCTGATCCGCACGGAGCGCGACGAGCCGAAGGGCGCGCAGGGCGAGCGCTGGCTGATCCACCGCATGGCGCTCGACACGGACGAGCCGGCGCGGGACGAGGCGCCGCCCGCCATGACGCGCGCCGCGGCGCCCGCGGCGGAGGAGGCGCCGAACCGCGGACCGAGGGCGATGCTCGCCACGGCGGGCGCACCGCTCGACCCCGACGAGGAGTGGTCGGTCGAGATGAAGTGGGACGGTGTGCGCGCGATCGCCCGCGTGCAGGACGGGCGCGTCGCGCTCACGAGCCGCAACGACCTGGACCTCACGGCCACGTACCCCGAGCTGCAGGAGCTGGCCGGCCTCGTCCACGCGGACGGCGCCGTGCTCGACGGCGAGATCGTCGCGCTGGACGCGACGGGCCGCCCCTCCTTCTCCCGCCTGCAGCAGCGGATGGGGCTCACCCGGAAGCAGGACGTCGACCCCGCCATGCGCGCGCAGGCCGTGCGGCTGCTGCTGTTCGACGTGCTCGAGGTGGACGGCCACGACACGACGCGGGCGCCGTACCGCGACCGCCGCGACCTGCTCGAGCGGCTGGTCGACGCCGGCGGTCCGATCGACGTGCCGCCGGTCGTGGCCACGGCGAGCGGCGACGACCTGGCCGCCGCGGTCGACGACGCGATGGCGACCAGCGCCCGGCTCGGGCTCGAGGGGGTCGTGGTCAAGCGCGCCGCGGCGCCCTACCGACCCGGCGCGCGGTCGAAGGACTGGGTGAAGCGCAAGCACGAGCGGCAGCAGGAGGTGGTCGTCGGCGGCTGGCGACCGGGCCAGGGGCGCCGCGAGGGCGGCGTCGGCAGCCTCCTCGTCGGCGTGCACGAGGACGGGCGGCTGCGCTACGTGGGCCGGGTCGGCACGGGGTTCAGCGACGAGGACCTCGACGCGATCGGCGCCCGGCTGCGCTCGCACGGCCGGAAGACGGCCCCGTTCGACGACGTGCCGCGCGCCGACGCGAGCGACGCCCACTGGGTGACCCCCTCCCTCGTCGGCGAGGTCCGCTTCGCGGAGTGGACGGACGACGGGCGGCTGCGGCAGGCGAGCTGGCGGGGCTGGCGCCCCGACAAGGCGCCGGAGGAGGTCGTGCGGGAGCCGTGAGCCCCGGACCGGGCCCTCCCCGCGCCGCCCGCGCGGACTACCGTGGAGCCATGACGCGGCGCGACGCATCCGACGAGACGCCCTCCCTCGAGGAGGTCGAGCAGGACTTCAGCACGCCCGGCGACGCCGACCTGCGGCCCGCGGTGGACGAGGGCGGCGAGGCCATGCGCGATGAGGACCGTCCGTGAACGGCCGCTCCGTCGGCTGGGCGGTCTCCCTCGGGACGCTGCTCGCCGGCGCCGCGTTCGCCGCGGTGGTCCGCTCGCTGAGCGACGAGAACCGGCACCGCGCCGCCGACTCCGCGCAGCTGCTGCGCGAGCGCACCGTCGCCTCCGTGGCGCAGCTGCGCGAGCGCTCGTCCGAGACCGCGCAGGACCTGCGCGAGCAGTGGATCGACACCGCGCTCGAGGTCCGCGACCGCTGGACCACGACGGCGGAGGAGGTCCGGAACCGGGCCGTGGACACCGCCGAGGACTGGCGCGAGCGCTCGTCCGAGAACCTCGAGCGCCGCCTCCGCCAGGCCGCCGAGGCGCGCGACGAGTCCCTGGCGGACCTCGACGACGACGAGGACGCCGATGACCGCCCGGCCGACGCGGTCGAGGCGCCCGAGGAGGACACGCTGCGCGGCAGCAGCGCCTCCGCCCCGCCCTCCGGCGACTGATCCCGCGCGGTCGGACTGGGCGGGCCCACGGGCGGCGCTCGGTAGGTTCTCACCCATGGCCGACCCCGCGGTGATCACAGGCCCCTTCGACTCGTGGATCCCGGGCCAGCGCTGGTTCGCGAACTCGACGGGCGACGCGCTGTCGGTGGACGCCTCCCTCCCCCTGGCGGGCGGAGCGGAGATCCTCTTCGTGCGCGACGCGACGCCGGGCGCCGAGGCCGTCTACCAGGTGCCCTTCGTCTCCCGCCCGAGCGGCGAGGCCACCGAGCTGCTCGACGGTCCGCGCACCCCGGAGTTCGTGGCGGCGCTGCTGGACCTGCTGCTCGGCGGCGGCTCCGTCGGCGACGGGACCACGGGCGCGCAGGGCGTGCTGGTGGGCTGGAGCGGCGGCGCCCCTCGGCTGACGAGCGCCCGCGTGCTCTCCGGCGAGCAGTCGAACACCTCGATCATCGTCGAGGCCGAGCGCCCCGACGGCACGACCGCCGGCCTGATGGTGAAGGTGTTCCGCGCCCTGCACCACGGCGAGAACCCCGACGTCGTGCTGCAGTCGGTGATCGCGGCCGCCGGCTCGAAGCGGGTGCCCGCCACGCACGCCGCCCTCGTCGGGTCGTGGCCCGACCCCGCGGCGCCGGACGGCACGGCGCGCGGGCACCTCGCCGTCGCGCAGGAGTTCCTCGCCGACACGCGCGACGCCTGGCGCGTCGCCCTCGATGCGGCCCGCGCGGGCGAGGACTTCGCCGGACGCGCCCGCGACCTCGGCGCCGCCACCGCCGAGGTGCACCGCGTGCTCGCCGAGGCGCTGCCGACCGCGGAGGCGGACGACGCGGCCCGGGAGGCGGTGCTCTCGAGCATGCGGGCCCGCGCCGAGCGGGCCGCCGCCCTCGTCCCCTCGCTCGACGCCGCGCAGGACCGCATCGCGGCCGTGCTCGAGGCGGGCGTCCACGGCGACTGGCCGCTGCTGCAGCGCGTCCACGGCGACTACCACCTGGGCCAGGTGCTGCTGGTGCCGGACCGCGGCTGGGTGCTGCTCGACTTCGAGGGCGAGCCGCTTCGGCCGATGGCGGAGCGGAACCTCCCGACCTCGCGCTGCGCGACGTCGCCGGCATGCTGCGCTCCTTCGACTACGTCGCCGGCACCATCGCGAACGAGGGCGGCGACGCGGCGGCGGCCCGGGCGTGGGCCGACCAGGCGCGCGCGGCGTTCCTCGCCGGCTACGAGGCCGAGCTCGGCACCTCCCTCGCCCCGCACGCCTCGCTGCTCGCAGCGCTCGAGCTCGACAAGGCGCTGTACGAGTGCGTCTACGAGGCGCGGAACCGGCCGACCTGGCTCCCCATCCCCGAACTGGCCGTGCACCGGCTGCTGGAGGCCTGAAGCATGACCGTCGAACCCCTTCCCCCGCTCCCGGTCGCCGAGCGGCGCCCCTCGACGCGCACCCACCACGGCGACGCCGTGGTGGACCAGTACGAGTGGCTGCGCGACAAGGACGACCCGGCCGTGATCGCGCACCTCGAGGCGGAGAACGCGTACACGGACGCCCGCGTCGCCGGCCTCGAGCCGCTGCGGCAGGCGATCTTCGGCGAGATCAAGTCGCGCACGAAGGAGACGGACCTGTCGGTGCCGTCCCGCGAGGGCGACTGGTGGTACTTCAGCCGCACGGAGGAGGGCAAGCAGTACGCCCGGCACTGCCGCGCGCCCATCGCCTCCCCCGACGACTGGACCCCGCCGACGCTGTCGGACGACGTGCCCGGCGAGCAGGTCCTGCTCGACGACGACGTGGAGGCGGCGGGCCACGAGTTCTACTCGCTCGGCAGCTTCGACGTCTCCCCCGACGGCCGCCTGCTGCTGTGGGCCGTCGACACCGTGGGCGACGAGCGCTACGTGCTGCGCGTGAAGGACCTGACCACCGGCGAGGCGCTGCCCGACGTGATCGAGGGCACCATGCCCGGATCGCTGTTCGACGCGGACGGCGGCGGGATCTACTACACGACCTGCGACGAGGCGTGGCGGCCCGACACCGTGCGGCGCCACGCGCTCGGCTCGGCGGAGGAGGACGAGGTCCTCTTCACCGAGCCGGACGAGCGGTTCTGGGTCGGCGTGGGCATGACCCGCAGCCGCCGCTACATCGAGATCGGCGTCGGCTCGAAGGTCACGAGCGAGTCCCGGCTGCTCGACGTGCAGCACCCGGAGGCGGGGTTCCAGCTGGTCTGGCCGCGCGTCGAGGGCGTCGAGTACACGGTCGAGCACGCCGTCGTCGACGGCGCCGACCGCCTGCTGATCCTGCACAACGACGGCGCGGAGGACTTCGAGCTCGTCTCGGTCGACCCCGCCGATCCGCAGGGACCGCGGGACGTGCTGCTGCCCGGCACCACCGGGGTGCGGCTCGAGGAGGTCGACGCGTTCGAGCGGTTCGTCGCCGTCTCCTACCGCGAGGGCGGGCTCGCCCGCGTCGGGCTGCTGACGCCCGGCGGCATCGACGAGATCCGCTTCGACGAGCCCCTGTTCACCGCGGGCATCGGCTCGAACCCGGAGTGGGCCCAGCCGACGCTGCGCATCGGCTTCGGCTCCCTCATCACCCCCTCCACGGTCCTCGACCTGGACACCGTGACCGGCGTGCGGACGGTGCTGAAGCAGCAGCCCGTGCTGGGCGGCTACGACGCGTCGGCGTACCGCGAGCGCCGCGAGTGGGCGACCGCGGAGGACGGCACGCGCGTGCCGATCTCCGTCGTCGGCCGTGCGGACCTCATGGACGGCCGCGCCGAGCCCGCGCCGATGCTGCTCTACGGGTACGGCTCGTACGAGGCGAGCATCGACCCCTCGTTCTCGATCGCTCGACTCTCGCTGCTCGACCGCGGCGTGCTGTTCGCGATCGCGCACGTGCGCGGCGGCGGCGAGATGGGCCGGCACTGGTACGAGCAGGGCAAGACGCGCACCAAGCGCAACACCTTCACCGACTTCGTCGCCGCCGCACGGCACCTGGTCGAGCAGGGCTGGACCGCGCCCGACCGCCTGGTCGCCGAGGGCGCGAGCGCCGGCGGCCTGCTGATGGGCGCCGTCGCGAACCTCGCGCCCGAGCTGTTCGCCGGCATCCACGCGGGCGTGCCGTTCGTGGACCCGCTGACCTCGATCCTCGACCCGTCGCTGCCGCTGACCGTCATCGAGTGGGACGAGTGGGGCGACCCCCTCCACGACCCCGAGGTGTACGCGTACATGAAGTCGTACTCCCCCGTCGAGAACGTGGGCGACCACCCCTACCCGCGGCTGCTCGCCACCACGTCGTTGAACGACACCCGCGTGCTCTACGTGGAGCCCGCGAAGTGGGTCGCGCGGCTGCGGGAGGTCGGCGCCGACGTGCTGCTGAAGACCGAGATGAGCGCCGGCCACGGCGGCGTCTCCGGGCGCTACGCGGCCTGGCACGAGCGCGCGTTCGAGCTCGCCTGGATCCTCGACGTGCTGGGGCTCGCCGAGTAGCACGGCCGCCGCGAGCGGGCTGGGACCGCACTCAGCCCGCTCTTCCCGCGCATGCAGCCGATGCAGCGCCCGCGCGCAGGTGGTGCGCGCATCGTCGATGCGGCGCCGAACCGGGCGCCGCGACGAAAGGAATGCCGCATGCGCGCGCTCGTCTACCACGGCCCGAAGAACGTCACCATCGACGAGGTGCCGGACGCGAGGATCGAGGCGCCCACCGACGCCCTCGTGAGGATCACCACCACGAACATCTGCGGCAGCGACCTGCACATGTACGAGGGCCGCACCGACGTCGAGACCGGCAAGGTGCTCGGCCACGAGAACATGGGCGAGGTCATCGAGGTCGGCCAGGGCGTCGTCAAGGTGAAGGTCGGCGACATGGTCGTCCTGCCCTTCAACATCGCCTGCGGCTTCTGCAAGAACTGCACCGCCGGCCGCACCGGCTTCTGCCTCACGGTGAACCCGGGCAGCGCCGGAGGCGCCTACGGCTACGCCGACATGGGCCCGTACTCCGGCGGCCAGGCCGAGCTGCTGCGCGTCCCCTTCGCCGACTTCAACGCCCTCGTGCTCCCGGACGACGCGCGCGAGAAGGAGAAGGACTACACGATGCTGTCCGACATCCTGCCGACGGGCTACCACGGCACCGAGCTGGCGCAGGTCGGCATGGGCGACTCCGTCGTCATCTACGGCGCGGGGCCCGTCGGACTCATGGCCGCGATGTCGGCGCAGATCCGCGGTGCGGCGGAGGTGTTCGTGCTCGACCACCAGCCCGACCGCCTGAAGCTCGCGGAGCGGATCGGCGCGACGCCGATCGACGACAGCGACGGCAGCGGCGTGCAGCAGGTGCTCGACGCCACGAACGGCGAGGGCGCCGACAAGGGCGTGGAGGCGGTCGGCTACCAGGCGCACGACCACACCGGCGAGGAGAAGCCCGGCATCACGATCAACAGCCTCATCCAGGCGGTGCGTCCGACGGGTCGCATCGGCGTCGTCGGCGTCTTCGTGCCGCAGGACCCGAGCGCGTCCGACGAGCTCGCGCAGCAGGGCGAGTTCGCGATGGACTTCGGCACCTTCTTCTTCAAGGGCCAGACCATGGGCACCGGGCAGGCGAACGTGAAGCAGTACAACCGCGGCCTGCGGAACCTGATCCACCGCGACAAGGTGAACCCCGGCATCATCGTCAGCCACGAGCTGTCCCTCGACGAGGCGCCCGAGGGCTACCAGCACTTCGACGACCGCGAGAACGGCTGGACGAAGGTCCTCCTCCACCCCTGACGAGCGAGGACCGACGGCCGCGGGGACGCGCATCCCCGCGGCCGTCGGCGTATCGCGGCTAGGTGAGGCGGACGACGCGGGGCAGCACGAGCTGCTGGCCGAGCGTCCAGACGGCGGACCAGGCCCAGTAGGCGGTCACGCCGATCGGGAACGCGAGTCCCGTCGCCGCGGTGAGCAGCGGCAGGAGCAGCAGCACCCGCCCGCCGGGCACGGCCGGCGCACCGGCCGCGGCGAGGTGCTGCGTCGCGATCTGCGCACCGGCGGTGATCACCAGCAGCGCTCCCCCGACGACCGCGCCCGGCAGGCCGCCGCTCAGCGCCGTCGCCGCGAGCGGTGCGCCGAACGCGAGGGCGGCGGCGAACGACCCGAGCGCCGCGGGCCCGGTCGAGCGCGCCGCGTGCTCGAGCGCCTGGACGAGCGCGAGGAACAGCGGCACCTGGATCAGCAGCGGCAGGAACGCGCCGAACGGCGAGACCCCGTGCCGGCGGTGCAGGGCGGCGGTCTCCTGGGCGAACGCCTGCCGCGAGGCGACGTCGGTGCGGCCGCGGTAGCGCTCGCGGATCCGCGCGGCGTCCGGGGCGAGGGCACGCATCCGCAGCCCCGACCGGAACTGGCGCACGGCGAGCGGGAGCAGCGCGACGCGGACCGCGGCGACGAGCAGCGCGACGGCGACCAGCCACGTCCCTCCCGCCGCGGGATCGAGGCCGACGGCGGCGAGGGCGTCGTGGAGGAGGGTCAGGGCCGTCTCGACGAGCGAGCGGACGGGGGCGAGCGGATCGGGCAGGGACATGGGAGGCACCTTCAGCGGGGTCGACGGATCGGCCGTCCCGGACGGGACGCCGGATTTCCCCGGCCGAGCCGGGGCGTGCGCGCGGGATCCGCCGTTCGGCGGATCGGTTCAGCGCGTCGTGCCCGGCGCCCTCGCCCGCGGGTGCCCCTCGGCGTCCGGCGACGTGGCGCGCAGCAGCACCCGCAGCGACGGGAAGTCGGCGGCGGTGCTGCCCCTGCTGGGCGCGCTGGGCGGTGCCGATGCGGCGCGCAGCACGACCACGACCGCGAGCAGCGCGGTGACCAGGCCGGCGGCGAGCAGCGACTCGGCGCTCACCGCCTGCGGTCCCGCGAGCACGGCGAGCGCGCTGAGCAGCCCGGCGATCACCGCCTCACCCTAGAGCGCATCGCCGAGCACCGTCTCGTGGCGCGGTCACCTGCGCGGGTGCTGCTGCAGAGGCGTTCCGGGGTTCAATGGCCCATGGCCCGCGCAGCGTCCCCCTCCGTCGAGCTCGAGGTCGGAGCGCACCGCGTGCGCCTGTCGAACCCGGACCGCGTCTACTTCCCGGTGATCGGCGCGACGAAGCTCGACCTGGCCCGGTACTACCTCGCCGTCGGCGACGGGATCGTCCGGGCTCTGCAGGACCGGCCGTGCATGCTGCACCGCTATCCGACCGGGATCGAGGGCGAGAAGGTCCATCAGAAGCGCCTGCCGTTCGGGGCGCCGCCGTGGGTGCAGACCGTGGGGGTGCACTTCCCGCGCTACGACCGCACGGTGCAGGAGCTGTCCGTCCGCTCGCTCGCGGAGGTCGTGTGGGCGGTGCAGATGTCGACCGTCGAGTTCCACCCCTGGAACAGCAGGCGGGCCGATGTCGAGCGGCCGGACGAGTGGCGCATCGACCTGGACCCGATGCCCGAGTGCCCCTTCGACCGCGTCCGACGGGTGGCGCACGTCGTCCACGAGGTGCTCGACGAGCTGGGCGCGACCGGCTGGCCGAAGACCTCCGGCGGCGACGGGCTGCACGTGTACGTCCGCATCCGGCCCGAGCACGGGTTCGCGGACGTGCGGAGGGCGGCGCTCGCGTTCGCGCGGGAGGTGCAGCGGCGCGCGCCCGGCGACGCAACGACGACCTGGTGGCGCCGGGATCGCGACCCCGCCGCCGTCTTCGTCGACTTCAACCAGAACGCGCGGGACCACACGATCGCGAGCGCCTACTCCATCCGGGGCGTCCCGGAGGCGACGGTGTCCACGCCGATCCGCTGGGACGAGGTGGACGACGTCGAACCGCGCGAGCTGACCATCAGGACCGTGCCCGCCCGGTTCGCCGCGCTGGGCGACCTGCACGCCGACATCGACGACGCCGTGTTCGACATCGCTCCGCTGCTCGCCTGGGCGGACCGCGACGAGCGCGCCGGCGCCGAGACCCCTCCCGAGGCGGAGGACTGAGCCGCTCGCGCGGAGCGCGTCGCGCGGTCGCTGCGGCGTCGCGCGGTCCGCATGCGCACCGCGCGACGCCACGGCTGCCGCGGACGTCCCGGCTCAGAGCTTGAGCGCGTCCTTGAGGATGTTCACGAGGGCGTCGAGCTGGACGCTCGTCTCCTGCGCGACCTCGCTGTCGTCGCCGTCGAGGGCGCGCGCCGCGAGGGACGCCTTGGAGTCGACGAGCTCGGCGATCCGGGCGTCGATGGTGTGCGCGGCGATGATGCGCCACGCGGTCACCGGCTCGGACTGGCCGATGCGGTGCGTGCGGTCGATGGCCTGCTGCTGCTCGGCTGCGGTCCACGACAGCTCGGCGAGCACGACGTTGGAGGCGACCTGCAGGTTGATGCCGACGCCCGCCGCGGACAGCGAGCAGACGATGGCCTTCGTCTTCTTGTCGTGCAGGAACGAGTCGACCGCGCGCTCGCGGGCGGCCGCGGTCTGGTCGCCGCGGATCGACACGGACTTGATGTCGCGGCGCGCGAACAGCCCCTCCGCCTGGTCCATCACGTCGATGTGCTTCGCGAAGAACACGACCTTGCCGGTCGAGCGCGCGAGCTGGGTCGCGTAGTCCGCCGCCAGCGCCGCCTTCGCGGAGCCGATCTTGCGGATCATCGTGAAGATGTTCTCGCCGGTGGTCGCGCTGCGCGACTCCTCCAGCTCCTGCTGCGCGATGAGGCGCACGAGCTGCATCTTCTGGTCGAACGTCTCGGGCTTGCGTCCCGCGGCGAGCGACCGGTAGCGCTGCACGAGGCGCTGCTGCAGCTCGCGCTCGGCCTTCTGGATCGAGCGGCCGGCCTCGTCGTCGAGCTCGACGGGCAGGTCGACGACCCGCTTCGCCGGCAGGTCCGCCGCGACGTCGATCTTGCGGCGGCGCACGAAGCCGAGGTCGATGACGGCCTGGCGCGCCTCGGCGAGGAAGCCGGGCTCTGCCGGCGACAGGCCGGTCTCCTCGAGCCGGGCCATCAGCTCGGGCAGCGGCTTCGTCTCGTCGATCCAGCCGAGGAACTGCCAGATGGCCTTGAAGTCCTCGGTGCTGTTGATGACCGGTGTGCCGGTCAGCGCCATCAGGAGGGGGTCGCTGCGGCGCTCGCGGAGCGCGGCGGCGAGCGAGAGCACGAGCTTGGAGCGCTGCGCCGAGTGGTTCTTGATGAAGTGCGCCTCGTCGACGACCATGCCCTTGAAGCCGAGCGTCTTCAGCCACCCGCTGTGGCGGTCGAGGACCTCGTAGTTCACGATCACGACGTCCGCGAAGGCGTCGAGGTCCGCGCCGTCGCCGTGGATGACGGTCGCGGTGCGGTTCGGGATCCACCGCTGCACCTCGCGGGCCCAGTTCATCTTCACGACGTTCGGCACGACCGCGAGCAGCGGGAACGCGTCGGCGACGGACGCGGCGATCAGGCTCTGCGCCGTCTTGCCGAGGCCCGGCTCGTCGGCGAGCAGGAAGGTGCGGTGCCCGCGCGCGACGGCCTCGATGAACTCGGCCTGGTGGTGCATCAGCTCCGAGCCGGCGGGCGCCCAGCGGGGCTTCGCCGGGGCGTCGGGCAGCTCCATGCTGGTGACGCCGCCGCCTCCGGTCTCGAACGCCTTGAACAGCGGCCCGAGCAGCTCCCAGTTCGCCAGGCGGCGCGTGAGGTGCGGCTGGCGCCCGATGCCGAAGTCCGGCGGCAGGAACGGGTTCGCGAGCTGACGGGCCCGCACCGAGACCGGCGTCACCTGGCGCTCGGCGAACGGGTCGGCGACCGCGGGCGCGGCCTGCTCCTCCTCCGCGGGCACCTCGTATCCGGCCTCCTGCAGCATGCGCCGGCGCAGCGTGCGGGCACCGTCGGTCTGCGCGTGGCCGGGCTCGAGCAGCGTGATCAGCGAGGTGTCGCGGGCCGCCGTCTTCGCGAGGATGGTCGCGACGCCGTCGAGGCGCTTGAGCGTCTCTGCTCTGGCCTCCTCGCCGAGCTCGGGGTCGGTCTTCGCGCGCGCCCGCTCCTCGCGGACGAGCAGGGCGATCACCTGGAACTTCGTCCTACCGGAGGGGCTGACGGGACCGCGGGACGCGGACGTCTCGACCTCGCGGACCGCCCGCGCGAGCACGGGGATCAGTCCGGTGTTGTCGAAGGCGCCCTTGCGGGGCGAGCGGGACCGCGTGGGGGTCGCCGTGGATCGAACCAAGTGGGTCTCCAGAACTGGCCGTCCGCGCGGACGAGAGCCGCGGCGTCGCCGCGGGCGCTGAACGAAAGGGGAACGGTGCTGCCGGGGCGTGCGGATCGGGCGGACGACGCCGGATCCGGATGGGGCCGCGGCCTGCAGCGCCCACAGTGTACCGCGGATGGGGTCAGGAGAGGTTCGCGGCCTCCGGCGCGCCGGGCGTCGGGACCACGGGCAGCGCGCCCCGGGCGCCGCCCTCGAGCACGGTGCCGCCGACGTCGAAGCGGCTGCCGCACACCGGGCAGTCCCAGCTGGTCTCGAGGTCGTTCCACCGCACGACGCCGCCGGCGCGGGTGCACGACGCGGACACGCTGCGCAGCACGCCGCCGGTGAGGCTCGTCGCGACCGGGCCGTCGTCGGTGCGGTGCACCACGCCCTGCCCCTCCCGCAGCAGCGGCAGGTCCGCGGGCGCGAGCCGGCGGAACCCGGCGACCCGCTCGGTCGCGGCGCGCACGTCGCCCACCAGGCCGATGCCCTGGCTGGCCGGCCGCGTGACGCGGTGGCTGATCGTCGTCGCCCAGCGCGGCTGCGACCGGGACAGGAGGTCGTTGCTGATCCGGATCCCGGCGGCGGCGCCCTGGGTGAGGCCCCACCCGTCGAAGCCGGACGCGAACGACACGGCGCCGCCGGTGCGGGGCAGGCGCCCGACGAACGCGATCGGGTTGAAGGGGCGGTAGTCCTGGCCGCTCCAGGCGTCGGTGCGCACGAGGTCGGGGACGACGCCGCGGAGCACCGCCTCCACGAGGTCCGCCCGTCGCAGCTCGGAGCCGCCCGTGCCGGTCCGGTGCGCCTGGCCGACCGCGACGACGTGCCCGTCCGGGTCCGCGGCGACGGTCGTGCTGCCGTCGGGACCGAGCGCCGTGACGATCGGGAGGTCCGGGGCGGCGGTCGTGCCCCCGACCGCGACCATGCGGAACGCGGCGGTCTTCAGCGCGTACAGCCCCCGGTCGAGGATCGGCGTGCCGGTGGCGAGCACGACGTGACGGCCCGCGTACTCCGCGGAGCCGGTCTCCACGACGCTGGTGCCGCGCGGGCGCACCCGCACGTCGACGACGCGCTCCCGCTCGACGATGCGCACCCCCGCCTCCGCCGCGGCGATCGCGAGGGCGCTCAGCAGGCGGGCGGGGTCGACGCGGATCTGGTCCTGCAGGCGCACGGCGCCGTGGTGGGCGAAGGGCAGCGCGTCGGCGCGCTGCAGCTTCTCGAGCTTCAGACCCGCCCGGTGCGCGGCGAGGTGCTCGTCGTCGATGCGGGCGGCGCCCTCCGGCCGGGAGGCAGCGAGGTACGCGTCGCGCCGCTCGTGCGGGGTGCCGGAGGTCTCGAGCACGCCCGCGAGCAGCGCGAACCCGTCCGCGTTCATCGCGCGGTAGGCGGCGGCGTTCTTGCGCGCGGTCTCGCCCCGCATCCGGCGGTAGGCCGTGCCGTGCAGCTCGCTCACGATCCCGAGCGACCGCCCCGAGGATCCCCCGCCGACCGGCTCGGCGGTGACCACGACCACCTCGTGCCCTCCGCGAGCGAGCAGGAGGGCCGTGGTGAGGCCGACGACGCCGGCACCCACCACCACGTCGTCGACCACGTCCGAGGGCATGGGGAGACGCTATCCGGGCCGCCTTCGGACGGGATGAGGCGGCCCGCCGCCGAGCGGGATCGACACAGGCGCCGCCCACCGTCCGCGCACGCCCCGCCGGGCGTCGTTCCAGGCCGTCGGCGGACGATCCACGGCGATCGCGCACCGGCACGCGGCGCTCCGTGCACCTGCGCCGCCGGATTCCCGACCCGCTGGCGCGGGTGCTCGACACCGCGTTCAGCCCGACGACGATGCCTGTTCAGACGCCGTCCATTCGGGGGGCCGCGGGGCGTCCTCCCCCGCGAGTAGCTTGTGCCGCCACAGCCAGGAAAGCGAGATACGTCTTGTCCACTCGAGGCGCCGAAGGTTCCGATACGACCCGCACGGCGGAGCACGCCCGCCCGGATCACTTCCTGCTGCACCTGAGCGACACGCACCTGCTCGTGCCCGGCGGCCGGCTGTACGACGCGATCGCCCCCGAGCGCAGCCTGCGGCGGATCTTCGCCGACCTGGAGGCGTCGGGCACGCGGCCCGAGGCCATCGTCTTCACCGGGGACCTCGCGGACCACGGGGACCCCGAGGCGTACCGCCTCCTGCGCTCCATCGTCGAGCCCGCCGCCGAGCGCCTCGGCGCGCAGGTCATCTGGTGCATGGGCAACCACGACGACCGCGCGACCTTCCGCCGCGAGCTGTTCGGGCAGGCGCGCAACCGCCGCCCCGTCGACCGCGTCTACGACGTGCACGGCCTCCGCGTGATCACCATGGACACCTCCGTGCCGGGCCACCACCACGGCGAGCTCACGGGCGCGCAGCTCGACTGGCTCGCGGAGGAGCTCGCCTCCCCCGCGCCGCACGGCACGATCCTCGCGCTGCACCACCCGCCGCTGCCCTGCATCCAGGACCTCGCGGTGATGGTCGAGCTGCGCGACCAGGCCGGCCTGCGCGAGGTGCTCGAGGGCAGCGACGTCCGGTCGATCCTCGCCGGCCACGTCCACTTCTCCACGAGCGGCACCTTCGCCGGCATCCCGGTCTCCGTCGCGTCCGCGACCTGCTACACGCAGGACCTGACCGGGGAGGCGCGGGGCACGCGGCCGCAGGACGGCAACCAGTCGTACAACCTCGTGCACGTGTACGACGAGCTGGTCCTGCACTCGGTCGTGCCCGTCGCGGCGGGCGTCACGATGTCGCAGACCTCGGCGGCCGACAGCGCCGCGGTGCTCGCCGCGCACGGCGTGACCGTGCCCGAGCCGATGAACGCCCACCTCCCCTCCCGCCGCTTCGACCGCGTCGACGAGGAGCTCGAGGCCCTCACCTCCCCCATCTCGATCATCCGCGACTGACCCGCTGGCCGGCCGGGTCCCGCGGCTCGCGGGACGGCGCCGGGCGGAGCAGCGCACGGGTCCGCCCGCAGGGCGCTCGCAGTTGCGCAGCCCGGTCCCAGTTGCGCAGGAGCGCTTGCGCGCATCTGGGACTGGAGTGCGCAGATGCGGGGGCAGGGGTCGGCACGCACTCGCCAGCGCACCCGGAGTTGCGCGGCCTGGTCGCAGTTGCGCGCGAGCGCTCGCGTACGACTGGGACTGGAGCGCGCAACTGCGCGCGAGCGGGTCAGCCGGCCTGGGCGGGGGCTGCGTCGGCGCCGTCGAGGCGCTCCCACGGCGCGGGCAGCGGGAAGTAGCGCTCGAGGAAGTCGGTGACCTTCTTCGCGCGGACGTCGGGGGCGACCTCCGGGAAGCTGCCGTCGTTCAGGCAGAAGAAGTCGAAGTCGCGGCGCTTCCCGAGCCGCTTCAGCAGCCCGAGGCCCTTGTGCGTCGTGGTGTCGACGTAGAGCACCGACGAGTCGGTGTTCTGGATCGAGCGCCCGGTGAGCAGCGCGTAGTAGTGGTACAGGCTGTTGGTGACGGAGATGTTGTCCTTCGCGCGGAAGGGGCTCGACGCGGTCGCGGTGAACTCCGCCGCGAAGACCTGCTCCATCTCCTCGATGACCGACTTGGTCAGCGGCGTCGCCGCGTGCTCGAGGTGCCGGGTGATCACCCGTCCGAAGCGCTCGCGCAGCAGCGCCCGGTTGACGCGCGCCGAGTTCTCGAAGCCGCTGCGGGCCGGGTCGTTGTCGCCCAGGCCGATGCGGGTGTCCGCCTCGATGAACCGGCTGATGCCGCCCGGCGAGAAGAACACCTCCGGCCGCAGGGGCCGGCCGACGAACATGTCGTCGTTCGAGTAGATGAAGTGGTCGGACAGCCCGTCGATGCGGTGCAGCTGCGCCTCGACGGCCTGCGAGTTGTGGGTCGGCAGCACGGACGGGTCGCGGAAGAACTCCTCGCTCCGCACGACGCGCACCTTCGGGTGGTCGGCGAGCCAGGCGGGCGCCTTCGAGTCCGTCGCGATGTAGATCGTGCGGACCCACGGCATGTAGGTGTGCACCGAGCGGAGCGCGTACCGCAGCTCGTCGATCTGGCGGTACCGCGCCTCGGAGTCGTCGCCCTCGCCCACGACGTAGGAGGCCATGCGGCGGGCGCGGGCCCGCTGCCACTCCTTGTCGGTGCCGTCGACCCACGAGAAGACCATGTCGACCGGGAAGGTGACGTCGGAGACGAGGTCCGTGAACATGTCGCGGATCGTCGACCAGATGCGGCCGTACCGCTCCGTCGTGTCCGGGAGGACGTCCGCGGTGATGAATCGCCGGCGGGTCAGGGCGTTCGGGGCGGGCACCCGCACCTCGGCGCCCTGGCGTACCCAGAACTCGAAGCGGACGCCGTTCTCGGGCTCCGCGTGCAGCACGCCCGCGGCATCGACGCGCGGGCGGAACAGGGACAGGAGGCGGTCGGTGCGGGAGGGGGCGACGTCGCCGTCGGCGATCAGCACCGTCTCGTCGCGCGGCTGCAGGTTGCGCTTCAGCGCGGCGGAGAGGAAGGGCTCGTCGGCGCAGGCGGCCACCAGCGCCCGGGTGACGGCGAGGCGCTCGGTCTCGTCGGCCACGAGGATCGGGCGGTGCGCGTCGTCGCGCACGAGGAGGTACTCGATGTCGGCGGCGTCGAGCGCCTCGGCGAGGAAGAGCAGGTCGGCGATGCGCGCCTCGCTCGGCGTCTCCCGACGGCCGCTGAGGGCGAGGACGCCGCCGACCTCGGTCACATCGGCGCGGGAGCGGATCCTCGACGCCGGGCTCTGAAGGGGTCGCAGCTTCGAGCGCGCAGCCATGGCGGGTCCCCCTCGTGAGGTCGTGGAGCTCTGCTGAGAAGTCCTCCAGCCGCGGACGATGCGGCGTCGTGTGAGCACCCGGGACGGGCGCCATCGCTGATGCTAGCGGTCGCGTGTTTCCAGCGGGAAGCCGTCGCGCGTGCGGCGCGGCGGGCGGGTCCTCGTCAGCCGACGACGCCGCGCAGCTGCTCGACCCAGGCGTCGTAGCCGGCGTCGGTGAGGTGCAGGCGGTCGGTCGTGAGATCCGCGCGCAGCTCGCCGTCCTCCTCCGCGAAGGACGGCCAGAGGTCGACGAAGTCGGCCTTCACGGTCGGCGCGAACTGGCGCACGTGGATGTTCACCTCGCGGATCCAGTCGGCGCGCTCCCGCTCGCGGGGCAGCACCGAGCAGACGAGCAGGTGCGCGTCGGGCAGCTCGTGGCGCAGCTGGAACAGGATGTCCTCGAGGCCGCGCACGACCTGCTCGACGGTCGCGCGGCGCGACTCGTTCGTGCCCGCCATCACGACGACGGTCGACGGCTTCGCGGTGACCACCTCGTCGATGCGGGCGGCGACGTCCGCGGTCGTGTCCCCGGTCCTGCCCGCGTTGATCACCTGGCGGTCGGGGAACGCCTCCTCCCACGGACCGGCCTCGGTGAGGCTGTCGCCGAGCAGGAGGAGCGGCCCCGTCGGCGTGCGGTCGGACGCGGTGTCTTCGGAGTCGCTCACCCGGTCAGGGTAGGGGGCCGCCCTGAGGAGGCCAAACGATCCCGCGTACCCTCGTGGACCGTGCAGCAGCAGGAGACCCCCACCGTCGAGTCCATCGCCGCCCTCGTCGACCACGCGATCCTGAAGCCCGAGCTGACCGACGACGACGTCGCGGCCGACCTCGACCTCGCGGGGCGCTGGGGCGTCTTCAGCGTCTGCGTGCGCCCCTCCGACATCGCCCGCTCGGTCGCGCGGCTGGACGGCACGGGCGTCGCCACGGGCACCGTGATCGGGTTCCCGCACGGCACGACGTCGACCGCGGCGAAGACCGCGGAGAGCCGCCGGGCGCTGGAGGACGGCGCGAGCGAGCTCGACATGGTGCTGCACATCGGCCGCCTGCGCAGCGGCGACCTCGCCGCCGTCACGGACGACGTCGCGGCGGTCGTCGCCGTCGCCGAGGGGCGCGTCGTCAAGGTGATTCTCGAGACCGCCTACCTCTCCGACGAGCAGGTCGTCGCTGGCTCGAAGGCGGCGGAGGCGGGCGGCGCCTCCTTCGTGAAGACGTCGACCGGGTTCGCGGGCGGCGGCGCGACCATGCACCACCTGCGCCTCATGCGCGACGCGGTCTCCCCCGCCGTCCGCATCAAGGCGTCGGGCGGCGTGCGCGGCCTCGCCACCCTGCTCGAGATGCGCGCGATCGGCGTCGACCGCTTCGGCACCAGCGCGACCGAGACGATCCTCACCGACGTGCAGCGCCTCGCGGAGACGGGCACCGCCTCCGGCGCGTCCGACGCGAGCTCCTACTGATCTCCCGTTCCGCAGGAGCGGAGGGTCAGCCGACGAGGGTGCGGACCTGGGCGACGTCGACGGCCATCTGGGCGATCAGGGGCTCGATGCCCTCGTAGGCGACCTGGCCCCGGATGCGGTGCGTGAACTCGACGTCGACGACGTGCCCGTACAGGTCGAGGGTGCGGTCGAGCACGTACGCCTCGACCTGCTTCGGCGGCACGCCCTCGAACGTCGGGTTGCTGCCCACCGAGATCGCCGCCGGGTAGACCGCCGGCGGCGCCATCGACCGGTCCACCAGGCGCCCCGCGTACACGCCGTCGGCGGGGATCATCCCGTCCGACTCCTGGTCCAGGTTCGCGGTCGGGTAGCCGAGCTCGCGACCGCGGTGCGCGCCGTGCACGACCTCGCCGCGGACGGCGGGCGGACGGCCGAGCAGCTCCGCCGCCTCCTCGATCGCGCCGGCGCCGAGCAGCTCGCGGATCCAGGTGGAGGAGACGCGGCGCGACGCCCGCGTGACCTGCTGCTGCACCTGCACGGTGAACCCGCGCTCGGGGCCCATCCGCTCGAGCAGGGCGACGTCGCCGCGGCCGTAGTGCCCGAAGCGGAAGTCGTCGCCGACGAGCAGCCGCTTCGTGCCGAGCGGGCCGATCAGGACCGAGTCGACGAAGGTCTCCGGCTCGAGCGAGGCGAGCGCCTCGTCGAACCGCAGCACGACGGTCGCCGCGACCCCGACGGACTCGAGCAGCTCGAGCTTCTGGTCGAGGCCGACGAGCGGCGGCGGGCACTTGTCGGGCCGCAGCAGCCGCAGCGGGTTGCGGTCGAACGTCACCACGACGGGCAGCAGGTCGTCGCCGGCGAGCGCGAGCAGGTCGTCGATGATCACCCGGTGGCCGGTGTGCAGGCCGTCGAACTTGCCGATGGTGACGGCGGAGGGGCCGAAGCCCTCCGGCACCGACTCGACGCCCGAGAAGATCCGCATGCTCACGCCTCCTTCGCGAAGACGGCCCGCTGGCTGCGCAGGAACAGCAGCCCCAGGATCGGCAGGGCGAGCGGGATCAGCAGGTACTCGAGCCCGAAGTAGGCCCACACGGTGCTGCGGTCGCCGGAGAACGGGAACAGCGACAGGTCGACGACCGACAGCGCCCCGACCACGAGCACGCCGACGAGCTCGATGGTGATCGCGATCTGCGCCACGCGGAACGCCGGACGTCCGGGCGTGACCAGGGCGATCGTCGCGATCAGGTAGACGATGCCGGCGAACAGCGACAGGAGGTAGGCGAGCGGCGCCACGGAGAAGTGGGAGACGATCTCGAAGATGCTCCGCGCGAGCGCCGCGATGGTCATGATGAAGTAGAAGACGATCAGCGTGCGACCGGCGCCGCTGGTCTTCGGCCGGGCGGTTCGGGTCTCGGTCATCGCCCGACGATCCTCCCACGCGGCCGACGGCCGCTCGTGCGGGATCAGGCGCCCTGCACGGTCCAGATGATCTGCATCCGGACGAACATCACGGCCACCGCGAAGCAGGCGATCCCGACCACCACGACGGACCACCGCGTCCGTTCCGTCAGCGCCCAGAAGATCGCGGCGGGCGGGATGATCAGCGCCGAGATCAGGTAGGCGTAGAACTCGACGGGGTTGCCGGTGGGCTCGTTGCCCGTGAAGGGCGCGACGATCGCGATCACGAGCTGGGCGAGCAGCAGCAGCTCGACCAGGGCCGGGCCGGCGAGGGAGAGGTCGGAGGGCTTGCGGCCGGCGAGCCCCAGCGCGACCCCGAGCACCGCGGCGATCGCGGCCACGACGACGGCGGCCGTGGTGAAGCCGGCGATCACGGGGCGACCTGCTCGGGCGGGAGGTTCATGAGCACGCGCGTGCGGCCCGCGGCCACCTCGACGAGCCCGATGAGCACGCCGTCGGCGAGCGCGGCGACGACGGGGGCGTCGGGCAGCTCCGTCGGCAGCCGCTTCCCCTGCTGCAGCGCGATGCGCTGCGCGTCGTCGAGGTGCAGGACCGGGAAGAGCGCCTCGGCGACCGCAGCGGGGCTGCGCAGCGCGAGGGGCTCCTCCAGCGGCGGCGCGTCGGCGACGTCGAACGGGCCGACGCGGGTCCGCCGCAGCGCGGTGAGGTGCCCGCCGACGCCGAGCGCGGCGCCGAGGTCGCGGGCGAGGGCGCGGATGTACGTGCCGGAGGAGCAGTCGACCACGACGTCGAGCTCGTCGTCGCGCACCGCCAGGACCTCGAACCGGCGGATCGTCACCCGCCTCGACGGCAGGTCGACCGCCTCGCCCGCCCGCACCAGCTCGTGCGCCCGGCGGCCGTCGACGTGCACGGCGCTGACGGAGGAGGGCACCTGGTCGATCGCGCCGGTCAGCGCGGCGACCTCCTGCGGGATGCGGGCGCGCACCGCCTCCGTGACCGTCGCGGGCTCGCCGACCGGCGTCCCCTCCGCGTCGTCGGTCGTCGTGGCGGTGCCGAGCCGGATCGTCGCCTCGTACGTCTTGTCGAGCCCGACCAGGTAGGTCAGCAACCGGGTCGCGCCGTTCACGCCGAGGATCATCAGCCCGCTCGCGGCCGGGTCGAGCGTGCCCGCGTGGCCGACCCGGCGCGTGCCGGCGAGGCGACGCGTGCGCTGCACGAGGTCGTGGGAGGTCGGGCCGAGCGGCTTGTCCAGGAGGAGGAGGCCGGTCGTCACCCCTCCATCGTCCCATCCGCGACTGCCTACGCTCTCCTCGTGCGGATCGGCATCATCGGCGCCGGAGCGCTCGGCGGCACCTTCGCGGCCCTGCTCGACCGGGCGGGCCACGAGGTCGTGGTGACCGCCCGCGGCGCGCAGCTCGACGCGATCCGCGAGCACGGGCTGCGGCTCGAGGGCGGCTACGGCGACGCGCTCGCCCGCATCGCGGCGCTGCCGGCGCTCGCCGAACCGCCGGAGCTCGCATTCCTCGCGGTCAAGGCGCAGGACGCGGCGTCGGCGGCCGCGCAGAACGCCGCCGCGCTGGCGGGGGTGCCCGTCGTCGTGGTGCAGAACGGGGTGCGCGGCCCGCAGGCGCTGCGGGAGGCGCTGCCGGACTCGCCGCTGATCGGCGCGGCCTCGATGATCGCGGCCTCCTACCTCTCCCCCGGCGTCGTCACGGTCACGGCCCCGGGCGTCACCGTGCTGGCGCGCGACTCCGCCTCCGACACGGCGCTGCGGACCGCTGCGGACCTGCTCGGGTCGGTCGTCGCGGTGCGCACCGCGCCCGACCTGGCGGGCGTGCAGTGGTCGAAGCTCGTGGTCAACCAGCTGAACGCGGCGCCCGCCGTCACCGGGATCGGACTGCAGGAGGCGCTGCGCTCGGCCCCGCTCACGGCCGCGGTCGCCGCGGCGATGCGGGAGACGATCCGCGTCGCCCGCGCCGACGGGGTGCGGCTCACGGGCCTGCCCGCGCTCTCCCCCGGCCTGCTGCGGACATTGCTGCTGCTGCCGCTGCCGCTCGCCGCCCGCGTGCTGCGGCGCGGGGTGCTGCAGCGCATGGGCGACGTGCCGAATCCGGGCAGCACGCTGCAGAGCATCCGCCGCGGCCGGCCGAGCGAGATCGACCACCTGTCGGGCGCCGTCGTCGAGGCCGGGCAGCGCCTCGGCGTGCCCACCCCGGTCAACCGCCGGATCGTGGAGCTGGTGCACCGGATCGAGGCGACCGGCGGCTTCCTGCCGCCCGACGAGGCCGGGAGGCGGCTGGTGGGCTGATCAGCAGGCGTCCTCGAACCGGCGGCGCGGGTGGGCGGCGTCGGCGAGGTCGAACGACGCGTTCGCCAGCTTGCGGGCGTCGAGACGGCGGAACGCCAGGTCGACGAGCGCGGTCCAGGGGGCGAGGTCGACGCCGGGCAGCCGTGCCCCGTCTCGCTCGAGCGCCGCCGCCCGCGGGACCTGCAGCCAGGCGCTGGTGTGCCAGACGCCCGCGAGGTCGCCGAAGTGCAGGAACGGGCCGGACACGACCAGGACCGCGCGGTCCGCCTCCAGCCCGTCCAGCCCGCCCCGCCGGTAGGGCGTCAGCACGTCGGCCCGGAAGCCGGCCTCGTCGAAGAACCGCTCGGGCGTCGTGGCGTCCGGCAGCGCGAAGCGGCCCATCGGCACGGCGCGCGCCGGCACCCCCTCCGCCTGCACCGCCGCGGCGAGGTCGGCGGCGAACGCCTCCCGGCCGGACGGCTGCTCGCCGGCGGCCGGGTGCTCGATCCCGTCGAGGCCGACGACGAGCCGGCCGCGCGGGTGCACGTCGAGGATCTCGCGGGCGTACTCGGCGATCACGTCGGCCCGCTCGGGCTGCCATCGGGCCATGCCTGCGACGGTAGCCGCCTACGCTCGGAGCCGATGTCGGGGACCCGGGTGCGCGCCGCGCGGGGCGCCGACGTGCCCGCGCTGCGGACGCTCGTCGCGGGTGCGTTCGCCCCGTTCACCGCACGCACCGGCGCCCGCTCCGCTCCTCCCGTCGACTGGGAGACCGTCGTCTGGGCGCTCGCCGCCGTCGTCGCGACCCGGGACGACCGGGTCGTCGGCGTGCTCGTGCTCTGGCCGCACCCCGACCACGTGCTCGTCGAGATCCTGGCGGTGGCGCCGGAGGAGCAGGGCCGCGGCGTCGGCGCCGCGCTGCTCGACCGGGCGGAGCTGACCGCGATCGAGTCGGGCACGAACACCGTGCGGCTGCAGACGGACGCGCGGATGACGGAGGCGCTCGCGCACTGGGTCCGGCGCGGCTACACGGAGGTCGGCCGGCGGCCACTCAACGGCGTCGACCGCGTCCTGCTCGAGAAGCGGCTCGGATGACGGCGCTCGACCCGGCCCTCGTCACCGACTGGTTCGCGGTGCACGCGCGGGACCTCCCGTGGCGCCGGCCGGGCTTCAGCGCCTGGGGCACGCTCGTGTCGGAGTTCATGCTGCAGCAGACGCAGGTCGCCCGCGTGGTGCCGATCCTCGAGGAGTGGCTGCGCCGGTGGCCGACGCCGGCCGACCTCGCCGCGGCGCCGCCGGCCGAGGTCCTCCGCGCGTGGGGCCGCCTCGGCTACCCGCGGCGGGCGCTCGCCCTGCACGCCTGCGCGACGGCGATCGCCGACCGGCACGGGAACGTCGTGCCCGAGGACGTCGACGAGCTGCTCGCGCTGCCCGGCATCGGCGACTACACCGCGCGCGCGATCGCGGTCTTCGCCCACGGGCACCGGCACCCCGTCGTGGACACGAACGTGCGGCGGGTGATCGCGCGGGCCGTGCAGGGCGTCGCGCAGCCGGAGGCGCCCGCAGCCCGCCGGGACCTGCCCGCGATGGCCGCGCTGCTGCCCGACGACCTCGTCGAGCAGCGGGCGTTCAACGCCGGGATGATGGAGATCGGCGCGGTCGTCTGCACGTCCCGCTCGCCGCGCTGCGACGAGTGCCCGCTCGCGGCGGTGTGCGCCTGGCGCCTCGCCGGCTCCCCGGCGCACGACGGCCCGCCTCCGCGGCGGCAGGCGCGGTTCGAGGGATCGGACCGGCAGCTGCGCGGCCGGGTGATGGCGGAGCTGCGCGCGAGCGACGTGCCGGTCGCGGAGGCGGAGCTCGCGGCGGTGCTGCCCGATCCGGGGGTGCGCTCCCGCATCCTCGTCGGGCTCGAGCGCGACGGCCTCGCGACCCGCGCCGAGGGCGGCTGGACGCTCCCCGCCTGACCGGCGCGACCCCTCGATCGACGCCCTGTCCCTCCGTCGACGCCGCGCTCCGTCAGATCAGGGACGCCGCGTCGAGCCGGCGCGGGAGGCGGCGGTCAGTCCTTCGGCGGCGTGTACCGGACGACGGCGCCGACCAGCAGCAGGGCCGCGGCGCCGACGACGTGGCCCACGCGGAACGGCTGGCCCGAGAAGTCGAAGGGCAGCACGGGGTTCCAGAGCACCGCGACGACCACCGGCACCGGCAGCCAGGCCCACTTCCTCGACTGCCACACGAACACGGCCGTGATCAGGGCGAGGATGCTCACCGCGAAGCGGATGACCAGGTACGACTCCTGCCCGACGAGCAGCAGCCCGCCGAGCAGCACGAGCGCGCCGATCAGCGCCGGACCGAGGGCCCGGCGCTGGCCGCGCGACCCGTACCGGTTCTCGAGCGTCGGCCGTGCGGCCGCCGCCCGGCGCTGGGCCCGGTTGCCGCTCACTCCTCGTCGGCCTCGCGCGGCTTCACGTAGGGGTCGGCCTCGCCGGCGTACTGCGCGCCCTCCGCGAGCGCACGCGCCGCGGTGTCGCGCTCCCGCGCCTGCGCCAGGAGGTCCGCGACGTGCGCCGCGTTCTCCGGGATCGCGTCGGGGATGAACTCCAGCGTCGGCGTGAGGCGCGCGTGGATGTTGCGGCCCACCTCCGTGCGCAGCAGGCCCGTCGCGGCCTTCAGGGCC
Source organism: Amnibacterium soli (assembly GCF_039544415.1). Classification (NCBI taxonomy): domain Bacteria; kingdom Bacillati; phylum Actinomycetota; class Actinomycetes; order Micrococcales; family Microbacteriaceae; genus Amnibacterium; species Amnibacterium soli. The sequence continues at coordinate 646,634 of NZ_BAABLP010000001.1, read as the reverse complement.
GCGGCCGAGTCCTCGCGCTCCTGCTCGGTGCCGTAGACCGTGAAGAAGATGCTCGCGTGCTGCAGGTCGCCCGTCATCCGCACGTCGGTGATCGTCACGAACCCGAGACGCGGGTCGCGGAGGCCCTTCTCGAGCCGCTTCGCGACGATCTCCTTGATGCTGTCGCCGAGCTTCGCAGCCCTGCCGTGGTCAGCCACTTCTCTCCTTCTGGTCGTGCGGTGCACGGATACGGGGACCCGGCGAAGCCGAATCCCCGTATCCGCGAACATGAGCGGGACTACGCCCGGACCTTCTCCTTGGTCTCGGTCGTCTCGATCTCGTCACCGATCTGGATGTCGTTGAAGCGACCCAGGCCGATGCCGCACTCGAAGTCCGTCCGCACCTCGGTGACGTCGTCCTTGAAGCGGCGCAGCGAGTCGATCTGGAGGTTGTCCCCCACCACGACGCCATTGCGGATGACCCGGGCACGCGCGTTGCGCGTGATCGTGCCGCTGCGGACGATGACACCGGCGATGTTGCCGACCTTGGACGAGCGGAAGATCTCGCGGATCTCGGCGAGGCCCGACTGGACCTCCTCGAACTCCGGCTTGAGCATGCCCTTCAGCGACTGCTCGACGTCCTCCAGTGCGGAGTAGATCACCGAGTAGAAGCGGATGTCGATGCCCTCGCGAGCGGCCCGCTCGCGGGCCTTCGGGTCGGGGCGCACGTTGAAGCCGATGATGATCGCGTTGTCGACCGTCGCCAGGTTCACGTCCGACTCGGTGACGGCGCCGACGCCGCGGTGGATGATCCGCAGCTGCACGCTGTCGTCGACCTCGATCTTCAGGAGCGACTCCTCCAGCGCCTCGACGGCACCGGACACGTCGCCCTTGATGATCAGGTTCAGCGAGTCGACCTTGCCGGCCTCGATCTGACCCATGAAGTCCTCGAGCGAGATGCGCTTGCGGGCCTTCGCCAGCGACGCGTTCCGCTCGGCGGCCTCGCGCTTCTCCGCGACCTGACGGGCCGTGCGGTCCTCCTCGGTGACGAGGAAGGTGTCGCCGGCTCGCGGGACGGAGGAGAGGCCCTGGACCTGGACGGCTCGGGACGGGTACGCCTCGGCGATCGCCTGGCCGTTCTCGTCCGTCATCGCACGGACGCGGCCGTAGGCCGTGCCCGCCACGATCGAGTCGCCCACGCGGAGCGTCCCGGTCTGGATGAGGACGGTGGCGACCGCACCGCGGCCCTTGTCGAGGCGGGCCTCGATGGCCACGCCGCGCGCGTCGCGGTTCGGGTTCGAACGCAGGTCGAGCCCGGCGTCGGCGGTCAGCAGGACCGCCTCCATGAGCTCGTCGATGCCGGTGCCGTTGCGGGCCGAGACGTCGACGAACAGGGTGTCCCCGCCGTACTCCTCCGCGACCAGGCCGAACTCGGTGAGCTGCTGGCGGACCTTGGAGGGGTTCGCCCCCTCCTTGTCGACCTTGTTCACCGCGACCACGATCGGCACGCCGGCCGCCTGGGCGTGGTTCAGCGCCTCCACCGTCTGCGGCATGACGCCGTCGTCGGCGGCGACCACGAGGATCGCGAGGTCCGTCACCTGCGCACCGCGGGCACGCATGGCGGTGAACGCCTCGTGACCCGGGGTGTCGATGAAAGTGATGGCGCGCTCGTTGCCCTCGTGCTCCTTCCACACCTGGTAGGCACCGATGTGCTGCGTGATGCCGCCGGCCTCGCCCGCGACGACGTTCGCGTTGCGGATCGAGTCGAGCAGCTTCGTCTTGCCGTGGTCGACGTGACCCATGACCGTGACCACGGGGGGCCGGATCTCCAGGTCCTCGTCGTCCTCGTCGTACTCGAACTCGATGTCGAAGCCGTCGAGCAGCTCGCGGTCCTCCTCCTCGGGAGAGACCATCTGGATCTTGTAGCCGAGCTCCTCGCCGAGCACCTGGAAGGTGGCCTCGTCGAGCGACTCGGTCGCCGTCGCCATCTCACCGAGGTGGAACAGCACGGTCACCAGGTTGCCGGGGCTCGCGTCGATCTTGTCGGCGAAGTCCGTGATGGACGCACCGCGACGCAGGCGGATGACGGCGTTGCCGTCGCCGCGGGGGACGCTGACGCCGCCGAGGCTCGGGGCGCTCCGCATCTCGAACTCTGCGCGCTTCGTCCGCTTCGACTTGCGCTGACGGGACTTGCCGCCGCCCTTGCCGAACGCACCCGCGGTGCCGCCGCCGGGACCGCGACCGCGACCGCCGCCACCCGGGCGGGGACCGCTGAAGCCGCCGGCCGGGCGCTGGAAGCCGCCCGCACCGGGCGCGCCGCCGGGACGACCCGCACCGCCGGCACCGCCGGGACGCTGGAAGTTCGGACGCTGACCGAAGCCGGCCGGACGCGGGGCGCCCATGCCGGGCCCGCCGGGACGCGGAGCGCCCGGACGAGGTGCACCGGGACGCGGCGCACCGGGACGCGGGGCACCCGGACGCGGGATCGCGCCGCTCGCGCCGCCGCCGGCGCCGGGACGGCCCATGCCCTGGTTGGAGGCGAAGGGGTTGTTGCCCGGGCGCGGGGCGCTCGGACGGCCCATCCCCTGGCTGGAGGCGAACGGGTTGTTGCCGGGGCGCGGCGCACCGGGGCGCGGGGCGCCGCCGGGACGCGGGATGCTCCCCGAGGGCGCGGTGCCCGGGTTCGCGGCGCCGGGGGCGGCCCCGCCGGGACGCGGCGCGGACGAGCGGTCCTGCACGGGGCGCTCGACGTCACCGCTCGGCGACGGGCGCTGCGCGGCGGGCTGCTGCGGGGCGGGAGCCGCCGCAGCGGGGGTCGCCTGCGCCGCGGGGGTCGCGGACGCCGCGGGACGCTCGGCCGCGGGGGCCTGCTGCGCGGCGGGCCGCTGGGCGACCGGCTGCTGCGGGGCCGGTGCGGCGGCAGCGGGCGCCGACTGCGACGGCGCGGCCGTCGGGCGGGGTCCGGGTGCCGCGGGTCGGGCGCCCGGTGCTGCGGGGCGGCCCGCCATGGGCGCGCCCGGGCGGGGTCCCGCCGGGGCGCCGGCGGTCGTGATGCCATCCGCCGCGAGCTTCGCCCGCAGCTTGCGCACCACCGGGGGCTCGACGCTCGACGACGGGCCCTTGACGAACTCGCCCATCTCCTTGAGCTTCGCGAGTGCGAGCTTCGTGTCGATCCCGAGGTCGGTCGCGATCTCGTGGACGCGTGGTTTCGCCACTTCTCTCCTGTCCAGGCCTGCCCGGACAGGGCAGGCCGCTACTGCGGTGCGGGTCTCATCTCGAGTCGCTCATCGCTGGTCCATGTGCCTGTTCCACTTCGCGTGGTGGGAACTGCGCGCCCCCGAACGGAGCGGCAGTGGAAGGACGGCAGCCGTGGCCGCCCTCGGACGAGTGTACCCGCCGCCGCGAGGCGGCGGAGGTCCCGTCCGATGGAGGTGAACGCCGATCCGTCCGGTCGTGTTCCCCGACCCGACCGATCGGTCGCGTCAGTCCTGCTCGAGGATGCTGTCGGGCTGGATGTCGATCTTCGCGCCCGTGAGCTTGGCGGCGAGGCGGGCGTTCTGCCCCTCCTTGCCGATCGCGAGCGACAGCTGGTAGTCGGGCACCAGGGCCCGCACGGCCTTCGAGCCCCGGTCGAGCAGGAACGCGCTCGTCACGCGCGCCGGCGACAGCGCGTTCGCGACGAAGGTCGCCAGGTCGTCGGAGTGGTCGACGATGTCGATCTTCTCGCCGCCGAGCTCCGCCGACACCGCGCGCACGCGGGCGCCGAGCTCGCCGATCGCCGCGCCCTTGGCGTTGATGCCGGGCTGGGTGGCGCGCACGGCCACCTTCGACCGGTGCCCCGCCTCCCGCGCCATCGCGGTGATCTCGACGACGCCTGAGGCGATCTCGGGCACCTCGAGCGCGAACAGCCGCCGGACCAGCGCCGGGTGCGTGCGCGAGACCGTGATCGACGGCCCCTTCTGCCCGCGGGAGACGCTCGTCACGTAGACGCGGATGCGCTCGCCGTGCGTGTAGGTCTCCCCCGGCACCTGCTCCTCGGGGGGCAGGATCGCCTCGATCGAGCCGAGGTCGACGTGCACCATGCGCGGGTTCGGCCCCTGCTGGATGACCCCGGCGATGATGTCGCCCTCGCGGCCCTTGAACTCGCCCAGGATGCGCTCGTCGCCGAGGTCGCGCAGGCGCTGGTTGATGACCTGCTTCGCCGCGAACGCGGCCACGCGGCCGAAGTCCTGCGGGTCGTCGACCGCCTCGCCGACCTGCTCGCCCTCGTCGTCGAGCTCGGGCACGTAGACGGTGACCCTGCCGGACTTCCGGTCGATCTCGACGCGGGGCGTCGGGGTGCCGGCGGGCGCGTGCTCCGGCCGGTCGGTGTGCTTCAGGTAGGCCGTCAGGATGGCCGCCTCGATGATGCGCAGCAGCTCGTCGAACGGGATCTCCCGTTCGCGCTCCATCATGCGGAGGACGGCGAGATCGATCTCCATGGCGTCCCTCCGGGCCTCGAGCGCCCGCGAATCGGGCCCCCCTACGCTAGCAGCGCCTGATCGAGCATCTGGAGGATCCCCATGAGCCAGGAGCGCACCGTGCAGCTGCGGCGGTACCGCATCGTCGACGGGGAGATGGCCGCGTTCACGGCGTGGTGGCGCTCACGGCTGCTGCCCGCGCGGGTCGCCTACGGCTTCGTTCTCGAGTCCGCCTGGGTGGTGCCGGAGACCGACGAGTTCGTCTGGGCGGTGTCCGCGGAGGGCGACGGCGAGGCCTTCGCCCGCCTCGACGCCGCCTGGGCCGCCTCCCCCGAACGCGCCGCCGCGTTCGTCGACGTGCCGCAGCGCGTCGCCTCCATGGACCTGCGGATCGCGGTCCCCGCGGCCTGAGCGCCCGGAGGCGGTGTCCGACCGCCCCGTTACCGTGCGCGGCATGCGCCTGCTGCACACCTCCGACTGGCACATCGGCCGGACCTTCCACGGCTCGTCGACGCTCGACGCCCTGCGCGGCGTCCTGCTCGAGCTCGCGGCGGCGGTGCGGCGCGAGCACGTCGACGTGGTGCTCGTCGCCGGCGACGTCTTCGACTCCGCCACCCCGGCGGCGGCGGCGTTCGAGCTGTTCGAGGAGGCGGTGCTCGCGATCCGCGCGGCCGGTGCGACCGTGGTGATGACGAGCGGCAACCACGACTCGGCGGCGCGCCTCGGCCACCAGGCGCCCTTCGCCGCGGCCGGCGGCGTACACGTCGTCACCCGCGCCGAGGCGCTCGAGACGCCCGTGCGGCTCGAGGACGAGCACGGCGCGGTCGACGTCTTCGGCATCCCCTACCTGGAGCCGCTGATCGTCGGCGGGCGCACGCACGCGGAGGCGCTGCAGGCCGCCATGGACCGCGTGCGGACCGCGGTCGCGGCGCGCGGCAACCGGGCGGTCGTGCTCGCGCACTGCTTCGCCTCCGCCGGCGTGGTGCCGCAGGCGGCGGGCGGCGAGCGGGACATCACGGCCGGCGGGCTCGACGTGGTGCCCGCCGCCGTGTTCGACGGCACGGAGGAGGCGCCGATCGCCTACGCGGCGCTCGGGCACCTCCACTCCCGGATGCGCCTCGCGGAGCACGTCCGCTACGCGGGCGCGCCGCTGCACTACTCCTTCGGCGAGACGTCGCCGCTGCGGGGCGCGTGGCTGGTGGACCTCGACGCGAACGGCCTCGGGCAGGTCGCGTGGCTGGACCTGCCGGTGCCGCGCCGGCTCAGCGAGATCACGGGAGCGCTCGCCGACCTGCTCGCCGACCCGGCCCTCGCCGACCGCGAGCAGGACTGGATCCAGGCCGTGCTGACGGACCCGGTGCGGCAGCAGGACGCCATGGCGAAGCTGCGGCAGCGGTTCCCGTTCGTCGCCCGGCTCGAGCACCGGCCCGAGGGGGTGCGGCCCGCCGACGCCCGCAGCTACGGCGAGCGCACCGCGGGCCTGCCCGACGCGCAGCTGATCGCCGGGTTCCTGGAGCACGTGCGGGCCGGCGCCGGACCCAGCGACGCCGAGTCGTCGCTCGTCGCCGAGGTGCTGACCGCCGTGCAGGCCGCGGAGCGCGCCGCGTGAGGATCCAGCGGCTCGTCATCGAGGGCTTCGGCCCGTTCGCGACCCGGCAGGAGATCGACTTCGCCCCGCTCGACGAGGCGGGCCTGTTCCTCATCACCGGCAGGACGGGCAGCGGCAAGTCCACGATCCTCGACGCGATCTGCTTCGCCCTCTACGGCACCGCCCCGCGGTACGACGGCGCCCAGGCGCGGCTGCGCAGCGACCACGCCGCCGTCGGTGCGCCCACCCGCGTCGAGCTCGAGCTGACCGTCGCGGGCGAGCGCTGGCGGATCGTCCGCTCCCCCGAGTACGAGCGGCCGAAGCAGCGCGGCTCCGGCACGACGAAGGAGCCGCAGGCGGCGACGCTGCAGCGGCGGGAGGGCGACGGCTGGGTCGGCGTCGCCGCCAGGCCGGTCGATGTCGCGGAGCACCTGCAGCCCGTGCTGCAGCTGACCCGCGAGCAGTTCCTGCAGGTGATCCTGCTCGCGCAGGGCCGCTTCCAGGAGTTCCTGAAGGCGAGGACCGACGAGCGGCTCGGTCTGCTGCGCGCCCTGTTCGGCACGGAGCGGTTCCAGCGGTTCGAGGCCGAGATCGCGGAGCGCGCGAAGGTGCTCGAGCAGGCCGTGGGCGTGCGGGCCGCCGCGCTGCAGACGGACCTCGCACGGCTCGGCGACCTGGCGGACGAGGACCTTCCCGAGGCGGCGGACGCGGCCTGGGCGCAGCAGGTCGCCGAGCGCCTCGCGGTCGCCGCGGCGTCCCGTGCCGCGGAGGCGGAGACCGCGCGCGGCGCGTTCGCGGACGCGGACCGGGCGGCGGCGGCCGCCGTAGCGGTGCAGGACCTGCAGCGCCGCCGCGCCGCGGCGCGCACGGCGCTCGAGCGCCTCGACGCCGACCGCGACGCCGACGAGGCGGCCCGTTCCCGCATCGCCGAGGCGGTGCGCGTGCTGCCGGTGCTGCCCGCCGTGGACGCGGCCGGCCGCGCGGCGGCCGAGCTCGCGGCGGCGGAGCAGGAGGTCGCGCGCTCCCGCGACGCCCTCGGCGAGGACGTGCCGGATCCCGCGGCCGCGGGAGCGGACCTCGACGGCCTGCTGGGCGCGCTCGCCGAGCGCCTCGCGGAGGAGCGCGACCTCCCCCGCCTGCGCACCGCCGTCACCGGCACCGAGCAGGCCCGGTCCCGGGCGGAGGCGCAGCTCGCGGCGGCGCTCGAGGAGGTCGCGGCCCTGCCCGCGCGGCGCGACGAGCTGCAGCAGCAGCGCTCGCGGGCGGAGGCCGCAGCAGCGGGAGCGTCCGCTGCGCAGGCGGAGGTCCTCCGCGCCCGCCGTGTGGTGGAGGCGGTCGCCGCGACCGAGCAGGCGCTCGCGCTCGTGCAGCGCACCGACCTCGCGTTCGAGCGCGCGCTCGCCGACGAGCAGGACGCCCTCGCGCGCACCCGGCGCCTCGTGGCGGCGCGGCTCGCCGGCGCCGCGGGCCTGCTGGCGGCCGAGCTGCGGCCGGACGCCCCGTGCCCCGTCTGCGGCTCGCTGGACCATCCCGCGCCGGCGGACGCCGCGGCCGAGACGCCCGACGAGGCGGCGATCACGGCGGCCGAGCGGGTGCAGCAGGCGGCAGCCGACCGGCGGGCGGCGGCGAGCACCGCGGCGGCCGCCGCACGGGCGCAGCACGCCGCGGCCGCGGCGACCGCGGACGGCGCGACCCCCTCCTCGGCCGCCGAGTCGGTCCGCGCCGCCCAGCTCGCGCTCGACGCCGCCCGGGCGGCCGAGTCCGAGCGGGACGCCGCGACGGGGCTGCTTGCGGACCTCGACGCCCGCGCCGATCGCCTTGACGCGGTGGTGGCGTCGGCCCGGACCGCGCTCGCCGACCGGTCCGAGGCGCACACCGCCGCGCGGGCCGCCGCCGACGGCGCCGAGGCGCGCATCGCGACCGCGCGCGGCGACGCGCCCTCGGTCGCCGCGAAGGCCGCCGGGCTCCGCGCCCGCCGAACGGCCCTCACCGCCGTCGAGACCGCGCTGCGGCGCCGCGCGACGGCCGCGGACGCCGACGAGGACGCCCGGCGCCGGCTCGGGACCGCGCTCGCGGAGGCCGGCGTGCCCGACGCCGCATCGGCGCGGGCCGCCGCGCTGCCGGCGGACCGGCGCATCGAGCTGGAGCGGCGGGTGCGCGCGTGGGAGACCGCCCGCGACGGCGCGACGGCGCAGCTGGCCGATCGCGACGTGGCCGGCGCCCCCGAGGAGCCGGTCGACGTCGACGCGGCCGGCGCGACGAAGACCGCGGCGCTGCTCGCCCGCGACGCGGCGGCGGACCGCTCGGCGTCCGCGCGGGTGCGCTCGGCCGACGCCCGGCGCCTCGCCGACGGCATCGCCGCGGCGGACGGCGCCATGGCCGAGGACCGCGCGCAGCTCGAGGTCGTGGGCCCCCTGGCCGACGTGGTGCGGGGCGGCGGGTCCAACGCGCTGCGGATGCGGCTCGAGAGCTACGTGCTCGCGGCCCGGCTCGAGCAGATCGTCGCGGCGGCCAACGTGCGGCTCAGCGCGATGACGGACGGCCGGTTCACGCTGCAGCACGACGACGGCGTCGCGTACCGCGGGGCCCGCAGCGGCCTGGGGCTCGAGGTGCTCGACGAGCACACCGGGCGCCCGCGGCCCGTCGCGTCCCTGTCCGGCGGCGAGACCTTCCTCGCCTCCCTCGCCCTCGCGCTCGGCCTCGCGGAGGTCGTGTCCGCCGAGGCGGGCGGCGTCCGCCTCGACACGCTGTTCGTGGACGAGGGCTTCGGGTCGCTCGACCGGCGCACGCTCGACACGGCGATGGAGACCCTGGACTCGCTGCGCGCGGGCGGCCGCACCGTCGGCCTGATCAGCCACGTCGAGGCGATGCAGGAGGACATCCCCGCCGGGCTGCACGTCGAGCGCCTGCCCGACGGCTCGAGCGCGGTCCGCTCCCGCGTGCCCGCCGGGGTCTGACGCCCGCGGTCAGAGGCCGAAGAGCGCCTCGAGCGCGACGGCGACGCCGTCCTCGTCGTTCGAACGCGCGCGGTCGGTGACCACGGCGTCGAGTGCGGGGTGCGCGTCCCCGACGGCGAAGGACCGACCGGCCCAGGCGAGCATCGGCAGGTCGTTCGGCATGTCCCCGAACGAGACGACCTCGTGCGCCGCGACGCCGAACCGGTCGCAGAGCAGCTCGAGCGTGGACGCCTTCGTGACGCCGGCCGCGCTCAGCTCGACCATCGCCGTCGTGCCCGAGCGCGTGGCGACCGCGCGGCCGGCGGCCAGCTCGTCGACGACGGCGAGGAACGCGTCCGGTCCGAGGGTCGGGTGCCGCACCATCAGCTTCACGGGCCGGCGGCGCAGCAGCCGGTCGATCGGCTCGACGGGCGAACCGGGCGGCGTCGGATGGGTCGCCGGGTAGTCGGGCTCCTTGCCGAACCCCTCGACGGACTCGATCGCGAAGCGGACCTCGGGCATCGCGGCGCGCAGGGCGCCGACGACCGCGGTGCCCGCCTCCTCCGTCAACGGCCGCACGAGCTCGACGGCGTCGTCGGCGAGGCGCAGCACCACGGCGCCGTTCGAGCAGATCGCGAGGCCGTGCCCGCCGACGTGCCGCCGCACGACCTCCATCCAGCGCGTCGGCCGACCGGTGACGAACACGACGGGCACGCCTCGGTCCTCGAGCGCCGCCAGCACGCGCGCCGTCCTGGCCGACACGGTGCCGTCGCTGCGCAGCAGGGTGCCGTCGAGGTCGGTCGCGACGAGCCTCGGCGCGGGGTCGAGGGCGCTCAGGGGGTGGCGGTCGGGGTCGAGGTGGCGCACGCGCTCGGCGTGGTCGTCGCGCCGGCCGAGGGCGTGCAGGAGGGCTGCGGGCCCGGGCCGGTCAGCAGCCCGGCGGCGATCGCCAGGGCCAGGACGACGACCGCGACGATCCCGGCCCACGCGATGGGCGGGAGGCGCACCGCCTCAGCCCTCGAGCACCGCGGCGACGTCGTCGACCACGGTCGTCAGCGGCACCTGGCTGCGCTCTCCGGACGCCCGGTCCCAGACCTCCACGACGCCCTCGGCGAGCCCCTTGCCCACGACGACGATCGTCGGGACGCCCAGCAGCTCCGCGTCCTTGAACTTCACACCGGGCGAGGCGCGGCGGTCGTCGACCAGCACGTCCGCGCCGCGCTGCTCGAGCTCGCGGCCGATGCGCTCCGCCTCCTCGAACACCGCCTCGTCCTTGCCGGTGGCGACGACCTGCACGTCGAACGGCGCGATCGTGCGGGGCCACACGAGGCCCTTGTCGTCCGAGTTCGCCTCGGCGATCAGGGCGAGGTTGCGCGTGACGCCGATGCCGTAGGAGCCCATCGTCACGGTGACGAGCTTCCCGTTCGGGTCGAGCACCTTGAGGCCGAGCGCGTCGGCGTACTTGCGGCCGAGCGCGAAGACGTGCGCGATCTCGGTGCCGCGCGCCAGCTCGACCGGGCCCGAGCCGTCCGGCGCGGGGTCTCCGGCGCGGACCTCGGCGACCTCGGCGGTGCCGTCGGCGACGAAGTCGCGGCCGGCGACGAGCGAGAGCACGTGCCGCTCCGGCTCGTTCGCGCCGGTCACCCAGGCGGTGCCGTCGGCGACGCGGGGGTCGACGAGGAAGCGGACCTTCGCGGACCCGGCCTCGCCGAGCACGGGCCCGGCCGCGGACCAGGGGCCGATGTAGCCCTTCACGAGCCCGGGGCGGGCGGCGAAGTCCTCCTCGGTGGCGGGCTCGACGAGCGCGGGGAAGAAGGCGGCCTCCGCGCGCTTCAGGTCCGCCTCCCGGTCGCCGGGGATCCCGACGACGACGAGCTCGCGCGTGCCGTCGATGTGGGTGAGCGCGAGGACGACGTTCTTCAGCGTGTCGCTCGCGGCCCACTGCCGGCCGTCGTCGCGGGGGTGCCGCTCGTTCAGCAAATCCACGAGCGTGGCGATCGTGGGCGTGCCGGGCGAGTCGAACACCGTAGCCGAGGCGAGGCCCGCGGGGTCGGAGGGGGCGGGCGCGAGCGTGCGGAACGCCTCCACGTTCGCGGCGTACCCGCCGGGCGAGCGCACGAAGGTGTCGTCGCCGATGGGGGTCGGGTGCAGGAACTCCTCGCTGCGCGAGCCGCCCATCGCCCCGGCGTGCGCCGACACGATCGCGTACTCGAGCCCGAGCCGGGCGAACACCCGCTCGTAGGCGGCGCGCTGCACGTCGTAGGAGGCGTCGAGGCCCGCGTCGTCGATGTCGAACGAGTAGGCGTCCTTCATCGTGAACTCGCGGCCGCGCAGGAGGCCGGCGCGGGGCCGCGCCTCGTCGCGGTACTTGTCCTGGATCTGGAAGATCGTGAGCGGCAGGTCCTTGTACGACGAGTACAGGTCCTTCACGAGCAGCGCGAACGCCTCCTCGTGCGTCGGCGCGAGCACGTAGTCGGCGCCCTTGCGGTCCTTGAGCCGGAAGATGTCGTCGCCGTACTCGTCGTAGCGCCCGGTCAGCTGGTACGGCTCAGCGGGCAGCAGCGCCGGGAAGTGCACCTCCTGCGCACCGGCGGCGTCCATCTCCTCGCGGACGATCGCCTCGACCTTCGCCTTGACCTTCAGCCCGAGCGGCAGCCACGCGAACACGCCGGGCGCTTGGCGGCGGATGTACCCGGCGCGGACGAGGAGCTTGTGGCTCAGGAACTCGGCGTCGGCGGGGTCCTCCCGCAGGGTGCGGAGGAACAGCCGGCTCATGCGCGTGACCACGGACCAGGAGTGTAGTGAAGGGGCCGTCCCAGCCCCTCGCCCTCCGGTACCCGGGAGCCCGCAGGGAGGCGAGGCGCACACTGGCGCCGTGCCGACCATCGCAGAGCAGATCATCGACGTCCTCGCCGTCAACGGCGTCCGCCGCGTCTGGGGCCTCCCCGGCGACTCGCTGAACGGGCTGACGGACGCGATCCGTCAGCACGACGACGTCGAGTGGATGCACGTCCGCCACGAGGAGGCCGCGGCGTTCGCCGCCTCCGCCGACTCGCAGATCTCGGGCGGCCTCGCCGTCTGCGCCGGGTCGTGCGGCCCGGGCAACCTGCACTTCATCAACGGGCTCTTCGACGCCCAGCGCTCGCGCACCCCGGTGCTCGCGATCGCGTCGCAGGTGCCGTCGAGCGAGGTCGGGACCCAGTACTTCCAGGAGACGCACCCGGAGCGCATCTACCGCGAGTGCAGCGTGTTCTGCGAGCTGGTGACGACGCCCGAGCAGATGCCGCGGCTGCTGGAGCTCGCGATCCGCGCGGCCGTCGAGGAGGGCGGCGTCGCGGTGCTCGTGCTCACCGGCGACACCCTGCTCGAGTCGACCGCGCACGCGAAGCGGGTGACGCGCATCGAGCCGACGCAGTACGCGATCGTGCCGAGCGCGGCCCAGCTCGATCAGGCGGCGGCGGTCCTGAACGGCGCGGGCAAGGTGACGATCCTCGCCGGCGCGGGCACCGCGGGCGCCCACGACGAGGTGCTCGCCGTGGCCGACGCGCTCGGCGCCCCGATCGTGCACGCGCTGCGCGGCAAGGAGCACATCGAGTGGGACAACCCGTTCGACGTCGGGATGACGGGCCTGCTCGGGTTCTCCTCCGGCTACCGGGCGATGGAGAGCAGCGAGGTCGTGCTGATGCTCGGCACCGACTTCCCGTACCCGCAGTTCATCCCCGAGGACGCGGATGTCGTGCAGGTGGACGTCCGCGGCGCGCACCTCGGACGGCGGGCGGCGCTGAAGGTCGGGCTGCGGGGCACGGTGCGCGAGACGTGCGCCGCGCTCGTCGAGCGGCTGGTCCGCAAGACGGACCGGAAGCACCTCGAGACCGCGCTCGACCACTACCGGCGCACGCGCAGGTCGATGGACGAGCTGGCCGAGCCGACGACCGGCACGATCCACCCGCAGCACCTCACGGCCCTGCTCGACGAGAAGGCCGCCGACGACGCCGTCTTCGTGCCGGACGTGGGCACCCCGGTCACCTGGTCCGCGCGCTACCTGCACACCAACGGGCGGCGCCGGCTGATCGGCTCGTTCTCGCACGGCAGCATGGCGAACGCGCTGCCGCAGGCCCTCGGGGCGCTGGCCGTCGACCGGTCGCGGCAGGCGATCGCGCTCGCCGGGGACGGCGGCCTGGCGATGCTGCTCGGCGAGCTGCTGACCGCCGTGCAGCTGCGGCTGCCGGTGAAGGTCGTCGTCTACGACAACGCGTCGCTGAACTTCGTCGAGGTCGAGATGAAGGCCGCCGGCATCGTGAACTTCGGCACGGAGCTGGAGAACCCCGACTTCTCGCGCATCGCGCAGGCGATCGGCGTGCGCGGATTCCGGGTCGAGCGGGGCGAGGACCTGGCGGGCGCGATGGACGAGTTCCTCGCGCACGACGGTCCCGCGCTGCTCGACGTGGTGCTGGAGCGGCAGGAGCTGTCGATCCCGCCGACCATCGCGCCCGCGCAGGTGAAGGGCTTCGCGCTCTACGCGATCCGCTCGGTGCTCTCCGGGCGCGGCGACGAGCTGATCGACCTGGCGAAGGCGAACGCTCGCCAGCTGCTCTGAACGGGCCCCGGACAGCGCCGCGGCCCCGATCGTGCGGGCGATCGGGGCCGGGCGGAGCGGGCGTTCGGGCCGCGCTGGAGTCCCAGGCTAGGGCGGCCCCGCGCGGTGCGGCAGGCGGCGCGGGCCCCCAGAGCGGGGGCCGCTCAGAGCTTCAGGACGAGCTGCTCGACGACTCCGCGGTCCAGGCCCTGACCGGCCTGCGCGTGCACGCCGTCGAGCACGGACTGCAGATCGGCGAGCAGCCCCGTGGTGCGCGCCGCCGCCTGCGTCGCCGCACCGAGGTGCAGATCGCTGCCGCGCTGGCGCACGGCGACCGCCTCGGGGGTCGGCGCCGGCGCGGCCGCCGGGGCGGTCGAGAGGCCGTGGGCGACCGCGGTGGTGACGGCGGCGAGCTCGGCGTAGAGCGCGACGGCGCGGGCGTCGCCCGCCGACCCGATGGTGCGCGTCGTGCGCTGCACGAGCACCTCGGCGGTCGCCGCGACCGGTGTCGGCAGGGCGGTCGCCGCGCTCGACGCGGTCGGGAGGACCACGGGCGTCGAGGTCGTCCCCGGCTTCGTCGTCACGACCGGGGTGGTCGTGGTCGGCGGGGTCGCTGTCGCGACCGGAGTGGTCGGAGCGGTCGCGGTCGCGGTCGGCGCCGTCGTGCTCGACGCGGTGGTCGTCGGCGTCGCGACGACCGGCGCGGTCGTGCTCGTCGTCGTCGACGTGGCAGGCGTCGTGGACGAAGTCGTCGCAGGCGTCGTGGACGTGGTCGTCGCGGGCGTGGTTGACGTCGGAGCGACCGTCTTGTGGCCGTTCCCGATGCCCGTGATGGACGAGATGATCAAGGATTCCCCCGAATCCGCGGGTGGGCCCTTCTAGGTGGCGAGGGCCGGCAAGCATCCTCGCAGCCGGGTGCGCGTACGCAGAACCCCTGGTTCGAGGCGCATTCCGCTCGGGCCCGCGGACCGGCGGCGATCAGACGGTGACGACCTCGGGCGTGCCGGTGGGGCCGCCGGGGCCCATCTCGTCGGCGAGGCGGTTCGCCTCCTCGATCAGGGTGGCGACGATGTCCGCCTCCGGCACGGTCTTGATGACCTGGCCCTTGACGAAGATCTGGCCCTTGCCGTTGCCGGAGGCGACGCCGAGGTCGGCCTCGCGCGCCTCACCCGGGCCGTTGACGACGCAGCCCATGACCGCGACGCGCAGCGGCACGCTCATGCCCTCCAGCCCCGTCGTCACGTTCTCGGCGAGCGAGTAGACGTCGACCTGCGCGCGGCCGCAGGACGGGCAGGAGACGATCTCGAGCTTGCGCTCGCGGAGGTTCAGCGACTGCAGGATCTGCAGGCCGACCTTGACCTCCTCGACGGGCGGGGCGGACAGCGAGACGCGGATCGTGTCGCCGATGCCCTCGGACAGCAGGATCCCGAACGCCGTGGCGCTCTTGATCGTGCCCTGGAACGCGGGGCCGGCCTCGGTGACGCCGAGGTGCAGGGGCCAGTCGCCCCGCTCGGCCAGCAGGCGGTACGCCTTCACCATGATCACCGGGTCGTTGTGCTTCACCGAGATCTTGAAGTCGTGGAAGTCGTGCTCCTCGAAGAGGCTCGCCTCCCAGACGGCGCTCTCGACGAGCGCCTCCGGCGTGGCCTTGCCGTACTTCTCCATGATGCTCGGCTCGAGGGAGCCGGCGTTCACGCCGATGCGGATGGACACCCCGGCGGCCTTCGCCGCGGCGGCGATCCTCCCGACCTGGTCGTCGAACTTCCGGATGTTGCCGGGGTTCACGCGGACGGCGGCGCAGCCGGCGTCGATCGCGGCGAACACGTAGTTCGGCTGGAAGTGGATGTCGGCGATGACCGGGATCTGGCTCTTCTTGGCGATGATCGGCAGCGCCTCCGCGTCGTCCCGGGAGGGGACGGCCACGCGGACGATGTCGCAGCCGGAGGCGGTCAGCTCGGCGATCTGCTGCAGGGTCGCGTTGATGTTCGGCGTCGGCGTCGTGGTCATCGACTGCACGCTGACGGGTGCGTCGCCGCCGACGAGCACCTTCCCGACCTTGATCTGGCGCGACTTGCGCCGGGGCGCGAGCACCTCGGGAACGGGCTTCGGCATGCCGATGTTGAGTGCGGGCACGGCACCTCCTTGGAACACTTCAGCGTACGGGGAAGCAGGTGCACGGCTGCGCACGCCGCCCGACCTGCGCCCGAAGCCCCGAGGACGGGACGCCGCCCGCCCGAGGCGACCGGCTGTGAGCTCAGAACAGCTGGATGGGGTGCACCAGGTCCGCGTAGATGAGCAGCAGGCTCATGCCGCCGAGCAGGATCGACACCGCGAACGTGAGCGGCATGAGCTTCGCGGTGTCGACGGGCCCCGGGTCGCGACGGCCGAACAGCCTCGCGATGCTGCGCCGCAGCCCCTCCCAGAGGGCGCCGATCACGTGCCCGCCGTCGAGCGGCAGCAGCGGGATCAGGTTGAACACGAACAGCGCGATGTTCAGGCTGCCGAGGATGCCGATGAGGCTCGCCAGCTTCGAGGTGACGGTGATCTGCGGGTTCGCGGCGATCTCGCCGGCGACGCGGCCGACGCCGACGACGCTGATCGGCCCGTTCGGGTCGCGCTCGCCCGAGCCGAACGCGGCCTGCGCGACGCCGACGAGACGCGCGGGCAGGTTGATGATCACGCCGGCGACGGCGGTGATGTTGTTCCCGACGGCGGGGAGGACGGCGGAGGCGGGCTGCTGCTGCAGCGCCTCCGTCGAGGTGATGCCGATGAACCCGACGGTCTGCGTGCGGGTGGACCCGTCGGCGTCCTTCACGACGCGACCGAGGGAGTCGACGACCGCGACGGTGTTCGTGGCGGGCGTGACCCGGATCCGCTCCGTGCCGCCGGCCTTCGCGGCGACGGTCAGCTCGAGCGGCCGGCCGGCGGAGCGGCGGATGACGTCGGTGACGTCGGTCCAGGTGCTGACGGGCGCGCCGTCGATCGCGGTGATGCGGTCGCCGGGCTTCAGCGCGGTGCCCGCGGCGGGCGCCGCCGGGTCGGAGGCCGTGCAGGTGTCGCGGGTCTGGGTCGCGGGGACGATGCACTGCGAGATCGACGCGACGGTCGTCGTCGGGGTCAGCGTGCCGAAGCCCATCAGCAGGATCGCGGTGCAGAGGACGCCGAGCACGAGGTTCACCGACGGGCCGCCGAGCATGATCACGACGCGCTTCCAGACGGCCAGCCGGTAGAAGGCGCGGTGCTCCTCCCCCGGCTCGATCTGGTCCTGGCTCGTGTCGCGGGCGTCCTGCACGAGCGTGTTGAAGAAGCCGGTGGAGGCGGTGCGGGCGCGGGACGGCGCCTCGACCGACTCGACGGCGCCCTCGACGGCCTCGCCGACGGTGGCGGGCGGCCGCCCCTGGAACAGCCGCTCGCGCCGCCCGGCTCTCGCCGGCGGGAACATCCCCACCATCGAGATGTAGCCGCCCAGCGGGATCGCCTTGAAGCCGTACTCGGTCTCGCCGCGTCGGCGCGAGAACACGGTCCGCCCGAAGCCGATCATGTACTGCGTCACCCGGACGCCGAAGAGCTTGGCGGGCACGAGGTGCCCGACCTCGTGCAGCCCGATCGAGACGACGACGCCGACGGCGATCACGAGCACGCCGAGGAGGAAGAGCAGCGCGGTCACGGCGGACAGGGTACGTGCCGCCCCGAGCAGCGGGGCGCGACCCGGCGGAGGCGCGCTATGAACCTGCTGAGCGGTTCAGCCGCGGGCGATGACGGCGTCGGCGGCCGCGCGCGCTTGCCGGTCCGCGTCGAGGACCGCCTCCAGGTCCGGCGTCCCGGACGCCTCCGGCACGCTCGCGAGCACCGCCTCGATCAGCGGCACGATGTCGAGGAACGCCAGCCGGCCCGCGTGGAACGCGTGCACGGCCTGCTCGTTCGCGGCGTTGAACACCGCGGGCCGGGTGCCGCCGGCCGCGCCGACGACCTTCGCGAGGGTCACGGAGGGGAACGCCGCGTCGTCGAGCGGCTCGAAGGTCCACGACTGCGCCGTCGTCCAGTCGAGCGGTGCGCCGACGTGCGGGATCCGGTGCGGCGCGTCGAGGGCGAGCGAGATCGGCAGCCGCATGTCCGGCGGCGACGCCTGGGCGATGGTCGCGCCGTCCGTGAACTCGACCATGGAGTGCACGATCGACTGCGGGTGCACGACGACGTCGATCCGCTCGAACGGCACGTCGAACAGCAGGTGCGCCTCGATGACCTCGAGGCCCTTGTTCACGAGGGTCGCGGAGTTGGTGGTGACCATCAGGCCCATGTCCCAGGTCGGGTGCGCGAGCGCCTGCGCGGGCGTGACCGACCGCAGCTCGTCGCGGCTGCGGCCGCGGAACGGGCCGCCGGAGGCGGTGAGCACGAGGCGCCGCACCTCGTCGTGGGAGCCGGAGACGAGGCACTGCGCGATGGCGGAGTGCTCGCTGTCGACCGGGAGCACGCGCCCGGGCGCCATGAGCGGCTTGACGACCGGGCCGCCGATGATCAGCGACTCCTTGTTCGCGAGCCCGAGCACGGCGTCGGTCCGCAGCGCCGCGATGGTCGGGCGCAGCCCCGCCGCGCCCGTGATGCCGTTCAGCACGACGTCGGCCTCGACGTCGCGGACGAGCGCCTCCGCCTCCTCCGTCCCCTGCGCGAGCGCGCGCACGCCGAAGCGCTCCGCCTGCTGCTCGAGCAGCGCGCGGTTCCGGCCGGCGGCCAGGCCCACGACCTCGAACCGGTCGGGGTTCGCCGCGATCACGTCGAGCGTCTGCGTGCCGATCGAGCCCGTGGACCCGAGCAGCAGGATCCGCCGCCGCGCGGTCATGCCGGCGCCACCGGGCTGTGGTGCACGGGGAAGGACACCGAGTTGGCGATGAAGCACAGCCGGTTGGCCTGCCCGTGCAGCGAGTCCGCGAGCTCCCGCTGCGACTCGTCGGCGAGCGTCACCGTCGGGTGCAGGTCCACGCGGGTGAACCGGCCGGCGCCGTCCGGGGTGACCGTCATCTCGCCGGTCGCCGCGTCGGTGTAGCCGGTGACCACGACGCCGTGCTGCACGGCGACGTGGAGGTAGGACAGCAGGTGGCACTCGCTGAGCGCCGCGAGCAGCAGCTCCTCCGGGTTCCAGCGGTCCGCGTCGCCGCGGAACGGGGTGTCGGCGCTGGCGAGCAGCTCCGGCTTCCCGTCGACCCGCAGGACCACGTTCCGTCCGTACTCGCGGTACCCGGTCGTGCCGCCGCCGCGGTCCCCGGTCCACTCGGCGGTCAGCGCGTACGCATGCTCCGAAGCCACGCCAAGGAACCCTAGGCGCAGGTCACTTCGAGGCGGTGGCCAGGATGTCGATGACGAACACCATCGTGTCGGTGCCCTTGATCGAGCCGTCGGTGCTGCCCGTCTTCCCGTAGCCCTCGGCCGGCGGGATGATGGCGACGACCTGCGAGCCGACCTTCTGGCCGACGAGCGCCTTGCCGAAGCCGCTCACGACCT
Organism: Amnibacterium soli; assembly: GCF_039544415.1. Lineage (NCBI taxonomy): Bacteria > Bacillati > Actinomycetota > Actinomycetes > Micrococcales > Microbacteriaceae > Amnibacterium > Amnibacterium soli. Next base: position 627,600 of record NZ_BAABLP010000001.1, on the reverse strand, counting down.
GGTTCGTCGCGAAGCTGGTCGGGCCGCTCTTGCCCCACGACTGGTCGAAGATGCCGCCGGTGCGCCAGAGCACGCCCTGGTACTGCACCGTCACGGTGTCCTTGTCCTTCACCGTCGCACCGGTGCCGACCTTGCTGTCCGCGATCTTCAGCGACGTCGGCGCCTTCGTCGCGGGGATCTTCACGCTCGGCGTGCCGTTGCTCGCCAGGGTCACCTTCGGGAAGCCCGAGGGCAGCGGCTTCGAGACACCGGTCGCCTTCGTGGGCGAGAGCCCGACGATGTCGGCGACGAACACGATCGAGTCGCCGCCGCCGACCGGGATCTGCTCCGACCCGGTCGAGCCGAAGGCGAGGGAGGCGGGGATGACGGAGGCGATGCGGTCGCCCTCCTTGGCGCACACCACCGAGGCCGCGAAGCCGGGCAGCACCTGCGCGGCGTCGACCGGGAACACGACGCGGCTCTTCGCCGACCAGCCGCGGCTGTCGAGCTTCTTGCCGGACTTCGCGTCGTACATCACGTAGGCGAGGCTGACGCTGTCGCCCTGCTGCACCGTCGCGCCGTCGCCCTTCGTGATCGTCGTGCGCTGCGTCGTCGTGACGGTCGTCGGCGCGGGGAAGGACACCTTCGGCTCGCTGCTGCCCGAGCCGGTCACCTTCACGGCGTCGGAGGCGGAGCCCGAGGCGGGGCACGCGAGGTCCGCCGCCGTCGACGCGGACGCCGAGGAGGACGACGACGCCGCGGGCGAGGACGAGGCCTTCGTCGAGGCGGGCGTCGAGCAGCCGGCGAGCAGGGCGACGCCGCTCACGGCGACGAGGGCGGGCAGGAGTCTGCGCGGAAGATGCACCGGAGCATCCTGAGCCATGCGCGGCGGCTGCCGCGCAGGAATGCCCAAGTTCTTAGACTCTCCCCGTGACATCCGTGCTGACGACCACCGAGACCGACGACGCCCTCGCGGGCCGCAGGATCGTGACGGAGGTGCCCGGCCCCCGCTCCCTCGCGCTGCACGAGCGCCGGCTGAAGGCCGTTCCCGTCGGCGTCGCCAGCACCCTGCCCGTCTACATCGCGCGCGCCCACGGCGCCGTCATCGAGGACGTCGACGGCAACCGCTTCATCGACCTCGGCGCGGGCATCGGCGTCACGACGATCGGGCACACGAACGACGCGGTCGTCGAGGCCGCGCGGGAGCAGCTCGGCGACTTCCTCCACACGCTCTTCACGATCACGCCGTACGAGTCCTACATCCGCGTCGCGGAGCTGGTCGCGGAGCGGACCCCGGGCTCCTTCGCGAAGAAGACGGTGCTCGTGAACTCCGGCGCGGAGGCGGTCGAGAACGGCGTGAAGATCGCCCGCAAGGCCACCGGCCGCCGCGGCGTCGCGGTGCTCGAGCACGGCTACCACGGCCGCACGAGCCTGACGATGGCCATGAACTACAAGGCCATGCCCTACGGCACCGGCTTCGGCCCGTTCCCGGGCGACGTCCACCACGCGCCCAGCAGCTACCCCTTCCGCGACGGCCTGACCGGCGAGCAGGCGGCGGCGCGCACGATCGACTACCTCGAGAAGCACATCGGCGCCGCGGACCTCGCGATCCTCGTCGTCGAGCCCATCCAGGGCGAGGGCGGGTTCCAGACGCCGGCCGACGGGTTCCTGCCGGCGCTGCAGCGCTGGGCGAACGCGAACGGCGTCGTCATCGCGGCCGACGAGATCCAGAGCGGCATGGGCCGCACCGGCGCCTGGTTCGCGAGCGAGCACTTCGGCTTCGAGCCCGACCTCGTGTTCTTCGCCAAGGGCATCGCGGGCGGTCTGCCGCTGGCCGGCGTCACCGGCCGCGCGGAGATCATGGACGCGGCCCAGCCCGGGGGGCTCGGCGGCACCTTCGGCGGCAACCCGGTCGCGGCGGCCGCCGCCGTCGCGGTCTTCGAGCAGATCGAGCAGCAGGACCTGCTCGCCGCGGGCCGCCGCATCGAGGCCCGCCTCCGGCCCGCCCTCGAGGCGCTCGCCGCCGACTTCGACGTGATCGCGGACATCCGCGGCAAGGGCGCGATGCTCGCCATCGAGCTCGTCGAGTCCGGCACCGCCGACGGCGCGAAGACGCCGAACCCGGCCGCCGTGCAGAAGATCGCGGCCTACGCCGCGCAGCACGGGGTGCTGATCCTGACGGCCGGCACCTGGGGCAACGTGATCCGCTTCCTGCCGAGCCTCGTCATCACCGACGCGCAGCTCGACGACGCGGTCGCCGTGCTGCGCGAGGCGCTCGAGACGCTCTAGGCGCGTGCTCAGGCCGCGCCGGGCAGTCGGACCCGGCGCGGCGGCCCCTCCGCAGGCACGAGCACGACCTCGTCGGGGCGGGTGACCGGCGGCAGCGGCTGCGCGATCCCGAGCAGGGTCCGGAGGTCGCCGGCGCCGCAGCCGTCGACGAGCACGACCGCGGCGCTCCGCAGCGCGGACAGCGACCGCCACTCCGCCTGCCACTCGTCCGGGGAGCCGACGACGGCGGTGCGGTCCGGCAGCGGCCCGCCGACACCCGGAGCCGCGACCGCCCAGCCGGCGTCCGCCAGCGCGTCGCGCCGGAGCTGCGGCCGCGTGGTCAGCAGCACGACGACGCCCGCGGGGAGGGGCTCGGGCGCCGGCGGCTGCTCGGGGAGCACGGCGGGCGCCAGGGCGAGCTGCACCCGGGCGCCCGAGCACCACCCGCGCCCCGGCGGCGGGTCCGCGCTCCAGGCGGCCTTCGCGCCGCCGAGCGCCAGGTGGTCGTCGAGGCCCAGCCCGAGCAGCGCCGTCTCGTCGAAGAGCCCGAGGACGCCCCGCAGCGGCAGGCCCGACCAGGCGGACGGCCCGCGTGCCGTCACGACGGTCGGCGCGGCGGCGGGATCGCGGAGCCGCATCGCCAGCCGCTCGAGCGCCGCCGCGCGGTGCGCCTCCCCCAGCCGGTCGAGCAGGTGGTCGAGGTCGTCGACGAGCAGCGGCCGGGCGGCCTGGTCGACGCGGTCCCAGAGCGCGGCCGGGTCGCCGGGCAGCGGTGCGGCGCCGATCCCCCGCGACGCCGCCGCGAGGGCGGTCGACCGCCCGGTGCCGGGATCGCCGACGACGAGCAGCCGCGGCTGCGCGACGGGGTCCCACGCGAGCACCGGTTGACGCTGCTCCTCGGGCAGGTCGGTGAGACCGAGCGGCACGAGCGGCGACGGCGGCGCCGGCAGCGATGCGAGCGGCACGACGAGCGGCAGCGGCGGCAGCCACGGCGCGGGGACCCGCGACCCCGTGTGCCGGGCGCGGATCGCGGCGACCGCCTCCTGCACCGCCGCCTCCGTGACGGCGGCGACCCGGACGCTCGTGGTCCGGTCGGTCACGAGGACGGCGCCGCCGACGGGCTCGCGCCCGAGCAGCGCGGCCGCGTCGGAGCCGACGAGCGCGCGGCTCTCCCCCGCGTCGTGCACCCGCAGCCCGATGCGGATCGAGCAGTTCGCCAGCACTTCGTCGCGGATGCTGCCCGTCGGGCGCTGCGTGCAGAGCACCAGGTGCACGCCGAGCGAGCGTCCGCGGGCGGCGAGGTCCGCGAACAGGGCCGCGAGCGCGGGCGCGCGGTCGACGAGCGCGCGGTACTCGTCGACCACGACGACGAGCCGCGGCAGGCCGGAGGCGGCGACGTCTGCGGCACCCGCGTGCCGCAGCGCGCGCTCCCGCCGGCGCAGCTCGGCACCGAGGCTGGCGACCGCCCGCTCGGCCTCCTCGGCGTCGAGGTCGGTGACCACGCCGGCGACCTGGGGCAGGCGCGCCAGCGGGTCGAAGGCGGCGCCGCCCTTGCAGTCGACGAGCAGCAGCACGAGCCGCTCCGGCGGGTGCGCCGCCGCCAGCGCGAGGATCCACGCGGTGAGCAGCGCGCTCTTGCCGCTGCCGGTGGTGCCCCCGACCACGGCGTGCGGGCCGTCGATCACCAGGTCGAGCTCCACCGGCCCGTCCGCGCCGACGAGGAAGCGCGCCGCGAGCCCGGAGCTCGCCGGAGCGGCCAGCAGGTCGCCGAGCCCGGTCGGACCGCCGCGCGACACCGCGGCCCGGTGCGCCGCCGCCGTGAGGAGCGCCGGCCGGAAGACGCGGGCCGCGGCTCCCGCCGCCGGTCCGCTCGCGTGGACGACCCGGGCGGCGCCGTCCGGGCCGATCTCCACGACCAGGTCCGCCGAGGCGCCGGCCGTGGTCCGCAGCACGCTCGCGCCGGTCGCCCCGCCGGCGGCCCGCAGCCGCGCGACCCCGACCGCTCGGGAGAAGGCCTGCGGCAGCGGGCCGGGGCCGACGACCGCGACACCGGTTCCGCCGGGCACCGTGAACGGGGCGTCGGGCAGCAGCGCGCCGTCGGCGAGCAGCCGCCGCTCGCGGTCCGTCGTCGCGACCCCGGAGACCAGCGGCGCGCATGCGAGGTCCGCCGTGCCGAGCACGAGCACCCCGGACGGCGGGCGCCCCGCCCAGGCGTCGGGGTCCGCCGCGAGCACCGCGGGCGAGGGCGCCTCCGCGCGGGCGTCGTCGACCGCGGCCGAGCGCTGCACCGCGAGCGCGCGCTCGAGCGCCTCCAGTGCGGCGTCGTGCCGCCGCCGGTCCCGGGCGGAGCGGCGGCGCAGCTGCAGGCGCCCGTCGACGACCGCCGCGATCGCGAGCACCGGGCTGAACACGGCGAGCAGCAGCACCGTCGGCGTCCCGAGCACGACGAACAGCCCGACGGCGAGCACCACCGGCGCGATCACGCCGAGCACGGGGAACGGCGGCGGGTCCGGCGGCGCGGGGCGCGCGGGCAGGGCGAGGCGGTCGGTCACGGCGGCAGCATGCCGCCGACCGGCCGCGAAGGTGCGGCCGGGGCCTGGGGAGGAGCGGACCGCGGAGGGGCTAGGCCCGGGCGGGCTCGACCTCGACCACGTCGACGACCACGACGGTCACGTTGTCGCGACCGCCGGCCTCGAGCGCCTCGCGCACGAGGGCCTGCGCGGTGGCCTCGGCGGGCGCCCCTGCGGAGACGAGGGCCTGGATCCGCTCCTCCCCCACCTCCTTGGTGAGGCCGTCGGAGCAGGCGAGCATCCGCACGCCGGGCTCGATCGGCAGCATCCAGTAGTCCGGCATCGGCGGCTCGTTGAAGCCGACCGCCCGCGTGATGACGTTGCTGTCGGGGTGCGTGTCCGCCTGGCGGCGCGTGATCGCACCGGCGTCGACGAGCTCCTGCACCACCGAGTGGTCGACCGTCACCTGCTCGAACTCGCCGTCGAACCAGCGGTAGACGCGGGAGTCGCCGACGTTGAAGACCGCGAAGTAGGGGTCGTCGTCCGAGACCGTCAGCGCGACGCCGGTCACCGTCGTGCCCGCGCCGGTCAGCGCCGTGCCGTCCAGGTGGGTGATGTCGTGGGACGCCTGCGCGAGCGCGAGACCGATCGCGGCGGGCGTGACGAAGCCGTCCTTCGCCGCGGTCCGCAGCCGGTTGACGACGGCGTCGCTCGCGAGGTCGCCCGCGGCGTGCCCGCCCATGCCGTCGGCGACCGCGAAGATCGGCGGCACGGCGATGTAGCTGTCCTCGTTGACCTGCCGACGATGGCCGATGTCGGTGGCCGTGCCCCACGAGAGCACGACGGCGCCTGCGCCGGTGGGCAGTGCGATGCGGCGGGGCCCGCTGCTGGATCCGATCTCCGTCACCCTGCGGCCTGCTCCTTCACGGTCGGGGCCGAAGTCGAGGGCCGGTCAGCGGTAGACGAGTATCTCGATGACGTTCCCGTCGCCGATGTCGATGAGCGTACCCGGAACGACCGGCAGCGACTCGCCCGACTCGAGGCGGCGCACCCCGCTGCCCGGCTGCCGGACGACGGTGCCGTTCGTCGACTCGAGGTCGGTGAGCACCAGGCCCTCGTGCGTCGGGCGCAGCTCGATGTGCGTCGCGGACACCTCGCGGCTCGGGCTGTCGACCCGCACGAGCCGCGGCAGCACCCCTCCGGTCACGCGGGGGCTGCGCGGCTGCCGGCCGACGTAGACGGGCGCATCGACCCGCTCGACGGGGCGGTCGCCGACGCGGAAGGCCGCCGCGGTCGACGTCTCGGGCGTGGGCGCGGTCGCCGGCGGCTCGCCGCGGTGGCGGCGGAGGGACGCGGCGCGGCGGCCCAGGTCCCCCAGCACGTTCGTGTCGTGCGGGTCGAGGGAGGCGAGCGGCGGCGCCTGCACCGGCGTCGGCCGCGAGCGGGGCGGGGGCGGAGGAGGAGGCGGCGCGAGCGCCTCCGAGGCCCAGCCGAGCCACGGGCCGAACACGACCCCGCCGTCGATGGGCAGGTCGCGCTGCTGCGGCGCGAGGTCGCCGGGCGAGCGCTGCAGCGGCCCGAGCGCGAACCGCTCCACGCCCGACAGCTCCGCGACGTACCAGGGCTCGGACCCGCGGGCGTCGATGCGGCGCACCCGGCTCGCCACCGAGACGTCGGCGCAGCCGGCGCCGCGGACGACGAACGTGGTGGTGCGGCCGAGCGCCGCGATCGCGAAGTGCTCCACCGAGGAGACCCCGCGCGACGGGATCGCCGCGATCAGCGCGTCGAGGCCGAGCGAGTCGTCGGCGGCGATCCGCCACAGCGTGCTCATGGTCGAGACGGTCGTCGCCGGTCCGAACGCACCGAGGAACCGGTCGGTGACGAGCAGTCGCCAGTCCGCTCCGGGCTCGAGGACCTCGGCGGAGTAGAAGGCACCTGCCATTGCGTGAAGCCGTCCCCCGTCGATGCCTTCTCGAGCACCTGTCCGACCAGGACCGGCGCGAGTCGAATGGTGCGCTCAGGCTCCGATGTAGGACATGACGTGCTTGACGCGAGTGTAGTCCTCGAAGCCGTACATCGAGAGGTCCTTGCCGTAGCCGGAGTGCTTGAAGCCGCCGTGCGGCATCTCGGCGACCAGCGGGATGTGGGTGTTGATCCACACGCAGCCGAAGTCGAGCGCGCGGGAGACGCGCATCGCGGTGCCGTGGTCGCGGGTCCAGACGGAGGAGGACAGGCCGTACTGCACGTCGTTCGCCCACTCGATCGCCTGCGCCTCGTCGCGGAAGCGCTGGACGGTCTGCACGGGCCCGAAGATCTCCTGCTGCACCGCCTCGTCGTCCTGACGGAGGTTCGACACGATCGTCGCGTCCCAGAAGTAGCCGGCGTCGCCGTGGCGCTTTCCGCCCAGCTCCACCTTCGCGTGGTCCGGCAGGCGGTCGACGAAGCTGGCGACGCGGGCGAGCTGGTCGGCGTTGTTCACCGGGCCGTACAGCACGTCCTGGTCGGGCGCACCGGTGGTCGCGTGGTCGCGGGCGTACTCGGCGAGCGCCGCGACGAACTCGTCGTGGATGCCGTCCTGCACGAGCACGCGGGTCGCGGCGGTGCAGTCCTGGCCGGCGTTGAAGTAGCCGGCGGTGACGATGCCCTCGACGGCGAGCTCGATGTCGGCGTCGTCGAAGACGATGACGGGCGCCTTGCCGCCGAGCTCGAGGTGCACGCGCTTCAGGTCCTTCGACGCCGCCTCGGCGACGGCCATGCCCGCGCGCACGGAGCCGGTGATCGACACCATCGCGGGGATGGGGTGGTCGACCATCGCGGCGCCGGTCGCCCGGCCGCCGGTGATCACGTTGAGCACGCCCGAGGGCAGGAACTCGGCCGCGACCTCGGCCAGCAGCAGCGTCGACGACGGCGTGGTCTCGGACGGCTTCAGCACCACCGTGTTGCCCGCCGCGATGGCGGGGGCGAACTTCCACGTCGCCATGTTCAGCGGGTAGTTCCAGGGCGTGACCTGCCCGACGACGCCGATGGGCTCGCGGCGGATGAAGGAGGTGTGGTCCTTCAGGTACTCGCCGGCGCTGCGGCCCTCGAGGTTGCGGGCCGCGCCCGCGAAGAAGCGGATCTGGTCGACGGAGACGAGGATCTCGTCCGCCACCAGGCTGCCGAGGGGCTTGCCGGTGTCCTTCGACTCGAGCGCCGCGAACTCGTCGGCGCGCGCCTCCATCGCGTCGGCGATGCGGAACAGCGCGAGCTGGCGCTCGGACGGCGTCGTGTCGCGCCAGGTGTCGAAGGCGGTCCTCGCGGCCCGGAAGGCGGCGTCGACCTGCTCGGCGCCGGAGTCGACGGAGGTGCCGTAGACCTCCTCCGTCACCGGGGAGACGAGGTCGATGGTGCCCGGGCCGCCGTCCTGCAGCTCGCCGCCGATGAAGTTGCCGAGTGCCGTGTTCCCGAGTGCCGTCGTCTCCGCCATGGCACGAACCTACCCGGCGCCCCGGCCCGGTGCGACGGTCGATGTCGTGGGTTACAAAGGCCTCCGACGACGGATCCGGTGGCGGGAACCCGGCCGTGCTGACAGACTCGCCCGTCATGACGTCCCGGCAGCGCGATCGGCAGGCACCGGTGCAGCTCGACGACGTCTCGAAGGCGATCGTCGACCAGCTGCAGGAGGACGGGCGCCGCTCGTACGCCGACATCGGCAAGCACGTCGGGCTCTCGGAGGCGGCGGTGCGCCAGCGCGTGCAGCGCCTGACCGAGGCGGGCGTGATGCAGATCGTGGCCGTCACCGACCCGATGCAGCTCGGCTTCACCCGCCAGGCGATGATCGGCATCCGGGTGTCGGGCGACGCCCGCGAGGTCGCGGACCGCCTGGCCGCCCTGCCCGCCGTCGACTACGTGGTCATGACGGCCGGCACCTTCGACGTGCTCGCGGAGGTCGTCTGCGAGAACGACGACGACCTGATCGAGCTGCTGAACACGGAGATCCGGCAGCTGCCCGGCATCACCGCGACCGAGACGTTCATGTACCTGCAGCTGCGCAAGCAGGCCTACCACTGGGGCGTCCGCTAGAGCCCCGCACCGCACGAGGAAGAGGAGACCATGACCGTCACCGACCAGCTCGTCCCGGACCCCGCCCCGGCCGCCGACGCGGCCCTGCAGGCGAAGGCGCGCGATCACCTCTGGATGCACTTCTCCCGGCAGAGCGCCATGGAGGCGAACGGCGTCCCGGTCATCGTCAAGGGCGAGGGCCACCACATCTGGGACGCGAGCGGCCGGCGCTACATCGACGGCCTCTCCGGGCTCTTCGTGGTCAACGCGGGGCACGGCAGGCGGCGGCTCGCGGAGGCGGCGGCGAAGCAGGCGGAGCAGCTCGCCTTCTTCCCGATCTGGTCGTACGCCCACCCGTCGGCGATCGAGCTGGCCGAGAAGCTCGCCCACGAGGCGCCCGGCGACCTGAACCGCGTGTTCTTCTCCACCGGCGGCGGGGAGGCGGTCGAGACCGCGTACAAACTCGCGAAGAACTACTTCAAGCTGATCGGCAAGCCGGAGAAGTACAAGGTGATCTCGCGTCAGTACGCGTACCACGGCACGCCGCACGGCGCGCTCGCGATCACCGGGCTGCCCGGCATGAAGGCCCCCTTCGAGCCGCTGCCCGCGGGCTCCTTCCGCGTGCCGAACACGAACGCCTACCGGGCCGAGGAGGCGGGCGGCCCGACGGACGACCTGGAGGCGTTCGGGCGCTGGGCGGCCGACCGCATCGAGCAGCAGATCCTGCTCGAGGGTCCGGACACCGTCGCCGCCGTCTTCCTCGAGCCGGTGCAGAACTCCGGCGGCTGCTTCCCGCCCCCGCCCGGCTACTTCCAGCGGGTGCGCGAGATCTGCGACCGTCACGACGTGCTGCTGGTCTCCGACGAGGTGATCTGCGCGTTCGGCCGCATCGGCTCCACCTTCGCGTGCGACGTGTACGGCTACCGGCCCGACATGATCACGTGCGCGAAGGCGATGACGAGCGGCTACTCCCCCATCGGCGCCACGATCGTGTCCGACCGGATCTACGAGCCGTTCCGCCACGGCTCCACCTCCTTCGCGCACGGCTACACGTTCGCCGGCCACCCCGTCTCGGCGGCGGTCGCGCTCGAGAACCTCCGGATCTTCGAGGAGGAGGGGCTGAACGAGCGGGTCCGGGACAAGAGCCCCGTCTTCCGCTCGACGCTCGAGCGCCTGAAGGACCTGCCGATCGTCGGCGACGTGCGCGGTGACGGGTACTTCTTCGGCATCGAGCTGGTGAAGGACAAGGCGACGAAGGAGACGTTCGACGACGCCGAGTCCGAGCGGCTGCTGCGCGGCTTCCTCTCGACCGCGCTGTTCGAGGCGGGGCTCTACTGCCGTGCCGACGACCGCGGCGACCCCGTGATCCAGCTCGCGCCGCCGCTGACCATCGGCGAGCGCGAGTTCGACGAGATCGAGGGCATCCTGCGCGGGGTCCTCACGGAGGCGTGGACGCGCCTGTGAACCCGCGGCGCACGTCCTTCTGGCTGGACGACCTGGTCGAGCGCGGCCTGGACGACCTCGCGCCGCGTGCCGCCCTGCCGGGCGACCTGCGCGCCGACGTCTGCATCGTCGGTGCCGGCTTCACCGGGCTGTGGACCGCGGTGAGCGTCCTCGAGCGCGAGCCGGACGCCCGCGTCGTCGTGCTCGAGCGGGAGTTCGCCGGGTTCGGCGCCTCCGGCCGGAACGGCGGCTGGGCCTCCGCCCTGCTGCCGATCGGCCCGGCCGAGCTGGCGCGGCGCCACGGCGCCGAGGCCGCCCGTGCGATGTCCGCGGCGATGGTCGACACCGTCGACGAGGTCGGCCGGGCCTCGGCCGCCCTCGGCATCGACTGCGACTACTCGCGGCGGGGCACCTACTCCCTGATCCGCTCGGTCCTGGCCGACCGGGCGGCGACCGAGGAGCAGCGGGAGGCGGAGGAGGCGGGCCTGCCCGTGCCCGAGCGGGTGTCCGACGCCGCCCTCGGCGTCGCGCTGCGCACCGACGCGTGCGCGAGCCTGCACCCCGCGAAGCTCGTCCGCGGGCTCGCACGGGCGGCGGAGGAGCGCGGCGCGACCGTCTTCGAGGGCACGACCGTCACGGGGGTCGAGCCGGGCCGCGTCACCACGACCGAGGGCACCGTGCTGGCGGACCGGATCGTCGTCGCGACGGAGGCGTGGGGCTCGGCGCTGCCCGCCGTCGGCCGGCGGATCCTGCCGCTCTACTCGCTCGTGCTCGCGACCGAGCCGCTGCCGGAGGCGGTCTGGGCGCGGGTCGGGCTGCCGCGCGGCGCCACGGTCACCGACTTCCGCCACAACCTCGTCTACGGGCAGCGCACCGCCGACGACCGGCTCGTGTTCGGCGGCCGCGGTGCCCGCTACCACTTCGGCAGCGCGATCCGCCCGGGCTACGACCGCTCCAGCCGCGTGCACCGGCACCTCGAGCGGTCCGTCACCGCCCTGTTCCCGGCGATGACCGGCGTGCGGTTCACGCACCGCTGGGGCGGCCCGCTCGGCGTGCCGCGCGACTGGCACCCCTTCGTCTCCCCCGTCGCGGGCGGCCGCGTCGTCGTGGCGGGCGGCTACGTCGGCGACGGGGTCGCCGCGGCGAACCTGGCCGGGCGCACGGTGGCCGACCTGGTGACCGACCGGCGGACGGCCCTCACCGCGCTGCCGTGGGTCGGGCACCGGCCGCCGCGCTGGGAGCCGGAGCCGCTGCGCTTCGCCGGGGTCAACGCCGTCATCGGCTCGCTCGCGGTCGCGGACGCCGAGGAGGCGGTCACCTCCCGTCCGTCCGCGATCGCCGCGGTGTCCGGGCGGCTCGGGCGGGAATGACCCCGGGCGCGACACCCGGCCCCCGTACCATCTGCTCCTGACGAAGGAGCAGCCCTGTCCTACACGACCACCATGCGCCGCACCGGACCCGCGCGGCCCCGCCGCCGGGTCACCGCCCGCGACCTCGGCGTGCTCGGGCTCTTCGTGCTGATCGCCGCGGCCGTCGCGGCGTTCGGCAGCGTCGTCGCGGTCACGCAGGTCGACGGCTGGTACGCCTCCGCGCCCCACGTCACCTGGACGCCGCCGAACTGGGCGTTCGGCGCGGTGTGGAGCGTGCTCTACCTGCTGATCGCGGTGTCCGGGTGGCTGCTCTGGTTGCGGCGCGCCCGCGGCGCCCTCGTGCTCTTCGTCGCCCAGCTCGCCGTCAACTCGCTCTGGACGCCCGTCTTCTTCGGCGCCTACCCGCTGATCGGCACGGCCGCCCTCTGGATCGGCGTGGCGATCATCGTGCTGCTCGACCTGCTGGTCGTCGCGACCATCGCCACGGCCTGGCCGGTGTCCCGCTGGTCGGCGGTGCTGCTGCTGCCCTACCTGGCCTGGATCCTCTACGCCAGCACGCTGAACTGGGGCGACGCGGTCATCATCTCGCTGGGCTGAGCGGCGCCGCGATCCGTTCCTCCCCAGGGCGGATCCCCCTCCGGGATCGGATGCGACCGTCCGCGGCGGCCGCGGCGGACCTACCGTCCCGGCGTGCTCCCCGCTCCCAGTAGCCTCCCGACCATGACCGCCGTGACCGGACCCGACGGCCGCGCCCGCTGCCCGTGGGCCGCCGGCGAGCTGTACGCCGCCTACCACGACGACGAGTGGGGCGTCCCGCTGCACGGCGACCGGGCGCTCTTCGAGAAGCTCACCCTGGAGGGCTTCCAGAGCGGCCTGTCCTGGATCGTCGTGCTGCGCAAGCGCCCCGCGTTCCGTGAGGCCTTCGCGGACTTCGAGCCCGCGGTGGTCGCCGGGTTCGGCGAGGCGGACGTCGAGCGCCTGCTCGCGGACGCGGGCATCGTGCGCAACCGGCAGAAGATCGAGGCGGCGATCGCGAACGCCCGCGCCGTCGTCGCGCTGCAGGAGCGCGACGGGGAGGGCGCCCTCGACCGGCTCGTCTGGTCCTTCGCCCCCGCGGCCGCCGCCGAGCACGTGCCGCCCGCCGACCTGCAGGACGTGCCCGCCGCCACGAGCACCTCGAAGGCGCTCGCCAAGGCGCTGAAGCGCGAGGGGCTCCGCTTCGTCGGCCCCACCACGCTCTACGCCCTCATGCAGTCCGCGGGCCTCGTCGACGACCACGTGGAGGGGTGCTTCCGCGCCGAGCGGTGACCGCGCCCAGCCCGCACGTCAGACCGCGGGCAGCCGCCCGAGGCCGTCCGCGATCGGGATCGCGGCGAGCAGGCGGCGCGTGTACGGGTGCTGCGGATCCGCCCACACCTGCTCGGCGGGACCCTGCTCGACGATCCGTCCCGCCTGCATGACGGCGATCCGGTCCGCGATGACCCGCACGACCGCGAGGTCGTGGCTGATGAACAGCAGCGACGCGCCCCGGTCGAGCGCGACGCGGCGCATCAAGTCGGCGACGCGAGCCTGCAGGCTCGCGTCGAGCGACGCGATCGGCTCGTCCCCGATCAGCAGGTCCGGTCCCGTCGCCATGGCGCGGGCGATCGCGACCCGCTGCCGCTGGCCGCCCGAGAACTCGTGCGGGTACCGCCCGGCCGCCACGGCGTCGAGTCCCACCGCGTCGAGCAGCTCGGCGACCGACGGCGCCCCGCCCTCGGCGACGCGTCGCCCGTCCTCGATCTGCGCGCCGACGCGGCGGCGCGGGTTGAGGGAGGCGTACGGGTTCTGGAACACCATCTGGATGCGGCGCTGCCGCACCTCGCGGGGGCGGAAGCCGAGCCGCTTCACGGGCTCCCCGTCGAGCAGGATGCGCCCGCCCGTCAGCGGCTCGAGGCCGCACACCGCGCGGGCGAGGGTCGACTTGCCGCAGCCGGACTCGCCGACCAGGCCGACGACCTCCCCGGCGCGCACCTCGAGGTCGACGCCGTCGACCGCGGTGAGGACGCCGCGCCCGGGCTGGCGGTAGGTGACCGTCGCCCCCTCCACCGCGAGTCGTGCGGTCATGACCGGTCCTCTCCGACGCCCGGAGGCGGCGTGTGCGGCAGCGACTCCACGAGCTCCTTCGCGTAGTCCGTCCGCGGCTCGCGGATCACCTGGTAGCGCGGGCCGTGCTCGACGACCGCGCCGTGCCGCATCACCGCGACGGTGTCCGCCACGGCGGACATGACCCCGAGGTCGTGCGTCACGAGCAGCACCGCGAGGCCGAGGTCGTCGGTCAGCTCCCGCAGCAGGCGCAGCACGCCCGCCTGCACCGTCACGTCGAGCGCGGTCGTCGGCTCGTCCGCGATCAGCACCTTCGGCTCGCACGCGATCGCGACGGCGATCGCGATGCGCTGCAGCTGGCCGCCCGAGAACTGGTGGGGGTAGCGCCGCAGCGCCGCCTCCGGGTCCGGCACGCGCACCCGCTCGAGCAGCTCGGCGGCCCTCGTGCGCGCCGCCCCGCGCGACAGCCCGAGGTGGTGCCGCAGGTGATCCGTCAGCTGCGTGCCGATGGAGAGCATGGGCTGCAGGCTCGCGGTGGGGTCCTGGAACACCATCGCGATGCGGCGGCCGCGCATGCGGTTCAGCGCGCCGGGGCGCAGCGCGAGCAGGTCGGGCACCTGCACCTCGCCGTCGTCGTAGGCGACCGTGCCGGTCACCCTGCCGCCGGCGGGCTGCAGCCCCATCACGGTGAGCCCGGTCATGGTCTTGCCGGAGCCGGACTCCCCCGCGAGGCCGGTGACCTGGCCCGCGGGCACGGTCACGTCGACGCCGTCGAGGATGCGGCGGCCGCCGAGCTCGAGCACGAGCCCGCGGATCTCGAGCCCGGTCATATCGAGGACCCCTGGACGGCACCGGCGGTGCGCGGATCGAGCGCGTCGCGTAGCGAGTCGCCGATGAGGTTGAACGCGACGACGACCGAGAAGATCGCGAGGCCCGGGAAGGTGGCGAGCCACCAGCTCGAGAACTGGGTGACGCCGTCGGCGACCATCGAGCCCCACTCCGGCGTCGGCGGCACCGCGCCCAGTCCGAGGAAGGACAGGCCCGCCAGCAGCAGGATCTGGTTGCCGAAGTCGAGCATCGCCAGCACGAGCATCGGCGCCGACACGTTCGGCAGCACGTCGCGGCGGAGGGAGGTGAACGGCCCGGCGCCGAGCAGCCGGCCGGCGACGACGTACTCCTGGCCGCGGGCGCCGAGCACGAGCGCGCGCATGACGCGGGCGTAGTTCGGCCAGGACACGACGAGCAGCGCGAGCACCGCGTTGGCGAGGCTGGGGCCGAGGGCCGCGGCGACGACCATCGCCAGGATGATCGTCGGGAACGCGAAGACGAGGTCCGCGAGGCGCATGATCACCTCGTCGACCACGCCGCCGAGGTAGCCGGCGATCGCGCCGAGCACCGAGCCGACGACCAGGGAGCCGGCGACGAGCAGGACCGCGAGCGGCAGGGAGGCGCGGACGCCCCAGAGCGTGCGGGCGAGCACGTCGCGGCCGAGCTCGTCGGTGCCGAACGGGTGCGCGGCGGACGGGGCCTGCAGCGCGACGTCGATGCTGCGCCGGAGCGGGTCCTGCAGCCCGAGCAGCGGGTCGACCAGCGCGACCAGCACCCAGGCGAGCAGGACCACGGCGCCGCCGAGGGCGGCCGGGCGCCGCCAGGCGGCCGGGACTCGCAGCGCACTCCGGCGCCGCAGCGGGACGGCGGTCATCCGACGCGCACCCGCGGGTCGACGAAGCCGTACACGAGGTCGATGACGAAGTTCACGGTGATGTAGACGACTCCGACGATCAGCCCGACGCCCATGATCGAGGGCAGGTCGAGGGAGGTGGCGGCGCGGTAGGCGTACTGGCCGATGCCGCCCCAGGCGAACACCTGCTCGGTGAGCACGGCGCCGGACAGCAGCGAGCCGAACGCGAGGCCGACGATCGTCAGGATCGGCAGCAGCGCGCCGCGCAGCAGGTAGGCGGTGACGACGCGCAGCGGCGGGAGCCCCTTCGCGCGGGCGGCCCGCACGTAGTCCTGGTTCAGCACGTCGAGGATCGACGAGCGGGCGAACCGGACGAGCAGCCCGAGCGTGTACACCGCGAGCACCGAGCCCGGCAGCACGAGGTGCGCGAACGCGTCCGCGGCGACGTCGGGCTGCCCGGCGAGCAGCGCGTCGATCGTGAAGAGCCCGGTGACGCGCGGCGGGGCGTCGTATATCGCACTGAGCCGCCCCGAGCCCGGGGTGACGTGCAGCACGAAGAAGAACAGGAAGTACGCCGCCACCGCGAGCCAGAAGGTCGGCACCGAGATGCCGACCACGCTGATCGCGCGGATCAGCTGGTCGCTGAACCGGTTGCGGCGCAGCGCCGCCACCACGGCGAGGACCAGCCCGATGACCACGGCGACGACGATCGCGAAGATCGCGAGCTCCGCGGTGGCCGGGAAGGCGTAGCCGAGGTCCTGCACGACCGGGTTGCGGGTGCCGATGGAGGTGCCGAGGTTCCCCTGCAGCAGGTGCCCGAGGTACACGAAGTACTGCACGACGAGCGGCTGGTCGAGGCCCTGCTCGGCGCGGTAGGTCGCGACGATCTTCGGGTCGTCGGCCGCCCGCTGCCCGAGGGCGGCGATCACGGGATCGCCGGGGACGAGGTTCGTCAGCACGAACGTGACGACGGTCACGCCGACGATGAGGACCAGGGACAGGCCGAGCCGGATGGCGATGTAGCGCACCAGCGGCGGCAGCCGCCGCCCGGACCTCGCGGCCCGGGCGGCGGTCTCCGCGCGCTCGTCGAGTGCGCTACTCGATCGTGGCGAGGTCAACCGTCCAGATCGCGTTCTGCGTGACGCCGCCGACCCCGTTGGTCACCGCGTACTTGGCGGCCTGCACGAGCGGCACGAACGCGCCGTCCGCGTTGGCGGCCTTCTGCCACGCCTGGTACGCCGCGGCCCGCTCGTCGCCCTGCGCGGCGATGGCCGCCTCCTTGGCCTTCGTCACCTCGGGCGCCATGTCCTTCGCCCAGCCGGCGCGGAGGCCGAGGCCCTCACCGGGGCTGAAGGTCAGGTAGTCGGAGGGGTCCGGGAAGTCCGGGCCCCAGTACATGAGGCCGGCCTGCAGCTTGCCCGCCCGGTAGGAGTCGAGCAGCGTGGCGATCGGCAGGCCGTTCAGCTTCACCGCGATGCCCGCGGCCTTCAGGTCCGACTGGATCGACTGCGCCATGTCGGCGAACGAGACGCCGTCGAGCGCCGCGTCCGTCGGGTAGGACAGCGTGATCGACTGGCCGCTGTACTTCGCCGCGGAGAGGTCCGACTTGGCCGCGGCGACGTCGGTCGTGTTGTTCTCGTCCGTCGCGAGCGAGCCGAGGAACTGCGACGGCACGATGCCGCCCGGCTGCGTCGAGCCGCTGCCGGCGATGGTCTGGATCGCCTTGTAGTCGATCGCGTGGCGCACGGCCTTCACGAAGTCCGGCTCGTCCGTCACGCCGCCCGAGACGCCGGCGTTCTGCTTCAGCCACAGGTAGCCGACGTTCGCCGACGGGGTCTTGATGACCTTGATGTCGCCGGAGCCGAGGCCGTTCACCTGCTGCGCGTTGAGGTTCAGCGCGAGCTGCGCCTGGCCGCCCTGCACGTCGATCTTCTGCGAGGGGCCCTTGACGTTCTGCAGCACGATGCGGCCGTAGGCCGGCTTGTCGCCGACGTACTTCGGGTTCCGCTTGAACACGACCTTGCTCGTCGCGTTGTAGGACGACAGCGCGTAGGGCCCGGAACCGGCCGACGTCGCGTTCAGGTAGGACTCGGCGCCGTCGCTCTTGTCGGTGGTGCCGCCGTGGGCCTGCAGCGTCTTCGAGTCGAGCACGCCGAGCGACGGGTTCGGCAGGATCGTCGGCAGCGCCGGGTTCGCCTGGGTGTCGGTGATCGTCATCGTCGTGTCGGACGTCTTCGCGATCGCGAACGGCTTGCCCGTCGAGAGGTTGGAGAGCAGGAACGACGGGTTGCCCGCGATGCCCTGCACGCGCTTGTAGGACCAGACGATGTCGTCGATCGTGACGGGGTTCCCGCTCGCGAAGACGTGCTTCCCGTTCAGGGTCAGCGTGATCGTCTTCTCGTCGTCGCTCATCTTGTAGGTCGTGAGCTGCGGCACGGGCTTCGTCACGTCCGAGCCCTCGAACGTCAGCGCCGTCTCGTAGAGCGCCTTGTCGACGATCGAGCCGGTGAGCTCGAAGGCGCGCGCCGGGTCGGAGGTCTTCAGGTCGAAGGCGTTGTCGACCACCAGCGTCTTGTCGCCCGTGCTCTGACCGCCGCCGGTGCTCGACGAGCACCCGCTCACGATCAGCGCGACGGCGGCTGCGGTCGCGGTCATCGCCGTCAGGCGTGCCGGCAGGTGCTTCATGCGTCTCCTCGATGTCGGCGGCCGCCCCCGGTTCCCCGGGCACCCGGCCGCCCGACGACGGTAGGGGCTCGACGTTTCAGGTGCGTTTCAGCTTCGGCGCTCGGCCGGGATCGACACCGTTCCGTGACGTCAGCGGAGGAGCCCGGAGGCGCGCCGCGAGCCCGCGAAGGCGGCGTCCGTCTCCCGCAGCACGCGCAGCGCGTTCGCGCCGGCGAGCCCCGCGAGGTCGGCGGCGCTCCAGCCCCGGCGGGCGAGCTCGTCGAGCAGCAGCCCGTACCCGTCGACGCCGGTGATCCCCTCCGGCAGCGCGTCGACGCCGTCGAGGTCGCCGCCGAGGCCGACGTGCCGCACGCCGGCGACCTCGCGGGCGTGCTCGACGTGATCGGCGAGCAGGGAGAGCGGCACGCGAGGCGCCGGACCCTCGCGGCCGTCGCGGTCCCACGCCATGTAGTCGGCGTCGAGGAACTGCGGCACGAAGGTGACCATGATCACGCCGCCGTTGCCCGCCAGGCGCACGAGCACGTCGTCGGGCACGTTCCGCGGGTGGTCGTTCAGCGCGCGGCAGGAGCTGTGGCTGAAGATCACCGGCGCGCTCGTCACGTCGAGCGCGGCGTGCATGGTGCTCGGGGCGACGTGGGACAGGTCCACGAGCACGCCGAGGCGGTTCAGCTCGCGGACGTACGCGCGGCCCCGCTCGGTGAGGCCGCCGTGCACGGGCTCGTCGGTCGCGGAGTCGGCCCACGCGCTGTTCCGGTTGTGGGTCAGCGTCAGGTAGCGCACGCCGAGGGCGGCGAGCATGCGCAGCACGGCGGGCGAGTCGGCGATGCTGTGCGCCCCCTCGGCGCCGAGCAGCGAGGCGACGCGACCGGAGGCGCGGGCGGCCTCGACGTCCGCGGCGGACCGGGCGAGCACGAAGTCGTCCGGGTACGCCTCGACCATGCGGTGCACGAGGTCGATCTGCTGGAGGGTCTCGGCGACCGCGTCGTTCCCGCGGTCCTCGTCCTCGACGAAGACGCTCCAGAACTGCGCGCCGACCTTGCCGCGCCGC
This sequence comes from Amnibacterium soli, assembly GCF_039544415.1. Taxonomy (NCBI): domain Bacteria; kingdom Bacillati; phylum Actinomycetota; class Actinomycetes; order Micrococcales; family Microbacteriaceae; genus Amnibacterium; species Amnibacterium soli. Next base: position 608,490 of record NZ_BAABLP010000001.1, on the reverse strand, counting down.
AGCCGGACGATGTCCGTGTGGCCGGGCAGCGGCCCCTCCAGGCCCTCGACGGAGGAGCCGTGCCCGAGGCGCCGCTCCCAGGGCCAGTCGTTGTGCCCGTCGACGATCGGCGCGAGCTCCAGCGCGCGCCGCACCGCCTCGGCCGCCGCAGTCGCCGTCACCTCGGTCATGGGGTCAACGCTAGACGCGGAGGACGACGTCCGAGTCGCCGCGCGGCTCGAGCGGCACGCCGTGCGCGGCGGCCCAGTGCAGCAGCTCGTCGCGCGAGCCCGCCTCCGCCCCGGTCTCCGCCAGCCGCCGCACGAGCGCGCCCTTGGCGTGCTTGTTGAAGTGGTTCAGCGCCCGCCCCTCCGCGGTCTCCACGAGCAGGAAGGCGCTGCCGGCCGGTGCCGCCCCGAGCGCCGCGTAGGCCTCGGACCGGGCGTCGAGCACCCACTCCCCCGTCGCGGCGATCGCGGACGCGACCGCCTCGCGCCAGTGCGCCTTCAGCGACAGGTCCGGCAGCGTCGTCGACCCGGACAGCCGGTAGAGCGGGATCGGGTCGGTCGCCCGGACCAGGCCGAAGAGCGCCGACGCGACGACCACGTGCGCGTCGACCCACGTCCGCGCAGCCGGCGGCAGCGTCGAGGCGTCGAGCCCGTCGTAGAGCACGCCGGTGTACCGCTCGATCGCCGGCAGCACCGGCCCGGTGGTCAGCTCGCGGTTCCAGCGCGCCTCGTGCGCGTTGCGCGCGCCGAGCTTCAGCACGGAGGGCGCGTCCTTCAGCGGCACGCGCTTCAGCGCCGCCTGCGCCGTGCGCCGCCGTCCGCGCAGGGACGGGAAGGAGAGGGTCGCGGGGTCGAGGACGCCCGCGCCGCCCTCCGCCTTCGTCTCCGACGGCGGGATGAGGACGATCACGACGTGCCGAAGGGGCGGCCCCGGCGGGACCGCCCCTTCGGAGCAGTGATCAGGCCAGCGCCGCGGCGCGCGCGGCGATGGTGACCGTGTCGTTCTCGACGGAGATGAAGCCGTCCTCCGCGTTCGCGGTGACGCGGCCGCCGTCGGCGGCGGTGATGCGCACCTCGCCCGCGGACAGCACGCCCAGGAGCGGCTGGTGACCGGCGAGGATGCCGATCTCCCCCTCCTTGGTCTTCGCGACGACCATGGTCGCCTGCCCGGACCAGACCTGCTCGTCCGCCGACACGACGGTGACCGTGAGGTCGGCCATGATCAGCCGTTCTCCTTCGCGATCTGGGCGGCCTTCTCCTCGACGTCCGAGATCGAGCCGACGTTGAAGAACGCCTGCTCGGGCACGTCGTCGAAGTCGCCCTTGGCGATCGCGTCGAACGACTCGACGGTGTCCTTCAGCGGAACGGTCGAACCCTCCACGCCGGTGAACTTCTTCGCCATGTAGGTGTTCTGCGAGAGGAACTGCTGGATCCGGCGCGCACGCGACACCGTGATCTTGTCCTCCTCCGACAGCTCGTCGACACCGAGGATCGCGATGATCTCCTGCAGCTCCTTGTTCTTCTGGAGGATCTGCTTGACGGTCGTCGCGACGCGGTAGTGGTCCTCGCCCAGGTAGCGGGGGTCGAGGATGCGGCTCGTCGAGGTCAGCGGGTCGACCGCCGGGTACAGGCCGCGCGACGCGATCTCGCGCGACAGCTCGGTGGTCGCGTCGAGGTGCGCGAACGTGGTGGCCGGCGCCGGGTCGGTGTAGTCGTCCGCGGGCACGTAGATCGCCTGCAGCGAGGTGATCGAGTTGCCTCGGGTCGACGTGATGCGCTCCTGGAGGACGCCCATCTCGTCGGCGAGGTTCGGCTGGTAGCCCACCGCGGACGGCATGCGGCCGAGCAGCGTCGACACCTCGGAGCCGGCCTGCGTGAACCGGAAGATGTTGTCGATGAAGAGCAGCACGTCCTGGTTCTGCACGTCGCGGAAGTACTCCGCCATCGTCAGCGCGGACAGGGCCACGCGGAGGCGCGTCCCGGGCGGCTCGTCCATCTGGCCGAAGACGAGGGCCGTCTTGTCGAAGACGCCCGCCTCCTCCATCTCGCCGATGAGGTCGTTGCCCTCGCGGGTGCGCTCGCCGACGCCGGCGAACACGGACACACCGCCGTGGTCGGCCGCGACGCGGTAGATCATCTCCTGGATGAGCACGGTCTTGCCGACGCCGGCACCGCCGAACAGGCCGATCTTGCCGCCCTGCACGTACGGGGTCAGCAGGTCGATGACCTTGATGCCCGTCTCGAACAGCGTGGTCTTCGACTCGAGCTGGTCGAACTGCGGGGCCTTGCGGTGGATCGGCCAGCGCTCGGTGATCTCGAGCTGCTCGCCCGGCTTCAGGTCGAGCGGCTCGCCGATCACGTTGAACACGTGACCCTTGGTGACGTCGCCGACGGGCACCGAGATGGGCGCACCGGTGTCGCGCACCTCCTGGCCGCGGACCATGCCGTCCGTCGGCTTCAGGGCGATGGCGCGCACGACGTCGTCGCCGAGGTGCTGCGCGACCTCGAGGGTGATCTCGGTCGACTCGTCACCGATGACGATCGAGGTCTTGAGGGCGTTGTAGACCTCGGGGATCGCATCGTGCGGGAACTCGATGTCGACGACGGGTCCGGTCACGCGGGACACGCGACCCACGCCGGGCTCCACCGTCTTCTGCTCTTCCGGAGCGGTGAGCGTCATGGCTTACGTCCTTCCTCAGCTGCCGGACAGCGCGTCCGCGCCGCCGACGATCTCGGAGATCTGCTGCGTGATCTCCTGCTGCCTCGCGTTGTTCGCGAGCCTGGTGTACTCGCGGATCAGCTTGTCCGCGTTGTCGCTTGCGGCCTTCATCGCACGCTGGGTCGCGGCGTGCTTGCTCGCCGCGCTCTCCAGCATCGCGGCGTAGATCCGCGATTCGATGTAGACGGGGAGGAGGGCGTCGAGCACCTCCGAGGAGTCCGGCTCGAACTCGTAGAGCGGCAGGACCTCGTTGCGGTCCGGCTCCTCCACGCCCTCGACGACCTCGAGCGGCAGCAGCCGCAGCATCTCGGGCGTCTGCGTGAGCATCGACACGAAGCGGTTGTAGACGATGTGGATCTCGTCCACGCCGCCCTCGTCGGTGTCCTGCACGAACGCGTCCACGACCGCCTTCGCGATCTCCCGAGCGGTCTCCGCGACCGGGTTGTCCGTCTCGCCGACCCAGTCGCGCACGTACTCGCGACGACGGAACCGGTAGTAGCCGACGGCCTTGCGGCCGACGAGGTACGAGACGACCTCCTTGCCCTCGCCGCGGAGCAGCTCGGCGAGCTCCTCGCTCTTGCGCAGCACGTTCGAGTTGAACGCGCCGGCGAGGCCCCGGTCGGAGGAGAACACGACGATCGCCGCGCGACGCGGGTTCTCCGCCTCCCTGGTGAGGATGTGGTCGACGTTCGAGTAGGTCGCGACCGCCGAGACCGCGCGCGTCACCGCACGGGCGTACGGCAGGCTCGCCGCGACGCGCTGCTGCGCCTTCGCGATCCGCGAGGCGGAGATGAGCTCCATCGCGCGGGTGATCTTCTTCGTCGTCTGCGCGCTCTTGATGCGGGAGCGGTAGACGCGGACCTGAGCCGGCATGCGCTACCGCTTGTTCCGGGTGATCTGCGCCTGCTCGACGTCGTCGCGGTCCGCGGCCTCGAAGCTCTCCTTGCCCACGGAGGCGAGCGGCTTGCCCTCGCCCGTCGTGAACTGCTTCTTGAACTCGTCGATGGACTCGTGCATCGCCGCGACGGTGTCGTCGGAGAGCGCGTTCGTCTCGCGGAGCGTGTCGAGGATCGAGGTGTTGCGCTTCAGGTAGTCGAGCAGCTCGCTCTCGAACCGCAGCACGTCCTCGACCGCGACCTCGTCGAACTTGCCGTTCGTGCCGGCCCAGATCGAGACGACCTGGTTCTCGACGGGGTACGGCGAGTACTGCGGCTGGCGCAGCAGCTCCGTGAGGCGCGCGCCGCGGGCGAGCTGCCGGCGGCTGGCCGCGTCGAGGTCGGACGCGAACATCGCGAACGCCTCGAGCGACCGGTACTGCGCCAGCTCGAGCTTCAGCGTGCCGGAGACCTTCTTGATGCTCTTCACCTGGGCGTCGCCGCCCACGCGGGAGACCGAGATGCCCACGTCGACCGCCGGACGCTGGTTGGCGTTGAACAGGTCGGACTGCAGGAAGATCTGGCCGTCGGTGATCGAGATCACGTTGGTCGGGATGTACGCCGACACGTCGTTCGCCTGGGTCTCGATGATCGGCAGACCGGTCATCGAGCCGCCGCCGAGCTCGTCGGACAGCTTGGCGCAGCGCTCCAGCAGGCGGGAGGGCAGGTAGAACACGTCGCCCGGGTACGCCTCGCGTCCCGGCGGACGGCGCAGGAGGAGGGACACGGCGCGGTAGGCCGCGGCCTGCTTCGACAGGTCGTCGAAGATGATCAGGACGTGCTTGCCGTCGTACATCCAGTGCTGGCCGATGGCCGAGCCGGTGTAGGGCGCCAGGTACTTGAAGCCGGCGGGGTCGGAAGCCGGGGCCGCGACGATCGTCGTGTACTCCATCGCGCCGGCGTCCTCGAGGGCGCCGCGCACGGAGGCGATCGTGGAACCCTTCTGGCCGATCGCGACGTAGATGCAGCGCACCTGCTTCTCGGGGTCGCCCGACTCCCAGTTCGCCCGCTGGTTGATGATCGTGTCGACCGCGATCGCCGTCTTGCCGGTCTGGCGGTCGCCGATGATCAGCTGGCGCTGGCCGCGGCCGATCGGGATCATCGCGTCGATCGCCTTGATGCCGGTCTGCATCGGCTGGTTGACGCTCTTGCGCTGCATGACCCCGGGGGCCTGCAGCTCGAGGGCGCGGCTCTGGGTGGTCTCGACGGCGCCGCGGCCGTCGATCGGCTGGCCGAGCGGGTCGACCACGCGGCCGAGGTAGGCGTCGCCGACGGGGACGGAGAGGACCTCGCCGGTGCGGCGGACCTCCATGCCCTCCTCGATGCCCTGGAACTCGCCGAGCACGATGACGCCGATCTCGTCCTCGTCGAGGTTCAGCGCGAGGCCGCGCGTGCCGTCGGAGAAGACGACGAGCTCGTTCGCCATCACGTTGGGCAGGCCCTCGACGTGCGCGATGCCGTCGGCGGCGTCGATGACGGTGCCGACCTCGCTCGCGGAGGACTTGCCCGGGTCGTAGGCAGCCGCGAAGTCCGCGAGGGCGTCGCGGATCGCGTCTGGGCTGATGCTGAGGTCGGTCATCGGTGATGTCCCTTGATTTCGGTGGTGCTCAAGTGCGTGGGGTCAGCCCGCGAGGCGCAGGCGGAGGTCGTCGAGGCGGGAGCGCACGGTGCCGTCGATCACGTCGTTCCCCACCGTGATCCGGAGGCCGGCGACGAGGTCCGGCTCGATCACCTGGTTGAGGGCGATTTTACGCCCGTAGGCGGTCTCCAGGCGGCGGGCGACGGCATCCGCCTGGGCGGCGCTCAGCGGACGTGCTGTCTGGACGACGGCGACCAGGCGGCCGGTGGCGTCGGCCACGACCTCCTGGGCGCGGTCGAGCGCCTCGGCGGGCTTGCGACCGCGCGGCAGCTGCACGACGTGGCGCACGATCGCGGTGGTCGCGGGGTTCGCGCTCCGCAGCAGCGAGTCGACGAGCCCGAGCCGTGCGGCGACGGGCGAGGCCTGGTTGCCGAGCGCGAGCTCGAGCCGGCCGTCGGAGGTGACCGCGCGGCGGACCGTGAACAGCTCGGCCTCGAGCGAGTCGGCCGACGCCGTGCCGGCGAGGGCCCGGAAGCCGATCTCCTCGATCGCGGCGACGAGGTCCTCCGGCTCGGACCAGCGGCCGCCGGCGAGCACGCCGAGCAGCGTGCGCGCCTGCAGGCCGAGCTGTCCGCCCACCGCGCGCTGCGCGAGCAGCGAGCGCTGGTCGGCCGGGACGCCAGGGTCGACGAGCACGGTCACGAGCTGGCGCGAGGACGCGACGGCGCGGGCCGCGGCGAGCAGCTGCTCGCCGAGGTCCTCGCCCGGGCGCTTCATGGCCGAGAGGGCGTCGACCGCCGCAGCGGTCGACGCGCGCGTGGCGGCGCCCATCAGCGCTTGGCCGCGCCGCCGCCGACCTCGAGGTCGGCGAGGAAGCGGTCGACGTAGGCCGTCGAGTTCTCGTCGTTCTCGAGGTGCTCGCCGACGATGCCGGACGCGAGGCTGATCGCGAGGGCGCCGACGCCGTTGCGGAGGTCCGCCTCGGCCTTGGCGCGGTTCGCCTCGACCTGGGCGTTGCCCGACGCGACGATGCGGTCCGCCTCGGTCTGCGCCTGGCCGCGCGCCTCCGCCAGGATGCGCTTGGCGTCCTCGCGGGCCTGGTCGCGGATCTTGCCGGCCTCGACGCGGGCGTCGGCCAGCTGCGCGTTGTAGCGCTCGAGCGCCTCGTTGGCCTCGCGCTGCGCGGCCTGGGCCTGCTGGATGTTGCCCTCGATCGCGGCGGAGCGCGCGTCGAGGATCTTGTTCATCCGGGGCACGCCGAAGCGCACGACCACGAACAGGATCACAGCGAAGATCACCAGCGACCAGACGAGGTCGTAGACCTCGGGCAGCAGGGGTCCGAGCGGCGAGTTCCCGCCGGAGGTCTCCATCAGGATGACTCCACCCATGACGGCTCCTTTCGAGAAGGTCGCGGGTGGATCAGGCGAAGATGAAGCCGGTGGCGATGCCGATCAGCGCCAGCGCCTCGGTGAACGCGATGCCGATGAACATCTGCGTGGTCAGGCGGCCCTGGAGCTCGGGCTGACGCGAGATGCCCTCGATCGCCTTGCCGACGACGATGCCGACGCCGATGCCGGGGCCGATCGCCGCGAGGCCGTAGCCGACCGTCGCGATGTTGCCGTTCAGGGCGGCGAGCGTGGTGATGTCCACTTGTGGTTTTCCTTTCGTGGGCGTCAGGCGCGTGCAGCACGCGCCCTCAGGGTCGTCCCGGCCGGGAGGCCGGAGGTGTGTCAGTGCTCCTCGGCGAGCGAGAGCTGGAGGTAGACGGCGGTGAGCAGCGTGAAGATGTACGCCTGCAGCGCGGCGACGAACAGCTCGAAGAGCGTGAACGCGAAGCCGAACACGAGCGTGCCGATACCGAACAGCGTGAAGCCGTTCGGGCCCTGCTGGAAGAAGAAGAACCAGGTCGCCGAGAAGAACAGCACCAGCAGCAGGTGGCCGACGAGCATGTTCATCGTGAGCCGCAGGGTCAGCGTGACGGGCCGGAGGATGAAGGTCGAGAAGAACTCGATCGGCGTCACGATGATGTACAGCGGCCACGGCACGCCGGGCGGGAACAGCGAGTTGCGGATGAACGCGCCCGGGTGCTTCTTGAGGCCCGCGTAGATGAACGCGATCCACGAGATGACCGCCATCAGCAGCGGCAGGCCGATGACGCTCGTGCCCGCGATGTTGAGGAACGGGATGACGCTCGTGAGGTTCATGCCGAGCGTCACCAGGAAGATCGTGGTGAGCAGCGGCAGGTAGCGGCGGCCGTCGCGCTCCCCCAGCGTCTCGTACGCGATGGAGTTGCGCACGAAGTTGAAGGGGAACTCGACGATCGACGACCCGCGGGTCGGCACGACCTTGAGGGACCGCGTCGCGACCGCCACGAACAGCACGAGGAGCACCATCACGAGGAGGCGGATCAGCATGATCCGGTTCAGCGCGAAGGGCGTCCCGGCGAACAGGACGATCGGGGGGAAGAACTCGTCGAGGGACGGCGCATGGAAGCCGCCGTCGCCGGCGGCCATGCTGATCTGGGTGAAGGCGTGGTGAAGCAGCGCTCTCTCCATGGTCGTGGGCGCGTCTTCGTGCCTCGCGGTCAGGTGGCCGTGCCCAAGCCTATCGGACGCGGCTGCCGCCCAGGACCGCGGATTCAGGAAGAGAGCAGGGAGACCCGGTATCAGATGCGGCGCGTCAGCGCGTGCCGACGGGGATGCGGGCGCGGCTCACGACGACGGCGTCGACGACGAGCGAGGCGAGCACCGTGGTGACGATGGCCGCGAAGAGCATGCCGGGCACCACCCAGGGCTGGTCGCGCAGCGCGAGCATCGCGACCAGGAAGACGACGAACTTCACGAGCCAGCCCGCCAGCAGCGCCGCGAAGAACGCGTTCGTGCCGAGGCCCTGGAACCGGCCCGCGACGAGCAGGCTGATCGCGGTCACGCCGAGGAAGAGCAGGGCGAACGCCGACCCGACGAGGCCGCTGACGAGCCCGGGCGCACCTGCGACGACGACGCCCACGACGGCGTACACGACCGCGATGACCAGCGCGACGAGCGCGCCGAGCACGAGGGCGCGGCGGAGCACGGCGGCCGCGCTGTCGAAGGGGTGGGTCGTCGTCACGCTGAGCGCTCCTTGGGTGCCGTGGCGGCGCGGTCGAGGGGGTCGAGCACCGCGATCTCGCGGGTGGTCGCGTCCAGCGGCTTGACCTGCACCGCGTACTCGCGGCGCTTGCGGTGGGACAGCGGCGCGAGGGTCGCGACCGCGCAGACCACGAGGCCGGCGCCGATGAAGCTCCACGCGACGGCCTGCTCGGCCACGAAGAACAGCAGCGAGCCGACGGAGATGACCGCCGTCCACGCGTAGAAGATCAGCGTCGCGTGGAGGCGGCTGTGCCCCATGTCGAGCAGGCGGTGGTGCAGGTGCTTGCGGTCCGCGCTGAACGGGCTCTTGCCCGCGCCGATCCGGCGCACGACCGCGAGGCCGAAGTCGAGGATCGGCACGATCAGGATCGCGATCGGCAGCAGCAGCAGGAGGAAGGCGGGCGCGTAGTGCGCACGGAGGTAGCCGCCGTCGGGGTTCGTGAACACCTGGGGGTCCATCGACCCGGTGACGCTGATCGACGCCGTGGCCATCATCAGGCCGACGAGCAGGCTGCCGGCGTCGCCCATGAAGAGCCGGGCGGGGTGCCAGTTCAGCGGCAGGAAGCCGAGGCAGACGCCGCACATCGTCGCGGACAGCAGCGTGCCGAGGCTGAAGTAGCTGGTGGCGCCGCTGACCTGCAGCGCCATGTAGCTGTAGAGGAAGAACGCACCGTTCGCGATGATCGCGATGCCCGCGACGAGCCCGTCCAGGCCGTCGATGAAGTTCATCATGTTCATCACGACGACGACCACGATCAGGGTCAGCGCCAGCGAGGACCACGTCGACGGGATCGTCACGCCGCCGATGGGCAGGTTGTCGATCTGGAGGCCGCCGAGCCAGGCGAGCAGCCCGGCCGCGATCACCTGGCCGATGAGCTTCGTCGTCCAGTCGAGGTCGAGGAAGTCGTCGAGGACCCCCATCACCACGATCAGCGTCGCGGCGCAGAGGATCGCGACGATTTGCCGCTCGTTGCCGTCGAAGAACACGAGCCGGAAGTACGGCGTGCGCGAGGCGATCAGCCAGGCCACGAGCAGCGCGGACAGCAGGCCGCAGTACATCGCGATGCCGCCGAGCCGGGGCGTCGGACGGGTGTGCACGTCGCGCGCGCGGATCTCCGGGTACAGCTTGTACCGGATGCCGACCCGCCACATCACGACCGACATCAGGAAGCTGACGACGGCGGCCACGAGCGCGACGAGCAGGGTGACGATCACTCGGTCGGCTCCGCCTCGACGACCGCGAAGGCCTCCGGCGCCACGGCCTCGAGCGCCTCCTTGAGGATCACGCCCTCCCGCAGCACCCGGAGCGGGCCGGTGCCGTCCGCGAGCCCGGTCGCGTCGACGATGGTCGACGGCAGCGGCCCGGGCGTCGGGCCGGCGTCGAGGTAGACCTCGATCGAGTCGCCGAGCTGCTCGAGCGCGTCGGCGACGGACTCGGCGGCGGGCTGCCCGGTGCGGTTGGCGGAGCTGACGGCGAGCGGCCCGGTCTCGGCGAGCAGCTCGAGCGCGATGCGGTCGTCCGGCATGCGGAGCGCGACGGTGCCGCCGGTCTCCCCCAGGTCCCAGGCGAGCGTCGTCCGCGCCGGCAGCACGATGGTGAGGCCGCCCGGCCAGAAGGCGTCCGCGAGCTTCGTCACCGCGTCGGGCACGGTCTCGGCCAGCGCGTCGAGCGTGCCGCGGTTGGGCACGAGCACGGGCGGCGGAGCGGTGCGCCCGCGGCCCTTCGCGTCGAGCAGCGCCTGCACCGCGTCGGGCTGGAACGCGTCCGCGGCGATGCCGTACACGGTGTCCGTCGGCACGACGACGAGCTCGCCGCGCGCGATCGCGGCGCGCGCCTCCCGCATCCCCGGCAGCAGCGCGACCGGATCGGCGCAGTCCACCACGGTCGCCATGCCCACGATGGTAGCCGCAGCACCGCGGAGAGCCCGGCAGCGCAGGGCGGCGCTTCCCGCGATCCCGCGCCGTCAGCCGAGGCGCGCGGTGGTGACCCGGTCGCGGCCCGTGAGGTCCGGATGCGTGGCCGCGTCCCGCCACTCGGGACCGAGCAGGCCGCGGACCTCGGCGCCCTGCAGCTCGCCGTGCTCGACCGCGAGCAGGCCGCCGGGCCGGAGCACCCGCAGCGCGACGGCGACGACGGCGCGCATCGGGTCGAGCCCGTCCGGGCCGCCGTAGAGGGCGGCGGGAGGGTCGAAGCGCTGCACCTCGGGGTCGCGGGGCACCATGCCGTCCGGCACGTACGGCGGGTTCGACACGACCACGTCGAACGGGCCGTCCTCCTCCCCCACCGCGTCGGCGAGGTCGCCCTGCACGATGCGGGCGTTGGCGGCGCCGACGTGCTCGCGGTTGCGCTCCGCCCACGCGAACGCCTCCGGGCTGCGCTCGACGGCGAGCACCCGCGCGTCGGGCCGCTCGTGGGCGATCGACAGCGCGATCGCGCCGCTGCCGGTGCCGAGGTCGACGGCGCTGCCGCCCTGCGGCAGACCGAGCAGCGCGTGCTCGACGAGCACCTCCGTCTCGGGCCGGGGCACGAAGACGCCCGGGCCGACGAGCAGCTCGATGCGACGGAAGCCGGCCGTGCCGGTCAGGTGCTGCAGCGGCTCCCGCGCGCCGCGGCGCAGCACCAGGTCCCGGTACCGCTGGGCGACAGGCGCCGGCAGCGCCGAGCCCATCAGCGCGAGGGCCTGCGCCCGCCCGCGGGGCACGCCGAGCACGTGGGCCAGCAGCAGCTCCGCGTCGACGCGGGGATCCTGCACGCCCGCGAGCTGCAGGTGGCCCATCGCCGCGCGCAGCAGCTCGTCGGCACGCCGCGGCGCCGGGGCTGCGGTCATCTCAGGCGTCGGCGAGGGCCCGCAGCCGGGCGGCCTCGTCGGCCTCGATCGCGGACCGCACGATCGGCTCGAGCGCGCCGTCGAGCACCGCGTCGAGGTTGTACGCCTTGTACCCGGTGCGGTGGTCGCTGATCCGGTTCTCGGGGTAGTTGTACGTGCGGATGCGCTCCGAGCGGTCGACCGTGCGGACCTGGCTCCTGCGCGCCGCCGAGGCCTCCGCCTCCGCCGCCTCCTGCTGCGCCGCGAGGATGCGGGCGCGCAGCACGCGCATGCCCGCCTCGCGGTTCTGCAGCTGGCTCTTCTCGTTCTGCATCGACACCACGATCCCGGTCGGGAGGTGATGCGGACCGCGGAGTCCGTGGTGTTCACGCTCTGGCCGCCGGGGCCGGAGGAGCGGAAGACGTCGATCTTCAGGTCGTTCGGATCGATCACCACCTCCTCGGGCTCGTCGACCTCGGGGAACACGAGCACCCCGACGGCGGAGGTGTGGATCCGGCCCTGAGCCTCGGTCTTCGGCACGCGCTGCACGCGGTGCACGCCGCCCTCGTACTTCAGGTGCGCCCACACGCCCTCGGCGGGGTCGTTCGACGTGCCCTTGACCGCGACCTGGACGTCCTTGAAGCCGCCGAGGTCGCTCTCGGTGCGCTCGAGCAGCTCCGTCTTCCAGCGCTTCGACTCCGCGTAGTGCAGGTACATGCGCAGCAGGTCGGCGGCGAACAGCGCCGACTCCTCGCCGCCCTCCCCCGCCTTGATCTCGAGGATCACGTCACGGCCGTCGTCGGGGTCGCGCGGGATCAGCAGGCTGCGGAGGCGATCGGACGCGGCGGTCTCCGCCAGCTCGAGGTCCGGGATCTCCGCGGCGAACGCGGGGTCCTCGGTCGCGAGCTCGCGCGCGGCCGCGAGGTCGTCCCGGTACTGCTTGTACGTCTCCCAGGCGCCGACGATCTGGCCGAGCTCGGCGTACCGCCGGCCGACCCGGCGCGCACGGCCGGCGTCGGCGTGCAGCTCCGGGTCGGCCAGCTGGCGCTCGAGGTCCGCGTGCTCCGCGACGAGCGGCGCGACGGAGTCGAAGCTCTGGTCGGTCACTTCCCGCTCGGCAGCGACTTCTGCATCTGGACGAGGAACTCGACGTTCGTCTGCGTCTCGCGCAGCTTGCTCGTCACCACGTCCAGCGCCTCCTGCGGCGTGTGGCCCGCGATCGCGCGCCGCAGCTGCCAGGTGACCTTGACCTCGTCGGGGCCCATCAGCATCTCCTCGCGGCGGGTGCCGGAGCGGGTGATGTCGATGGCGGGGAAGATGCGCTTGTCGGCGAGGGCGCCGGACAGCACGATCTCCTGGTTCGCCGCGCCGGTGAACTCGGCGAGGATCGCCTCGTCCGCGGGCGAACCCGTCTCCACGTGCGCCGAGGCGAGGATGGTGAGCGATCCGCCGTTCTCGATGTTGCGCGCCGCGCCGAAGAACTGCTTCGCGGGCAGCAGGGCCGCCGCGTCGATGCCCGCCGCGACCTGGCGGCCGGACTGGTGGCCCGTCTGGTTGAACGCGCGGGCGAGGCGGGTGATCGAGTCGAGCAGGATCACGACGTCGTAGCCCAGCTCGACGAGGCGCTTCGCGCGCTCGACGGCGAGGTCGGCGACCGTGGTCTGGTCCTCGGCGGGGCGGTCGAAGGTGGAGGCGATGACCTCGCCCTTCACCGTGCGCTGCATCTCGGTGACGTCCTCGGGGCGCTCGTCGACGAGCACGACCATGAGGTGGACCTCGGGGTTGTTCTTCGTGATCGCGTTCGCGACGGCCTGCAGCAGCAGCGTGGTGCCGGAGCGGGGCGGCGCGACGAGCAGGCCGCGCTGGCCCTTGCCGAGCGGCGCGACGAGGTCGAGGACCCGCGTGGTGACCTTGCCCGCCTCGGTCTCGAGGCGCAGGCGCTCGGCCGGGTACAGCGGGGTGAGGTGCTCGAACTCGAGGCGACCCTCCGCCTCCGCGACGGGCAGGCCGTTGATGGAGTCGACCTTGACGAGCGCGTTGTACTTCTGGCGGCTCGGCTGCTCGGTCTCGGGGATCTGGCGGATCGCGCCGACCACCGCGTCGCCGCGGCGCAGGTGGTACTTCTTCACCTGGCCGAGGGAGACGTACACGTCGTTGGTGCCGGCGAGGTAGCCGGAGGTGCGCACGAAGGCGTAGTTGTCGAGCACGTCGAGGATGCCCGCGATCGGGATCAGGACGTCGTCATCGCGGATCTCGGGCTCGTCCCAGTCGGTGCCCTGGCCGCGGCGCTTGCGGTCGCGGTAGCGACCGCGGCGGCCCTCGCCGTCCTGCGCCTGCTCGTTCTGCGCCTGACCGTTCTGCGCGCCCTGGCCGTTCTGCGCGCCCTGGCCGTTCTGGTTGCCCTGGCCGTTCTGACCGTTCTGGGCCTGGCGCTGCGGGTTCTGCTCGCCCTTGGCTGGCGCGTCGGCCTTCGCCTGCTGCGCCTCGTCCTTCGGCTGCTGCTCCGTCTTCGGCGCCTGCTCGTCGGCCTTCGGCTGCTCGCCGCCCTGCTGCGCGCGCTCGCCGGAGGCGTCGCGCCCGCGGCCGCGACCGCGACCGCGGCCACGACGGCCGCCGGTGCGCTCGCCCTCGGCGGGCTGCTCCTCCGCGTCGGCCGGGGCTGCGCCCTCGGCCTGCTCGCTGCGCTGCAGCGCCTCGAGGTCCTCGGCGATGCCCGTGAGGCCCGCGTTCACGTGCGCGACGGCCGACTTCGGCTCGTTCGTCCCGGTCGACTCGGCGACGGCGTCGGGGATCTCGGCCCCGCCCTCGGCTGGGCCCACGCCGGCCGGTTCCGACGCGTCGCGAAGCGACGTGGCGGCCGTGCCGGTGGGGACGTCGACGCGGACCGTCGTCGCCTGCTCGGTGCTCGGCTCGGCCTGCGCGACGCCCGAGGCGGGCTGCTGCGCGGGCTCGGCGGCCTCGGCCTGCGCGGCCTCCGGCTCGCTGATCTCGACGGGCTCGACGACCTCGGGGGCCGCCTCGGCGCTCGGCTGCGCGTCGTCGGCGGCGGGCTGCTCGGCGCCGCCCTCGGCCTCGTCGACGGCGTCCTCGGCCGGGGTCACGGCCTCCGGCTCGGCCTGCGGCTCGACCGCGGCCTGCTCGTCCTGCTGCTCCCCCGCGGGCTGCTCAGGCGCCGTCGCCTGCTCGCCCTCGCGGAGATCCGTGTCGGATTCGTACTGGTCATCGATGGCGTCCACGAGACTGCCCTTTCGCATGGTGGAGGTGTTCCCGATGCCGAGGGACACGGCGAGCCTCCGCAGCTCGTCGACACCCATGGCGATGAGGCGGGTGCGGGAGAGGCGCGGCACAGGGGTGCCTGCGGCTCGAGGCCGGGGTTCGACGTCGGTCACGATCGGGATGATGGGGTCCTCGGGCCCCGAGGAGGCTGACGGGTCTTTCCCGCGCCCCCGGTGTTCAGCACGGCGTCCGACGGGACGCCGCCCGGCTCGCGGTGGAACCGCGTCTCCGGGAAGGCAGCTCCGGCCTCAGATCCGGCCGGGAGGCGTGTCCGGGCCCGCCGTCAGGAGTGGGCGCGCTCGGATGCCTGCTGGAGCCCGAGCGTAGCACCTTTGATGTCGACGGCAGGAAGGAGGGCGGTCCACCGCTGGGCGGCGCTGGAGGTGACCAGCTCCGCCGCCGCGAGGCGCTGCGAGGGGTCGCTCGCGAGCACCAGGATGGACGGTCCCGCGCCCGAGACGACGGCCGCGTGGCCCGCCTCCCGCAGCAGCGTGATCATGCGGTCGGTCTCCGGCATGGCGCTCGCGCGGTACGACTGGTGCAGCCGGTCCTCGGTCGCCGTGCTCAGCAGCTCGGGCGACTGGATCAGCGCGGCGATGAGCAGCGTGGAGCGGGAGACGTTGAAGATCGCGTCCGCGTGGGGCACGCTCGCGGGCTGCAGGCTCCGCGCCAGCGCGGTCGACATGGTCTGCTCGGGCACGAGCAGCAGCGGCGAGACGCTGCGGTGCGGCAGGAGGCGCTTGTGCTGCGGCCCGTTCGGCCCGGTCCACGCGATGGTGAGGCCGCCGAAGAGCGCCGGCGCGACGTTGTCGGGGTGCCCCTCCATCGACGTGGCGATGTCGAGCAGCCGGTCCCCGTCGAGGTCGACGATGCCGTCGAGCAGGCCCTTCGCCGCGACGATGCCGGACACGACCGCAGCGCCGGAGGAGCCGAGCCCGCGGCCGTGCGGGATGGTGTTGCGCGCGACGAGGTCGAGCCCGGGCGCCTCCTCCCCCACCTCCTCGAAGACGCGGAGGATGGCGCGGGCGACCAGGTTGGTCTCGTCGGTCGGCACCTCGCCGGCGCCGACCCCGTGCACGTCGACGCGGACGCCGGGCACGTCGGAGGCGGTGACGGTGAGCACGTCGTAGACGCTCAGCGCCAGCCCGAGGGTGTCGAAGCCGGGACCGAGGTTGGCGGTGGTCGCCGGGACCTCCACGACGACCGAGCGCCCGGCGGGGACGCGGGTGGTCACCCTGCGAGGCCCAGGGTGCTCGCGACCGCGGCGGCGTCGACCGGCACGATCGTCGGCTTCGCCTCCTCGCCGCCGGGGCCCTTGAGCGCCCACTGCGGGTCCTTGAGGCCGTGGCCGGTGACGGTCAGCACGCAGGTCGCGCCGGCCGGGATCTCGCCCGCGTCGGCGCGCTCGAGCAGACCGGCGACGCTGATCGCGCTGGCGGGCTCGACGAAGATGCCGACCTCGGCGGACAGGATGCGGTGCGCGGCGAGGATGCCGGCGTCGTCGATGGCGCCGAAGTAGCCGTCGCTGTCCTCGCGGGCCGCGATGGCGAGCTGCCACGAGGCGGGGTTCCCGATCCGGATCGCGGAGGCGATGGTCTCGGGGTGCCGCACGACGTGGCCCTCGACGATCGGCGCGGAGCCGGCGGCCTGGAAGCCGAACATGCGGGGCAGCTTCGTGGTCGCGCCGCGGTCCACCTCCTCGCGGTAGCCGCGGTGGTAGGCCGTGTAGTTGCCGGCGTTGCCGACGGGCACGAAGTGGAAGTCGGGGGCGTCGCGCAGGACCTCGACGACCTCGAAGGCCGCCGTCTTCTGCCCCTCGATGCGGTCGTTGTTCACCGAGTTGACGAGGTGCACCGGGTACTTCGCGGCGAGCTCGCGCGCGAGGTCGAGGCAGTCGTCGAAGTTGCCCTGCACCTGCAGCAGCTGCGCGTCGTGGGCGATCGCCTGCGACAGCTTGCCCATCGCGATCTTGCCCTCGGGCACCAGCACCGCCGCGGTGATGCCCGCGTGCGTCGCGTAGGCCGCCGCGGAGGCGGAGGTGTTGCCGGTCGAGGCGCAGATGACGGCCTTCGCGCCGTGCTCGACCGCCTTCGAGATCGCCATGGTCATGCCGCGGTCCTTGAAGGAGCCCGTCGGGTTCATGCCCTCGAACTTCACGAACACCCGCGCGCCCGTGCGGGCCGACAGGGCGGGCGCCTCGATGAGCGGCGTGCCGCCCTCACCGAGGGTGACGATCGGCGTCGCGTCCGTGACGTCGAGCCGGTCGGCGTACTCGCGGAGCACTCCGCGCCACTGATGCGCCGTGCGCACTTCCACCGTCATGAGCCGTCCTCTACTCGCCCTCGATGCGGAGCACGCCCGCCACGGCCTCGACCTCGGGCGCTGCGCCCAGCGCCGTCACGACGGCCGCCAGCGACGCCTCCGGCGCGCGATGCGTGCCGATCACGAGGGTAGCGGTGCCGCCGTCGTCGGCACTCGACTGCTGCGCCGTCTCGATGGAGACGCCGCGCCCGGCGACGATGCCGGCGAGCCGCGCGAGCACGCCCGGCTCGTCCCGCACCGTCAACGAGATCTGGTACCGGCTGGTGACGACGCCCGGGTCGAGCACCGGCAGGCCGGACGACGGCGGGGCCGCGAGGCCGGGGCCGCCGATGACGTGGCGCCGCGCGGCGGACACCAGGTCGCCGAGCACCGCGGAGGCGGTCTCGGGGCCGCCCGCGCCCGCGCCGTAGAACATGAGGTCGCCGGCGGACTCCGCCTCGACGAACACCGCGTTGTTCGCGGCCCGCACCGAGGCGAGCGGGTGGCGGCGCGGCAGCAGCGCGGGGTGCACGCGCGCGCTGACCCCCTCCGTGCCGTCCGGGCCGGTGAGCCGCTCGCAGATGGCCAGCAGCTTGACGACGTGGCCGGTCTCGCGGGCGCCGCGCACCTGCTCGGGCGTGATGCGCTCGATGCCCTCGACCGGCACCGCGTCGAGCGGCACGCGGGTGTGGAAGGCGAGGCCGGCGAGGATCGCGGCCTTGTGCGCCGCGTCGGTGCCGCTCACGTCGCCGGACGGGTCCGCCTCCGCGTAGCCGCGGCGGGTCGCCTCCGCCAGCGCCTCCTCGAACGTGTCGTCGTGCTCGTCCATGCGGTCGAGCACGAAGTTCGTCGTGCCGTTGACGATGCCGAGGATGCGGCGCACGTCGTCGCCCGCGAGGCTGTCGCGCAGCGGCCGGATGATCGGGATCGCGCCGCCCACGGCGGCCTCGTAGTTCAGCTGGGCGCCGACGCGCTCGGCGGCGGTGAACAGCTCGGAGCCGTGGGTCGCGAGCAGGGCCTTGTTGCCGGTGACGACGTCGGCGCCGCTCTCGAGGGCGAGCAGCACGAGCTCGCGGGCGCGCTCGACGCCGCCGATCAGCTCGACGACGATGTGCGCGCCGAGCACGAGGCTCTCCGCGTCGGTGGTCAGCAGCTCCTTCGGCAGGGCCGGGGTGCGCTGCGCCTCGAGGTCGCGGACGGCGACGCCGGCGAGCACGAGCGGGGCGCCGACGCGCGCCTCGAGCTCGCCCGCGCGGGTCAGCAGCTGGTGGGCGACCTCGGCGCCGACCGTGCCCGCGCCGAGCACGGCGACCCGGATCGGCTGCGCGCCCGGGGTCATCGGCCGCCCTCGTTCCGGGTGAGGCCCGCGTCGCGGGAGAACAGGTCGGCGAGGGTCTCTCGGGCGATCAGCACGCGGTCCTTGCCCTCGTTCACGGCCACCACGGGCGGCCTGGTGAGCAGGTTGTAGTTGTTGGCGAGGCTGTGGTGGTACGCCCCGGTCGCCGGCACGGCCAGCAGGTCGCCGCGGCCCGCGTCGCCGGGCAGCCAGTCGGCCTGCACCACGACGTCGCCGGACTCGCAGTGCTTGCCGACGACGCGCACGAGCACCGGGTCGACCCCGGAGGTGCGGTTCGCGAGCCGCACCTCGTACTCGGCGCCGTAGAGCGCGGTGCGGAGGTTGTCGCTCATGCCGCCGTCGACGGAGACGTAGCGCCGGGTCGCGGCGCCCTCCTCCGTCTGCAGCTCGACGTCCTTCGTCGTGCCCGCCGTGTAGACGGTGACGCCGGCCGGGCCGACGATCCAGCGGCCGGGCTCGATCGCCAGGTCGGGCATCGGGATGCCGAGCGCCGCGCAGGTCGCCGCGACGGTGCCGACGACGCCGGCGGCGAGGGCGTCGATGTCGACCGCCTCGTCGCTGCCCGTGTAGGCGATGCCGAAGCCGCCGCCGAGGTTGAGCTCGGGCACCGGGCCGCCCTCGAGCAGGTCGCGGTGCACGGCGAGCAGGCGCCGCGCGGCCTCCTCGAACCCGCCGACGGCCGAGATCTGGGACCCGATGTGGCTGTGCAGCCCCAGCAGGCGCAGCTCGGGCCGGGCGCGGATCGCGGCGACGATCGCGGGCACCTGGGCGAGCGCGACGCCGAACTTCTGGTCCTCGCGGGCGGTGGCGAGGTACTCGTGGGTGGAGGCGTGCACGCCGCTGTTCACCCGGAGGCGGACGGCCTGCCGTCGGTGCGCGCGGCGGGCGGTGTCGGCGACGCGGTCGACCTCCTCCGCGGAGTCGAGCACGATCGAGCCGACACCGGCCTCGACGGCGGTGCGCAGCTCGGCGTCGGACTTGTCGTTGCCGTGGAACCCGAGCATCTCGGGGTGCACGCCGGCTGCGAGGGCCAGCGCGAGCTCGCCCCCGGTCGCGACGTCGAGCCGCAGGCCCTCCTCGTGCATCCAGCGGGCAACGTCGGCGGAGAGGAACGCCTTCGCGGCGTAGTAGGCGTGCGTCTGCGCGCCGTGCGGGGCGGCCGCGCTGAGGAAGGCGGCGAGCACGCGGCGGGCGCGGTGCCGCACCTCCTGCTCGTCGAGCACGTAGAGCGGGGTGCCGTGGCGCTCGGCCAGCGCGGCGAGGGCGACGCCGCCGACCTCGATGCGGCCGGAGTCGTCGCGGCGCGTGCCTGCGGGCCAGACGTGCGGGTGCAGCGCCTGCGGGTCGCCATCGGCGAGCCGTGCGGGCGCGAGTGGGTTCGGCGTGGTCACGGGTGGCTCTCGTCGTTCGAACGGTGTGGAGCGAGCGGACCCGGCGTGGTCCCTGAAGCCGCTCAGGATTGTATCGGGACGCCGGACACCGGTTCAGGCGCTGAGGTCGAGGGGCGGCACCCGGCCGCCGGGACGTCGACGACCGGTCGAGTCGACCCACGGCGGCGGCGTCCACCACCACCGCTCGCCCTCGCGCCGGGCCTGCCAGCCGTGCTCGTCGAGCAGGAGGTGGCAGCGCCAGCACAGGAGCAGCCCGTTGTCGACGGAGGTGGGACCCCAGCCGGCCGGCTTCAGGTGAGCGGCGTCGCACCACGCGAGCGGCGCGTCGCAGGACGGCCCCTCGCACCCACCGGCTCGGACGGCCATCGCCCGCCGCTGCGCCTCGGAGAAGAACCGGCGTCCGGTCCCGAGGTCCAGCGGCTGCGACTTCCCGCCGAGCACGACCGGGACGATCTCCGCTTCGGCGGCGAGCATGCGAGCGGTGGAGGCGGCGATCGTGTCCATGCAGCCCGGGAGGCCGGCGACGCCGAGCCCGGTCCGCAACGCCTCCTCGGTCATGGTCACGACGAGGGTCACCGCGGTGCCCGCCTGCTGGCCGTCGTCGCTCTTCAGCGCCCGCTTGGCGACCAGTCGCACCCCGTCGACCCGGCGCCGGTTCAGCGGGCGCCGGTCCTGATCCGCGACGGGGTCGGGCAGTGCATCGGAGTCGACGATCGCGAAGCGGCGGATCGAGGTGTTCGCGTCGAGAGCGGTCTCGAAGAAGCCGTTCGTCAGCGGGTCCAGGTCGAGGATCCAGCGGGTGAGCCCGTTGTCGAGCTTCCGCTTCGACACGGACGCCGCGGCGGCGAGCTCTTCGTCGCGCGAGTCCTGCCCCTCCGGGTGCGCGGAGGAGGGCACCTGCCGGAGGAAGGCGAGCAGCTCATCCGCGGTGCACCCCTCCTGCGCGCGGTCCACGAGCTGCCGCTCGAGCTCGTCCACCTCGTACGGAGTGAGCCCGGGCTCGGACTTGCGCAGTGCTCGCACCATCGCCGACGCCACGGTCAGATCGAGTCGCCCGTGCGCGAGCGCGTCGGCGATGCACGCCCGCTTCGCCGGCAGCGGCTCGCCGCTCAGCCCCTCCTGCGCCCGCACCGCGGCAGCGAGACGGACGACCGAACCCGCTTCCTCCCGTGCGACCCCGGCGACCTGCGCGAGGAGATCGCCCGCGTTCGTCGCACCCATCCGCTTCGACAGCGAGGACTCGTCCGACACCTCGCTGCGACGGGCGATCTCCCCCGCGAGCTTGACCCGCTCCGGCTCCGCCAGCCGGATCAACCGCGTCACCGACGCGGTCGCCTCCAGCAGCTCCTGATCCGACGCCAGCCGCACCGGCCCGTCGGAGGACCCCTCGTCGAACCGGCCGCTCACGGAGGTGCGACTGAACAGCGAGGCGTAGGCCTCCGCCTGCTCGACGACCTTTGCCGCACTCCGGTTCATGCCCGTATCCGAGCACGGGCCACCGACACTCAGTACAAATCTGGACCAGGTGTTCTCCGCTCAGCGGAACGGCGCGCCTCGGTGCACCCCTCATGGACGGATGCGGTCGAGATGGACAGCCGACACGCCCTCGTTCCACCGCTCCGGGGCGTGCCCGCGCTCGTCGTCCTCAGCGTGAGCGGCCAGGTTCGCGAGGTGGAACCGCCAGCCCTCGAGATGCTCGCCGAGGAGCCGAGCACCGACGCCGAGCGCGGCGAAGCCGGTCTCGTGCAGGCGCACCACCGTGCCGTCGGGAGCGGGAGCGAGCGAGAAGACGACCCGCAGCGGCGCCTCCCACTCGGGCTGCTGCCACGCGAAGGCGAGGCGGACTCCGGGGCTGCTCTCGAGCACGACCCCCGTCGCGATGCGGACCTGCCCGTCCTCGGTCCACTCCTCGCGGAGGGCCGCGCCCGGCTCGGCGTCGAAGCGCATGCCGGGCCACCACTGCTCACGGCGCTCCGTGAGCGACCGCCAGAGCGCGGCGGGCTGCGCCCTGGCGGTCGCAGTCAGCGTCAACGCATCGCCAGACCCTGGACCGGAGACGTCGGCGTCCTCGTCGCGCATCTCGATGCGTCAGCCGCAGGAGCCCGTCGGCGCCGATTCGAGCGTGTTCAGGTCGACGCCGTTCGCGACGAGGCCGACGACCGCCTCCCCCGTCCGCACGCGGACCGAGGTGACGTCGATGCCGCGCGGCAGGTAGCTCGCCGCGCACACGGAGACGCCGTTCGGCAGCAGCTGCTGCACGATCGCGGTCGCCGGGATCGTGGCCGGGCCGGCCGTGAGCGTCGCGGAGGTCGGGCGCAGGTGCACCGTCTGCCCGGACAGCGACGGTTTCAGGCGCACGCCGACCTTCACGTCGAGCCCCAGGACCTTGCGGGTGAGCGTCGTGGCGACGCTGTCGTTCCCGAGCGTCGGGGCGGTCGCCCCCGCGTTCCGCAGGGCCGGCACGTCCTTGAACGCCGCCTGGCCGATGACGAAGGAGGCGGTCGCCCGGTCCACGGTGCCGCCCTTCACGGGCAGCCCGGCGACGTGCACGACCGCGCTGGCGGGCGCACCGGCCACTCGGAGGGACTGCGAGGTGAGGGTGACGTCGTCGAACGAGCCGTGCAGGTACTGCAGCAGCGCGGACGAGCCGCCGATCTTCGCCGTGACCTTCCCCGTCACGCCGTCGGGGAGGCTCTGCGAGACGGTCTGCTCGATCTGCGCCTCCGCGGTGCTGCGGAACACGCGGTCGCCGATGACGAACGCAATCACCGCGAGGACCGCGAGCACGACCAGGACGATGAGCGTGATCAGCAGCGCACGTCGCCCCCGGCGCCTGCGCCGCACCGTGCGCTGCACGGGGATCGGCAGCGTCGGGTCGGCGCGGGCGCCGAGCGGAGGTCGCGCTCCGTCGGTCACATGCGCTCCGGCGCCGTCACCCCGAGCAGGTCGAGCCCGTTGCGCAGCACCTGCCCGACGGCCTCGTTCAGCACGAGGCGGGTGCGGTGCACGTCCTCCACCGGCTCCCCCGCCACCGGGATGACCCGGCAGTTGTCGTACCAGCGGTGGTAGGCGCCGGCGAGCTGCTCCAGGTAGCGGGCGACGCGGTGCGGCTCGCGGAGGGTGGCGGCGCGCTCGACGGTGCGCGGGAACTGCTCCAGCTCGCCGAGCAGGTCCGACTCCGTCGGGTGCGTCAGCAGGGCGGGGTCGAACGCATCGCCCCCGTCGTGCTGCCGGGTCACCTCCGCGATCACCGCGTTCCGCGCCACGGACCGCGTGCGGGCGTGGGCGTACTGCACGTAGAAGACCGGGTTGTCGTTCGTGCGGCGGCGCAGCTGCTCGCCGTCGAGGTCGAGCGGGGTGTCCGCGGGGTACCGGGCCAGCCAGTAGCGCAAGGAGTCGGAGCCGAGCCAGTCGAGCAGGTCGACGAGCTCGACGATGTTGCCCGCGCGCTTCGACAGCCGCGCGCCGTTCACCTTGACGGTCTGCCCGATGAGCACGGTCACGGAGTCGGGGTCGTCGCCCGCCGCACCGGCGAGCGCCTTCAGCCGGCCGATGTAGCCGTGGTGGTCGGCGCCGAGCAGGTACACCTTCTCGTCGTACCCGCGGTCGCGCTTGTCCAGGTAGTAGGCGGCGTCGGCGGCGAAGTACGTCGTCTCGCCGTTGCCGCGGATCAGCACGCGGTCCTTGTCGTCGCCGAACTCGCTGGTGCGCAGCCACAGCGCGCCGTCCGCCTCGAACACGCGGCCCTGCGCGCGCAGGCGCTCCACGGCGACCTCGATCGCGGAGGGGCCGTCGGAGTCGTCGTGCAGCGAGCGCTCGCTGAACCACACGTCGAAGTGCACGTTGAAGTCGGCGAGGGAGCGCTTGATCTCCTCGAGCTGCCGCTTGTAGCCGAAGTCGCGCGCGAGGGCGAGCGCGGCCGCGTCGGCCAGGTCGAGCACTTCGGGGTCCTCGGCGAGCAGCGCCTTCGCCAGGTCGCTGATGTACTCCCCCGGGTAGCCGCCCTCGGGCGTCGGCAGCCCGCGGGCCGCCGCGAGCACGCTTGCGCCGAAGTGGTCCATCTGGCTGCCCGCGTCGTTGATGTAGTACTCGTCGACGACCTCGGCACCGGAGGCGCGCAGCACGCGGGAGATCGCGTCGCCGAGCGCCGCCCAGCGCGTGTGGGCGAGGTGGAGGGGGCCGGTCGGGTTCGCCGAGACGAACTCCATGTTCACCGAGCGGCCGGCGAGCATCTCGGAGCGGCCGAACGCCTCCCCCTCCTGCACGATGCGGGCGGCGAGCGCGCCGGCGCTGGCGGCCTCGAGCGTGATGTTGATGAAGCCGGGCCCGGCCACCGCGACGGCGGCGACGCCGGGCAGCGCGCCGAGGTCGGTCGCGAGCTGCTGCGCCAGGTCGCGCGGCGGCACGCCGATGCGCTTGCCCACCCGCATCGCGACGGTGCTGGCCCAGTCGCCGTGCTCGCGGGATCGGGGGCGCTCGAGCAGCAGGTCGGCGTCGGAAAGGGTCAGGTCGGCACCGCGTCGAGCGGCGGCCGACCGCACGAGATCGCCCACGGCGACCTGGAGCTCGGCCGGAGTCATGGTCGTCGAGCCTACCGGCGGCCGACACGCCGGATCCGCCGCGCCGACGCGCCGCACGGCCCGCGGCGGGGCGCGTTGCTAGCGTTCGGATGCCACCCGGACGGGGGACGTGGCGCTACGGGAGGACTCATGTCGACGATCCGTCGCGCAGGCGCAGCCGTCGCTGCACTGCTCGCACTGACCGCCCTCGCGGGCTGCACCTCGAACCCCGTCGCTGCACGGCCGACGAGCGCTGCGCCGACCGCGGCCGCCTCCACTCCGGCGCCGACGCCCACCACGCCTCCCCCGACCCAGGTCGCCGCGGACGCGACGCCGGTGTCGATCAAGTGCCGCACCCTGGTGCCGACCGCCGTGGTGAAGGCGCTGAACCCGGACTTCACGGTCGTGCGCGGCTGGCAGCCGGAGGACAGCGACCCGTCGCACCGCCTCGCGGACCTGAACGGCACGACCTGCCGGTGGACGACCCCCGCGGGCGACGTGCTCGAGGTGTCGGTGGCCAAGCCGTCGGTCGGAGACGGCACGTCGCTGAAGAACGACCTGGTGCTGCGCAGCCAGTCCGTGCCGACGTTCGGCGGCGAGGCCTACTTCCAGGTCGTCGACCACGTCGGGCAGGCGGACGTGTTCCGCGGCCGCACGTGGGTGTTCCTGCGCTCGAACAAGTTCTTCGAGCCGGGCGACGCCTCCGCGGTCGTCGCCGCGGCGCTGAAGTCGCTCGGGTACGGCCCGAAGCCGACCGCGACGCCCACGCCGACACCGACCGCGCCGGTGACGCCCGGCGCCACCCCGGCCCCCACTGCGGGCTGAGTCAGCCCAGTCGCACCAGCGCGGTGACGTCGTCCGCGGGCAGGTCGTCGACGACCGCGGTCACGAGCAGCCAGCCGGATCAACCGCGTCACCGACGCGTGGTGAGGAAGGCCGTGTCCGCGGCGTCGCGGCCCGTCGCGATGCGCAGCAGGGAGGCGCGCGGCGCGAGCGCGGTCGCGTCGACGACGTGCCACTCCCCCTCCACGAGCGCCTCGGCGACCGCGTGGAAGTCCATGGGCTGCAGTCCCGGCGCGTAGACCGCGACGAGCCGCGCCGGCACATCGAGCGCCCGCAGCAGCGCGACGACGAGGTGCGCGTAGTCGCGGCAGACGCCCTGGCGCGCGAGCAGCGTCTCCGTCGCCCCGTCGGTGGGCTTGCTCGACCCCGGCACGTAGACGAGGTGCGCGCCGACCCAGGAGGAGACGGCGTCCAGCAGCGCTTTGCCTTCGAGCCCGGCGAACTCCGCCTGCGCGGTCGGCAGCAGCTGGTCGGACTCGCTGTAGCGGCTGGGCCGCAGGGCGGCGATGCGGTCCAGGTCCTCGACCGGCACCGGCTCCGCGCGCCCCTCCACCGTCGCGTCGTAGCGGACGGTCACGGTGCCGGTCGGCGCGTGCACGAGGTGGAGGCGGGTGCCCGTGGCCTCCGTCAGCTCCTCCACCGCCAGCGGTCCGCCGTCGAGCTCGACCCGCAGGCGCTCGTCGACCGCGAGCCCGGGCAGCCGCGCGACGGAGACCGCGAGCACCAGGTCGGAGGCGTCGGTGACGTCGAGGTCCATGGCGGCGGAGACGGTGCGTCGCATGACTGCACCCTGACAGGTCGCCGATCGCGGGCATAGTGCGCGGACGCCGCGCCTTGGAACGGGACATGCCAGTCAGCAACATCTCCACCATCGGTCTCATCGGCGCCGGCCACATCGGCTCGCAGCTCGCCCGCCTCGCGGTGCAGCACGGCTACAAGGTCGTCATCAGCAACTCCCGCGGCCCCGAGACCCTGTCGGGCCTCATCGCGGAGCTGGGCGACGGCGCGACCGCGGCGACCGCTGAGGACGCGGCGAAGGCGGGCGACATCGTCGTGGTGACCGTGCCGCTGAAGAACGTGCCCGACGTGCCGGTCGCGCCCCTCGCGGGCAAGACCGTGATCGACACGAACAACTACTACCCGGAGCGCGACGGCCGCATCGCGGGCCTCGACTCGGCGGAGACGACCACCGCTGGGCTCCTCCAGTCGCACCTGCCGGACTCGAAGGTCGTGAAGGTGTTCAACCACATCTTCGCCGCGGACCTGACGACGGCGAACCAGCCCTCCGGCACCCCCGGCCGCCGCGCCCTCGCGGTCTACGGCGACGACGCGGACGCCCGCGCGACCGTGTCCGCCCTGGTCGACGAGTTCGGCTTCGACACCGTCGACGGCGGCCCGCTGGCCGAGAGCTGGCGCTCCGAGCGCGACCAGCCCGCGTACGTGAAGCCGTTCGACAAGGACCAGCTGACCGCCGCGCTCGCGCAGGGCAAGCGCGACATCAACGGCTGATCCGGCCGCTCGCGGCTCGCGCCGCGAGGAGGGGGACGCTCGGGCCTGATAGCCTTGGGCGTCCCTTAGGCCCCCATAGCTCAGGGGATAGAGCACTGCCCTCCGGAGGCAGGGGCGCAAGTTCGAATCTTGCTGGGGGCGCATCGGGAAAGCGGCTCGTGATCAGGGAAAACCTGAGGCGGGCCGCTTCTCATTTCCCGCCTCCCACGGCCCGTGGACGCGAAATGGACGCGATCGGACGCGACGCCACCCGGTCCAGCGCGGCGCTGAGCGCATCGGTGTCCGCATCGAACAGGTCCGCGTACACGTCGAGGGTCACCGCGGCCGAGGCGTGGCCGAGCATCCGCTGCACCGCTTTCACGTTCGCGCCGAGGCTCACCGCGATGCTCGCGGCCGTGTGCCGAAGCTCGTGCGGCGTCAGCCCGGGCTCCCCGATGAGCACCGCGGCCTTGTCCAGCCACCCCCGGCGGAAGACCTTGCCGCGCACCCACGAGCCGCTGCGGGAGCCGCGGAAGACGGGCTCGTCTGCCCGTCGGCCGGCCACGAGGACGGCGAGCTCGTCGAGGATCGACTTCGGGATCGGCACGCTGCGGGCCTCGTAGTCCTTCGGCGTCGACTCGACCTGCACTCCCCCGGACTCGACGACCGTGTGCTGGATCTCGAGGCGGCCGCGGAGGAAGTTCACGTCGCCGACGCGGAGGCCGGACACCTCACCCCAGCGGAGCCCGCAGAAGGCGAGGACGCGGATGAGGGTGCCGTACCCGTTCGCGGCGCCGTTCTGCTTCCCGGCACCGATCCCGTCGACCACTTCGGCGAGGTCATGCACCTGCGCGACCATGAGGTAGCGCTTGGACTTCGTCGAGACCCGCGGCAGGTGCAGACCGCGCGCCGGGTTCGCGGTCAGCCGTCCATCGCGCACCGCAGCCTCCAGCGCACCGCTGAGGACGGCCGCGCACTTGCGGACGCTCGCCGGCCCGAGCCGCTTCGAGAGGCTGTGCAGCCACTCCTGACAGCGGCTGTGCGAGAGATCACCGAGTGGATAGCGACCGAGCGCCGGGACGACGTCGCGGTCGATGATCCCGCGGACTCGCTCTCGCGTCGTGGGCCGAAGGTCCGACCGAGTGCCAAGCCAGGTGTTCATCCACGCCTCGACCGTGATCCGAGCTCGGGCCGGGTCGACGTAGCTGTTGCGCGACACGTCGACCTCGACGCTGGCGAGCCACAGCTTCGCCTCGCGCTTCGACGTGAACCCCCGCTTCGCACCCTCGGAGTGGTCGGGTTTGCGGTAGCGGACCTTGTAGCGCCTTCCGGCCGGGGTCTCGTAGGAGGAAATGAACCCCATCAGACCGACCAGCCGATGCCCTGGGCTTTCCACCGAGGTCGAGTGGTTGCAGCAGCTCGAACGCGCGCCTCACTGAGCGAGGGTTCGGTGCGAGAACGTCTCCTCAGCGTCCGAGGTGGCATCAAGCACGCTCCTCAATCAGTCGGCGACAAACGCGTGCCGCATGTTGCATCGCCCTTCCGACAGCACTCGGATTGCCACGGTCGTCAGCACCATCTCGCTCGTACGGAACCCCGAACCTCAGCGGACGGGTTCGGAACGCCCAGGTCCTCTGATGTCGACCACTCACCTCTCCACCTGCTGATCGTCGCCTCCAGCCCACGCCTCCCCTCTCAAACCGTCCCTCCCTTGCGCCCCACTCTCCGTCGACGCCCAACGCTCACCCGTCTCCCCTTCTCGCCCGCGACCGCACCCCGCATCTCCTCCTTCACGCCACCACCCATCCATCCCCACCACGCACTCCCCTCCATCCCACTCCTCCCCTACTCCTTTGTCTTGCCCTGTCCTGGCCTGCCACCTGTACTCCTGAACCACCCACTCACAACTGCTCTTGCTTTTAAGTTGTGTGTGGGTGGTTCAGGAGCCGCGTCCGCGGAGGTGGCAGGCCAGGACAGGGCAAGACGCCCGAAACCCCTCGCTGGACCCCTCGTACTCAGCGAGGGGTCCAGCGAGGGGTCCAGTCGCTCCCGCATCGCAGCGAAGGCTGTGGGAGCATCGCGGAGGAGATTTCTGCCACCCGACCATCACGCGGCGGTGCGTCTGCGCACCAGCACGCACGACACGCGCCTCCAGATCTCCGACGCCACCCACCCCACCATCGGGAAGGGTCGAACGTCTCGACGGCACACTTGGTTCACCGGCCACATTCCGCTCGCAGCTGACACACCAAGCACGCAGAGGTAACAGTTGACTCGCTGGTCTGGGACCGCACCTCGCGCATGGAGGGCGGCAATGCCGCGTGGCCGACTCGCACCGGGCGTTCTCCGCCCTACGCTCGCGACGACGAATCAGTAGCGATTGTGGGCACCCCGGATGACGCCAAAGATTTACGACCTCTTTATCTCGCACGCTTCGGAGGACAAGGGTCTTGTTCGTCCGCTTACGGAGGCGCTAACCCGGCTCGGACTCCGCGTTTGGTATGACCAGTTCGCACTGAAGGTCGGCGACAGTCTGTCTGCGAGCATTGACAAGGGACTGTTGCAGAGCCGCTTCGGTCTTGTGATCATCAGCAAGTCGTTCCTCGCGAAGCGCTGGCCGGACTACGAGTACAGAGGACTGGTCGCTCGAGAGATCAGCGAGGGGAAGGTAATCCTCCCGGTCTGGTTCGGCGTCACGCGCAGCGACGTCGTCGCACATAGCCCGACCCTTACCGACAAGTTCGCCATCGATGCGACAGCGATGGAACCACTCGAACTCGCCATCCGAATACTCGAAGCCGTCGAACCTCAGCGCTTCGCGCAGCTTTCACGAGAAGCGGCATACTGGCAGGTCGTCTACGACTCTCCCATCGAGAAGGTGAAGCTGTCCGACCTGGTCCTGAGCGCCCCTCGCTGGGAGACCCTCCCGCAACCACTCCTGCGACGCATCCGCATCATCCAACAGGCACTGTGGGAGATCATGCCGGTCGACTGGGTGACGACCGTCACAAATTTCCGCTCTGACATGCATCCCGAACGAGAAGTAGAGATCTGGGAGCGGGCTGTCGCGACCTACCTGGCGATCAACAACAAATACCCCCTTTCTACAGCGGAACGCTCAGACCTCTTTGGGTATCTGATCGGCGACACGTGGGCATCCGAGGAATCGGAACTGCTGAAGCGGATCGGGGCGACAGCATGGTTCGCCGATGCTCGTCGCGAAGCCTCGTCGCACCTGCCGATATCGGCCGATCCTCTTGAGTCTTGACCCGGTATTGCGCCGTACCACCACGCTGCATTTTCCAGTAAAATCTAGGTAATTCTGCCTGCCCGCCGCCCTACGGTGTCGACTGGTCGAAAGCGGCTCGGGCGATATTAATGCGCCGCTCCAGGTCGTCCAGGTTTGAGTCCAGCCACGCGATCGCGGCGGCACGGTCCTGGATTTTGGCGTCCGGCAGTCCGAAGAACGAGTCCATCCGGAAGTCGTCGGTGAGACCAGCCAGCAGCACGGCGCGAGCGCCAGCTAGTACGTGTGTCGCGGAATAGCCGTTGAAGCCGACCCCCGGTCGGAGTCCATGCTCAATTCGATGTTCCTTCGGCATCGCCCAGTGGTTAGCGTTGACGCGCGAGAGCCGCGCCGGGAAGTTCCGCAGCCGCTGCTCCGCGAGGGACGCTGCCGCGCGGCGGAGGTCCGCCAACGAAATCGCCACGACCTCGCTGCGCACGGTCGCCTGCTTTGCTCCGGGCTGGAACCCATACTCGGCGAGGATGCCTAGGTCGGCGCCTATGTCCTCCACGACCGCTCGCAGGGTCAACACCTGGGCTTTGCCGACGGGTGTGCGCTAGTGCTTGCACTTCACCGCCCACGTCACGGTGAGGCGGACGTGGGCGTAGGTCGCCAGCACGTCGATGGCGTGTGTCGTCCGCGCGCCCTGCACGCGGACGTCGGTCTCCGCAGCGAATACGAACTCGCGAAGAACGCCGCCGCCTCCTGGTAGTCCCGCAACGCGGCTCCGGTGCCGGTCACGGCTGCCAGCGCTCCGACACGCGCCGGTCGGGACGCTCGAGCGAGGGCCAGTCTGCGGGCCGGCCGAGGCGGCCGGAGCCAAGGGTCTGCACCCACTCGACGATCGCGTCGATGTGGGCGGGGTCGCGGACGACCGCATGACCGCGCGGGTTCTTCAAGAAATCGCGGTCGCCGGAGCGCAGCCCGGCCGGGATGACGGGCCCGTCGCCACCGAAGTACACGAACTCCTGACTCAGCAGCACACGGTCACTGCGGGTGTCCCGCTCGATGTGGTCCGTGTTCGGTCTGCCGTCCGGCAGGCTGTGCCGGCCGTTCTCCTGTACCCACGCGCCGGTGACAGGGTCGCGGTGGTAGATGTTGTCACCGAATGCCTGCATCCGGCTGCCCCCGAGACTTGGCCGACGGTCCCTGAAGCGAGAGTCGGACCAGTACTGGTCGTAACTGACGGTCTCCTCAACACGCATCGCGTACACCAGACGCCCGCGCAGATCGTGCTCCGCGGACCCGACGCCTAGTACCCAGTCGCCGATCGCGGCATGCGCGCGGATGACGGGCTTGCAGGTCGCGACGGAGCACAGCCCGCGGAACGGGTTCGGGGCGAAACCGATGTCGTACCGGACGACGTAGCTGTACAGCGTCATGGGCCGTCAGCAGCGCGCTCGAGCGATCACCATCTCCGGGGCGCGGCCGCCGTCCGGATCGGTCCAATTGTCGGCGCCGTCGATCGCGTCGAGGATTGCCGGTCCGTCCCAGTTCACAATTGCGTCCGCGTAGTCCTCGAGCGCAGCCGGCATGTCCCCGGGCTCCGTGCCGGGAGCCCAGACACCAATGATCCGCTTGTCACCGAACCGGTTCGCGTACTCCACCTCCCAGTCGACCCAGGGGTGGTTCTTCGTGTCGGGCGAGATGATCACGATGATCTTGCCCGCCCACCGAATATGGTCGGCGAGGAGGTCCTTGATGTACCCGGGCGCCTTCGCGTTGTTCGGCGTCTTCGACGTGATGGAGGAATCTCGCACCTCTGCCCCGTGGCGGCGTAGCAGGTTCTTCAGCTCCCCGACCAGCTGATCGTCCTCGTGGCGGTGCGGGATGAAGATGTTGTGCTGGTCGGCCATCGGGATCCTCCTTCGGCTGCTTACGCTAGGCGCAGCCGGCGACAGCGCTGGCGGGATCGCGAGGAGCCATGCCCGTACCGCCACCGATCCTCGACGTATTCGTCGTCTGGCACCCGGACGAGCGCGGCGGTGAGCAGGTCCTGACCGGGCTGCAGCAGCACTTCCACTCCTCGGCATTTTCCGGGCTCGCGGGCGGCGCAGTGGAGGTGTACGGACGCAGTGCGGCGTGGGACGATCGCGGCGCTCCTCGCCCGATCGACGTCGGCACCCAGCCCGCGCAAACCGAGGTCGTCGTGATCGTCGAGGGGACGGAGCTAGCACGGGCCGTCGACACCGAGCCCGCGTGGGCGGGATATATCCGCTCCGCACTCGCGGTGCGGGACCGCGGCGGAGCGGTGCTGGTCCTTCGCAAGGCCGATTACCGCGGAGGCGGCGGGGTCCTCCACGAGCTCGTCGACGGCATGCAGGCGCTGACCGGCGCGTCGTGGACCGACGCGGCGGTGCTGGGCCGCGAGGTGAGCCAAGCGATCACGCAGCACGTCGCGGGCCGGGGCCAGATCACGGTTTTCGTTAGCCACACGAAGACGGCGTCGCTGCTGGAGGACTCGACCTTCGATGGTCAGCCGTTGTTTGCGAAGGTCCGCACAGCGATCGCTGAGACCCACCTCGGCAGCTTCTTTGACGCCCAAGACATCCAGGCCGGCGACGATTGGGTGCGTGTGCTGAACGAGGCGGCCGCCGAGTCGGCGCTGCTGATGGTCCGCACCGACCGGTATGCAGGCCGTGAGTGGACGCAGCGCGAGGTCTTCGAGGCGAAACGGCATGACGTGCCGATCGTGGCGATGCTCGCGCTCCGCGGCGGAGAGGAGCGCGGCTCGTTCTTGATGGACCATGTCCCGTCCGTCGTGTGTGATCCCGTCAACCCCGATGCAGGGATCGCCGCGGCGTTGAACCGCCTCGTCGACGAGGCGCTCAAACGGGCGCTCTGGCAGAGACAGCGCGTGTACCTCGAGGCGCAAGGGTTCGACTGGTTGCCCGTGCACGCTCCGGAGCCCGTCACGCTCGGCCCGTGGCTGCAGGAGCATCGGGTCACCAGTCCAGACGACCGGCACGTGTGGATTCTGCACCCTGATCCCCCACTCGGGCCTCGTGAGCGGGAGGTGGTTACCGAGCTGTGCGCGATTGCCGGTTACGAGGACGCCACAGTCGACGTGCTCACGCCCCGGACCTTCGCGAACCGGGGTGGAAGACTGCCGCGATGAGTGAGCCCACGGTTGTCGCCCGAGACGCACTCGCGGGGACGCGGGTCGGGTTTTCGGTGTCGGAGAGCGCTGATCTCGGGCGTCTCGGTCTCACCGAGCTTCACTGCCAGCTGGTCGTCGCCGAGGTGACCCGCGCGGTGCTCCTCGCTGGCGGCACGGTGGTCTACGGCGGGCGGCTGAAGCCTGAGGGGTACACCCAGATCATGCTCGAGGAGGCGCAACGCTTCCAGGACGGCACGGCATCGATTGAGATTGTGCTGGCGGAAACGGAGTTCCAGAAGCTAACCGTCGATGAGCTCGATGCTGCGCAGCAACGCCTCGGCAGGCTCGGCCGAATCCGCTACATCCTCGCAGAAGGCCGAGAGGTGCCACTCTCGGCGCTCCCGACGACCCCACGGACTGTCTCGCCGATAGATGCGCTGACCGCGATGCGGAGAATTGTGACCCAGAGCACGGACGCCCGGGTCCTCGTCGGCGGGAAGCTGCGCGGATACGCCGGCCGAGAGCCCGGCCTCATCGAAGAGGCCCGGCTGTCCATAGAGCACGGAGCCGTGCTCTACGCAGTTGCCGGGTTCGGCGGAGCCGCCGCCGCAGTGTCGTTGGCACGCGCATCCAGTCGCCCAGCCTGGATGCCCTCGCTCTTCCCCGATGCGGCCGACACGGAGCCCGTGCAGAACGCGATGGCGTCGCTACACGCCAGCGCTCGCGCCCCGAAGTCAGCTTGGGACGGGCTCGACGACGCCGATCGCGAACTACTGGAGCGAACCCACCGACCCGCTGACATCGCCACACTCGTCGTCCGCGGCCTCGCAAACGTGGGCAGGCGACGCGCCTAACTCGACCGCCGCCGTCACGGCGAGGCCCACGTCTACGCCTCCTCGAGCCGACTGACCAACCTGCAGCGCTCAGCATTCAGTCCCGACACGACGAACCGACCCAGTCCGCGGTTTACCAACAGTTGGCACCAGCTCAACGAGCGACTCAATGCATGATTCGGTGCCGAACACGAGCTCGGTGAGGCACGACTTGCCACAACCACGCGATCGACGAACTCGGCCTGAGGAACGTCGGCGACACCGTCTGGTAGCAGCTCTTCCGCGCCCATGCACGGCGCGCTGACATGCAGGGACGGCGAACGACGACAAGATGTGACCTCAATGACCTCGTCCAGTACCGACGCGCGGCCGCAGGTCCGCGAGTACGCCTACGACCACTTCTGGACGTTCACCTCTGAGCGACAGCAGATCTTCGAACGGCGCCTACTCGGTCTACCCGGACCGTGGACGCGTGACCCAATCCTCGCGCGGTTCAAGTTCTGCAACGTCTACCGAGCTGCCGATCGGGTCAGTCAGCACCTCATCCATGACGTCGCCTACCGACCCGATGCCGGCGCTGTCGCCGATCGCATCTTCCAGATCGTGGCGTACCGGCACTTCAGCAGCATCCGCACTTGGGTGGACGTGTGCCAACTCCTTGGGCATGCTCCGACCCTCGAGGATCTCGCTTCGGACGCGTTCGAGGACGCGCTGTCCGCCACCCGCCACCACAACGGCCGTCTTTACACCGGAGCATTCATCCTCTGCGCAACCGACGCCTACGGGCGGAGCGTGAAGCACCTGAATCACGTCGAATTGTTCCGACACATGTTTCTGCGGTCCGACCTCGTCGAGAAAGTGCGGACTGCGCCGACACTCGCCGCAGTGTTTGACACCCTGAAGAGCTTCCCGCTCATGGGGAACTTCATGTCGTATCAAATAGCGATCGATCTCAATTACTCAGAAGTAATCAACTTCTCTGAGGATGACTTCACGCAGCCTGGACCAGGCGCATTGCGGGGCTTGAGGAAGACTTTCCTCAGTCCTGGCGGATTGTCCCCAAGTGAACTCGTAATGTGGCTCGTGGACCGGCAGGAGGACGAGTTCACCTCCCGCAACCTTCCCTTCGCAGGCCTATTCGGGCGACGCCTGCATGCGATTGACGTGCAGAATCTTCTCTGCGAGGTGGACAAATACCTTCGAGTCGCAGCCCCTGAACTCGCGAGCGCGAGGACCAAGATAAAGGCGACCTTCCGCCCGAACCCCGATCCTATCGAACTGTTCTTTCCGCCCAAGTGGCGACTTCGGACCACGGCTGGTAGGGCGTCACCGAACTCAGGACCGTTCGGGCAGGAGCAGATGGCGGTGGTCTAATTCCTCGAGAATAGTATCCGTCACCTCCTCGATCGTGAAATCCGGCACCCACACGGCCAGCGCTGGATACCGCGCGGCGAGCGTCTCGTATCCGGCAGCGATTGCATCGCTGTTGTTCGAGTCAAAACCATGGACGTGACCGAAGAGGAACACCACATCGGCAGTCATCCCGGCCCACGTCGACTCGACCACCCGCTCGAAAGCATCCCGCGGCATGTCCGCATCGGAGATGACCCCGCTGAGTATCCCGTAAGCCAGAGTCGACCACCACCAACGATCTAGCACCACCGCGCTGCGGGAGCGTTGCTCGTGGAGTGTGGCCTGCGACTCCGCGTGACAGGCCAGGTGTGCCAGCTGCTGCGCGAGCCCGGAGACCGGCCGCACCTCACGGTCGTCGAGGAGCGTTCGGACAGTCTGGGTGAAGCGACTGAAGCCCGTCGGCATGTGCACGTATGTCGCCGATTCGGGCCGCACACGACCCCGCAGGCAGTTGAGCTGCGTCGTCTTACCCGCACCATCCAGCCCCTCGAAAACGATGAGCGCGCCCGGACGCAGATGAACTGACTCCACGTCCCCAGCATGGATCCTCGCTCCGACAACATCTTCAGGTTGTTGCGCCTGAAGCCCGGGGAGGACGCTGCGCAGCCACGTTGGTTGAACCGGGAGCGGGCGCGGGTGTCAGGTGAACTACTCCGCCAGCACTCCCCGGAGCACGTACATCCAAGATCGAGCGTCGTTTGCTCGCCAGCCGCCTCCTTGGGGAGGCCAGCCCGACCCAGCGCAGATCGCCCGATACAGCCGAGCCCGCGTCAGGTGTTCAACCAGTACGGCGCCTGGTCTGCGATCGCATCGCCCGTGAGGCGCTGATGCAAGAGGGACGTCTGAGCATCGGTGAGGGTGCACAGGTAGTCGAGGACAGCACGGGCTACTCGGGCCTCGTCGTTCCGGTAGTCGTCGAGGTCCGTCGACGCCATGGCGAGACGGCCGTACTCGACCAGCTTGGCCGGGAGCCGGCGCTCCCCCGCGGCCCCACCTCGTCCATCAACAAATGTCGCGACAGCCATCTCGTGCAGGTAGGTGAAGAGCTCTCGAATTGCCCTGCGCTGACCACGCTGCATCATCGCTACCCCGGGGGTATTTATCACATACATGTGTGTGATGCTCTTCAACAATTCGGCGGTCAGTCGCGCAACAGGTGCCACCTCAAGCAGAAGAGCACCGGTCTTGGCTTCAACGAGGCGCGCGCCACTCTGAAGTTGTCGGATGAGTGAGCTGCTAAACGCTTGGAGCACCGCGTGCGCGTCAAGAGAACCGTCGAACGGACGCGCCGGGAAGAGCCCCCGGACATTTTCGGCGATCGAGAACAACGACGCACGGTCGATCGGATCTGACGTACCCGCATATACGTTTGGAAGCTCACCTCGGAGTCGGTTGAACGTCAATTCAATGAGTGACTCCCAGACCTCGTCGACATCCGGCAAGCTGGGCGGATCTTCAGCGATCTCGTCGTCGTCTTTGTCCACTGCGAGATGAACCGGACGGGCCCGCAGTTCGTTTAGCGGCATTCGCTGCGTGCGGTAAAAGTCCTCGAGATCGTGAACGGCATATGCAATGTCATCGGCCCAGTCCATGACCTGCGCCTCGAGAGACTGCCGCAGAGCAGAGTCGCCGTACCGATGGGTCACCCCCGTCGACCGCAGGTGTTCGAGGTACGCGCCCTCCGCGTTGTAGAAGTTCCACTTGTCCGCAAACTTCGGAAACTGCGGCGGGTGCTCACCGTGCAACCAGGGGTACTTCGCGATCGCTCCGAGGGAGCGCCAGGTCAAATTGAGCCCCTTCTCTTCGCGCTTCGCGTCGAGTTCGTGCTTCCTCAGGCTGAGACGTGCCACGATCCGGAATGACTGCGCGTTCCCCTCGAAGGAGTCAGTCAGCACGGGCCGCCCTTTGACCGAGAGAACGCTGAGTCCCGAGCCAAGGAGCGCCTGAAGCTCCTGCTCAGCAGCATGCCCAAAGGGCGGGTGGCCGAGGTCATGGGCCAAGCCGGCCACGGCACAAACCGCGGGAATTAACTGATCCTTGAGCGCGCGAGCCGACGCTCCGTAGGTCTGGCCATGCTCCTTCGCGTAGGTTGAGATGACAAACTGCGCCGTTCGCTCGGCTGTCTGCGACACCTTCAAACTGTGCGTAAGACGGTCGTGCATCACGTAGTTCTGCTGAGGGGACATCACTTGGGTGACCCCGGATAGACGCCGAAACTCAGGCGCGTATAGCAGGCGGTCGTAATCCGTCTGATAACTCGACCGCCATGCCTCGTCGTCGCGATGCCGGCCAACTGGACGCGTGGAGCCGAAGCTGGACGCAGGCACGGCGCGCTACTCGATCTCGAGCTCTTCGTCCTCGGGACTCGAACTTGATTGCTCCTCGCCGACGGGACGCACCCCGTCGGCGAGGTCGAAGCTCAACTCACCCGCCTCGAGCAGCGCATTGAACACGCGCTGAGCGAGCTCGATATCTGCTCCGCTCTTCGCGCACACTGCCTCAAGGAACTTCGGCAGTGGCAGCGCAGACCGCGCATCGGTTGGGCCGAGCAGGGCGCGGGCGGCTGCCACGGCGAGATCCCACCGCTGGACCTCGCTCATCCGACGCACGCGTTGCCGTGTGACTGCGGCGGACACGCGCGGAACGGAATGGGCATCTGTCACGGTGGACCTCCAAGCATCGAGCGGTGGCCATCATCCCGCATACGGCCGCCGACACCGTGAGTGACCTGCCGGGGGGCTTGGATCATTCCTCAGAGGGCCGGCAAGAGGGAGCGGACTGGCCACGAGCACGCGAGCGAGCGCGAGGGCCCGCGCTGCGGACAGCACCACCCTCGCCCACGGTGCCGACCAAGAGGCCGCATCCGGAAGGCCAGTGCCCTCGGTTCGCGCGACTCCTGCCCAGGCGCTGGTGCCCGCATTGCCCCCGCACTCCAGACCAGCAGCAGACCTGCACAGAAGCTGGGCCTGGATCAAAGCTCGAGTCGCTCACGCGCACCGGTCGGGGCCAGCCGAGCACGCACCAGGAGCCGTGCATGGTGGGCTGGCAGCGTTCCGACGCGAGTCGAACTGCACACTCGCCGCCGCGAATGGAATGACCATGGCTCGCCTCTAACCCGGGTACACCCTCGCCTCGCTCGAGGCCGAGCCCCCGCGCGGACTTCTCGTCGCTGACCCGCGAAGACGCAGTGCGGCTCGGCGAGGTCGGCATCGCGGTGATCCGAGAGTGGAACCGCAACCTGGCGATCGAGGTTCGTATGGGCACCGAGCTCGCTTTCCGCGCGCAGCTGGGCACCACCGGCGAGGAGAACGCCGCAGCCATCTCGGGCAAGGTCGCCACCGTCACCGCGCTCGGCGTCAGCTCCCTACTGGTGCGCAGACGTCACGAGGCAGACCCGACCTACGACGCGGACCTCGGCGACGACGCCCGCCTCTGGGGGGGCTGGATCCCGATCTTCGTCAACGGCACGCTCGCCGGCACCGTCGCGACCTCGGGCGAACCGGACGTCGTGGACCACGAACCGACCGCAGAGACCGTGCGGCGCTACCTCGAGCTACAACGCCGCGACTAGCGGGGTTCACCGCCGCACATGAGCGCCGGGCCGGCGGGGTGTTGCACCGGGACTAATAGCAAGGCTCATGGACGAGCAATCGGCGAGGATCCGGTCCGCGCCCAGTAAGCGAAGCGCGTGCCGCACGCGTCGTCGAATCCCGCCCGTGGACGCATTTTGGACGCAATCGAACGCGATTCAGGGCTCAAACCGGTGATTTGGGACGATCCTGGTGATACTAGGTATCCTGGTCAGACGGCAATACTGGCAATGTCGCGGCGACGCCTGTTCGCTCTCCGGAGGCAGGGGCGCAACTTCGCCCGCGCTTCCGCTGATCCACCTCGCTAGAAGAGCCCGCTGTGGACAGCGTCGAACTGGAACCATCAACGCTCCTGGTTCAGCGAGTAGGCGACGAACACGGTCGACATGATCTGCCCGTACTTGCCGAGCGCTCCGTGTGCTCCGTTGAGGCAGGCGGTCGCTCTGCCGATGGGCACGGTGAAGCGTCCGGTCTGACCGGAGGCTGCGAGGTCGTAGTGCAGGTCGACGTCGACCGAGGTGACGGCGCGTGCGACGCAGGGTCCTTCCTGCTTGTTGTCGCCCGGCTTGTACCAGTTGACCTGCGAGTAGGCGGAGCCGCCCGGGGCCAGGATCACCGCCCGCAGTCCGTTCACCACGCTGCGTCGCGGGTCGATCTGGTTCATCGTGTTGTGACCGAGCGGCTTGCCGTCGTCGAGGAAGCGGACCTCGGGGTAGCCCGCGAGCGCACAGGTCCGCTTCGTCGTGTTCGTGAAGGTGATCTCGCCCGACGGCTCGTAGCCGATCGCGGAAGCGGCCGCTGCGGAGATGCGGTCGAAGCGGGCGCTGAGGTCGTCGCCGGTGCAGTACGGCACTGGCTCGCCGCCCGTGGTCGTGGGGGTCGCGATCGGTCGGGGCGTGATGTGCTTCGGAGGAGTGAATCCGACGATGGTGTACGTCCACGTCATGTCGGGGTCGGTCCGGATCTTGACGTGGGAGGTGCCGTTGACGCCTCCGCCGCCCGCGCCGACTCCGCCGCCGCTGCAGCCTCCGTCGCCGCTCTCGCCTGTTCCGCCGGAGGTGAACACCGAGTACTTGCCCTCGCCCGTGCAGATGAACTGCGTGGCGAGCGCGAGGCCGTTCGGTCGGAGGACGTGATCCTGGTTCGGCCCGTCCTCGCTCGTGAACCGACCGAGGACCTTGCCCGGCGGCAGGGTCTGCTCAGGAGGCGAAGAGTCCTGCAGCACGGCGGGCGAGGAGCCTCCGGTGGTCGCAGGGAGCTCGCGATCGCCGCTGAGGCGAACGGCGACGAGGGACAGCGCCACGACGGCGACCAGGACGACCGCGGTCACCAGGATCGCCGGCCACTGCATGGCCACTGACCTTCTCGGATCTGAACGCACCAGGGGCCCGTCGACGGTGTCCGGCTCGGCGACGCGGCGCAGGAGCTCCTCGCGGACCTTCGCGGCGTTGCCGCTGTTCCAGCTCGGCGGGTTCATCGCGCGACCTCCTGTGATCCCGAGTGCGCCTCGGTCATCGGCGTGAGCAGTCCGCGGAGTCGTGCCAGTGCGCGTGACAGCCGGACCCGGGCGGTTCCGGGAGAGATGCCGAGGAGCCCCGCGATCTCGCTCGCCCGGTAGCCGTCGAGCGCGGTCATCGTGACCAGCGCCGCATCCTGCGGTGACAGTCGCTTCAGTGCCGCGATCAGGCTCTCGCGGTCCACCGCGTCGTCGATGCGGGAGAACGCATCGAGGCCGGCGTCGTCCCGCCACTCCCGCTCGAGTCGCCGGAGGAAGACCTCGTGTCGAAGGCGCGACCGATGGCTGTTCCGCGCAAGGTTCAGGGCCGTGACGAGCAGCCACGGCCGCACCGATCCGCCCACCAGCTGCACCGACGAGCGCTTCCGCCAGAGCTCGAAGAACGCCGCGGACGCGACCTCCTCGGCATCGGCCGGCTGCCGCATCACCCGCAGCGCCTGACGGAACACCGCGTCGCGGTGCCGGTCGAAGATCCGGGCGAAGGCGTCCGCGTCGTGGGCCTGCGCCGCACGCCAGTCGGCCTGCTCGTCGGCCACCTCAGCACTCACAACCAAGGATGTGCGCGCGACCTCGGATCGTTACAGCACGGCGTCTGCCGCATCCGCGGCGCGCAGCCGTTCCGGCGAGACGGCTGGAGCACCGGCCGCGACCTCGTCGTCGGTGGTAGCCGCCCAACTCCTCCGGCGTCACCGCAGCCGTCAGTCGGTCGCCGTGCTAGCCGGCAGCGTCCTCGAGCGCAGCGAGGCGCGCTTCAAGCACCTCGAGCCGTGCTGCGACGTCCGGCGAACCGGCCGGAGCGCCTTCCTCGGGCGTCACGGCGAGCTCGACCAGCGCTGCGGTGAGCTTGGCGACGAGCGACGACACCTCCGCCGGAGCGAGTCGCATCGTGCCGACGCATCGATCGTCACGCCACATGCTGAGCGCGACGACGCCGCCCTGCGGGTGCGGGGAGACGCGCACGGCGCGGGTGCTTCCGCGAGCCGCCTCCCAGAGCCAGCGCCCCGGCGGCGGCTCCGGGCTCGGTACCGCCTGCAGCGTCATCTCGTCATGATCGACCCGGGCGCCGGCCAGGACAAGGGGAGAACCACACGCTGCGCCTGCACCAGCTGCTGGTCAGAGGGAGCAGGCTGGGATCGTGCGCGGGATCGTCAAGTTCTTCAAGGCCGACAAGGGCTGGGGCGCCCTCGTCACGCCGGAGCTGCCGAGTGACGTGTGGGTGCACTTCTCGGTCATCGAGGGGGACGGGTTCCGCGAGCTCGAGGCCGGCGACGAGGTCGACTTCGACGTCGAGTCAGCCGTGCAGGACGGCTTCCGCTACCGGGCCACACGAGCGCGGTTCGTCGCGCACGGGCCTGCGCCCACCCTCCGACGCGTCGGAGACCAGGTCGTCATCGCCGACCCGGACGCCCCGGAGACGCCGCTCACCCCGAGACGAAGCCGGCCTTCGCCCTGACGCCTCGTGCTGGTCGTCTGGCATCCTGCAGAACGACGCCGAGCCCGCGCTCGGGGACGCGGGCGGTCCCTCTCGCGACGGCAGCAGTCAGGAGCCCGATCATGGATCGAGACGTGTTCCCGGAGCCGGCTGCCGCGATGCCTGAGATCCCTCCGCAGGGAAGCGCCGTCTTCCGCCTCGTGTCCGAGATCCCGCCGCCGGTGCGCCACGCGACCGGCTACGAGGGCTTCGTCCGCTCC
Organism: Amnibacterium soli; assembly: GCF_039544415.1. Lineage (NCBI taxonomy): Bacteria > Bacillati > Actinomycetota > Actinomycetes > Micrococcales > Microbacteriaceae > Amnibacterium > Amnibacterium soli. The sequence goes on along the minus strand of NZ_BAABLP010000001.1, from coordinate 566,690 downwards.
CTCGCCGAGCAGAGAGCCGATGCGCACGCGCTCGCTCGCGACCTGCCCGCGCTGCTGCGCTTCCTTGCCGCCCATCCGGACATTCCCGGAGACAGCGCCCTCCTCCGCGCATCGGCGGTGTTCTTCGGCAATGCCCTCGTCGTGCTGCATCCCCGCGCGAGCTGGAGCACGCTCGCCGAGCTCGAAGTCGGCACCCGCACCCGCTCCATCCCCGTCGAGCACGCCGTGCGGATGCTCATCGAGCATCCCGAGCGCCACGACGAGTTCCTCGAGATGCTCCAGACCTGGGATCAGGACGACGAGGACGACGACGAGCTCGAACGCCTCCATGACTTCGAGGAGCACCAGCAGACCGAGCTCCACCTGCCGGAGGAGGCCTTCCGACCTCCCGACCTGCGCGAGCAGGTCTACCTGGACGACGCCGGGCAGCCCATCCCCTACGGCGATCACGACCGCTGGCCCGACGGACCGCCCGACGACGCGTACGAGCGGCTCACCCACCAGGAGCGCTTCGCGCCCCTGCAGATCGAGGTCGATGCGCTCGTGGACTACCTCGCCCGCACGTGCGACGTCGCCGTGGACCACGCGTCCGCTGCGGACGGCTCCCGCACCATCACCCTCACCCCCGCCGTCGGGAGCCCGGTCCGCATCACGAGCACACCCACCGGAGTGATCGTCCGCGCCGGGGTCCTCTACGAGGGCTACTTCCCTCCCTGCACCTGCGACGCCTGCAACGAGTCCGCGACCACCGTCGCGGCGGACCTCGAGAGCGCACTCCTGGCGATCATCGGCGGCGGGCTCCGCGAGCAGTACCCGGTCGGCCGCAAGAAGTGGACGCACGTCGCACTCACGACACCGGGAGGCGGCAGCAGCAGCAGCGCCGGCCCGCTCGACCCCGCACTCGACACCAGGAAGCAGCGTTCGGAGCTGCGCGCCCGACTCGCGGAACTGCCCGACGGCCGCTGGCCCGCCTGGCCGCACCGCGGCGGCACGCCCGCCTGAGAGCAGGCGAGGCCGCCGAGGTCTGGGTTGCGCCACCCGCACCCAGAAGACGGTCGTCGCCCGAGGCGCACGATGGTCGGCACGGCCCGGACCGCCCCGGCGCGGACCGAAGCGACGACTGGGAGGCCTCACCGATGAGCATCGGTCACGAGCAGCGCGAGTCCTCGAGCGGGGTGCACGAGCTGATGACCCCCGAGGTGAACGTGCAGCGGATCATGCGGACCGGCACCGTGTGGTTCGCCGCTGCGATCGGGACGGTCGGCGTCTTCCTCGGCCTCGTGCTCGCGTCGGGCTGGCGTCCGGCGAGACTCGCGGCGCCCGATCAGGTCCTGTGGTGGATCGGCGCGCTCGTCGTGGTGCTCAGCATCGGCCTGCTCGGCTGGTCCGGGTGCCCGATCCTCGAGGTCGACGTCCCGACCGCCGACCGCAACAAGACGCGAACGATGCAGTGGGGCACGGCGCTGTTCATCATCGGCGGAGCGCTCGCCGCCACGGCCCTGCTGCTCGGCGCGGGGAGCTGACGCCGGGGAACGGGCCGGCGATCCGGCACTTCGTGCGGCAACGGCCCACTCGATTCCGCTGGCGACACCGAGGACCAGCGGACGCGCTCGCCCCGCCGAACCACCCGACGGCCGCCGGCCCGCCGAGCCGCACCGACTGGACCCGTCGACCTGAAAGCACAGCGGCCGCTTGAACACGATTCCAGCGTCCCGCTCCGACTCCTGCGCTTCCCTCCGGGCAGCCGCGCCGATAGCTTCCGAGCGTGAGCGCCGACTCGTCCCTCGACGTCATGCAGCGCGACGCGCATCCCAGGCTGCTCGAGCGCAGAGGCGGTGCGGTGCTCGTCGTCCTCCTGCTGACGCTCGGCGCATTCGTCGCACCGGTCATCGGCTGGCTCGTCGGCGTCGTCCTGCTCTGGAGCTCGGCGGGATGGCGGACGCTCGACAAGACGCTCGGGACGGTCATCGGCCCGGTCGTGATCGGGATCCCTCTCGTCCTCCGCCTCCTCCACCCTGAGATCGCGGTCAGCGACTGCACCGACAACGGCTTCTGCGCGCCGTCCTTCCATCTGACCTGGTACCAGGACCTCACGAGCGTCGGCGCCTGGCTCCTCGTGACGAACATCGCCCTCGCCATCTCCCTCCTGCTCCGCTTCCACGTCGGTGGCGCGCGAAGGACGCCCGAGCACTAGTCGGCCCCGCGTGTCCTCGGCGGCGCGGAAGGCATCGCTCTGCCGCGCGCGCTCAGCCGCAGATGAAGCCGGTCTTCGGGTCGATCGCAGAGAGGAAGTCGCGGATGCCGTCCGTGACGCGCTCGTCGGAGGCGGGCCCTGAAGGCAGTGCGGCCGGCGTCGGGGAGTGCCCGTCCCGCATGCCGAAGGCGGCCGGAGCGCCCGACCCGAATCCGTACCCCGGATTCGGGCCCGTCAACCAGACGCAGTCGTACCGACCGTCCTCCCCGAGTCGGACCAGGAAGGTCTCGCCGTCGACGACGAACTCGCGCTCCACGGACACCCGCCCATGATCCTGCGCCCGCAGAGGGCCCGCACTCGAGCGGACGCCGCTCCGACCCGTCTCCTGGGCCACCCGTCGCAGAGTCGGTCGCCGACCGCGTGAGCCAGGATCGACGCATGGCCTGGCCCGTCACCTCCACCCGCACCGTCTACGAGAACCGCTGGATCCGCGTGGACGAGGACGCGGTCGTCATGCCCGACGGCTCCCCCGGCGTCTACGGGGTCGTCACGATGCGGAACGACGCCGTGTTCGTCGTCGCGCTCGACGAGGAGGACCGGGTGCTGCTGGTCGAGGTCGACCGGCACACGGTCGGGGTCTCGCTGGAGGTGCCCGCGGGCGGCTCCGACGGCGAGGACCCGCTGATCGCCGCGCAGCGGGAGCTGCTGGAGGAGACGGGCCTCGCGGCCGGCTCGTGGACGCGCATCGGCGGGATGACCGCGCTGAACGGCATCTGCCGGGCGCCGGAGCACGTCTTCCTCGCCCGGGACCTGCGCGTCGTGTCCGACTCGTCCGCGGCGCGGCATGAGGAGGGCATCACGTCGCTGTCCTGGCTGCCGCTGTCGGAGGTGCCGCAGGCGGTGGCGACCGGCCGGATCACCGACTCCGAGACCCTCGCCGCGCTGCTGATGGCGCTGGTCGCGGTGGGCCGCGTCGACTGAGAGCTCGCCTCCCTGTCGGCGCAGTAGCCGTGACGCACCGGGCGTGCGACGCTCGGACCATGCCGCGCCCGCCGCTTCCGCCGTTCACCGCTGAGACCGCCGCCCGGAAGGTGCGCGCCGCCGAGGACGGCTGGAACGGGCGGGACCCGGAGAAGGTGTCGCTGGCCTACACGCCGGACTCGCGATGGCGGAACCGGTCGGACTTCCTCCGCGGCCGCGAGGACATCGTGCGGTTCCTCGCCGACAAGTGGGAGCGCGAGCTCGAGTACCGGCTCGTCAAGGAGCTCTGGGCCTTCACGGACGATCGCATCGCCGTCCGCTTCGCCTACGAGTGGCACGACGCCTCCGGCTCGTGGTTCCGCTCCTACGGCAACGAGAACTGGCGTTCGACGCCGACGGCCTGATGGCCGAGCGGCACGCGAGCATCAACGACGTGCCGATCGAGGAGGCCGACCGGCTCTTCCGGTGGGACCGTTCGGCGCCCCGCCCTGCCGATCACCCGGGGCTGACCGAGCTGGGGCTCTGAGCCCCCGCGAGCCCGCGGCTTCCGGGGTGCGGCTGGGGCGCTGACCTGGGCGCCCCGTATGGTGCACCGGTGAAGAAGATCGGGTTCGCCGGAGTCGCCCTCGCCGCATGCCTGGCCCTGAGCGCCTGCTCGGGCAGCCCGGCGGCCTCGACGTCCACGAGCGCACCGCCGCCGCGTCCGCGTCGGCCTCCTCCACCCCGTCCGCGTCCGCCTCCCCGTCGCAGGAGGCGAGCTCCGGGCGCTCGATCGCGGGCAAGGGCTACCGATACACGGTGCCCGAGGGCTGGGGCGAGCCGAAGACGGACGTCGGGCAGTCCGCGGCCGACACCCTCGCCGCGGACCTGACGGACAAGGACGGCTTCGCGGACAACGTCAACGTGGTCGTGGTCGACGCCGGCAGCGTGACGTCCGAGCAGATCGAGTCGCAGGGCCCGCAGCAGCTGAAGTCGGCCGGCTTCACCAAGGTCGCGCTGGAGGACCGCGTGCAGGTCGCCGGCGTCGAGAGCCCGCACATCACCGCTCTGCAGAAGGGCGGCACGTACCGGGTCGACCAGTTCTACGTGCTCCGCAAGAGCAAGGGCTACATCGTCACGTTCTCGTTCAGCCCGAAGGTGTCGGAGTCGGACCGCCAGGCCGTGACCGGCCCCGTGCTCCAGTCCTGGAACTGGAGCTGACCGGACCGTTCGATCGCCGACTCGTGCAGCGGTCGGCGCTGCTCAGGAGCGCTTCGCCGACCGTCGCCGCGCCCGGTCGCGCAGGGCGCGGCGCACCGGCTTGAGCCCCGGCGACGTCCACAGCAGCGCGGCCCGCTGGTAGGGCGTGTAGCGCTGCCGCGTGGGCCGGTCGAGCACGCGGCCGACCTCTCGGGCGATGCGGGTGAGCTGCGTGAAGAGCACGGGGTTCCTTCTTCTCGGTGCCGTGAGGCGCGTGCTGTCGTTCCGGTCTGCGCGAGCGACGCCGGCGATGCCGACGTCGAGGAAGAGGGGCAGCAGGCCCCGGGTGTCACGGCCTTCGTCGCTTTCGCAGCATTCGTGCAGTGGAGGGGCGCCCAGCGCCTGAGCGTCATGCTGACGATTCGGTCACGATCAGGTCTCTTCGTGACGAAATGGTCCGTCGATCCCTCTTTCCTATGGCGCCCTCCTCGAGTGGAGGCGCAGGGAGAGGAGGGCGACGGGTGCGCCGGATCGAGTTCGAGCGCGTCGAGCTGATCGACGACGACCGCGCGATCGTCGTCCTCGCCGGCGGCGCGGTCGTCCCCGCGCTGCGGATCTGGGTCGGGTCGCGGGAGGCCGCGCTCGTGTCCATCGCCGCGACCGGCCGACGCTCCTCGCGTCCGCTGACCCACGACCTGATCCAGACGCTGATGCACGACTTCGGGCTGGCGCTCGAGTGGGTCCTCATCGCCCACGGCGAGGACGGGTTGTTCGTGGCCGAGCTCGTCGTCTCGGGCGGAGGCGGTCGATCGCGGATCGACTGCCGACCCGCCGACGCGATCGCCCTCGCGCTGCGGGAGGGCGCCCCGATGTTCCTCGCCGACGAACCCGCCTCCTAGCCGCCGCCGGCGCTGCGGCAGCGTCCGTGCTGCCGACGCGTCAGCTGCTCGCCGCGGGGTTGATCACGACGAGCTGGCCGCCCAGCTTCGGCTGGAGCTGCCGGACGTGCCGCCCGGTCAGGAGCCAGTTCGCACCGATCAGGACCTCGGTCTTCGGCGGAGCGCTGCCGGGGTCGTCGCCGCTCGAGGCGGTGTCGCGGAGCAGCTTCACCTCGCCGACCAGGTCGGCGGCGGTCCAGTAGGTCGACAGCGTGACGCCGTCGCCGCAGGTGCCGGACTGGGCGGCGGCCTGGATGTCGTCGTCCTCCACCCACACCGGGCACCGGCCTCCGGCATCGGTGTAGGCCGACTTCAGCGCGTCGAGCGTCTGGTGGCTCGCGGGTTTCGGCGCGCTTCCCGCCGTGGAGCTCGCGCACCCCGACAGCAGCACGACCGCCGCGGCGAGGACGGGGACGACGGAGATGATGCGCACGCGGGCACAGTATCGACGGCGCACCCTCGACGCCGCGAGGTCGACCGGCCGGGTCCGGGCGGGAGGGTTTCGGCTCCTGACGAATGGTGTGCGGGTACGTCCGGTGCGCGGCACCGTCGGGGCATGACCGGAACGAGCACCGCGACCCTGCGGGTCACCCACCTCAACGCGAACTGGACCCCGGCCGCGACCGGCGACGGGACCTTCGCGCTGCTGGTGGTCACGGAGGACGGCGGTCGGCGCACCACTTCGATCAGCGCGGGCGATCTGACCGCCCTCGCGAGCATCGTCCGGGACGGGGTCGTGCTGCTCTGGGACCCCGAGGACGACGTGCTGGTGATCGGCAACCTGCACGGCCGGTGGATCCCGCTCGACTGGTCCGGTCGCGGTCCGCGCGCCTGAGGCGGACGGCGACGCTAGCGTCGGCGCCGTGTTCCATCGCACCTTCCGGCGGAGGTGGACGTCGCCGGCATCCGCGTCGGTCACCTGGGCCCACCTCGCGGACCCCGCCGCCGTCGCGGCCTCCTCCAGCCACCCGACCGTCGTGGCGATCGAGGGACCGCTGCAGGTCGGGTCGGTGTGGGACGAGTACCACCTCGACGACGGCTGCGACTTCGACTCGGTCCGCTGGCGATGCACCGCCCTCGACGCCGACCGCTCGATCACGATCGAGGGGCTGCAGTCCGGCGCGCTGCAGCGCGCGACGACGCTCCTGCACGTGCGCGACGACCGGGTGGAGGTCGAGTCGGTGCTGCGGGTCAGCCCGTCGCTCCGCGCACCCGGCGGCCTCCTGGACCGGGCGCTCCTGCGCGCGCTGCTGCTGACGCCGTTCGGCAGGCGGATGCTGGCGGAGGCCTTCGACCAGTCGGTCGACGACGACCTGCGCGCTCTGACGGCACTCGCCGCCTGACGGCGCCGGGCGTCAGCGCGCCGTCACCACGGTGTGCGGCGTGCTCCGCACGCTCGCGAGGCGCACGATGCGCCGCTGATCGGGCGAGTCGAGGAGGATCCGCCCCAGTCCGGCGGTGATCCCGCTGCCGTGCAGGCCCCAGCGCACGCGCGAGTGCGTGACCTTCCCGGTCAGGCCGACCTTCGTGAGCCGGCTGCGGACGCACGGCCCGAGGTCGGTCGTGTCCTTCCCGACGGCGCTCGACCCGACCGCCACGAAGGCGGTGGTCGGGCAGACCGTGCGGTGGTCGCTCATCCAGACCCTCCGGCTCGTCGTGAGGGAGAGCAGCACCTCGCCCGAGTGCTTCCCGTGCGAGTGCACGTCGCACACGACGACCGAGCTCGTCGGTCGTCCGCAGGTGGCGTCGTGGCCCGCTCCTGCGGCGTACACGGTCCGCCACCTGCCCGGCGGCGCGTACGGCATGTAGCGGATGAGGCCGGTGCTGTCCACGTCGACGTCGTTCTGCGCGGAGACCAGCACGCCCTTCGGGCCGGACGACGCCGTGAAGAGCGAGCTGCCGGGGATCGGCACACCGAGGTCGGTGACCGCGCCGGTCGTCGACCAGCGCACCAGGTGCGCGCCCGCCGCGGCGCCGACGTCGCGCTTCGCGACCCATCCGCCGGGCGCAGCGCCGGCGTAGTCGTCGGAGGCGGGGAGCTCGGTCGTGCCGTGCGCGCCGGTGCGGAGGTCGCGCCAGCGCACGTGCTCCGGCAGGGCGGGGTCGTGGTCCGGGTCGAAGATCGAGTTGGGGCGGGCCGACTGCGTGACCGTGGAGCCCTGCACCGTCGGGAACAGCTCCGGGTCGAAGTCCGTCAGCAGGTGCCGCCCGCCGGAGCGGCCGATCCAGTACAGGGTGCTCCTCTTCGTGAGGTACAGACCGGCGACCGACGCGGTCTTCTGCCGGTAGACGAGGTAGTCGTCCGACGCCGACACCGGCAGGACGCGGGGGTGCTTCGCGGAGGCGGCCTCAGCAGGAGCGGCGGCACCGAGCCCGGAGACGACGGTCGCCCCGACCGCGACGGCGGCGACGACTGCTCGGCGCACCACCGCGCGTCGAAGGATCGACCGCCGACGAGCGGTGCCGGTTCGTGAAGACCTGGCGGACGTCGACACGTCGGGCCTCGTCATCGAGCGCATGCTGCATGGAACCGGCGAGGGGTCGGCGGTGCAAGCCCCCACGCGAGTCACGGGGGAAGCCGTGGCAGCGCGCCTGCGCCGATCAGCCCGCGGGGCGGTTGGCGGAGAGCATCGCGATGCCGCGGACCGTGCGGTTCCGCTCGGCGCCGCGCTCCGCCTCCGGGCGCGGAGGCGTGGCCTCGCCGAGGTCGACGACGCCGTTCGTCTGGTCGAAGACGTGCGGCTCGAGGTCGGCCGGCTCGGAGTGTTCGCGCTGCATCGCTGCTCCCCTGCGGATGGTCCGGCGGGCTCACCCCGTCGTGAGCGCGACGGTATACCCGCGGCTCGTCGCAGGCCAGGGCCCGCCCACGGAGTCCGGGGCGGCCCACTCGATCTGGGGGTGAGGACGGTGCATCCGCCCCTCATCAGGCGATCTAGCCTCGAGAGGACCGTTCCGTCCCGCTCGCGGGACCCTGTTCCGGAAGCAGCGGATGCGCCCGATCCTCCTGCGGCTCACGGCCGCCGCCTCGGCGTCCGCGGTGCTGCTGGCGCTCGGCTCGCCCGCGCTGGCGGCGGACGCCGGCCGGAAGCGGACCGTTCCCGGCACCGTGACGACGCTCTCGCAGTCGAAGGTCGCGTACCCGTTCGGGCCCTCGAGCGTCTGGCGGGCCTCCGTCACCCGGTCGAAGGTGGCCGCGGACTCCCGCCGCCAGGTCGAGCACCTCGTCGGCTCGATCACGGACCGGTACGCCGGCGTCGCCGCCTTCAACGCCTACCAGTACAACAGCCCGGTCTACGTGGTGCCGCGGTCCACCCCGAAGCGCACCATCGCCTTCTCGAACTGCCAGCGCAAGTCGTACGTCCCCTCCGGCCTGTTCGGCGCGAAGGGGCAGTTCACCGGCGTCCCGATCCCCGCGAAGGCCGTGCCGGCGAAGGGCACCGACGGCACGCTGAGCATCTACTCGCCCGCCACGGACCAGCTGTGGGAGCTGTGGAAGGCGCACCGCAGCGCCGACGGCACCTGGTCCGCCTGCTGGGGCGGTCGCATCGACCACGTCTCGACGAGCCCCGGGTACTTCACCGGGGGCTTCGGCGTCGCCGCGACGGGCCTCTCGATCACGGGCGGCCTCGTGCAGTACCGGGAGATCGCGAAGGGCCGGATCGACCACGCGATGTCGCTCGCGATCCCCCGCGCTGCGCGGTACGACCGCTTCGTCTACCCCGCGCAGCGCAGCGACGGGTGGAGCACCGACCCGGCCGCGCTGCCCGAGGGCACCCGGCTGCGGCTCGACCCCCGGGTGAAGGTGTCGAGCTTGCACCTGTCGCGCGCCGGCAAGGTCATCGCCCGGGCGGCGCAGCGGTACGGGTTCATCGTCACCGACACCGCGGGCGCGGTCTCCGTCATCGCCGAGGACGTCTCCTCCTCCATGGGACCGAAGCGCGAGAACTGGGCGACGCTGCTGAAGGGCCCGTCCTACAGCGTGCTGAAGGGCTTCCCGTGGAGCCGGATGCAGGTGCTGCGGCCCGAGGCGAAGCGGTAGCGCCGCTCCGTCAGCTGCGGAACCATGCGCGGATCCGTTCGGTCCTGGTCGGGGCCGGGGGCAGCTCGTCCCTCGCCTCCAGGAGCGCCTCGAAGTACTCGTCGAGCCGCATCGACTCCAGCTCCGCGACGTGGCCGTGCGCCATCGCCCAGTCCGGGAAGCGCCGCCCCGACTGCGTCTCCTCGACGAGGACCCGGACGTGCTCGTGGCGGGGATCCTGCGCGATGCGGTCCATGAGCGCCCGCACCGCCTCCTCCGGCCCCTCGAGCGCCTGCAGGAAGCGGCCGTTCTCGAGCAGCAGCATGCCGGTCACGCCGTTGTGCCGGTTCCAGGACCGGGAGGAGGCGAGGATCTCGTCCACGTCGATCGACCCCAGACCCGCGACCGCCGCGCTGTGGTAGATCACGGACAGGATCGAGGGCCGGGCGCCGAGCACGACATCACGAGACCACATCGACCCTGAAGGACCGGCAGGGGCTGCGGGCGACGCGTGACATCCAGCCCGTGAGCGGACATCCCCTTCCGGAGCCGCACATCGCGCGCGGCCGGAGAACGGGAGGCCCTCGTGCCCAGAGCCCTGATGTTCGGTCTCGTCGCGGCGCTCGTCGCGAGCGCGGTCGGCGCCGCACCTGCGCAGGCCGCGGTGCCGCGCGCGCACGTCGTGACGCTGGCGGGCAGCGACGGCTACCTCGTCTACAAGGTCGAGCGATCGACGAAGGCCGTCCACCCCCATGACGTCGGAGGCGCCGTGTACGACCGCGACCGGAGGGGACGGGTGCAGGCGCTGCGGCACTTCGCGGACGGCGTCGGGGTGATCCAGCAGACCGGGCACAGCGTCGTCGAGAAGACGTTCACGAACGTCCCGGTCGACGGTGGCACGATCGGCGTCCAGCGCGTGCGGTACCGGAATCTCACGACCCGGCAGGAGCACGTGACGACGCTGCGGCCGTTCGAGTCGATGGCAGCCGTGGCCCCCGACGGCTACCTGGTGCGGCACGATCTGGGCGGCGGTGACGGCGGCAGCACCGCCGGCACCACGACGCTCACCTACCGGCACGCCGACGGATCGACCGCCGACATCGCGGTCCCGTTCGCGCACGGCCAGGACTACGCGCTGGGGGCGACCGACACGGGACTCATGGCCGTCAGCCCGGGCAGCGACGAGCAGACCCTTCCCTCCCGCGTCGCCTACATGACCTGGGCGCGCCCCGGCGTGTGGCGACAGCTCTACGACGCGGGGCGGCCCCGGTACATCGGGTGCGCCCCGTCGAGCAGGACGGACGTCGCCTGCCGGGTGGACGGCCTGGACAGCGGCGGCCCCGGACTGGTGCTCCTCCGACTGCGGGACGGGCACGCCACCTGGCTGCACCGGACGCACCCGAAGGCCTGCACCGCCGTCACCTGGGCGACGAAGGGCTCGAGCCTCTGGGCGCTCGAGACCAGCGACGCCGGGGTCTGCACCGAGGGAAAGCTCTTCCGCCTGCAGGAGGACGGCGCACTCGTCGGTGGCAGCAGCCGGTACCGCTTCGACGCGGCCGGCGGGATCGAGACGGCCTACGGCCGGGCCGTCGTGGGCGACCGGGACCAGCGCCACCTGTACTCGACCACCGGCGTGACCCGGAAGCCGGTGCTCGTCGTCACGGCCTGATCGCGCAGCGCGGCGGACCGCGCGGGCGGTCCCCGCGCGATCCGGCCACGGGGCGTCGTCCGACCTGCTCGGCGGGGATAGCGTGTGCGCACACGCCCGCGACAGGAGCACCGCATGGCAGCAGAGCTGCGCGAGATCGACGAGCACGTGTTCGTCGTCGACATCGAGTGCGGACTCGAGGAGGACTGGGGCGACGACACCATCGGCGCGGGCGTCCGGCTCGACGAGCACAACGAGCTGACCCACCCGGAGATCGCCGCGGAGACCGCGCCGACGCGGTGAGCCGCTCCGGCTGACGCCGTCGTGCGCGGTCGATCGCCCGCGGGAAGATCGGTGGTACCACCGACGCCGCAAGAGGTGCCGGGCTGGTCGAGTGGTCCTCGCGATGCCGCCGCGCGTGCGGCGGCTCGCGGACAGGAGCACCGATGACCGCAGCGCCCGCCCCCGTGTCCGAGCTCGACCTCGGCTCGATCACGATCACCTACCTGCCGGACGGCGAGTTCCGCGCCGACCCGGCGATCGCGTACCCGACCGGGCACGACGACCTCTTCGCGGACGGCCTCGACGTCGTCGACGAGGACGGGATGCTGCTGCTGAGCATCGGCGCGATCCTCGTGCGCACGCCCGCGCACCGCGTGCTGATCGACGTCGGCATCGGCGACCGCACGATCCCGCTCGTGCGACCCGGCGCCGCGCGGGACGCCTTCATGCGCGGCGGCGCGCTGCTGCGGAACCTGCGCCGGCTCGGGGTCGAGCCCGAGCAGATCGACGCGGTGCTGCTCACGCACCTGCACGCCGACCACGTCGGCTGGATCGGGGGCGGGAGCGACGGCACGACGCCGACCTTCCCGAACGCCGACTTCTGGGTCGCGGACGCGGAGTGGGCCCACTGGAACCTGCCGGAGACCCGCGGCGAGGCGGTCGGCCCGCGGCAGCACGAGCTCGACCTGATCGGCGGCCGCCGGCGGTCGCTCGCCGCGGGCGTCGAGCCCGTGCCCGGCATCACCGCGGTGCCGACGACCGGGCACACGCCCGGGCACGTCGCCTTCGAGGTGCGGGGCAGCGGCGGCAGCGCCCTCGTCGTCGGGGACGCCGTGCACTGCCCCGCCGAGGTGCTGCGCCCCGACCTGCGCTGGGTCGGCGACGTCGACCCGGGCGCGGCGGTCGAGACGCGCCGGGGCATCGCGACCCGCCTGGACGGCTCGGAGACGGTTCTGGTCGGGCCCCACTTCCCCGACGTCGTGTTCCGGCGGTACGACCGGGCCTCCTCGCCGCAGCTCGTCCCCCTCCTCCCCGCGGACCGAGGTGCATAGCGCGCCCGGTCAGGCCCTGCCGGGTCCCGCGAGGCCGTGCTCGTACGCGTAGATGACCGCGTGCACGCGGTCGCGCAGGTGCAGCTTCGACAGCACCCGGCCGACGTGCGTCTTGACCGTCGACTCGGACAGGAACAGCTGCGCGGCGATCTCCTGGTTCGAGGCGCCCGCGGCGAGCGCCTGCAGCACCTCGCGCTCGCGCTCCGTCAGGCCGTCGTCCGCCTCCTGCGCGGTCGCGGCGGGGAGGATGCCACGGGTCAGCTCGATCATGCGGCGCGTGACGCGGGGCGAGACGATCGCGTCGCCCGAGGCGACGGTCCGGACCGCCCGCAAGAGCTCGTCGCTCGCCACGTCCTTCAGCAGGAAGCCGCTCGCGCCCGCGTGCAGCCCGCCGAAGGCGTACTCGTCGAGGTCGAAGGTGGTCAGCAGGATCACCCGGACGGCGTCGGACTCCGCGGTGATGCGCCGGGTCGCCTCGATGCCGTCGAGACCGGGCATCCGCACGTCCATCAGCACGACGTCCGGGCGCAGCTCGTGCACGCGGCGGATCGCGGCGGCGCCGTCGGCCGCCTCCCCCACGACCTCGAGGCCGTCGGCGGCGTCGAGCACCATGCGCAGTCCCACGCGCACCAGCTCCTGGTCGTCGACGAGCAGCACGCGGATGCCGGAGGCGGTCATGCGGGGTCTCCCTGCGGGGTGTCGACGGTCATGCTGAGGCGGGTGCACCAGCCCCGCCCCTCCTGCGACCCGGCCTCGACCGAGCCGCCGTAGAGCGCGGCCCGCTCCCGCAGACCGACCAGCCCGCGACCCGTGCCGACGGACGGTGCCGGCGGGCCGGCGGCGCCGTCGTCCGTGATCTCGACCACGGTCTGGCGGGCCAGGCGCACCCGCACGAGGACCCGGCTGGGGAGCCGCGCGTAGCGGAGGGCGTTCGTGAGGCCCTCCTGCACCGCGCGGTACACGACGAGCTGCGCCGCCGCGTCGAGCACGGCCTCGCCGCTGCGCTCGAGGACGACCGGCAGCCCGGCGGACCGGTAGGTGCCGATCAGGGCGTCGAGGTCGTCGAGGCCGGGCTGGGGCGCGTGGCCGGCGCCGGGCTCGTCCTCGCCGAGCACCCCGAGCAGCCGGCGCATGTCGCGGAGCGCGCCGCGGCCGACCTCGCCCACCTGCTCGACGGCCGCGCGGGACCGCGCAGCGTCCGACTCGGCGGTCGCCGCGGCACCGTCGCTGAGCCGGACCATGACGCTGAGGCCGTGCGCGACCACGTCGTGGAGCTCGCGCGCGATCCGGCCGCGCTCCTGCACCACGGCGAGCCGGGCCCGCGTGTCGCGCTCGGCGGCGAGCTGCTCGGTCCGCGCGAGCACCGCGGCGAGGTAGCGGCGGCGGTCGCCGACGCTCGCGCCGATCAGCAGCGCGGCGACGAGGAACACGATCGCGAGGAAGGGCGAGCGTCCCAGCGCCTCGCCCTCCGCGTACTGCAGGGTCAGCACCGCCACCACGAGTACCGCGGCGCCGGCGACGGCCGCCCGCGTCGACCGGTGCACGGCCAGCGAGTAGACCGACACCGCGAGCGGGACGACGAGCGGTCCGCGGTCGTCCACGGCGCTCAGCAGCACGGCGGCGCCCGCGACGACCAGCGGGAGGACGGGGCGGGTGCGGCGCACGAGCAGCGCCGCGCTCGTGAGCAGGATGGCGACGGACCACGGGCCGCCGAGCACCTCCCACAATGGGCCGGTCAGCCCGACGCGGTCGACCTGCACCCACCCGGCGAGCAGCGCGATCACGACCACGAGCACGTCCACCGCGCGCGGGTGGGCCGCGCCGAAGCGGCGGACCACCCCGGGCGGCCGCGGCAGCCGGAGGTGGTCGTCCGTCGCGCGAGCAGCGGCCGCCATGGTCCTCAGACGTCCCTGCGGACGAGCGCGACGCCGGCGGCCGCGGCGGGCACGGCGAGCCAGAGCGCGGTCACGACCGCGTCGCCGGCCAGGGCGCCGGGCCCGGCCGGGTCGTGCAGCGCGGTCAGCATGGGGGCAGCGTAGGTGAGCACGAACGGTCCGAGGTCGACGCCAGTCACCGCGCCGAGCAGCCCCGCGACCGTGCCGCCGACCAGCAGGACGGCGAGCACGATCGCGATGCCCGCCGCCGTGCTGCGGGTCAGCGTGCCGACGGCGAGGGTGAGGACCGCCACGATCACCAGGAGCACCGCGCCCGACGCGGCGTCCCCCGCGGTCGCGGACCACGGCTGCGCGAGGTGCGCCTGCGCCATGAACGGCGCCGAGACGGCCGCGCCGACGAGGAGGCCGATCGCGGCGAGCACCGCGGTGGCCGCGACGAGGACCAGGGCCTTCGCCGCCAGGACGACGAGCCGGTGCGGCACGGCGAGGTAGGTGCTGACGGCCGCCCTCGCCGTGTACTCCGACCCGGCGAGGATCGCCGCGAGCACCACGGCGCCGAGCTCGCCGGCGTGCACGCCGATGCCGAGCACGTCCTGCCAGCCGAAGGCGGGCGGCACGCCGACCGGCCCGTTCGCGGCGGTCTGCGCGTACGCCCACGCCCGCAGCAGCATGCCCGCGGCGATCAGCAGCGGCAGCGCCGCCATCGAGATCCGCAGGGAGCGGAGGGAGGTCGTCTTGCCGGCCTCCGCGCGCAGCACGCCGCGGAAGCGCACCCGCCGCTCGGTCGCCGTCGTGGTGCGGGGATTCTCGAGGGCGGTCATCGGCGGGGCTCCTTCGTGCGCTGGGCGGGGCGGGGCTCGTCGCCGGCGGCGGTCGAGCGGTACTGGACGGCGTCCGCGGTGAGGGCGAAGTACGCGTCCTCCAGCGAGCGCTCGACGGCGGTGAGCTCGGAGAGCACGACACCGCGATCGGCCGCGATGCGGGCGACCTGCTCGGCGGTGAGGCCGACGACGTCGGCGGCACGCGGCTCGGTCTCGCTGACGGAGCCGCCCGCGGCGATCAGCGGCCCGACGAGGCGGGCGAGGTCGTCGGCGCGGAGTCGCACGAGCGGCGCGGCCTCGGCGGTCAGCAGCTCGTGCAGCGGCGCGTCCGCGAGCACCCTGCCGGCCCCGAGGACGAGCACCTGGTCGACGGTCTGCGCGACCTCGCTCATCAGGTGGCTCGAGATCAGCACGGCCCGCTCCTCCGCCGCCATCCGCCTCGTGAGCGCGCGGATCCAGAGGACGCCCTCGGGGTCGAGCCCGTTGACCGGCTCGTCGAGCAGGATCGTGCGCGGGTCGCCGAGCAGCGCGGCGGCGATGCCGAGCCGCTGCGTCATCCCGAGCGAGAAGGTGCCGACCCGGCGTCGGGCCACCTCGCGCAGACCCGTGAGCTCGAGCACCTCCTGCACGCGGGTCCGCGGCAGCTCGTGCGTGTCCGCGATCGATCGGAGGTGGGCGGCGGCGGTGCGACCCGGGTGGACGGTCCGGCCGTCGAGCATCGCGCCCACGCTGCGGATCGGCGCGGCGAGGTCGGCGTAGGCGCGGCCGTCGACGGTCGCGCGGCCGGACGTCGGGCGGTCGAGGCCGAGGATCATGCGCAGCGTCGTGGACTTGCCCGCGCCGTTCGGGCCGAGGAAGCCGGTGACCCGGCCGGGCTCGATGCGGAAGGAGACGTCGTCGACGGCCGTGCGGGTCCCGTAGCGCTTGGTGAGGTGGCTGACTTCGATCACCCTCCCGACGCTAGGAAGGCGCAGCCCGCGGCGGATCGACCGGACGGGTCATCGCCCGTGGTACCGCGGGACCACGTTCCTCCTGCGGGCGCATGCGGTCGGGCCCTCGGGAGGATCCGCGACCCGTTCCCCTCCTCCTACCGTCGCCCGGTGCAGCGGATGTCGACGCGAGCGGTTAGCGCCGCCGCCGGTCCGGACATGTACCGGACGTAGGGAGGAGCGCAGCCGCCGTGCCTACCGCAACGCACCTCGACCAGGACGTGGTCGACAGCACCGACGACGCCGACGTGCGCATTCTGCGGCCGGGGCGTCTCCTGCAGCGGCGCTGACCACGGGGCCCGAGCATCTGTGACACCGCCGCCTCCACCGGACATACCCGGGTGGAGGGCGCATCCTGCGCTCGACGAGGAGGACCGCATGCACACGTCGTCGACTCGGATCCCCGGCCGCTCGAGGCTCGGAGGCCCGGCGCGGCGCATCGCCGGCGTCGCGGCCGTGGCCGCCGCCGCGGCGCTGCTCACCGGTTGCACGGCTCCCGCGGAGGAGCCCTCCGCGACCGTCGCCGTCGGCTCGCCGACGACCGCGGTCGGCCGCTCCGCGACGCCCGAGCCGACCGTCACCGCCTCCGCGACCCCGGTCGCGTCGGCGACCGCGACCGCCGCCCCCTCCCCCGCCTCCTCGCAGCAGGGCAGCGGGAAGGGCTGCTCGCCGAACGGCGTGCGGATCCCGGCCGGCGCGGACACCGCGACGATCCGGGACGTCGACGAGACGGACTCGGACGCCGTCGAGTTCTACTCGGAGACCCCGGCCTTCGAGTTCGGGGTGCACACGAAGTCGGGCGCGACGATCGTGCTGCCCGACGACCTGGCGGGCCCGGCGATGCACAACGGGTGGATGACGAGGTTCGCCGTCAACGTGCTCGCGGTGACCGATGACGGCAGGACCGCCACCCTGCACGCGTTCGTCGACTGCCGCTTCGTGCAGCCGAAGGGCGTCGACGGGCGCCCGTACTCCTTCGCCCTGCGCGGCTTCGGCACGAAGGGCACCGGCGTCGGCTGCTCCTCGTACGTCGACGGCACGCTGGGGCTCGTCGGGCTGGACGCCGTGCGCCTGGCGGACGGGCGCTACCGGATCGACACCACCCCCGTGAACGTGTCCGCCGACGGCCGCACCGCGACGAACGGCACGACCAGGCGCGGCACCACGACCTACGCGGCGGACAGCGAGCAGGTCCAGGAGGCGAACGGCTCGTCCTGCAGGGACGTGCCGATCGTGCACACCAGCGGCCGCTGAACCGCGCCGCAGCCTCCTCGGCCGGACCCCTGGCGGACCCGCTCGGCGACGCCTATGGTCGCGCGCATGTGCCGGAACATCCGCTGCCTCCACAACTTCGAACCCGCCACGAGCGACGCCGAGGTGCGGGAGGCGGCGCTGCAGTTCGTGCGGAAGGTGAGCGGGTCGACCCGGCCCTCGCGCGCGAACGCCGAGGCCTTCGACGAGGCGATCGACGAGATCGCCGCCGCGACCCGGCGGATGCTCGACCGTCTGGTGACGACCGCGCCGCCGAAGAGCCGCGAGCTCGAGGCGATCAAGGGCCGGGAGCGGCACGAGAAGCGGATGGAGCGCGAGGTCCGCATCCGCACCGCCGTCTGACGCGCCGCCTCCGGATCAGCGAGCGCCGGAGGGGCGCCCCGCGTCGGCATCGGCGTGCGCGATGTGCGCGAGCTGCCCCCACAGCGCGACGACGAGCACCGCCGAGCCGACGAAGGCGAACCAGAACGGCGCGACGACGCCGAAGCCCTCCGCGAGCGCGCCGCCGATCGCCGAGCCGATCACCAGGCCGCCGAAGTTCGCCACGGTGTTGACGCTGCCCACCCGGCCCTGCAGCGCCTGCGGCACGGCGCGCTGCCGGACCGTGACGGAGGTCGTGCCCCAGACGAACGCGTGGGCGCCGAAGACCGCGAACACGACGTACGCGACCCACGGCGTGGTCGTCAGCGCGAGCGCGAGGTGGGTCGCCGTCTCCACGAGCAGCCCGACCCGCATCAGCGCCGCCAAGGACACCCGTCGGGTGAGCGCGCCGTAGCCGACCGTCGCGACGATCCCGCCGACCGCGATCACGGCCGTGATCGCGCCGTACCCGAGCGGGCCGAGCCCCAGCCGCTCGGTCGCGTAGAGCACGAGCACGGACCAGGCGGTGCCGTAGGTCGTGTTGAAGAGCAGGATCGTCAGCACGAGGGTGCGCACGTTCGCGTGCGCCCAGGTCCAGCGCAGCGCCTCCCCGATCTCGCGGTGCGGCGCAGCGGACGGCCGCGCGGGCGCGGCGGGCAGCACGATCCGGGTCACCAGCAGCGCGCCGGCGAGCAGCAGCACCGCCTGCGCCGCGAACGGCCACGCGGAACCGGCCGCGAACAGGAGGGCGCCGACCGGCGGTCCGACCAGGTTCTGCAGGGTGACGAACCCGCCGAGCAGGCGGGCGTTGCCGAGCGCCAGGTCGTCGCGCTCGACGACGACGGGCAGCAGCGTAGCCTCCGCGCTGTCGCCGAACACCTCCGCGACCCCGAGCAGGAACAGGGCCGCGAGCACCAGGGCGATGCCGACCGCGCCCGTGACCACCGCGGCGACGAGCACGCCCAGCACCACGACGCGCACCAGGCCGGTTGCGACGACGATCCTCCGCCGGTCGACCCGGTCGGTCACGACCCCGGCGACCAGCCCGAGCACGAGCGGCGGCAGCCACTGCAGCGCCGCGGCCAGCGCGACCAGGACCGGCGAGCCCGCGAGCCGTGCGACCAGCAGCGGCCCCGCGGCCAGCGCGAGCCCGTCGCCGAGGTTCGAGGTCCACGTGGAGGCGAGCAGCCAGCGGAACGAGGCGCCGATCCGCGCGGGCGCCACCGCCTCCACCAGCCCGCTCACGGTGGAGCACTGTAGGACCCGGGGGCGCCGGGCGCTCCGCAACGGGCCCGAGGAGGACGCTGCTGCCGCGACGGTCGAGGCGGAGGGGCTCGCGGCGCCGATCCGGGCGACGGGCCGCGACGAGGAGCAGTGCGTGCGGACGGTGCCCGACGACCTGGCCGCCGCCGTGGTGCGCCGGCGCGTCCGCCGGCTCGCAGCCGCCGACGGCGTGCGGGTGCGGATCGCGCGGCCGGGCGACGCCGCGGTCGTCCTGCGCCTCGACGCGGCGGTGTGGACGCGGGACGCGGCGACCGTGCGCCGCACGCTCGCGCCGGAGGCGCTCGCGCGCTGACCCCGGGTCAGCCGACCCGCGGCCGACGTCCCGCCCGCACCGCGAGCACCGGGACGAGCAGCAGCGCCAGCGCGCCGCCGAGCAGCGCGAGCACGCCGTAGCTCGTCATCGCGACCACGACGCCGGAGGCCGCGCCGCCGCCGGCGCCCGACAGGGCGACCAGCACGTCGACCCGGCCCTGCACGCGGCCGCGGGTCGCGGGCGTCGTCGCGTCGACGACCATCGCGGTGCCGGTGATGAGGCCGAGGTTCCAGCCGAACCCGAGCAGCACGAGCGTGATCACGCTCGAGGCGACCGTCGCGTCGAGCAGGGCCGCGGCCAGCCCCGCGAGCGCGAGGAACACGCTGGACGCGATCGCGACCGGCGTGCGCCCGACCCGGTCGACGAGGGCACCCGTCAGCAGCGACGGCAGGTACATCGCGGCGATGTGCAGGCCGATCACGAGCCCGATCGCGTCGAGGCCCCGGTGGTGCTGCCGCATGTGCACCGGCGTCATCGTCATCACGGCGGTCATCGCGATCTGCGCGACGACCAGCACGGTCGCGCCGGCGACGACGCCGCGCAGGTCCATCCCCCCTCCGCGGCGCCCGTCGCGCTCGACCGCGCGGCCTCCGCGCTGCGCCGGGCGAGGAGGTAGGGGTCGGGCCGGAGGAGGACCGTGATCGCGAGCCCCGCGGCGAGGTAGGCCGCGGCGGCGAGCAGGAACGGGCCGGCCAGCGCCGGCACGCCGAGCGCGGTCGCGACCCGCCCCATCGGCGTGACGAGGTTCGGTCCCGCGACCGCGCCGACGGTCGTCGACACCAGGGCGATGCTCACGGCCGTGCCCCGCCGCTGCGGCGCGGCCAGGTCGGTGCCCGCGTACCGCGACTGCAGGTTCGTGGCGGACCCGGCGCCGTAGACGAACAGCGCCGCGAAGAGCAGGGGCGCGGAATGCAGGGCGGCCGCCGCGACGACGCCGACGGCGCCCGCTCCCCCGGCCGCGAAGCCGAGGCCGAGCCCGGGCCGCCTCCCGAACCGGTTCGTGAGCCGGCCGACGAGGTAGGCCGTCAGCGCCGAGCCGACGGTCAGCACCGCGACGGGCAGGCCGGCGTAGCCCTCCCCGCCGAGCAGCTGCGCGGCGAGCAGGGCGCCGACCGTCAGCCCGGCGGCGAGCCCGGCGCCGCCGAGCACCTGGGCGAGCACGACGACGGCGAGCGTGCGGCGCTGCACGCGCGCCAGCTCGTCGGCCGTCAGCGCGGGCGGTGCCGTCTCGACGCGCTCGGACACGAGCCGCTCAGCGGGGCCGGAGGGCGTCGAGCACCCGCTCGCTCGCGCGGCCGTCCTCGAGGGCGCACCACCGCTCGACGAAGCGGGCGTACCGCTCCGCCTCCGCCGCGGCGAGCGCCGGCAGGTCGCGCAGCGCGTCCGCGAGCGCCTCCTGCTCGAGCACGACCGGGCCGGGCCCCTCCGTCTCGAGGTCGAAGGTGAAGCCGCGGAGGCGGTCGCGGTACCGCTCGAGGTCGTAGGCGAACAGCACGATCGGCCGGCCGGTGACCGCGAAGTCGAACATGGACGACGAGTAGTCGGTGACGAGCGCGTCGGCGACCAGGTAGAGGTCGGCGATGTCGGGGTGCTCCGACACGTCGAGCACCGTCTCGCTGCTCGCCGGGCGCGGCTGGTGCCACATGTAATGGTGCAGGCGCAGCAGCACGACCGCGTCGTTGCCGAGCGATGCGGCGAGCGCCTCGGCGTCGAGCCCGAGCGGCGCGTCGACGCCGACGTCGGCCTCGTCGTCGCGGTAGGTCGGGGCGTAGAGCACGGCCTTCGTGCCCTCGGCGATGCCGAAGCGGGCGCGGAGGCGGGCGCGGCGCTCGGCCGCGTCGGGGGCGAGCAGCACGTCGTTGCGGGGGTAGCCCGTCTCGAGCACGCGCCCCGTGTACCCGAAGGCCGAGCGCAGCAGCCGCGTGCCCTCCGGCGTCGGCGAGACCAGCAGGTCCCAGCGCGCGATGTCCTCGTCGAGCTCCGCCATCACGTCGTCCGCCGGCTGCGATGCGGCGTCGCGGTGGATGCGCTTCAAGGGGGTGCCGTGCCAGGTCTGCAGGTACACCGCGCCCGGCTTCTTGCGCCAGGAGTCGAGCTGGATGTGGGTGTTCGAGACGACGACGTCGGCGGCCTCGAGCGCCGCGACCGCCTCCGGGGTCCCGATGGGCACGGTCGGCACCTCGGGCGGGAAGGCGTCGATGCGGCGCATGTCCGCCAGCCACAGGTGCTCGTCGCCCGCGTCGCCGCGGGCGATCAGCGTCTCGTACAGCGCGCGCGGGTTGTCGGCCCAACGGCCGTTGTGCGCGTTCCAGACGACCTTCACGCCGTCCCCCTCCTCGTCGAGCCCGACCCGACGGGCCGTCCGGTGACCTCCTCGGCGGGATCGCCGTGCACCTGCGCCGTGATCGTCCCACGCCGCGGGGACGCCGGTCCTCCGCGCCCGGGGCGCGGGCGTCGGCGATCGGGACGAGGATCGACGCATGCCCAGCGACCCCGGCGACGACCTCGACCCGCTGTCGCGCGACTGGCAGCAGCAGATCCGGGCGCAGAACGCGGAGCTGTGGGAGGTGTGCGAGCGCAGCGGCGTCACGCCCGACACCCTGATCCGGGTGCGCGGCCGCTTCGGCACGTGGGACGACGAGGACGTCGTGCCGATGCAGCGCATCCTCGAGACGGACTACGGGTACGAGGTCGAGGTCGGGCGGGAGCCGGACGGCAGCGGCGGGATGCCGTGGGTCCTCACCGCGGTGCTGCCCGTGGGCACCTGGACGCTGCGCGCCATCGACGAGTGGACCGACGAGATGATCCGCGCCACCCGTCCGGTCCCCGGCCTGGTGTTCATGGAGTGGACGGCCGCGACCGTGCGGCCGGCGCCGCGGCTCGAGCAGGACCAGCGGGCGCACCACCGGGACAACATCGAGATCTGGCAGCAGCTGCAGCGGCACGGCGTCACTCCGGGCACCCCGCTCACGCCGGACGCGAACTTCTGGGCGCGATCCGGCGCGGAGGCGGAGGACCTCGCCGTGCACCTCCGCGACGGCTTCGGCTACAGCGTGCGGGTGGAGGTCGTGAAGCAGGGCTTCCTGCGCCGCCGGCACGTCTGGGCCGTGGAGGCGTCCACGCCGCCGATGACGCTGAACCCCGACGCGATCGACGCGTGGACCGATCGGATGGTCGAGGTCGCGGCGCAGCACGGCGCGGAGTTCGACGGCTGGGGCACCGAGGTCCCGGGCTGAGCCGCGGGCGCCTTCGGGTGCATGCTGCTGCGATGTCGCGCGAGCAGGAGTTCCTCGACCGGATCCGGGCGTCCTTCCGGCTGGTCGAGGACGACGAGGCGTGGGTGGAGTGGGTCGCCGGCCGCGTCGACGGCGATGCGGTGGTGGTGCTGTACCGCTGGATCTCCCAGGTGCGCGGCCGGTTCGAGACGCACCCGGTCGACGCCCGCCGCTGGGTGCTCGACGACTACGGCCGCGAGGTCTTCAGCGACCCGGCCGCATCGCTCGACGACCTCGCGTCCGAGGCGATCCTCGAGATCCAGGAGCCGGACGGACCCGGACGGCACTTCGACGTGCCGTGGGCGGACGGCCTCGTGCCGGACCCCGCCGCCGTGCGGTGGCACGGCTCCGCGGTCGAGCAGGCGACCGCCGTCGCGCTGGCGCAGCACACGCGACCGCGCGTCCTCGTCTGCAACGGCGGCTCCAGCTCCGGCAAGTCGAGTCTGACCCGCGCGCTCCAGCTCGTCCTGCCCGGGGTCTGGCTGCGCTTCAGCGTCGACACGCTCATCGACGCCTGCCCGCCCTCGCTGCTCGCGCCGGACGGGCTGGACCTGGCGCCCGACGGCGAGGTGCACGTCGGCGCGGCCTTCACGGAGGTCGAGGAGCGCTGGATGGCGGGCATCGCGCGCATGGCGGAGCTCGGAGCGCAGGTGCTGGTCGAGGACGGCTTCGTCAGCGGACGCGCGGCGCAGGAGCGGTGGCGACGGGCGCTGCAGCACGTGCCGGTCGGCTGGGTCGGCGTCCGCTGCGACCCCGGCGTCGCCGCCGACCGCGAGCGGATGCGGGGCGACCGCGGCGAGGGCATGGCCCGGCTGCAGGCGGAGTCGGTGCACGTCGGGATCGACTACGACCTGGAGGTGGACACGACGGCGCGCGAGCCGGCGGAGGTGGCCGACGTGGTCCTCCAGCACTGGTTCCGCTGACCGCCCGCAGGTTCGCCGATCCGGATCCGCGAGCACCCGCTCGCGCTCAGCCGACGCGGGTGCCGCTCCAGCTCGTCGCGCAGCCGAAGAACAGCGGCCGCCGCTCCTTCCCGCTCGTCGGCATCGACGAGTACGCGTCGTGGACGCGCGACGACGGGCTGCCGCTCGACCCGTGGCTGCGCACGCACGTGCGGATCGGCGGGCGGATCCTGGGCACGGCCCACGCCTCCCAGGTCCTCCGGGCGCCCGTCGCCGCATGGGCGGAGTGGACGGGCCCGGCCTTCGAGACCTCCGGCGACCACGTCGTGCCGGGCGGGCTCGGTCCGCTGCGGATCGACCTCGATGCGGACCTCGGCTCGATGACCGAGGGAAACGTCCGGGTGCAGCACCGCTGACCGTCCGACCCGGGTGGTTCGGTGCAGCCGTGATCGAGCGCGATGCGGCAGCGGCGGACCTCGACCTCGTGACCGAGGCGTACGGCGCCGCGGCGCCGTCGTACATCGAGCGCATCGGGTCGGCGGACCTGGCCGACGCCGAGGACCGGGACCTGATCCGGGACTGGGCGCGGCGGTGCACGGTCCCGTGCTCGACGCCGGATGCGGCCCCGGGCACTGGTCGGGGCACCTCCACGACCTCGGGGTCGCGGTGGAGGGGGTCGACGCGACGCCGCGGTTCGTCGAGCACGCGCGGCGCACGTGGCCGGGCGTCGACTTCCGGCTCGGCGACCTGCGACGGCTCGACCTCGCGGACGGCTCGCTCGGCGGCGTCCTCTCCTGGTTCTCCGTGATCCACACCGACCCGGAGGAGGTCCCCGGCATCCTCGCCGCATTCGCCCGCGCGCTGCGGCCCGGCGGCCGCCTGCTGGTCGGTTTCTTCAGCGGCGACCGCCTCCAGCCGTTCGACCACCGCGTCGTCACCGCGTGGGCATGGCCCATCGACGGGTTGAGCGCGGCGGTCGAGGCGGCCGGGTTCACCGTCGAGAGCACGCGCGACCGGGTCGCACCGAACGGCAGGCGCAACGCATCGCTCGTCGCGCAGCGCCCCTAGCCCTCAAGCGAGCTCGACGGCCGCTCCGCTCGCGAGCGCCTCCCGCGCCGCGATCGCCAGCCGCACCGCCGCGAGCGACGCGGCCGGATCGCCGTGCACCGGCCGGGCGCCCGACCGGATGCAGTCGAGGAACACGCGCGCCTGCGCCGTGTAGGGCGCACCGGGATCGACGGGCGTGCGCGACGAGGCGCCCCCGGCGTCGACGACGAGCTCGCTGCTGCCGCCCGCCGCCGCGTACCGGGCGCTGCCCCGCTCCCCCGTCACCTCGAGGAGGGTGCTGAACGGGAAGGACGGAGGCAGGTCCCATCCGGCCCGGACGTGCCCGACCCCGCCGCCCCGGTGCTGCACGGTCACCTCCGCCGTCCCGTCGGCGCCGTGCCTGGCCTCGACGCGGACGGCCGGGCCGAGCAGCAGGAGCAGCTGGTCGAAGTCGTGCACGGCGAGGTCCAGCAGGAACCCGCCCGACCGCTGCTCGTCGTCGAGCCAGGCCGGTCGGCCGTCGGCGGGGGCGAGCCGGTCCGACCGCGCCTCCCGCACCGCGCCGAGGCGCCCCTGCTCGACCAGCTCCCGCACCGCGACGGACCCGGGGAAGAAGCGGACCACGTGCGCGACCATCAGCACCGAGCGGGACCGGCGACCGAGCTCGACGAGCCGTTCCCCCTCCGCCGCGGTCAGCGCGAGCGGCTTCTCGAGCAGCACGTGCTTGCCCGCCGCGAGCGCCCGCTCCGTCAGCTCGAGGTGCGTGCCCGTCGGGGTGCAGATCGACACGATCCCGATGTCGGGATCCCGGAGGACGCCGAGGAGATCGGTGCTCCGGGCCGCCGGCGCGGCCTCCAGCGCGACCGGTCCGCGCCGCCCCACGACGGCGACGACCTCCGCCTCCGGTGCGAGCGCGCTCCACGCCGCGGCGTGCGTCTCACCCATCCGCCCGGCCCCGACGACCGCGACCCGCATGCGGCTCCCTCCGAGCGGGCGCAGGAGCGCGCCGCCAGCAGTCAGGCTCCCAGATCCTGCGCAGGCCCGGACAGCGGTCTCGACGACGCCGACGGGCAGGCGGACGCTGCCACGGCGCCCGACCGGAGCGGCGACTGCAGCGGCTCGTCGCGCGGCTGCTGCGAGCGCCACACTGAACCCATGACGCAACGACGGGGTGTGGCGGTCCTGACCGGCGTGGGACGCGCCCGGGGCATCGCGGCGGCGATCGCGACGGGGCTCGCGGAGGACGGGTGGGACCTCGCGCTCACCCACTGGACGCCCTACGACCGACGGCTCGGCATCGGCGGCGGGCGCGAGGACGTGACCGCGGTCGCCGAGCAGGCGCGCGCGCTCGGCGCGACCGTCACGACGATCGAGGCGGACCTCGCCGACGCGGACGCGCCACGAGCGGTCCTCGCCGAGGCGTCGGCCGCCGGAGACGTGCGCGCGCTCGTGATGTCGCACAGCGAGTCGATCGACAGCGGGATCCTCGACACCTCCGTGGAGGCGTGGGACCGGCACTTCGCCGTCAACAGCCGCGCGTCGTGGCTGCTGATCAAGCACTTCGCCGAGCTGCTGCCGGACGCGCCGAGCGTCGCCACGACGGGCCGGATCGTCGCCCTGACGAGCGACCACACCGCCTTCAACCTGCCGTACGGCGCGAGCAAGGGCGCGCTCGACCGGCTCGTGCAGGCCGCCGCGGTCGAGCTCGGACCGCGCGGCGTCCGCGCGAACCTCGTCAACCCGGGCCCCATCGACACGGGCTGGATGGACGACGCGATCCGCGCCGCCTGCCTCGCCGAGACGCCCGCGGGCCGGCTCGGCACCCCCGCCGACACGGCGGACCTCGTGCGCTTCCTGCTGTCCGACCGCGGCGGCTGGATCTCCGGGCAGGTCCTGCACAGCAACGGCGCCTTCCACGTGGGCTGACCCGCGATCGCGCAGGGGCGGGGCGGTACCGTCGGGCCGTCCACCGACGGATCGACGTCCGCGGCGGGGTCCTGGAGGAGGAGCAGCATGCGCGTGGTCGTCACCGGTTCTCGAGGCAAGGTCGGGCGCGCCACCGTGCAGGCGTTCGCCGACGCGGGGCACGACGTGCTCGGCGTCGACCTCGTCCGTCCCGTCTTCGACGCGGGCGTCGTCGTGCCCGGCCGCTACGTGCAGGCCGACCTGACCGACGCGGGCGCGGCGTTCTCCGTCGTCGCCGGCGCGGACGCGGTCGTGCACACCGCCGCGATCCCGCAGCCGACGGGCAACCCGCCCCACGTCGTGCTGCAGACGAACCTGATGTCGACGTTCAACCTCGTCGAGGCCGCCGTGCGCTTCGGGGTGCCGCGCTTCGTCAACGTGTCGAGCGAGAGCATCGTCGGCAACTTCTTCCCCGAGCGCCCGTTCCTGCCGGACTACCTGCCGATGGACGAGGAGCACCCCCTCCTCCCCCAGGACCCGTACGCGCTGTCGAAGGCGTTCGGCGAGCAGCTGATGGACGCCGCGGTCCGCCGCTCCGACATCAGGGCGATCTCGATCCGCCCGAGCACGGTGCACAACGAGGACAACTACGAGTCGAATCTCGGCAAGCAGGTGCGGGACCCGTCGAACCTGTCGGCGAACTTCTGGAGCTACATCGACGTGCACGACCTCGCCGACGCGCTGCTGCTCGCCGCGCAGTCGGACCTGCCGGGGCACGAGGTCTTCTACATCGCCTCCCCCGACAACGCCGGCGGCCACGACTTCGCCGCGACGCTCCACCGCTTCTACGGCGAGCAGATCGAGCT
Source organism: Amnibacterium soli (assembly GCF_039544415.1). Taxonomy (NCBI): domain Bacteria; kingdom Bacillati; phylum Actinomycetota; class Actinomycetes; order Micrococcales; family Microbacteriaceae; genus Amnibacterium; species Amnibacterium soli. Next base: position 539,469 of record NZ_BAABLP010000001.1, on the reverse strand, counting down.
GCGCGAGCTCGACCGGGTCGACGCCTCCGGCATCTCGATCGCGAAGGCGCGACGCCTGCTCGGCTTCGATCCGAAGCGCTCGTGGCGCGACTACCTCGACTCCGACGGGCACGCGCTGCACCGCTGAGGAGCGCACCGCCGCCGGACGGCGTGCACCGCCAGCGCCGTCCGGGGCGTACGGTCGGGCGCCAGTCCGTTCCGAGGAGGAACCAGCCATGGCAGACAAGTCCCCGAAGAAGTCCAACGGCAAGTCCGCAGCGGCGAAGACGCTGAAGGAGAAGCGCGTCGAGAAGAAGGACAAGTCGGCCGCGAAGCGCAAGGCGGAGTGACCTCCGGGCGCTGCGCGACGGATCCCTGATCCGCCGCGCGGCGCCGCCGCACCCCGCGGACTGGAGGGCGCGGTCGCAGCGGCCGGGTGCGAGGATGGCGCCGATCGCATCGGCAGGAGGCCCCGTGCTCGCACTCGTCCTGGCACTCGTGCTGCTGTGGGTGGTCCTCGCCGTCGTCGGACTGGTGATCAAGGGGCTGTTCTGGCTCACCCTGGTCGCCGCCGTGCTGTTCCTCGCCACCCTCGTGCTCGGCGGCGCCGTGAGCCGGCGCCGGCGACCGACCCGCTGACCGACCCCGTTCCCAAGGAGCACCCATGGCCGACTTCCCGGCGGAGAACATCCGCGACTGGCGCGATCACGACGTGGTCGACGCCGCCGGCGACAAGGTGGGCTCCCTGGAGTCCGTCTACTTCGACACCGCCACCGATTCCGCGATCTTCGCCGCGGTGCAGATCGGGATCCCCGGCCGGCGCCGGCTCGTTTTCGCGCCGCTCGTCGGCGCGGTCGTCGCACCCCGCTACCTCAAGGTGCAGGCCGACAAGAAGACCATCAAGGACGCCCCGTCGATCGACGTGGACGGCGAGCTGACGAGCGAGGCCGAGCCCGCGGTGTTCGAGCACTACGGCCTGCCCTACGCCCTCGGCGCCAACGGCGAGCGGCGCCTCGGCCGCCGCTGACCACCGCGGCCCGGAAGCGCGACCGGGCACACTGGGGCGGTGCCCGTCTCCCGCCTGATGCTGCTCGACACGGCAGCGCTGTACTTCCGCGCGTTCCACGGCCTGCCGGACACGATCACGACCCCTGACGGCACGCCGGTGAACGCCGTGCGCGGGCTGCTCGACATCATCGCGAGGCTGGTCGGCGAGTTCGAGCCGACGGACCTCGTGGCGTGCTGGGACGACGCGTGGCGCCCGCGCTGGCGGGTCGACCTCGTCCCCTCCTACAAGGCCCAGCGACTCGCGGAGGCCGGCGACGGCGACCGGCCGGACCGGGAGGTCGTGCCGGAGGCGCTGACCGCGCAGATCCCGATGATCCGGGAGGCGCTCGACGCGCTCGGCATCGCGGTCGTCGGGGCGCCGGACCACGAGGCCGACGACGTGATCGGCACCCTCGCGGCCACGGCGTCGGGTCCGGTGGACGTCGTGACGAGCGACCGCGACCTGTACCAGGTGATCGACGACGCCCGCGGGGTGCGCGTCGTCTCGACGGCCCGCGGGATGCGGGACCTCGAGCTCGTGACCGACGACGTGCTCCGGGCGAAGTACGGCGTCTCGGCCGTGCAGTACGCCGAGTTCGCGACCCTGCGCGGCGACCCCTCCGACGGGCTGCCGGGCGTCGCGGGCATCGGCGAGAAGACGGCCGCGGCCCTGCTCGCGAAGCACGACGACCTGGAGGGGGTGCTCGCGGCCGCCTCGACGACGAGCAGCGGCATCCCCGCGGGGCAGGCCGCGAAGCTGCGGGCGGGCGCCGAGTACGCGCGCCGCGCGCTGCCGGCCGTGCGGGTCGTCCGCGACCTGCCGCTGCCGACGGTGGACGCGACCGTGGCGCTCACGGACGCGCAGCGCGCAGCCGGCGCGACGCTGGCGGAGCAGTGGGGGCTCGGCGGGTCCATGGACCGCGTGCTCGCGGCGCTGTCGGGCACGAAGGGCTGACGGCGTCGAGCCGGGCGTCCGCCGCCTGTGCGAACGCCTGCGATCGTCGCCGGGCCGGGAGGCGCGGAAAGGCCGCGATTAGGCTCGTGGCCGTCCGGCACCGCTGCTCGATCCCGACATCGGTGCGACCGCACACGACGCCGGGATCCCGCCCGTCCGCCCCCGAGGGCTGCGGGTCCGCGCTGCCGACCGGAGCTCGGCCGAGCTCCGCCGTCGTCCGCGGGGAGCCGGCACGCATGACCACCAGCGCTGCGATCGCTGCACCGACGGACCGCGTGCGGCCCGGGCTCGTGATCGCCGTGCTCGCGGCGGGCACGTTCCTCATGGGCACGAGCGAGTTCATCGTGGCGGGGCTGCTGCCGGAGGTCGCGGGCGACTTCTCCGTCGGCATCGGGCAGGCAGGACTCGCGATCACGGCGTTCGCGGCCGGCATGATCATCGGATCGCCGGTCATGGTGCTGCTGACCCTGCGCCTCTCGCGGCGGTCGACCCTCGCCCTGGCGCTCGCGATCTTCGCGGTCGGGCACGTGCTCGCCGCGATGAGCGGCGTCTTCCCCGCGCTGCTCGCCGCCCGCTTCCTCACCGCGGTCGCGACCGGCGCGTTCTGGGCCGTCGCCTCGCTCGTCGCCGCGGAGGTGGCCGGTCCGGGCTCGAGCACGCGGGCGCTCGGCGTCGTGCAGGGCGGCGCGATGCTCGCGACGGTGGTCGGGGTGCCGCTCGGGGCCGTGCTCGGTCAGCTGATCGGCTGGCGCGGGCCGTTCTGGATCCTGGCGGTCCTCGCCGCGCTCGCCGCCGTCGTGGTCCGGCGGCTGGTCCCGAGCACCCGGGCCGCAGCGGTCCCCGACCTGCGGGCCGAGCTGACCGCCCTCCGGTCGGGCCGGCTCTGGCTGGTGCTGCTCTCCTGCGCCTGCGTCGCCGGCGGCGTGCTGACCGTCTACAGCTACGTCTCCCCGCTGCTCACCGATGTGACGGGCCTGCCCGCGGGCGCCGTGCCGCTCGCGCTCGTGCTGTTCGGGGCGACCGCGCTCGTGGGCACGATCGTGGGCGGGCGGGTCGGCGACGCCCGCCCGTACGCGACGATCCTCGGCGCCTCCGCCGTCACGCTGCTCGCGATCGTGACGCTCGGGCTGGTCGCGCCGATGCCCGCGCCGACGCTCGCGGTGATCGCGCTGCTCGGCCTGACCGGCCTGTCGGCGAATCCGGTGCTCGGGATCCTCGCGATCCGCTTCGGCGGCTCCGCACCGACGCTGGCGAGCGCGCTCACACCTTCGGCCTTCAACCTCGGGACCGCGGTCGGCACCGGCATCGCCTCGGTGAGCCTGCACTCGAGCCTCGGCGCCCGCGCCGCGATCCTGATCGGCGCGGTCAGCGCCGCGCTCGTCCTCGTCGTGTTCGGCGCGCTGACCCTGTCCGTCCGCGGTCGCCGGAAGGCCGCCGCCGCCTGACCGGGCGGCGGAGCACCGCTCGCAGGAGGGACGGCCGCACGTCCGCCGCGCCCGGGCGATCCTCCTCTTCGCGGCGACTCCCTCGGAAAGTTAGACTTCCCCCAGGACCGGTTCTCCGGGTTCGCGCGAAGACGATCCGCTGCATGCGAAGCGAGCGCGACCTGCCGGCACCTGCAACCGAGGCCACGAACCTCGAGTCAGCAGATCGACATGACCGGTCTCTCGTTCGCCCACGACTCCTCCGCGTACAGCACCCGCTCCTGCCGCTGCGGCAGCCACATGCTCGTCAGCACCCCCTCCGGGCGCGTCAAGGCCCGCTGGCGATGCCCGGGCTGCGGCCGGAGCAGCCGCCGCTGAGCGTCGCCGCAGCTCCTGGTGCGGGCGTCGGCACCGGGCCTACCGTGGGGCGCGACGGAGGAGGCCGTGTGGCATCGGTGACGGGGTTCGGCGGCGCGTTCCTGCGGGCGGACGACCCGAAGGCGCTCGCCCGCTGGTACGAGCAGCACCTCGGGCTCGCCCGCACCGGCACCTCGTTCGTCCTGCCCGAGGCGGGCGGCCCGGTCGCGCTGGCGTTCTTCTCGCGCGACGACCCGTACCTCCCGGCCGAGCAGCCGGTGATGCTCGACCTGCGGGTCGACGACCTCGACGCCGTGCTCGACGCGCTGGCGGCAGCCGGCGTCGAGATCGATCCGCGCCGCGACGCGTTCGGGTTCGGCCGGTTCGGCTGGTTCACCGATCCCGCGGGGAACCGCGTGGAGCTGTGGGAGGCGCCGACGGGCGACGCCTGAGCGGCCGCTGCTCCCGACGGAGCAGCGCGGGATACGGCGACGGGAGGACGACGCGGCGCGGCCGTCCGGCGAGGCTTCGAGCAGGCGCCATCGGGGCGCCGGGAACGAGGCCCGTCATGACCGCCACCACCGCCCCCTCCACCGCCGCGACGCCGCGGGTCCTGCTCGCCGCGGGCACCGCCGCCGTGCTCGCGAGCGCCGTGAACGTCGGCATCGCGCTCGCCGTGCCCGCGCTGGGCCTGCCGGTGCTGCCGCAGCTGATGCCCGCCGGCGTCGTCGCCTTCACCGTGGTCGCTGCGGTGGTCGGCGCGATCGGCTGGCAGCTCGTGCGCCGGCGGTCGGCCGACCCGCGCCGCCTGCTGACGCGACTGGTGCCGATCGTGCTCGCCGTGTCCTTCGTGCCCGACGTCGCACTCGGCGTCGCGACGGCCACCGGCACCGGCCCCGCGCCGGTCCTCGCCCTGGCGCTGATGCACCTCACGACGATCGTCGTCGCGGTCGCGGTGTACGCGCGGGTGCTGCCGGTCCGGAACCGGGCGGCCTGACGCTCAGCCGAGCGCCACCCGCGGGTCGAGGAAGCCGTAGACGACGTCGACGAGGAAGTTCGCCAGGGTGATCAGCAGCGCCGCGAACAGCGTGACGCCGACGACGACCTGCAGGTCGGTCGTGCCGATCGCGGTGATCAGCAGCGAGCCGAGGCCCTGCATCGAGAACACCTTCTCGGTGATGACCGCACCGCCGAGCAGGCTGCCGAGGTCGAGCCCGAACACGGTCACGACCGGGATGAGCGCGTTCCGCAGCCCGTGCCGCACGACCACCGCGGACTCGCTGAGGCCGATCGCCCGCGCGGTGCGGATGTGGTCGCGGCCGAGCTGGTCGATCAGCTCGGCCCTGGTCAGCCGGGCGTACACCGCGGCGCTGATGAACGCCAGCGCGCACCACGGCAGCAGCAGGTGCAGGAACCACCCGCCCGGGTCCTCCGTCAGCGGCTCGTACCCGCCGGTCGGCAGCCACCCGAGGGCGAAGCCGAACAGCAGGATCGCGAGCAGCCCGACCAGGTAGGCGGGAGCGGAGACGCCGGCGATCGCCACGGTCATCACGGCCCGGTCGAGCGCCCGCCCGCGGCGGACGGCCGCGACGGCGCCGCCGGTCACGCCCGTCACGAACCAAAGCACCGCGGCGCCGATCGCGATGGAGGCGGTGACCGGCAGGCGGGACAGGATCAGCTCGGTCACCGGGGTGCTGAGCTGGAAGGAGTAGCCGAAGCAGGGCGCGGGGCAGCTGATCAGGCCGGCGCCCGAGCCGTACGAGCGACCGGTGACGATGCCGGTGAGGTAGTTCCAGAGCTGTGCGAACCAGGGCACGTCGAGCCCGAGGTAGCGCTGCGCCGCGGCGTAGCGCTCGGGCGTGCAGGGCTTGCCGCAGGACAGCCGGGCGGGGTCGGCGGGCAGGAGGTAGAAGACGATGTAGGTGACGACGGCGACGGCCAGCAGCACCAGGACGATGCCCGCGAGGCGGAGCGCGAGGAAGCGGACGACGGTCATGATCCCGGCACCATCCGGTCGTCGACGACGGGACTCTGGTCCGACCGGCCGCGGCGGCCGCGGTTCACCCTCGGGTCCAGCGCGTCGCGCAGGCCGTCGCCGAAGGCGTTGAACGCGAGGGTCAGCAGGAACAGGGCCCCGCCCGGGAAGGCGAGGTACGCGGGGTCCGTGGAGAACCAGGCGACCGCATCGCCGATCGATCGGCCCCACGAGGGCGTGGGCGGCGGCACCCCGACGCCGAGGAACGACAGCGCCGCCTCGGTGCCGATCGACGCGGGGATGAGGATCGTCGCGTAGACGATGATCGTGGCGCCGACGTTCGGCAGCAGCAGGCGGAACAGCACGTGCCCCGCGGGCGCGCCCATCGCCTCCGCCGCGGTGATGAACGTCCGCGACCGCAGCGACAGGACCTGGCCCCGGATCACGCGGGCGACCGCCGGCCAGCCGAAGAAGGCGATGATCAGCACGATCAGCAGCGGCTTCGGGAACGAGGCCGCGACCACCGCGGTCAGCGCGATCATGAAGACGAGGCTCGGGAACCCGAGCATCACGTCGATCACGCGACTGATCACGCGGTCGACCCAGCCGGCGAAGTAGCCCGCGACCAGGCCGACGAGCACGCCGACGACGACGGAGGCGAGCGAGGCGCCGACCCCGACGAGGATCGAGGTGCGGGCGCCGTAGAGCACGATCGCGAACAGGTCCCGGCCGCTCAGCGGCTCGACGCCGAACCAGTGCTGCCAGGAGATCCCGCCCCCGGCGCCGCGCGGCGCCCCGGAGTCGTCGAGCGCCGACAGGTGGTACCGGTACGGGTCCTGCCCGTTGAGCGCCGTGATCGCCGGAGCGAGCAGCGCCGCGAGGACGAAGAGCAGGACCACGGCCGCGCCGGCGAGCGCCCAGGGGTCGCGGCGGAGGTGGCGCCAGACGATCATGCGCCCGCTCCCAGCAGGCGCCGCTGCTCGCGGCGGACCGCCTGCGCCTCCGGGTCCGCGACCGGCACCGCGGCGAGCAGGCGCCGCGTGTACGGGTCGGCTGGCTCGGTGAGCACCCGGTCGGTCGGCCCCTGCTCGACGACGCGGCCGTCGCGCAGCACCACCACCGTGTCCGCGAGGCGCCGCACGACGGCGAGGTCGTGGCTGATCAGGAGGCAGGCGAAGCCGCGCCGCCGCTGCAGGTCGGCGAGCAGGTCGAGCACCGCGGCCTGCACCGACACGTCGAGCGCGCTCGTCGGCTCGTCGGCGATCAGCAGCTCGGGGTCGAGCGCGAGGGCGCGGGCGATCGCCACGCGCTGGCGCTGGCCGCCGGAGAGCTCGTGCGGGTACCGGTCGGCGAAGGCGGCGGGCAGGCGCACGGCCTCCAGCAGCTCCTCGACCCGTGCCCGGCGCTGCTCCGGCGTCTGCGCCGTGTGCAGCTGCAGCGGCTCCGCGATGCTCCAGCCGATCGTCGTGCGCGGGTTGAGCGACGACGCGGGGTCCTGGAAGACGTAGCCGATGCGGGCGCGCACCGCACGGCGGGCGCGGTGCCCGCCGCGGCGCAGGTCCACCCCGGTCACGGACGCGTCGCCGCCGCTCAGCGGCACGAGCCCGACGAGCGCCCTCCCGGCGGTGGACTTGCCCGAGCCGGACTCGCCCACCAGCCCGACCACCCGGCCCGCGCCGATGCGCAGGTCGACGCCGTCGAGCGCGGCCGGTCGCCGTCCGCGGCGGCGGTAGGTGACGGCGGCGCCGCGGAGCACCGCGACGGGCTCGCCCTCCCCCGCGCCGGTCTGCTCGGGGCCCGCCGCGTCGACGGAGGGCACGGACGCGAGCAGCTCGCGCGTGTACGGCTGCGCGGGCGCGAGCAGCACCTGGCGCACGGTGCCGGTCTCCACGACGCGACCGCGCTGCAGCACGAGCACGTCGTCGGCGAGGTCGGCGACGACGCCCATGTCGTGCGTGATCAGGAGGATCGCGGTGCCGCGGTCGTGCGCGAGGGACCGCAGCAGGTCGAGGATCCCCGCCTGCACGGTGACGTCGAGCGCCGTCGTCGGCTCGTCGGCGATGAGCGCGACGGGGTCGTTGCTGATCGCCATCGCGATCATCGCGCGCTGCAGCTGCCCGCCCGACAGCTGGTGCGGGAAGGAGGCGGCGATGCGCTCCGGGTCGGCGAGCCCGACGGCGGCGAGCAGATCGAGCACGCGGTTGCGGATGCCCGACCGCCCCGCGCGGTGCGCGCGGATCGCCTCGGCGATCTGGTCCCCGACGCGATACACCGGGTCGAAGGCGCTCATCGGCTCCTGGAACACGGTGCCGACGCGGCCGCCGCGCACCGCGCGCAGCGTGGCCGCGTCCGCGCCGAGCAGCTCGTCGCCCTGCAGCCGGATGGCGCCCGTCACGGTCGCGGCGGCCGGCACGAGCCCCAGCACGCTCATCGCGGTCAGGCTCTTGCCGGACCCCGACTCCCCCACGAGCGCCAGCACGCGCCCGGCGCGCAGGTCGAAGCCGACCGAGTCCACGACCCGGCCGGCCCCGTCCTGCGCTTCGTCCTGCGCCCCGCTGAAGGTGATCGTGAGGTCGCGGACCGCCAGGACCGGGAGGTCGGCGGATGCGGCCTCCGTCACTTCGTGAGCGTGAGGGTCATGTAGTCCGGGTAGGCCGGGAACGACGGGATGAAGAAGTTCCCGACCCCCGAGCCGTGCAGGAACGACTGCTTCGCGTACACGAGCGGCACGATCGGCGCGTCGGCCATGATCCGCTTGTCGATCGCGGCCCACTGCGCCTGCGCCTTCGTCTGGTCGACCTCGGCCTGCGCCGCGGCGATCGCCTCGTCGATCGACGAGTTCTTGTACTGCGAGACGTTGAAGTTGCCGTTGCCGATCTGGCTCGAGTCGAACAGCGGCGAGATGTTCGCGTTGGCGGACGGGAAGTCCGGCTGCCAGCTCGACAGCGACAGGTCGAACGTGGGGTTGCTCACCGCGACGTCCTTGTAGAAGGAGTCGACGTCCTCCGTCTTCAGCGTCACGGTGATGCCGGCGCGCTTCAGGCCCTGCTGCACCGCCTGCGCCTGCGCGAGCGAGGCGGAGTCGTTCTGCGTGAGCAGCACGAGCTTCAGGCCGCTCACCCCGGCGGACGCGAGCAGGCTCTTCGCCTTCGCGACGTCGCCCGTCTCCGGCGCCTCGTACAGGTCGTAGTCCTGACGCCCGGCGATGCCCGGCGTGATGAGGGTGGAGGCGTAGGTGCCGGCGTTCGAGCCGCCCGAGGCGACGAGGTACGCCTTCTTGTCGACCGCGTACTCGAGCGCCTGGCGCACCTTCAGCTGCTTCAGCGACCCGCGCTGCGTGTTGATGGCGAGGTACTGGATCGGCCCGGCCTGCGAGGTGCTGAGGCGCGCCTTCGCCGCGGCGTTGCCGTTCACGGTCGCGAGGTCCGCCGCACCGAGGTACTGCGCGCCGAACGCGGTCTTGTAGGACCCCGTGTCGTTCACGAGGTTCTGCACCGTCGTGGTCTGGTTCTGGCTCTCCTGGAACACGACCGTGTCGGCCTGCGCCGTGCGGACCGAGTCCGTCTTCTTCGACCAGTACTTGTTGCGCACGAGCGTCACCGAGGTGCCGTCCTTGATGGACGCGACCTTGTACGGGCCGGAGGTGATCGGCGCCTTGACGTAGGCGGCGGGGTTGCCGTTCGACTCCTTGACGGGCGAGAAGGCGGGCATCGAGGCGATCCACGGCCAGTCGCCGAAGGCCTTGTTCAGGTGGAAGACGATCGTGCTGGAGTCGGGCGTCGCGATGGAGGCGAGCTGCTTCCCGTCGAACGGGCCCTTGTACCCGTCGCCGCCCTGCAGCAGCGTCTTGTGGTAGCTGAGGCCGCCCTGCAGCTGGTCGCTGAAGGAGCGCTCGATGCCGTACTTGATCGACTCGCTCGTGATGGGGCTGCCGTCGGAGAACTTGAGCCCGCTCTTCAGCGTGTAGGTCCAGGTCTTCCCGTCGTCGCTGGCGGTGCCGGTGGTCGTCGCGAGGTCGGGCACGACCTTCGCGTCCTGCCCCTGCTTCACGTCCCAGGTCGTCAGGCGGCGGTCGAGGAAGCTCAGCGACGTGGTCGCGAGGTTCTGGCTCGAGGCGGGGTCGAGGAGCAGGGTGCTGGAGGGCGTGAGCACGGTGAGCGTGCCGCCGCCCGCCTGCTTCGCGGAGGACCCGCCGGTGCTGCACGCCGTGAGCACCAGAGCGGTGGCGGCGAGCAGAGCGACGAGCGGTGGGGTGGTGCGCATGCGTCAAGCCTGAAGCACGCGGGCCGGGAGCACGTGTCGCGGCCGTCACATTTCGTAGACGGGACGACAACACGCCGGTCGGGGCTGCACGTTCAGTCGCGTCCCCGGCAGCCGGGGCCAGGATCGCTCTCGAACTTCGACGCGGAAGCAGGACACCCCCCATGGCCACCTGGCTCATCACCGGCTGCTCGACCGGCCTCGGCCGCGCCTTCGCGGAGGCGGCCTTCGCTCACGGCCACGACGTCGTCGTGACCGCCCGCGACGTCGCGAAGGTGCAGGACCTCGCGGACGCGCACCCCGACCACGCCCTGGCCCTCGCGCTCGACGTCACCGACGACGCGCAGGTCGCCGCCGCGGTGCAGGCTGCCGAGGAGCGCTTCGGCGGCGTGGACGTGCTCGTGAACAACGCCGGCTACGGCTACCGCGCGGCGGTGGAGGAGGGCGACGACGCGGACGTGCAGCGCCTGTTCGACACCCACGTCTTCGGCACGGTCCGCACGATCAAGGCGGTGCTGCCCGGCATGCGTGCCCGTCGCTCCGGCACGATCGTGAACCTCTCCTCGATCGGCGCGCGCATCTCCCCTCCGGGCTCCGGCTACTACGCCGCGGTCAAGGCCGCGGTCGAGGCGCTGACCCTCTCGCTGCGCCGCGAGGCCGCGCACCTCGGCATCCGGGCGATCGCCGTCGAGCCCGGCGGGTTCCGCACCGACTTCGCGGGCCGCTCCCTCACCCAGTCCGCCGAGCCGATCGCGGACTACGCCGAGACGGCGGGCAAGCGGCGCAAGGAGCACGACACCGTGCACGGCACGCAGCCGGGCGACCCGGCGAAGGGCGCCGAGGTGCTCGTCGCCGCCGTCGAGTCCGAGGACCCGCCGTTCATGCTGCTGCTCGGCAACGACGCGTCGGACGGCTTCCGCGCCGCGCTGCACGAGCTGCTCGACGAGGTCGACCGCTGGGAGCCGCAGAGCCGCAGCACCGACTTCGACGCCTGAGCCGCCTCCGCGGCTCCCGCTGACGCACGCGCCGGCTCAGCGGGCCCGGCGCGCGGCGGCCTGCACCGGCGGCCGCTCCGGCGCGCCGCGCTGCCGCGCCGTGAGGTACAGCCGGTGGGCCGTCACGACGAGCGCCAGCCAGAAGGCGCCGAGCAGCCAGCCGGCCAGCACGTCGGTGAACCAGTGCGCCCCGAGCAGCACGCGGGTGAGCCCGACGACGACGGCGATCACGATCGGCGCGACGATGCACGCGACCTTCGCCGCGATGGCGTGCCGCCGCAGCCACAGCAGGTAGCCGACCACCCCGGCGATGACCGTCGCGTTCAAGGTGTGGCCGCTCGGGAACGACGGGGAGGACTCGTAGGGCGGCACCGCGTACATCCGCAGCGGGCGGCTCCTGTCGATGATGTCCTTGCCCGCGATCGTCATCAGCAGCGAGCCGACGCCGGCCGCCCCGATCAGGATCACCGGGGTCCAGGACCGGCGCCGGAGCGCGAGCAGCAGCATCGCGGTCAGCGCCATGATCGGCATGCCGACCGGCCCGAACAGGTACGCGACGCCCGCCGCGAACGCGTCGAGCCCCGGCGAGCGCAGCCCGATCGCGGCGCGCAGCGCGGGCACGTCGAGCGCAGCGATCCCGTCCTCGTCGGTCACCGCGTCGTAGACCCGCGCGACGAGGAACGCGAGCAGGACGGCGACGCCGATCCCGACGACGAGGATCAGGGCGAGCGCGGGGTGCGCGCCGATGCGCCGCCCGATCGACGTGAAGAACGACGCCACGACGCGGCCGACGGGCGTGACCCAGCTCGTGAGGTCGACGCGGCCCACGCGACCGTCGGCCCGCACCTCCTCCGGTGCGCCCGCATCGGCCGGCCCGCCGCCCCTCGGCTCCGTCATCGGATCTCCTTCTGCGCAGGTGGGAGGAGGCATGGTGGCGCACCTGCTCCGCCTCCGGCTGGGAGCGGCGGCCGGCGCTCGGCCCGTTCACGCACGGCGGGCGGCGCTTCAGCCTCCTGTCGACGTTCACGCAGGTGGCGCGGACGCTAATGAGGGGTCGCTGCGGGAGGCTGGTGTGCGGTGCCCTCTCGCGCCACCGGAGCCCGACGCACCGCGCGACGAGCCGGCGCGGTGCGCTCGTCGCCGAGCAGCCGCCCGCCGCGACCACCCGTCCGATCGACAGCAAGGATCCGCTCATGGCCAAGCACAGCTCCGACGCCGAACCGCTCCGCTCCCCCTCCGGCGACGACGCCGGCGTGGACGCGATCGACACCCTCCTCTCCGCCGAGCAGCTGCGGGTGGGCCGCGAGCGCATCCCCACCCGCATCGCCCGCCTGCAGAAGTTCATCGTGACCGAGCAGCGGACCATCACGGTCGAGGTCCGTCACGAGGAGGCGCGGCTCGTCTACGAGGACGTGCCCGCGGGCGAGGACGCGGCGGCGCTGCTGTCGCGGCGCACCGACGACGTGCCCGAGCTCGTGCTGCACGAGGAGCGGATCGAGGTGACGACCCGAGTGGTGCCGGTCGAGCGGGTGCGCGCCGTCGTCGAGCAGGTGACCGAGCGCCGCGAGGTCAGCGGCGAGGTCCGCGTGGAGCGGGTCGAGGTGGAGGACGCCGCGGCCAGGTCCTGACCCCTCGTCGTCGCGCGGTGCTCGTGGCGTCGCGCGGTCCGCATGCCGGCCGCGCGACGCCGCAGGCACCGCGCTCCGCGGTTCCTGCACGGCTTCGCGGCCGCATCGCGCCACGACGGACGGGCGCGACGCTCATAGGGAGCACCGAGCAGGCTCATCGGATCCGGCGGCGACGCCCCTCCACCCTGATCCGGTGACCTCGATCAGCGACACCGCGACCGCTCCGCGCACCGTGCACGTGCAGCGCGTGATGGGCACCGTCGTCTCGTTCGACCTGCGCCGCACGGGCGACCACGCGGCGGGCATCGCCGCCGCGGTCGCGTGGTTCACCGAGGTCGACGAGCGCTTCAGCACCTACCGACCCGACAGCGAGGCGTCCCGGTTCGGCCGAGGCGAGGTGCGTCCCGACGCGATGAGCGCGGACCTGCGCGAGGTCGTCGCCGCCTGCGACGCGATCGCCGCGGTGTCCGGCGGCGCGTTCGACGCGCGTCGCGCGGGCCGCTTCGACCCCGCCGCGTACGTGAAGGGCTGGTCCGTCGAGCGCGCGGGCCGCCTCCTCCGCGCCGCGGGCTGCGAGGACTGGACCGTCAACGCCGGCGGCGACGTGCTCGTCGCCTCCTCGGACCGCTCCCGGTCCCCATGGCGGATCGGCGTGCAGCACCCGTTCGACCGGAGCGCGACGGCGCTGGTGCTCGAGGCGCACGACCTCGCGGTCGCCACCTCGGGCCGGTACGAGCGCGGGGACCACATCCTCGACCCGCGCACGGAGCGCCCGGCGACGGCCGCCGCCTCGACCACGGTCTGCGGCGCCGACCTCGGCCTCGCCGACGCCTTCGCGACCGCGGCGTTCGTGCTCGGCGACGAGGGGCCCGCCTGGATCGCCGGGATCCCGGGCTGCGAGTGCTGGACGGTGCTCGACGACGGCCGCGTGCTCGCCACGGACGGCTTCCCGCGCATGGTCGCGGGCGTCCCCGTGCGCACGAGCGGCACGACCGACCCGCTCGGACCGGCGCGATGAGCACCACCGCGCTGCGCCCGGTGCACGCCGCTTCCCCGCGCACGCCCCGCCGGCTGCCGCGCCGCGGCCGCCCCGTCGTCGTCGACGTGCTGGCCGGCGCCGCGGGGCTGGGGCTCGGCATCACCATCGCGCTCGGGATCGGCGCGCAGTCGTGGCAGAGCGTCTCGAGCCCGGCGGGCCTGCTCACCGCGGTCGGCCGCATGGCCGGCCTGCTGTCGGGCTACGCGATGATCGTCACGGTCGCGCTCTCCGCGCGGATCGGCCCCCTCGAGCGGGCGATCGGGCAGGACCGGCTCATCCGCTGGCATCGGCGGCTCGGTCCCTGGGGCCTCTACCTGCTGCTCGCGCACGTGATCCTGATCGTGCTCGGGTACGCGGGCGTCGCGCAGACCGGCGTGCTCGCGCAGCTGTGGCAGCTCGTGCTCACCTACCAGGGCATGCTCGGCGCGGCCGTCGGCACCCTGCTGCTGCTCATGGCGGGCATCAGCTCGTACCGCCGCGCCCGCCGCCGCATGCGGTACGAGACGTGGTGGGCCGTGCACCTCTACACGTACCTCGCCCTGCTGCTCGCGTTCCAGCACCAGGTGCAGAACGGCGCCTCGTTCGCCGGTCACCCGCTCGCCACGCTGTGGTGGACCGCCCTCTGGGTCGCGCTGCTCGCGGCCGTCGTCGGATGGCGCGTCGCCCTGCCGGTCGCGCGATCGCTGCGGCACCGGATCCGGGTCGTGGAGGTCGTGCGCGAGTCGCCCGACGTGGTGTCCGTGGTCCTCGAGGGGCGGCGGCTCGACCGGCTGCCGGTCGCCGGCGGCCAGTTCTTCCAGTGGCGCTTCCTGACCCGCGGCGAGTGGTGGCAGGCGCACCCCTTCTCCCTCTCCCACGTGCCGCACGAGCACCGGATGCGCATCACGGTGAAGGACCTCGGCGACTCGAGCCGCGACCTCGCGGCGCTGCCCGCCGGCACGCCCGTGTTCATCGAGGGGCCGTACGGCCGGTTCACCGCCGACGCGGCGACCGGTCACCGGGTGCTGCTGGTCGGCGCCGGGGTCGGCGCGACGCCGCTGCGCAGCCTGCTGCAGGACCTCGACGAGCACGCCGACGTCGCGGTGCTGCTGCGCGGCAGCGACGAGGCGTCCCTGGTGCTCCGCGACGAGATCGCGGAGGAGGTCGAGCGCCGCGGCGGCCGGATGTGGGAGGCGCTCGGCGCCCGCACGCGCATCACGATCTCCGGGGAATCCCTGCGCCGTGCGATGCCCGACATCGCCGACCGCGACGTCTTCGTCTGCGGCCCGGACGCGTTCACCGCGACCGTCGCCACCGCCTGCCGCGCCGCCGGGGTGCCCGACGCGCGCATCCACCACGAGTCGTTCGCCTTCTGACACCGAGGAGTCCCGCCATGCGTCGCGCACCGATCGTCCTGACCGCCACCGTCCTCGGCACGGCCGGGGTCCTGCTGTTCAAGCCCCTGGCCACCACCTCCACCGCGAGCGGCTCCCCCGGCGCGGGCGACGCGACCTCGACCTCGACCTCGACCGGCACGGGGTCGTCGGCCGGCACCGCGACGCCCAGCGCAGCGGCCTCGGCGTCGGCGTCGGCGTCGGACGGCACCGGCGGCACGAGCACGAAGGACGGCACCTGGACCGGGGAGGCGGAGACGACCCGCTTCGGCACCACGCAGGTGAAGGCGACGATCTCGGGCGGCAGGATCACCGAGATCACGACGGTGCAGCTGAACGAGGCCGATCCGCGCTCGTACCAGATCAGCGTCGGCGCTGCGCCGACGCTGCGGTCCGAGGTGCTCGCGCAGCAGACCGCCGCCGTCGACGTGGTCAGCGGGGCGACGTACACGAGCGACGCGTACGAGGCGTCGCTGCAGTCGGCGCTCGACCAGGCGGGCTTCACGGCCGCAGACGGCTCGAAGGCGTCGACGGACGTGTCGAGCATCCAGGACTCCGGCGGCCACTGAGCCGCGGGCGCTCGCCCCCCGTGTGCACGACGCGCGGACACGTACCCGCCGCAGCGCGGGCACGTGTCCGCCGGTCGTGCAGACGCCGGGCGGGCGCGGGAGGCGCTCAGGCCTCCCGGCGGCGGGCGCGGCGCTTGCGCAGCTGGCCGATCACGACCGGCAGCACGGAGACGAGCACGACGACGGCGAGCAGCACGTCGATGTTGTCGGTGATGAAGGGGACGCCTGAGAGCAGCGAGCCGACGACGGTGACGCCGACGGCCCAGAGGAAGGCGCCGACGAGGTTCCAGGGCAGGAACCGGCGGTAGGGGTACCGCGCGCTGCCCGCCGCGAGCGGCACGTAGGTCCGCACGACCGGCACGAACCGCCCGAGGACCAGGGCGCGGCCGCCGTACCGCTCGAAGAACGCCTCCGTCTCCCGCAGGCGCGACGTCTTCAGCACCCGTGCGTCGTCCTTGAAGAGGCGGGACCCGAAGCGGCGGCCCAGGAGGTAGCCGGCCTGGTCGCCCGCGGCCGCCGCCACGAACCCGACCGCCGCGATCAGGGGAACGGTCAGCCCGAGCTGCTCGTGCGCCAGCCCCGCGCTGACGAGCAGCGAGTCGCCCGGCAGGAACGGGAACAGCAGCCCGGACTCGATGAACACGATCACCGCGATCACGACCAGGGCCCACGGTCCGGCGGCTGAGAGCAGCGATTGCACATCCACGCCTCGAGCCTGCGGGAGCCTCGACAAGGAACGACCAAGACGACGCTCTCGTGCGGAGTCTTCGTGGATTCTTGCCACCGCACGGGCAGCATCCGTCGCGTGCGCACCTCCCTCCCGGCCGACCGCGGCCGTCCCCGCCGCGTGCCCGAGCCCGACGCCGCGTTCTGGGTCGTCAAGATCGTGACGACCGGGCTGGGCGAGACGCTGTCCGACTTCCTCGTGCGCCGGTTCGCGCCGGAGCTCGCGGTGCCGGCGGCGCTGCTGGTGCTGGTGCTCGCGCTCGTCGTCCAGCTCCGCGCCCGCGCCTACCGGCCCGTGCGCTACTGGGCCGCCGCGCTCATGGTCAGCGTGTTCGGCACCATGGCGGCCGACGTGCTGCACGTCGGCATCGGCGTGCCGTACGCGGTGTCGACCGCGGGCTTCGCCGTCGCGCTGGCCGCCGTGTTCGCCGCCTGGTGGGCGAGCGAGCGCACGCTCTCCGTGCACGACATCACGACCGCCCGGCGGGAGGGCTTCTACTGGGCCGCGGTCATGGCGACCTTCGCGCTGGGCACCGCCGCGGGCGACCTCACCGCGACCTCGCTGGGGCTCGGCTACCTCGGCTCGGGGCTGCTGTTCCTGGTCGTCTTCGCCCTGCCGGGCCTGCTCTTCGCGGCGACCCGGCGCTGGGGCGTCGCGCTCTTCTGGGTGGCCTACGTCACGACCCGGCCGCTCGGCGCCTCCTTCGCCGACCAGCTCGCCGTGCCCGCCGCCCGCGGCGGGGCGGGCCTCGGCACCGGGCCGGTCAGCGCCGCCCTCCTGCTGCTCCTCGTCGTGCTGGTCGGCGCGCTCGCGGTGCGCAGCCGCGCCGAGCGCACGGCGCAGCAGCCCCTCGCCCTCGGGGGGCGGTCCTCGTGATCGACCCGGCCGCCCCGACGCGGGAGCTCGTCGTCGGCTGCTGCGAGGACGATCCGGCGCTCGCGCGGCTGCTGGAGGAGTGCCTGCGAGCGGCGGGCCACGTCGGGGTGTTCGCGCAGACCGGCGGGCAGGCCGTGCGCCGGTTCGTCGGCGACGAGCGCATCGACGTGCTGCTGCTCGACATCGGGCTGCCGGACATCGACGGCCGGGACCTCTGCCGGGTGCTCCGGGCGAACGGGCAGCACGCGCCGGTCATGTTCCTGAGCGCCCGCGACCAGGTGCACGACATCGTGCAGGGCTTCGCCTCGGGCGGTCTCGACTACCTGGTGAAGCCGTTCGCGGTGGCCGAGCTGATCGCGCGCATCGAGGCGCTGGCCCGCCGCGCCGAGCCGCCCCCGAAGGTCCCCGGCCTGCACCTCGACCCGGAGCGCTTCGCCCTGTGCTCCGGCGACGCGGCCCGCATGCTCACGCCGACCGAGTTCCGGCTCGCCGCGCTGCTGCTCGCCGACGCCGGTCGGGTGGTGCGGCGCACCGAGCTGATCGACTCGGCGTGGGTGCCGGGCGCGCTGGTGAAGGGCAACACCCTCGACACCTACCTCCACCGCCTCCGGCTGCACCTGCGCGAGCTCGGCTCGACCGCGACGATCCACACGGTGCGCGGCGTCGGCTACGTGCTGCGGACGGCCGAGCCCCGCTGAGGCGGGTGCACGACCGGCAGCTCCAGCCGCATCGTCGTGCCCTGCTCGGAGGTGGCGTCGACGAGCACCCGGCCGCCGTGCCGGTCCGCCAGGTCCCGCACCAGGGACAGGCCGATGCCGAACCCGCGGCGCCGGCCCGTGTCGGGTCCGTGCGAGAAGCGCTCGAAGACCTGGTCGACGTCGATTCCGGTGATGCCGCCGCCCGTGTCGGTCACGCGCACGACCGCGCGGCCGCGGTCGACGCCCGCGACCACCTCGACCGTGCCGCCGTCCGGCGAGTGCGCCAGCGCGTTGTCGATCAGCACGACGAGGGCGCGCCGGAGGCTCAGCTCCGACAGCCCGACCCGCGCCTCGTTCTCCACCGTCGCCGAGACGGTCAGCGACCGCTCCGCGGCGAGCACCTCGAGGTCCCGCACGCTGGACAGCACGACGGGCCGCAGGTCGCAGCCCGCGAGCGCGTCCGTGCGGGAGTCGATCGCGGACGCCTCGGCGACGAGCAGCAGGTCGGTGACGAGGTCGATCATGATCCGGGCGTCGCGGCGGGCGGCCGCGAGGGTGTCGTCGTACGGCTCCTGCCGCCGCAGCTTGCGGTCGAGCACCTGGAGGCGCGCGTCGAGCACGGTGAGCGGGGTGCGCAGCTCGTGGCTCGCGTCGGCGACGAAGGAGCGCTGCATCCGCAGCGCGGTGCCGAGCGGCGCGACCGCCCGTCGGCTGATCGCCCAGCTCGCCAGCCCGACCACGACGATCGCCACCACGCCGATGGCGACGAGCGCCACGAGCACCTCGTTCGCGTCGACGTAGATCTTCGACTGGCCCGGCTTCGCCCGCTCGAGCAGCTCGGAGGGGCGGGACTGCTGCACGATCACGATCGCGGCGAGCCCCAGCACGCCGATCACGAGCGCGGTGGACACGGCCGCGACCTGCAGGGCGGTGCGCAGGGCGGCGCGGCGCACGGACCGGGCGTCCAGGTCGTCCGGCACCGCGGGCCTCACAGCAGCCCCAGCCGGTAGCCGCGGCCCCGCACCGTGGTGATGATGTCCCGCTCCGTCTTCCGCCGCAGGTAGTGCACGTAGGTGTCGACCGTGCCGACGCTGTCGCCGGAGGGGAAGACCTCGCGCAGGATCCGCTCGCGGGTCAGGGTCTCGTCGGCGTGCTGCGCCAGCAGGGACAGCAGGTTCGCCTCCGTCTCCGTGAGCACGCGGCGGCCCTCGTACGGCGAGTGGATCAGCCGGCTCGCGGGCCGGAACTCCCAGTCCCCGATCGCGATCACCGCCTCCTCCGCCCCGTGCACGCGGCGCAGCGCGCGGAGGCGAGCGGCGAGCTCCGCGAAGTCGAACGGCTTCGCGAGGTAGTCGTCCGCGCCCGCGTCGAGCCCCTCCACCCGGTCGGCGACCGCGCCAAGCGCCGTCAGCAGCAGCACCGGCGTCACGACGCCCGCGCTGCGGAGGGCGCGCACGACGCCGACCCCGTCGAGGCCGGGCAGGCGCCGGTCGAGCACGACGACCTCGAAGTCGCCCGACCGGGCGGCCGCGAGGCCCTCGAGCCCGTCCTGCAGCAGCACGACCTCGTAGTCCTCACCGAGCACCTCCGCCACGAGCGGACCGAGCTCCGGGTCGTCCTCGACGAGCAGCAGCGGCGGCCGCGCCCTGCCCGCCGCCTTCGCCACGGCAGCAGTGTCGCTCATCGCCGCGCACGGCGGAGCCGCGCGTACTCGAGGACGACCAGCACCAGGACGGCCACGTCGAGCGCGGTGAGCACCCACCCGCCCGCGGTGGGCGAGCGGACGAGGCCGACGACCTGCACGACGAGCAGCACGGCGACCGCCGCGGTTGCGAACGGGTACCAACGGAGGGCGCGCCGCAGCAGCGCCCACACGGTGAGCAGCTTCACGACGCCGTGCACGAGCAGGAACAGCCCGAGGGGCAGCGCCTGGCCCGGCAGGTGCGCACCCGCGGTCGCGACCGAGTGCGCCGCGGCGATCCGCAGCGGCGACGGGTCCTCACCGAGCTCCCCCGCCATCGCGAAGAGCGCCACCTCGGTGGGTCCCGGCGCGACGAGCACCAGCAGGCCGGCGAGCAGCTCGACCGCCCCGTCCAGGCCCTTCACCGCCACGACGACCGTGTACCACCGCTCGAAGACCGGGCGGCGGGTCGCGGTGGGGGTCACAGCGGTGCTCACGCTGCGACCCTGCACGGCGCGCTCGAAGGAAGCGCCAAGACGTCAGGCGCGGGCGCGCGCCTTCCAGCCGCGTGCGGCACCGGCGAGCAGGAGCACCGCGAGCACCCCGCCGGCGCCCCAGATGGCGGGCACCGCGTCCGGCAGCAGCACGGCCAGCAGGGAGGGCTGCGGCGCCGGCACCGCCACGGGCGTCGCGAAGCGCGTGACGACGAGACTGAGCCGGTCACCCCGCGCGGGCACCAGACCGACCGCCGAGGCGACGAGCCGGCGCAGCGCAGTCACCGACCTGCGCCCGAGCCGTGCGCGGTCGACGGCCACGGAGACCGTCTGCCGCACCACCGCGCCGGGCGGGGTGGTGACGGTCGTGGTCGTGCCGCCGACGGCGTTCTGCGCCGTCCCCTGCGCGGCCGTGCCGACGCCGGGCACCACGGTGCGGCTCGCGGCGGTCGACACCGGCACGGCGGAGCCCCACTGCACGCGGGTTGTGGCGGAGGCGGAGGTGCGGACGGTCGCGGCGACCACCACCGTCGCCCCGCCGGGGCCGAGCACGCGGTCGAGCACGGTCCGCACCGCAGCGGCGCGGTCGCCGTCAGGCACCGAGCCGGTGGAGGCGGAGGCGCTGCCGGCGGTCCCTGCGGCGAGCAGCAGCGCGCCCGCGCCCGCGACCGCAGCCGCGCCCGCGCGGCGTCGCAGCCCCCGCCGTCGCTCCCGCATCGCTCCCCCTCCGAGGTCGTCGGGCGACAGTGAACCGCTCGGCGGGCGCGGCCGCCCCTCCCCAGTTCGCGCGGGGACGCCGACCGGTCGTGCGGGCTCGAACGCCGTCGCAACGGGACCTGGACGCGCTCAGGGGCAGCGGGCCCGACCCGTCGGATCGGCGGCGCGGGTTGGCTAGCCTTCCCGACCGCGTCCACCTCCGTGGTCCCGCATCCGCCTCGGAAGGACGTGTCGCCCCGTGAACCCCCTGCAAGCGGTCGTACTCGGCGTCGTCGAGGGGCTCACCGAGTTCCTGCCGGTCTCGAGCACCGGCCACCTGACGATCGTCGAACGACTGCTCGGCCTGCGCGTCGACGACGCGGGCGTCACCGCCTTCACCGCGATCATCCAGGTCGGCGCGATCGTCGCCGTGATCATCTACTTCCGCAGCGACATCGTCCGCCTGATCGGGGCGTGGGTCCGCGGGCTGCTGCACGCGGAGGCGCGGGGGTCGCAGGACTGGCGGACCGCGTGGGCCGTGATCATCGGCACGATCCCGATCGGGATCGTGGGGCTGCTGGGCCGCCACCTCGTCAGCGGCCCGCTGCGCAGCCTGTGGGTCGTCGCGGCGGCGCTCATCGGCTGGAGCGTCGTGATGCTCGTGGCGGAACGGCTCGGCCGGCAGGACCGCGGCGAGCGCGACGTCACGGTGCGCGACGCGGTCGTCATCGGCCTCGTGCAGTGCGCGGCGCTCGTGCCCGGCGTCTCGCGGTCGGGTGCGACCATCAGCGCGGGGCTGCTGCGCGGCCTCGACCGGGTCGCCGCGACGCGCTTCGCGTTCCTCCTGTCGATCCCGGCGCTGATCGCCGCGGGCGGGTTCGAGGCGACCACGGCCGCCGGCGACGTCGCCGACAGCGTCGGCTGGGGCCCGACCGTGCTCGCGACGCTCGTGAGCCTCGTGGTCGGCTACGCCTCCATCGCCTGGCTGCTGCGGCTCGTCGCGCGGCGGTCGATCGCCGTGTTCGTCTGGTACCGCGTGGCCCTGGCGATCGTGCTGATCGTCCTGCTCGCGACCGGCACGATCGCCGCCGTCTGACGGCGACCGCGCCGGCGCGGGCGCGGCTAGAGCTGGTTCGGGTCGGTCGTGCGCGTGCTGCGCTCGGTCACGCCCTGCGCCGACATCGGGTCGGCGGTGGTGCGGGCGGTGGTGACGGTGCGGCGGCCGCGCAGCGCGAGCGCGAGGCCGATCACGAACACCACCGCGCCGGCGACCATGAGGATCGCGCCGGCGGTGGACAGGCTGATGAAGCTCGTCTGGATCTTCACGGCGAACGCGAGGATCGCGCCGATCACGAAGAGGACGACGCCGGTTCCCATGGTCATGGTGACTCCGATTCTGAGCAGGAATCGACAGGAGTATCAGCGCTCGCTGGGAACCGACTGCACGTTCCCCGTTCTGGGGGTGCGGCGCCCTGACCGCCTGCTAGCGCCTCCGGGCCGCCGCGGCGGGCCCCGATCGGACCTGCACGGCGCGTGACCCGCGCTGCCGTACCCTCACGGAGGCCGACGCCCGCCGGCCGATGGAGTGACGGCGAACAGGGAGCCACGCGATGAGGCGGTCGGTGGAGTCGCACGACGCGGCACGGGCATCGGCTCCCGAGCCCTCGGGCGACGGCGTCGTCGAGCCCGCGGACCCCGAGGCACCGGAGCCGGAGGACGGCGAGGCGCCCGGCGGCGGGACCGCCGCGGACGAGTCGCAGGGCGGCGCGGTGAAGCGCGGCGTCGCGGCGATGGCGCTCGCCGCGCTCGGCGTCGTCTTCGGCGACATCGGCACGAGCCCGCTCTACGCGCTGAAGACGGTCTTCACGATCGACGGCGGCATCGTGAAGGCGACCCCGCCCGACGTCTACGGCGTCGTGTCGCTGATGTTCTGGAGCATCACGATCATCGTGTCGATCAAGTACGTCGGCATCCTGATGCGCGCCGACAACGACGGAGAGGGCGGCGTCATGGCGCTCGCCGCCCTGGCGCAGCGCCTCTACAAGCACCGGCAGCGGCGCACGGGCGTCTTCCTCGTCATCGGGATCGTCGGCGTGGCCCTGTTCTACGGCGACTCGATCATCACGCCAGCGGTCAGCGTGCTCTCCGCGGTCGAGGGCCTCCAGGTCGCGGCGCCCGCGGTCGGGCACCTCACCGTGCCGATCGCCGCGGTGATCCTCGCGATCCTGTTCGCGGTGCAGCGGTTCGGCACGGGCAAGGTCGGCAACCTGTTCGGCCCCGTGATGGTGCTCTGGTTCGCGGTGCTCGCGGTCTCCGGGCTGTTCACCGTCGTGCAGCACCCCTCGGTGCTGCAGGGCCTCTCCCCCACCTGGGCCGTGCTGTTCGTCTTCGAGCACCCCGCGATCGCGTTCGTCGCGATGGGCGCCGTCGTGCTCGTCATCACCGGTGCGGAGGCGCTCTACGCGGACATGGGCCACTTCGGCCGCTCGCCCATCCGCCGCGCCTGGTTCTTCGTCGTCTTCCCGGCGCTGACCCTGAACTACCTCGGCCAGGCCTCGCTCGTGCTGCACCAGCCGTCCGCGCGCAGCAACCCGTTCCTCCTCCTGTTCCCCGACGTGCTGCGCCTGCCCGTCGTCGTGCTCGCCACCGTCGCCACGATCATCGCGAGCCAGGCGGTCATCTCCGGCGCGTTCTCGCTGTCGCGGCAGGCCGTGCAGCTCGGCCTGCTGCCGCCGCTGACGATCCGGCAGACGTCGAAGGAGGAGAGCGGCCAGATCTACCTGCCCGTCGTGAACACCCTGCTGTTCCTCGGCGTGCTCGCGATCATGCTCGCGTTCCAGTCCTCCTCCCGCCTCGCGACGGCGTACGGGGTGTCCGTCACCGGTGCGCTCGTGGTCGACACGGTCCTGCTGCTCACGGTGGCACCGCTGCTCTGGCACTGGCGGCCGTGGAAGGTCGCGCTCGCGGCGGTCGCGTTCGGCGGCCTCGAGCTGACGTTCCTGTCGGGCAACCTGTCGAAGGTGCTCCACGGCGGCTGGGTGCCGCTGCTCATCGCGGCCGCCGTCATCCTGGTGATGACGACCTGGCGCCGCGGCCGGCAGCTCGTGTCGGAGGACCGGCGCGAGAAGGAGGGCTCCCTCGCCGACTTCGTCGAGGAGGTGCGCACCGAGCGCCTCGTGCGCGTGCCCGGCATCGCCGTGTTCCCGCACCCGAACCGCGACACGACGCCGCTCGCCCTGCGCGCGAACGTGGACCACAACCACGTGCTGCACGAGCGCGTCATCGTCGTCTCCATCGAGGTCGTCGGGGTGCCGCAGGTGCCGCAGCGCAAGCGCTTCACCTACGACGAGCTCGGGTACGCCGACGACGGCATCGAGCACCTGACCATCCGGTTCGGCTTCTCCGAGACGCCCGACGTGCCGGAGGCGCTGCGCTCGGCGTGCGTCGCCCACGTGCTCGACCTCGAGCCGAACGCGATGGACCACGCGTCGTTCTTCATCTCCCGCGGCGGCATCCGCCGCACCCGGGCGACCCGCATGGCGTGGTGGCGCAAGGGCCTCTTCGTGACCCTCGCCCACAACGCGGCGGACCCGGCGGCCCGCTTCCAGCTCCCCTCCGACCGCACGGTCACGATGGGCAGCGACGTCGGCATCTGACCCGCCGCCTCCCCGCGAGCCGAGCACGTCAGCAGGACGGGACGACGTCAGCAGGACGGAACGGCCCGTTGCCTCCTGCTGGAGCTCGTTCGTCCTGCCGACCTGCTCGGATCGTCCTGCTGTCGTGCTCCCGATGGAGCGGCGGGGTCAGACGTCGCTGGTGTCGCTGAGGGGGACGCCGAGCCAGCGGGCGAGCGCCTCGACCTCCGCGCGGACCATCTGCCGCTCCTCCTCCTCGAACGGCAGGAGCTCGTGCACCGCCCGCACGTGCAGCACGCCCTGCTTCCGGTCGTGCTCGGCCTCGAGCATGCCGACGAAGCGGTCGCCGAGCAGGATCGGGTGCGCGAACAGCCCGTACTTCCGCTCGGGCTTCGGCTTGAACTGCTCGAGCACGTAGGCGAAGCCGAACAGGTCCTTGAGCCGGGCGCGGTCGCCGAGCATCCCGTCGTAGGGGTTGAGGAACGCGACGCGGCCGCCCGGGTCCTCGTCGAGCGCGGCGAGCGCGTCCGGGTCCACCCGCCACGTGCCCTTCAGGTCCTCCACGACCACGGGCTCCCCGGCCTCGCGGACCGGCGTCCACGCGGTGTGCTTCGCGACGCCGGCGGCGCGGAGGCGGCGTTCGGACATCGCCCGCACCGCCTCCTCCCGCGTCGGCTCGGGCAGGCCCGGCGGGTACACGCGCTCCGCGACGTCCCACACGCGGTTGCGCCCCTGCCGCGACGCGACGGCGACCTCGCCCCGCAGCGCGAGCACCTCGAGCATGCGGGGCACCTGGTTGTCGCTGTACCAGCCGCCGTCGTTCGAGCGCGCGACCGCGGCGGTGTCGGGGATCGCGGCGGCGAGCAGCGGGCCCTCACCGCGGAGGCGGGCCAGCACCTCGACGCGGAAGCGCGCGTTCGCCTCGAGCCAGTCGCGCACGCGGTCCCGCTCCGTCCAGCGGCGCAGCTCGACGAGCAGGTCCGGCAGCAGGGTCGTCGGCCGGAAGGCGCCGTCGAGCTCGAACAGCAGCCGGTCCTGCTCGACGGCCTTCTTCAGCTGGCCCGGCTCGTACGCGTCCCCGATGCGCGACCACAGCACGGTGTGCTCGCAGGGCGCGACGACCGAGGTGGGGTCGATCTTGATCGCGGCGAGCTGCTCCGCCACCTCGACCGGCGCAGCCGGCCGCTCGGCGTCGAGCAGCTGCGCGCGCACGGCGATGCGGCGCGCCTCGTCGAGGCTCAGCCGGTGCGGCGTCATGGCGGGAGCGTAGGACGCGCTCCCGACGCGACGGAAGCGGGAGGCCGCGCACGGCGACGCGCCCGCCGACCGGGGTCGACGGGCGCGCTGCGGGTCGGGCGATCAGGCGGGCTGCTGCTCGCGGTGCGGGAGCTTCCAGCCCGGGCGCACGTAGTGGCAGGTGTAGCCGTGGGGGTGCTTCTCCAGGTAGTCCTGGTGCTCCTCCTCCGCCTGCCAGAAGGCCCCGGCGGGCTCGACCTCGGTCACGACCTTCCCGGGCCACAGGCCGGAGGCGTCGACGTCCGCGATCGTGTCGAGCGCGACGCGCTGCTGCTCCTCCGAGGTGAAGAAGATCGCCGAGCGGTAGCTGCGGCCGCGGTCGTTGCCCTGCCGGTCGCGCGTGGACGGGTCGTGGATCTGGAAGAAGAACTCGAGGATCTCGCGGTAGCCGATCCGCGCCGGGTCGAAGACGATCTCGACCGACTCGGCGTGGTCGCCGTGGCGGCGGTACGTCGCGTTCGGGGTGCGGTCGTCGCCCGAGTAGCCCACGCGGGTGGACAGCACGCCCGGGCGGTGGCGCAGCAGCTCCTGCGCGCCCCAGAAGCAGCCGCCCGCGAGGATCGCGGTCTCGGTCGTGGTGCCCGTCGTGTCGGTCATGGCGGTGTCGGTCAAGAGCGTGCCTCCTCGGTGGTGAACAGGCTGCGGTACTCGCCGTAGCCCTGGGTCTCGAGCTCGGCGACGGGGACGAACCGCAGCGCCGCCGAGTTGATGCAGTAGCGCAGGCCGCCCTCGGCGGCGGGGCCGTCGTCGAACAGGTGGCCGAGGTGGCTGTCCGCGGTCGCGGAGCGGACCTCCGTGCGGACCATGCCGTAGCTGTCGTCCGACCGGCGCACGACCGTGGCGGGGTCGATCGGCCGGGTGAAGCTCGGCCAGCCGGAGCGGCTGTCGTACTTGTCCGTGGAGGCGAACAGCGGCTCGCCCGACACCACGTCGACGTAGATCCCGTCCTCGTGGTTGTCCCAGTACTGGTTGCGGAACGCCGGCTCGGTGGCGTCCTCCTGGGTGACGGCGAACTGGTTCCGCGTGAGCCTCGCGATCGCCGCGGGGTCCTTGCGGTACTGCCCGGCAGCGGGCTGGGTGGTGGTCATCCGGACGACCTTCCTGTGCGCGGGCCACCGGCTGTGGCCCTCGGGTGGTGCAACGCGGAGGGGGTGCGGATCGTTCCCGATCAGGCCGCGGCGCCGGGCGCCGCGACCCGCAGCGGACCGCGCCGGCCGAGCGCCCAGACGGTGAGCGCGAACCCGCTGCCGACCGCGCCGGCGACCGTGACCGCGGTCCAGCCGCCGTGCGACCAGAGGAACGCGGCGAGCCCGGAGCCGACCGCGCCCCACAGGAAGTTGTTCGTGATGAACGCGGTGTTGATGCGGCTGCGCGCGGACGGGTCGACCTGGAACATCCGCGACTGCACGAGGATGTTGTGCCCCTGGATCGCGACGTCGAGCAGCAGGATCGCGATGACCACGACCGCCGTCGACCGGGCGCCGAACCCGGCGATCACGAAGGACGCGAGCACGAGCAGCCACGCGATCCCGATGCCGGGCAGCGCGAGCCCGCGGTCGTGCAGGTGCCCGGCCCGCTGCGCCGTGATCGCGCCCGCCAGCCCGACGAGGCCGAACAGCCCGATGACGGTCACCGAGTAGGAGAACGGCGGCGCGCTGAGCAGGAAGGTCAGCGACGTCCAGAACAGCGTGAACACGCCGAACGAGGCGCCGCCGAGCAGCAGGCTCCAGCGCACGGCGGGCTCGCGGCGCACGATGCCGAACACCGAGCCGATCAGGGCCGGGTAGCGCAGCCGGGTCCGCGGCTCGAGGTGCGGGATCGCCCGGGCGAGCAGCGCCGCGAGCACGACGGCGAGCACCGCCGCCACCAGGTAGATCGCCCGCCAGCCGAGCGCGCCCGCGATCAGGCCGCTGACCGTGCGGGACACCAGGATGCCGACGAGGATCCCCGACACCACCGTGCCGACGACGCGGCCGCGGCTGGCGTCGTCGGCGAGGTCGCCCGCGAGCGGCGCGAGGATCTGCCCCGACACCGTCGTCAGCCCGACGAGGGCGAGGGTGGCGATCAGCACGGCGAACGTCGGCGCGAGGGCGCTCGCGAGCAGGGCGACCGCGGCGCAGAGCAGCGCGACCGGCACGAGCACCCGGCGGTCCAGCACGTCGCCGAGCGGCACGAGCAGCAGCACCCCGAGGGCGTAGCCGAGCTGGGTCGCGGTCACGAGCGCCCCGGCGACGGCCGTGTCGGTCCGCAGGTCGCGCGCGATGAAGTCGAGCAGCGGCTGCGCCCAGTAGAGGTTGCCGACCGCGGCGCCGCCGGCGATCGCGAAGAGCAGGGTGAGGCGGCGGCTCACGGGATCAGTCCTCCGGGGGCCGGTTCGCGTTCGCGTGCCGCACCAGCACGGTCACGCCCGCGACGATGCCGACGGCCCCGATGATCGACACCACCACCCAGAGCGTCTCCGCCAGGCCGTCGGTGACCGCGAGCTGCGCGATGACGCCGACGAACAGGACCAGGACGCCGGCGAGCAGCAGCACGACGCCGGGACGGGAGGGGCGACCGAGCACCGGTGCACGGTACAGCGCGCCCGCCGCACCCCCTGCCAGGGTTCCCGCGGCGGTCAGCGCCGGCGCACGACCGGGATGACGCCCGTCTCCGCGGCGACGCGGCGGCGGTGCAGGGTGCGCTGCTCCGGCAGCGACACGTCGAACACGACCGCGAGCAGGCGCACGACGCACGTGACCGCGATGCCGATGACCGCGGCGAGCGGCACGGGCACGCCGACCAGGTGCAGCAGCACGAGCACGGTCGAGCCGCTCGCCGCTGCGACGGCGTACAGGGAGCCGACGTGCATCACCGCGACCGGCAGCCCCATGATCACGTCGCGCAGCACGCCACCGCCCACCGCCGCGACGACGCCGACGAACACGGCCGGCACCACGGGCAGGCCGAGCACGATCGCCTTGCTCGTGCCGAAGGCGCCGAACATGCCGATCACCACCGCGTCGAGGCCGACGATCATCCGGTTCAGGCGCTGCAGCGGGCGCGCGATCAGCATGCCGACGAGGGAGGAGCCGGCCGCGGTCACGAGGTACCAGTCGCTCTGCAGCGTGGCGGGCTCCACCCCGAGCAGCAGGTCGCGGATGAGGCCGCCGCCCATGCCGATCAGGATCCCGATGATCGCGACGCCGAGCAGGTCGAGCCGGCGCTGCCCCTGGAAGCCGGACGCGAACAGCGCCCCCTGCACCCCGCCCAGCCCGACCGCGGTCAGGTCGGCCCAGAGGGGGATGACGAACGTCTCATGCACACCGACGATCGTCCCCGATCCGCGCGGGTCAGGCGATGCGCGACCGCACGAGGCGCGCCGTGGCGGCGGGGTCGACGCCGTGGTCGTGCGACTCCGGCACCACCACGAGCTCCGCCGAGGGCATCGCCGCGGCGAGGCGGTCCGTCGCCGTCACGAGCACCGGGTATGTGGGGTCGCCCCGCAGGATCACGACCGGCATCGAGGCGCCCGTCATCGCCGGGGTCGGCGTCGCGACGGCGTTCGTCAGCGTCGCGTCGTAGACCAGCGACTGCGCGAGCGGCACCAGCTGCGCGAACATCGGGCTCGACCGGATCTGCTCGATCACCGGCTCCGGCAGGCCGACCGCCTCCCGCTGGAACAGCGGCACCGCCTCCTCCGGCCGCCCCTCGTCGACGAGCGCCTGCAGCCGCTCGGGCAGCGTCGCCGCGCTGTCGCCGACGCCGAACAGGAACGGCGGCTCCGACAGGAACAGGTGCGAGATCGGCACCCCCTCCCCCGCGGCGAACAGCGCGAGGACCGCGCCGGAGGAGTGCCCGAGCACCGCCGCCCGGCCGCCGACCGCCCCGACGACCGCCGCCACGTCCTCCGCTTCGCGGAACGGGGCGTACGGCCTCGTGTCGCCGCTGGCCGCCCGGGCGCGCCGGTCGACCGTGACGCCCTGCAGCCCCTCCGCGGCGAGCGCGGCCGCCAGCGGCTCCCCCGCCGCGGCGGTCGAGAACGCGCCGCCGACGATCACCACCGGTGTGCCCGCGCCCGTGCGGGAGAAGGCGATGCGGGTGCCGTCCGCGGACTCGACGGTCTCCATCCGCCCAGTCGAGCACGCCCGGCGGGCGCACGACAAGGGCGGAACGGGCGCAGACTCGTGCTGCCCCGAGCGGGGTCCGGTCAGCGCGTGTCAGGCGCCCGCCGGACCCCCACCCCGAGGAGGGCTGTTCGCCCAGGGCGAACGCTCAGGGTGTGGAGCGGGCGGGTCCCCCGCCCCGGGTGATCGTGAGCCATGGCCGAGCCCCGCACCTCCTCCGCCGTCATCTCCGGCAGCCCCGTGCCCGTCGACGCGGTGTGCTGCCGCTGCCGCCGGGAGGGCGTCTTCACGATCGCGCTCTTCGTGCTGACGATGGACGGGCCCCGCCAGGTCGGGGAACGCGTCTTCTGCGTCTGCGAGACGAAGCCGACCGCCCCGAAGGCGACCATCACGAACGGCGACGCGAAGCGCACCGGCGGCACCTGCGACAAGTGCAACCGCGTGAGCATGTACGAGGTCCCGTTCTACGCGATGACGCCCGCGGGCATCTCGCCGCACTCCACCCGGGTCATCTGCCGGGAGTGCGACACCCGCCCTCGCCGCTGACCCTCGCCGCCCCGCGCGTGTTCACGGATCAGCGGGGCCGGGAGGCGCGGGCGACATAGGCTCGCCCCATGCCGGCCAGGTTCGTCGTCGTGCCCCAGTGGCAGGGGTCCTCGTCGAGCCGCGCGATGCGGCTCATCGACGGGGCGGAGGCGATCCGGGAGGACCTGCCGCCGGGTGCGACCGTGCGCGTCGAGGTGCCGCTCGGCGCCGGGGACGGCATGGGCACCGGCGTCGCCCGGTACTCCTCCGTCGCGACCGTGCGGGAGCGTCTCGCGACCGTGCTCGACACGGTGCCGGAGGGCGACCTGCCCGTCGTCATCGGCGGCGACTGCGGCGTGGAGCTCGCCGCGGTGGAGCGCGCGGCCCGCTCGGCGGCGGCGCGCGGCGCCCGCCTCGGCCTCGTCTGGTTCGACGCCCACCCCGACCTGAACACGCCCGCGACGAGCCCGAGCGGCGCGTTCTGCGGCATGGTGCTGCGCGCCCTGCTCGGCGAGGGCGCGGAGGGGCTCGCCTCCGCCGCGCCGATCGATCCGAAGCACGTGGTGCTCGCGGGCACCCGCAACATGGACGACCAGGAGGCCGAGTTCGTGCAGGCGTCCGGCATCGCGGTCGTCGGCGCGGACGCGCTCGGCGACGGCCTCGGGGCGGCGGTCGACGCGCTCGACGTCGACGAGGTCTACCTCCACGTCGACCTCGACGTGCTCGACCCGGGCGTCTTCGACGGCGTCACCGACCCGCAGCCCTTCGGCGCGAGCGTCGCCGACCTGACCGCGGCGCTCGCCGCCGCCTCCGCCGGACGCACCGTCGTCGGCGCCGGCCTCACGATGTTCGCGCCCGCCTCCCCCGACGACGTCATCGGCGACCAGGCGACGATCCTCCGCGTGGTCAGCGCCCTCACCGCCTCCACCCGCCGCCGCTGACCACGGCACCCGGTCGCCCCGGCACCCAGCGGGCGCCCCGCCGGGCGCGGCTAGCGTGCGGGGGATGTCGGACACGGGTGCTGGTCGCGTGGTGGTCGAGCAGCACGGCGCCGTGCTGCGCATCGGCCTGAACCGCCCCGAGAAGCGCAACGCCGCCGATCGCGCGCTGCTGCACGAGCTGGCCGCGGCCTACACGCGGCTCGAGCGCGACGACACCGTCGGCGTCGGCGTCGTGCACGCCGAGGGGGACCACTTCACCGCCGGGCTCGACCTCGCGGACGTCGGGCCCTCCCTCGCCACCGGCACGATCGACTACCGGTCCGAGGACGAGATCGACCCGTGGGGCCTCTCCGGCCCGGAGCGGACGAAGCCGGTCGTCGTCGCGGTGCACGGCACCTGCCTGACGCTCGGCATCGAGCTGATCCTCGCCGCCGACGTCGCGGTCGCCGCGGACTCGTCGAGCTTCGGCCAGATCGAGGTGAGCCGCGGCATCCTGCCGTTCGGCGGCGCGACCGCCCGGCTGCCCGCGGCGGTCGGCTGGGGCAACGCCATGCGCTGGATGCTGACGGGCGACCGCTTCGACGCGGCGGAGGCGCTCCGGATCGGCCTCGTGCAGGAGGTCGTGCCCGACGGCACCGAGCTGTCGGCCGCCACGGCGATCGCCGAGCGCATCGCCGCGCAGGCGCCGCTCGCGGTGCAGGCCGTGCTGCGGTCCGCGCGGGCGGGGCGGCGCGCGGCCGAGGCCCCGGTGCTCGCCGGGCTGCAGCCGGCGCTCGCGGCCCTCGCCGCGTCCGCCGACGCCGCAGAGGGCGCGCGGGCGTTCCAGGATCGTCGCGACCCGGTGTGGACCGGGCGCTGAACCACCGGCGCGTTGCGACCGGACTGACCAGGAGGAAGAGGACATGGCGGAGACGTACGACCTGATCGTGATCGGTGCGGGCCCGGTGGGCGAGAACGTGGCCGACTACGCGCACCGGGAGGGCCTGTCGACGGTGATCGTCGAGGCCGAGCTGGTGGGCGGCGAGTGCTCCTACTGGGCGTGCATGCCCTCGAAGGCGCTGCTGCGCCCCGGCGCCGCGCTGCGCGGGGCCGAGCACGTGGCCGGCGCGAAGCAGGCCGTCACCGGCGGCCTCGACGTCGCCGCCGTGTTCGCGCGACGTGACGAGGAGGTGGCGGACTTCGACGACAGCGGCCAGGTGTCGTGGCTGAACTCCGCCGGGATCGACCTCGTGCGCGGCAGCGCGCGGCTCGCCGGCCCGAAGCGGGTCGTCGTGACGAAGCCCGACGGCGGCGAGGTCGAGCTCGTGGCCCGCTCCGCGGTCGCGGTCTGCACCGGCAGCGCGGC
The DNA here is from genome assembly GCF_039544415.1 of Amnibacterium soli. Taxonomy (NCBI): domain Bacteria; kingdom Bacillati; phylum Actinomycetota; class Actinomycetes; order Micrococcales; family Microbacteriaceae; genus Amnibacterium; species Amnibacterium soli. The sequence goes on along the minus strand of NZ_BAABLP010000001.1, from coordinate 506,848 downwards.
GATGATCCCGCCGATCGACGGCCTCGCCGACGCGCAGCCGTGGACCTCGCGCGAGGCGACGAGCGCGACGGAGGCACCCGGTCGGCTCATCGTGCTCGGCGGCGGCGTGGTCGGCGCCGAGATGGCGACCGCCTACACCTCCCTCGGCTCGAAGGTGACGATCGTCGTGCGCGGGCAGCTGCTCGCCGGCATGGAGCCGTTCGCGGGCGAGCTCGTCGCGCAGTCCCTGCGCGACCGCGGCGCCGACGTGCGCCTCGGCGCCTCCATCACCGCGGTGCGCCGCGAGGGCGGCGTCGTCACGGCGACGCTCGACGACGGCTCGACGGTCGAGGCGGACGAGATCCTCGTCGCCACCGGCCGCACGCCGCGCACCGACGGGCTCGGGCTCGAGTCGGTCGGCCTGACCGACGGCGACTGGATCGCGGTGGACGACACGATGCTGGTCGACGCCGAGACGAACGCGACCGACCCGTGGCTCTACGCGGCGGGCGACGTGAACCACCGCGCGCTGCTCACCCACCAGGGCAAGTACCAGGCGCGCGCCGCCGGCCGCGTCATCGCGGCCCGGGCCAAGGGGTCGCCGAACACCGGCGCCTGGACCCGCTTCACCGCGACGGCCGACCACGAGGGCGTGCCGCAGGTGACCTTCACCGACCCCGAGGTCGCCTCCGTCGGGCTCACCGAGGACGCCGCGCGCAAGGCCGGTCGGACGATCCGCACCGCCGAGTACGACATGGCGGCCGTCGCGGGCGCCGGCGTCTACGACGACTCGTACGTCGGGCGCGCCAAGCTCGTGATCGACGACGCGAAGGACACCGTGATCGGCGCCACCTTCGCCGGCTACGACGTCGGCGAGATGCTGCAGTCCGCCACCATCGCCGTCGTCGGCGAGGTGCCGGTGCAGCGGCTCTGGCACGCGGTGCCCGCCTACCCGACGCTGAGCGAGATCTGGCTGCGCCTGCTCGAGACCGACGGCGTCGCATGAGCGTCCGCCTCCCCGATCCGGCTCGCATGGAGGGACGCACGGTCGTCGTCACGGGCGCCAGCTCGGGCATCGGCCGGGCGGCCGCCCGCGAGCTGGCGCTGCTCGGCGCCGACGTCGCGGTCGTCGGCAGGAACCGCGAGCGGACGGAGGCGGTCGCGGCGGAGACCGGCGGGCGCGCCTTCCTCGTCGACTACGACCGCCTCGAGTCGGTGCGCGAGCTCGCCGCGGCGCTGCTCGAGGCGTACCCCGCCATCCACGTGCTCGCGAACAACGCGGGCGGGACGGCGGCCCGGGACACGACCCCGGACGGGCACGACCTGACGTTCCAGCGGAACCACCTCGGCGGCTTCCTGCTGACGGGCCTGCTGCTCGACCGGCTGAAGGCGACCGCGAAGGCGGCGCCGACCGGCTCGGTGCGGATCGTGCAGACCTCGAGCGCGGCGGCGCGGTCCGGCCGCGTGCGGCTCGACGACCTCGAGAACCGCACCGGGCCCTGGCTCGGCGGGTTCCGCGCGTACGGCACGGGCAAGCTCGAGAACATCCTGTTCACGCGCGAGCTCGCCCGCCGGCTGCAGGGCACGGGCGTCTCCGCCTACGCCTTCCACCCGGGCTTCGTCGCGACGTCGTTCGGCGGCGAGGGCGTGGTGATGTCGGCGGTCAAGCGCCTGGCGATCCCGCCCGAGGCGGGCGCCGCGCCGCTCGTGGGGCTCGCCGCGGCGGATCCCCTGCCCGTCCCCTCCGGCAACTTCTTCGACCGCCTGACGGCGCCGGGGCGCACCCCGGGGCAGGCCGACGATGCCGCCCTGGCGCGCGGGCTGTGGGAGGCGAGCGCGCGGATCGTCGGGGTCGGCTGATTCCCAGGATCACGCGAGGGAACCGGTAGGTTCCTCCCCGTGGTGCTCGCGCTGCTCGGTGGCGGGCTCCTCCTCCTGGGCCTCGTCGCGGTCGCGACCGGGGTGCTGCCCGCGGCCGACGCGGCCGCCCTCGGCGACCGCATCGCGCCGATCCTCGGCTTCGTCGTCGCGATCACGATCGTCGCCGCGATCGCCGCGGAGGCGGGGCTGTTCGACCGCCTCGCATCCGCCGCCGCCCGCCTGGCCCGGGGCCGCGGAGCACTGCTCTGGGTGCTCGTCGTGGTCGTCGCCGTCGCCTCGACGGTGTTCCTGTCGCTCGACACGACGGCAGTGCTGCTGACGCCGGTCGTCGTGACGCTCGCCCGCCGCGTCGGGCTCCCGCCCCTCCCCTTCGCCCTCGCGACCGTGTGGCTCGCGAACACCGGCTCGCTGCTGCTGCCCGTCTCGAACCTGACCAACCTGCTGGCGGAGTCCGACCCGGCGTTCGGGTCGGCCTACGTCGCGCGGTCCTGGCTGCCCGCGACGATCGCCGTGCTGGTGCCGGTCGCGATCCTGGCGGTGCTGTCGCGCAAGGCGCTCGCGCACCGCTACGAGCCGCCGGCGCCCGAGCCGATCGAGGACCGCGTGCTGTTCACGGTCGCGGCGGTCGTCACCGCGCTGCTGGTGCCGGCGCTCGCGCTGGGCGACCCCGTGCTCCACGTGCCCGTGTGGATCCCGGCGACGATCGCAGCGGTGGTCCTCGTGATCGCGGCGGCGGTGCGGCGGCCGCAGGTGCTGTCGCTGCGGCTGCTGCCGGTGCCGCTCGTGCTCTTCGTCTGCGGGCTCTTCCTCGCCGTCACGGCGCTCGGCCGCCTCGGGCTCACCGAGGTGCTGACCGCCGCCGCGGGGACGGGCGGCGGGCCGCTCGAGCTCCTCCGACTCGCGGGCGTCGGCACGGTCACCGCCAACCTGGCCGACAACCTGCCCGCCTACCTCGCGCTCGAGCCGGTCGCCGGGAACGAGCACCGGCTGCTCGCCCTGCTCGTCGCGGTCAACGCCGGGCCGCTGATCACCCCGTGGGCGTCGCTCGCGACCCTGCTCTGGCACGAGCGGCTCACCGCGCTCGACGTGAAGATCTCGTGGTGGCGCTTCGCGGGCCTCGGCCTCATCGCCGCCCCGCTGACGGTCGGCTTGGCGACCCTCTCCCTCTCCCTCGTCTAGGCGATCCGCGGCGGGCCGCCGCGGATCGCCTCCGACACGGGGACCGGACTACCAGAAGGCCGGCGGGTGGCGGCGGGACCAGCCGAAGCGGCGCTCGAGCTGCCGCGACAGGTCGAACAGCGCGCGCTCGCCGCCGGGGCGCCCGATCAGCTGCACGCCCGCGGGCCTGCCCTCGTCGGTCGCGCCGACCGGCAGGGTGATCGCGGGCAGCCCGGCGACGTTCACGAAGGAGGTGAACGGCGCGGCCTGCACCTGCCGGTCGAACACCGCGTCGGCGTCCTCGCCGGCCGCCGAGTGCCAGCCGAGCGGGCGCGGCGGCAGCGCGGTCGTCGGGGTGAGGACCGCGTCGTAGGACGCGAACGCCCTGATCGCGCGGCGCTCGAACGCGGCGGCGGCGAGCACCGCGGTGACCACCCGCTCGGCGGGCAAGGCGCGCCCCCGCTCGACGATCTCCCGCGTGTAGGGCTCGAGCAGCGCCAGCTCCGGCGCCGTGCGGGCCGGGATCGGCGCCGCACCGGCCTGCCACAGCACGCGGAAGAACTCGGGGTAGTCCTCCCCCGGCAGCCGCACCGCCTCCGTGCCGTGCCCGAGCAGGTCGAGCATCGCCGCGGTGCGCGCGACGGCGGCGGCGTTCTCGGGGTCGACCCGCACGTCGACGGCGTCGTCCCAGACGGAGCCCTCGAGCACCCCGACCGTGAAGCGTCCCTCGCCGCGGACGGCGTTGCCGAGGAACGGCTCGTCGTCGTCCCCCGGCCCGGTGGCGTAGCCCGCGGAGCGAGCCCGGCCCTGCGGGCGCACGAGCGCGTCGAGCAGCATCGCGGCGTCGGCGACCGTGCGGGCGATCGGCCCCGCGGTCACGAGGCCCGCGAGGGACCCCTGCCCGCCCTGCGCCGGCACGCGCCCGCGCGACGGCTTCACGCCGACGACCCCGCACCACGCGGCGGGGATGCGGATGGAGCCGCCGCCGTCGGAGCCGACCGCGAACGGCACCAGGCCGGCCGCGACGGCCGCCGCGGCGCCGCCGCTCGACCCGCCGGCGCCGGTGCTCGGGTCCCAGGGGTTGCGCGCGGGCGGGCGCCCGGCGGGCTCGGTGAAGCCCGTCAGCCCGAACTCCGGCGCGGTGGTCGCGCCGAGCACCACGGCACCGGTCTCGTCGGTCGCCCGGGCGACGTCGTCGCTCGTCTCCGCGTGCGCCCCGCCGAACAGCGCCGACGCGCCGGAGGGGGCGCCGGCGCGGCGCACGAGCTCCTTCTCCGCGATCGGCACGCCGGACAGCGGCGCCGGCCCCTGCCCGGCCGCGTCGATCCCGGCGGCTCGGGCGAGGGCGCGGTCGCCGTCCACGCGGGCGAAGGCCCCGAGCCGCGGGTCCAGGCGCTCGATGCGCGCCAGGTGGTGCTCCGCGAGCTCCGTGGACGTCGTGTCCCCGCGCCGGATCCAGTCCCACTGCTCCTGGGCCGTCAGCTGGTGGGGCTCGAACGCCATCGCTACTTCAGGTCCTTCTGCATCATCACGGTCCCGATCCACCGCTCGAACTTGAACGCGACCCGGCCCATCCGGCCCGTCTCCTTGAAGCCGAGCGAGCGGTGCAGCCCGATCGACGACTCCGCCCCGCCGTCCGCGATGACCGCGAGCACCTGCTTGAGCCCCGCCTGCTTCGACGCGGTGAGCAGCGCGCTCAGCAGCGCCTTCCCGAGCCCCTTGCCGGTGGAGGCGGGGCGGAGGTAGATCGACTCCTCGGCCGTGAACCGGTAGGCGCGCTTCTGGATCCAGGGCTCGCACAGCGCGTAGCCGAGCACCTGCCCGGACGGCGACACGGCGACGAGGAACGGCAGCTTCAGCCGCGTCAGGTAGGCGTACTTCGACCGCCACGCGCGCAGCGTCCGCCGCTCGGTGTCGAGCGTGACCATGGTGTTGGTGACGTAGTGGTCGTAGATCTGCCGCACGTCGGGCAGGTCCTCCGGCCGGGCGGGCCGGATCTCGTACGCGAACGCGGGCTCGGGCGGATCGAGGCGCCGGAGGTGGAACGGCTTGCTCAGCCGGCGCGGCTCGTACTCCTCTTCCAGCACGGCGCGAGGCTAGCCGCCGATCCCTTCGAGCGCCGGGAGCGACCAGTCGATCGCCGCAGCGCCCTGCTCCTCGAGCAGCGCGTTCGTGCGGCTGAACGGGCGCGACCCGAAGAAGCCGCGGGAGGCGGACAGCGGACTGGGGTGCGCGGACTCCACGAGGCGCGCACCGCCGAGCAGCGGCGCCAGCTTGCGGGCGTCGTTGCCCCACAGGATCGCGACGAGCGGGCCGCCCCGGGCGGCGAGCGCGCGGATGGCCTGCTCTGTCACCGCCTCCCACCCCTTGCCGCGGTGGGAGGCGGGCAGGCCGGGCCGCACGGTCAGGCTGCGGTTGAGCAGCAGCACGCCCCGCTCGGTCCACGCGCTCAGGTCGCCGTGCGCCACGGGCGCGACGCCGAGGTCGGCCTGCAGCTCCTTGTAGACGTTCACCAGGCTGCGCGGGATCGGGCGCACGTGCGGATCGACGGCGAACGCCAGGCCGATCGGGTGGCCCGGCGTCGGGTACGGGTCCTGCCCGAGGATCAGCACCCGCACGTCGGGCAGCGGGGTGCGGAACGCGCGCAGCACGTCGCGCTCCGCGGGCAGCCAGTCGCGGCCCGCGGCGACCTCCGCGCGGAGGAACTCCCCCATCCGCAGCACGTCCGGCTCGACCGGCGCGAGCGCCTCCGCCCACGTCGGGTGCATGCGGCCGGCGGCGACGAGGTCGGCGAGCGGCTCGGTCATGCGGAGCCCGCCTCGCGCCGCAGCAGCACGCCGCCGTCCGCCGGACGCACCCACCACGCGTTCCCGGCGCCGACGACCTCGGTCCGGCCGTCGCGCACGAGCACGGCGGTGTCCTCGTCGATCGCGACGCCGCCCTGCACCAGCCCCGCCTCGACCGCCGTCGCGAGGCGGGTCGTGGTGCCCCACTGCGCCGCGTGCACGTCGACCGCGAACGGCACCAGGCCGAGCCCCTCCTCCACGGCGAGGCCCTCGTGGTCCTCGGCGAAGTCCTCGTCGAGGACCGGCCGGCCGTCGGGCGCGCGCCAGCCGCCGAGCAGCGCGCGGGAGGCGGCGATCGCCGAGCCGGCGGAGAACCCCGCGTAGGGCGCGCCGTCGGCGACGAGCGCGCGGAGCCGGTCGGCGGCGGGCAGCACCGCCTCGCGGTAGGCCGGGGTGAGGCCGCCGCCCACGAGCACGCCGTGCAGGTCGTCGGGCAGCGCGTCCGGCGCGAGCCGCTCCCCCTCCCGCAGCGCGAGGACGACGGGCTCGACCGCGCCTGCGCCGGTCACCGCGGTGATCAGCTTCGCCCCGTGGTCCTGCTCGTCTCCGTCGCGCACCGCGACGACCGCGATCCGCGGCGTGCCGGAGGCGCGGGCCCCCGCCTCGGCGACGAACGCGCGCCAGACGCGGGCGTCGCCGCCCCAGCCGCCCCCGACGAGGTGGACGCCGCCGCTCACCGCGCGGCTGCCGCCGTGACGGGCGCCTCGGCCGACCACGGGAACACGATCCAGCGGTCGGTGTCGCGCCACGACCAGTCGGGCGCGAAGACGGTCTGCGGCTTCGTGTAGAAGCAGGCGCTGCGGACCTGCGCGCCCATCCGCGTGAGGATCTCGACGGCCAGCTGCAGGGTGAGGCCCGACTGGGAGACGTCGTCGGCGAGCAGCACCCGCTTGCCGTGGAGGGACTCGCCGTCGAGGTGGGGCGGCAGCAGCAGGGGCTCGGGCAGGGTCTCGTCGACGCCGGTGTACAGCTCGACGTTGATCGACCCGCAGGACTTGACGCCGAGCGCGTAGGCCAGCGCACCGCCGACGAGCAGGCCGCCGCGGGCGATCGCCACCACGACCTCGGGCTCGAAGCCGTCGTCCGCGATGCGCTGGGCGAGCTCGCGCGCGGCGGTGCCGACCTCGCCCCAGGGCAGGACCTCGGCGTCGTCGGGGACGCTCACGACCGCGACTCGGCGCTCGCGGCCGCCTCGGCGCGCTCCCGTGCGGCCTCGAGCAGCTCGAGGTCGATGCGGGCGTGCTCCCGGGCGACGTCGTCCGCGTCGTCCGAGCGTCCCTCGACGATCGCCGCGACGAGGAGGTCGTGCTCCCCGAGCGCGCGCACCTCGTTCGCGACCATGGTCTCCGGCTCGCCCCACACGTGCAGGGGCGCACCGATCGAGATCTCCTGTTCCAGCGCGAGCAGCATGGTCTTCAGTGTGCCGTTCTTCGCCGCATCCGAGACGGCTGCGTGCAGCGCGGCGTCCGCCAGCTGCTTCTGCCGGCCGCTCGGTGCGGCGCGGTAGGCGTCGTTGCGGGCGCGGAGCACCTCGACGTCGCGGTCGTCCCGCTGCTCCGCCGCGGCGCGCGCGATGGCGCCGTGCAGGCGGCGCATCGCGTCGAGCCGGTCCTGGATCTCGCTCCAGCGGCTCTGCAGCGTGCGCACGACCGCGGCGTGCGAGTCCGGCGTCCACTGCACCCGCACGAACGAGCCGCCGCCGCGTCCGCGCTGGGTCTCGATCAGACCGCGCTCGTGCAGCACGGCCAGCGCCGCCCGCACGCTCGTGCGGCCGACGTGCAGCAGCCCGGCCAGATCCCGTTCCGCCGGCAGCCTCGAGCCCGGCAGGAACTCGCCGGTCGCGATCGCCGTGATCAGCCGATCGGAGATCTGGGCGACCAGCGGCGTCGATTCGTTCGGCACTCGCCCTCCTCCTACGCAGTGACGCGCGAGCGTCATCGGAACATGCTAGAGGTCCTCGAATGGTTTGCCGAATGCCATTCCGTTGCGTTTCCGTCCAGTGAACGATCGACCGCAGGAAGGAGCCGCTCAGGCGCAGGCGCGATCGTTGCGCCGTGACCGTCACCGACACCGCTGCAGCCCCTGCGACCGATGAGGAGCTCGCGCTGCTCGACCGGTACTGGCGCGCCGCCAACTACCTGTCGGTGGGCCAGATCTACCTCCTCGACAACCCGCTGCTCGCCGAGCCGCTCGCGCCGGAGCACATCAAGCCCCGCCTGCTCGGGCACTGGGGCACGACGCCGGGCCTCAACTTCATGTACGCCCACTGCAACCGGGCGATCCGGGCGCGCGACCTCGACGCGATCTTCCTCGCGGGCCCCGGCCACGGCGGCCCCGCCGTCGTCGCGAACACCTACCTCGAGGGCGTGTACAGCGAGACCTACCCGCACATCGGGGAGAACACCGAGGGCCTGCGGCGGCTGTTCCGCCAGTTCTCGTTCCCGGGCGGCATCCCGAGCCACGCGGCCCCGCAGACGCCCGGCTCGATCAACGAGGGCGGCGAGCTCGGCTACTCGCTGATGCACGCCACCGGCGCGGTGTTCGACGACCCCGACCTGCTCGCGGTCTGCACCATCGGCGACGGGGAGGCGGAGACCGGGCCGCTCGCGACGAGCTGGCACGCACCGGCGTTCCTCGACCCCGCGCGCGACGGCGCCGTCCTGCCGATCCTCCACCTGAACGGCTACAAGATCGCGAACCCGACCGTGCTGGCGCGGCTGCCCGAGGAGCAGCTGCTCTCGCTGATCACGGGCTGGGGCTGGGAGCCGTTCGTGGTCTCGGGCGACGACCCCGCCCTGATGCACCGCGCCTTCGCGGACGTGCTCGACACGGTCCTCGACCGGATCGCGGCGATCCAGCAGCAGGCGCGCAGCGGCGAGCGCCCGGCGGGCGAGCCGGCGCGCTGGCCGATGATCGTGTTCCGCTCCCCCAAGGGCTGGACCGGCCCGAAGGTCGTCGACGGCCAGCAGGTCGAGGGCACCTTCCGCGCCCACCAGGTGCCGCTGTCGGAGGTGCGGACGAACCCCGAGCACCTGCGGCAGCTGGAGGACTGGCTGCGCAGCTACCGCGCGGAGGAGCTGTTCGACGACCAGGGCAGGCTGCTGCCCGAGCTCGCCGCGCTGGCGCCCGAGGGCGACCGCCGCATGGGCGCGAACCCGCACAGCAACGGCGGGCTGCTGCTGAAGGACCTGGAGCTGCCCGAGTTCCGCGACTACGCCGTGCGGGTCGACGCGCCCGGTGCCGGCATGACGCCGGCGACGACCGTGCTCGGCGAGTGGCTGCGCGACGTGATGCGGCTGAACCCCACGCGCTTCCGCCTCTTCGGTCCCGACGAGACCGCCTCCAACCGCCTGCAGGCCGTGTTCGGGGTGACGGACCGGGCGTGGCAGGAGCCGATCGTGGACACGGACGACCACCTGGCGACCGACGGCCGGGTGATGGAGGTGCTGTCCGAGCACCTCCTGCAGGGCTGGCTCGAGGGCTACCTGCTGACCGGGCGGCACGGGCTGCTCAACACCTACGAGGCGTTCGCGCACATCGTGGACTCGATGGTGAACCAGCACGCGAAGTGGCTGCACGACATCAACGGGATCCCGTGGCGCCGCGACCTGGCGAGCCTGAACTACCTGCTGTCGAGCCACGTGTGGCGGCAGGACCACAACGGCTCGAGCCACCAGGACCCGGGCTTCATCGACCACGTGATCAACAAGAAGGCGGAGCTGGCGCGGGTCTACCTGCCGCCGGACGCGAACTGCCTGCTGTCCGTCGCCGACCACGTGCTGCGCAGCCGGCAGTACATCAACGTGATCGTCGCGGGCAAGCAGCCGCAGCTCGACTACCTGACGATGGACGAGGCGATCGCGCACTGCACCCGCGGCGTCGGGATCTGGGACTGGGCGTCGACGACGGACGGCGAGCCGGACGTGGTGCTCGGCTCCGCGGGCGAGGTCCCGACCATGGAGGCGCTGGCCGCGGCCGACCTGCTGCGGCAGCACCTGCCGGACCTGAAGGTGCGGTTCGTGAACGTCGTCGACCTGATGCGGCTGCAGTCGCCGGACGAGCACCCGCACGGCATGGACGACCGCGACTTCGACGCGGTGTTCACGAGCGACAAGCCCGTCGTGTTCGCCTTCCACGGCTACCCGACCCTGATCCACCGCCTGACGTACAAGCGGCAGAACCACAGCCAGTTCCACGTCCACGGCTACATCGAGGAGGGGACCACGACGACCCCGTTCGACATGGTGATGATGAACCGCCTCGACCGGTTCTCCCTCGCCATGCACGTGATCGACCGGGTGCCCTCCCTGGGCTCCTCGCAGGCCGTGCTGCGGCAGCGGCTCATGGACGCCCGCCTCGCCGCCCGGCGGTACACGCGGGTGCACGGCGAGGACGACCCGGCGATCGCGAACTGGACCTGGCCCCGCGCCTGAGCGTCCGCGGCCGAAGGGGTCGGGCGAGCGGCCCCCTCGGTGTCCGGACCTCGGAGGGGGCCGCGATCCGGCAGGATGTCGCGGTGCGATTCCTGCTCGGTGCGAACGCGGTGCTCGCCTTCCTGCTCGAGCTCGCCCTGCTCGTGGCGGGCGCGGCGATCGGCCTGCTGCTGCCCGCCCCGCTCGCGGTGCGGATCGCCGTCGCGATCCTGCTGCCCGCGCTCGTGATCGTGGTCTGGGCGCTCGCGATGGCGCCGCGGGCCCGGCGCCGGCTGGCGCCCGCGCCGCGGCTGCTCGTCGAGACGGTGCTGTTCGCCCTCGCCGTCGCCGCGCTGGCCGTGCTGGGCCAGGTGGTGTGGGCGGTCGTGCTGACCGCGCTCGTCGCGGTCCGGATCGGGCTCGGCGTCCGCCTCCGCCAGATCTGACCGGCGGGTCCGACCGGGCGGCTCAGCCCTCGGGCAGCGTCTGCACCGTCCGGACGACGGGCACGGTGGTCGGCTCGGCGAGGAGCTCGCCGTCGGATCCGCTGAACACGAGCGCGCTGCCCGCCGGTACCTCGAAGCGCATGGCACTCCCCCTCCGGTTCGTGCACGGAGGCTCGGGGTCCCGCGGGGGGTCCCGCCGGAGGACACGCCGCTCCTCCCCCGCACTGGGGGCGCATCCGCTCCTCCCCAGGCCGCGCCCGTGCGCGAGCGGACGGGCCGCGGCAGGCTCCGGCGCATGTTCGAGCCCCTGCTGCCCCTGACCACCGACGCCGACCTCGTCGCGATGGCGACCGAGCTCGTCGGCGTCGCGATCCGCCGCCGGACGTGGCTGTTCGTCCTCGACGACGAGCAGCGCCTCTCGCCGATCGTGATCCCGATGGACGGCGTGCCCGCGGACGCCGACCCCGCGCACGTCGCGATCCTCGCCGCGCGCCTCGGCGAGCTGGTCGCGGGGGTGCCGGGCGCCGCATCGGTGGTGCTCGTGTGGGAGCGGCCCGGCGCCGCCGACGTGCGGATGCAGGAGGCGGACTGGATCGCGGGCCTCGCGGCCAGCGACGCCCCGATCCGCGCCCAGCTGGTCGCCTCCGACGACGGCGTCCACCTGGTCGACCCCGCGTTCGCCGCCGTCGTCGCGCGGTGACCCCGCTGATCGGTGCGGGTCAGCGGCGGACGCGGATCGGCCCCTTGACGGTCCCGGAGCCGAGGCCCTGCGCCACGGGCTTCACCGTGACCAGGTCGAGGTTCACGTGCGGCGGCAGCTCGATGGAGTGCACGATCGTCTCGGCGACGTCGTCCGCGGTGAGCGGGGACTCCACGTCGGCGTACACCGCGTCCGCCCGCGCCCGGTCCCCGCCGAAGCGGTTGAGCGAGAACTCCTCGGTCGCGACCATGCCCGGCGCGATCTCGATCACGCGCAGCGGCTCGCCCGCCAGCTCCATCCGCAGCACGGCGACCAGCGCGTGCTCGGCGAACTTCGCCGCGTTGTACCCGCCGCCGCCGGCGTACGGCGTGTGCCCGGCGATCGAGGTCACCGTCACGACGTCGCCGCTGCCGGCGTCCTCCGCCCCGTCGCGCAGCACCGGCAGCAGCGCCGACGTGACCTGCTTCGTCGCGATCACGTTCGCCTCGAACATCCAGCGCCAGTCGTCGACGCTGCCCGCCTCGACCGAGTCGAGCCCGCGGGCGCCGCCGGCGTTGTTCACGAGCGCGTGCAGCGGGCCGCCCGCGCGGACGTGCTCGGCGAGCGCCGCCACCTGCGCCGCGTCCGTCAGGTCGGCCGCGAACACGGTCGCGCCGGTCTCCGCCGCCAGCGCCTCGAGCCGGTCCGCCCGGCGCGCGACCGCGACCACGTCCCAGCCGTGCCGCCGGAGCAGGGCCACCGTGGCCCACCCGATCCCCGTACTCGCTCCCGTGACCACCGCGCGCTTCGCCATGCGCCCATTCAACCGTTACGCCGCATTGCATCCGCCGTTGTCCGCGCGAGGGGCGCCTCCTACCGTTCCCGTCATGGCTGAGCACACCTGGCACTTCGAGACCGAGCAGATCCATGCCGGGGCCGCCCCCGACCCCGTCACCAACGCCCGCGCCACGCCGATCTACAAGACGACGTCCTACGTCTTCAACTCCGCGGACCACGCGAGGAACCTGTTCGCCCTCGCGGAGTTCGGCAACATCTACAACCGCATCCAGAACCCGACCCAGGCGGTCGTCGAGGAGCGCATCGCCGCGCTCGAGGGCGGGACGGCGGCGCTGCTGCTCGCCTCCGGTCAGGCCGCGGAGACGTTCGCCGTGCTGAACATCGCGCAGGCCGGCGACCACATCGTCTCGTCGAGCTCGATCTACGGCGGCACCTACAACCTGTTCAAGTACACGCTCGCCAAGCTCGGCATCGAGACCACGTTCGTCACGGACCAGGACGACCCGGAGGCGTGGGCCGCGGCCGTCCGCCCGAACACGAAGCTGTTCTTCGCCGAGACGATCGGCAACCCGAAGATCAACATCCTCGACATCCGCTCGGTCGCCGACGTCGCCCACGCCCACGACGTGCCGCTGATCGTCGACAACACCATTGCGACGCCGTACCTGATCAAGCCGTTCGAGCACGGCGCCGACATCGTCGTGCACTCGGCGACGAAGTTCCTCGGCGGGCACGGCACGGTCGTCGCCGGCGCGATCGTCGACGGCGGGCGCTTCCCGTGGACGCAGCACGTCGAGAGGTTCCCGGGTCTGACGGAGCCGGACCCCTCGTACCACGGCGCCTCGTACACGACCGCGGTCGGCGACGGCCTCGCGTACATCATCAAGGCGCGCGTGCAGCTGCTGCGCGACATCGGCGCCGCCGTCTCGCCCGACACCGCCTTCAGCCTGATCCAGGGCATCGAGACGCTGTCGCTGCGCATCGAGCGCCACGTGCAGAACGCGCAGGCCATCGCGGAGTGGCTCGACGACCACGAGGACATCGCGACCGTCAACTACGCCGGGCTGCCCTCCAGCCCCTGGTACGCCGCGGCGAACCGCTACGCGCCGAAGGGCGTCGGCGCGGTCGTGTCGTTCGAGCTGAAGGGCGGCGTCGACGCCGGCCGGAGGTTCGTGGAGAGCCTGACGCTGTTCAGCCACCTCGCGAACATCGGCGACGTGCGCTCGCTCGTCATCCATCCGGCCTCGACGACCCACTCGCAGCTCACGCCCGAGCAGCAGATCACGGCCGGCGTCACGCCCGGCCTGGTGCGCCTCTCCGTCGGCCTCGAGCACATCGACGACCTGAAGGCCGACCTCGAGGCCGGGCTCCGCGCCGCCCGCTCGGTGCGCGCCACCGTCTGAGGTTCATGGATGCGGGGATCTGCGCGCGGAGCGCCCGGATCCCCGCATCCGTGAACGTCACTCCTCCGGCCCGCCGCAGGCGAAGGCGTAACAGGAGGACTCCCGCGGGGAGGCCCTCCCATACTTGAGGCGGCATGGACTGGCAGACCTCGGAGGACACCGTCGCGGCACGACCCGTGACGGACGCCGACGCGCGCTCCCTCGTCGGCAAGCCGCCCGCGAGCGGCGCGTGGCGGGAGGGCGACCCGGTCGGCGACCGGGCGTTCGTCGGCATCGGCACCCTGACCACCGAGGCGGGCGTGCCGCTGCCCGGCGTGCGCATCGCCTACGAGACCTGGGGCGACCTCGACGCCGACCGCGGCAACGCCGTGCTCGTCTGCCACGCCCTCACCGGCGACCCGCACCTGGTCGGACCGGCCGGCCCCGGCCAGGCGACCGAGGGCTGGTGGGAGGGCATCGTCGGGCCCGGCCTCGCGATCGACACCGACCGCTGGTTCGTCGTCGCCCCCAACGTGCTCGGCGGGTGCGCCGGCACGACGGGCCCCGCCTCCCTCGCCCCCGACTCCGCGGAGTGGGGCGGGCGCTTCCCGTACCTCACCGTCCGCGACCAGGTCGCCGCGCAGCTCGCCTTCGCCGACGCGCTCGGCATCGAGCGCTGGGCGGCCGTCGTCGGCGGGTCGATGGGCGGCATGCACGCGCTGGAATGGGCCGTCACGGCACCCGACCGCGTCGAGCGCCTCGCCGTGCTCGCGGCGCCCGCTGCGAGCAGCGCCGACCAGGTCGCGCTCAACTCGGTGCAGACGGAGGCGGTGCGCGCCGACCCGCGGTTCCGCGGCGGCGACTACTACGGCGCGGTCGACGGCGACGGACCCCACCGCGGGCTCGCCCTCGCCCGCCGGATGGCCCTGCTCAGCTACCGCAGCTCCGGTGAGCTGAACGGGCGGTTCGGACGCTCCTGGCAGTCCGGCGTCTCGCCGCTCGGCCACCACGGCCGCTTCGCGGTCGAGTCCTACCTCGACTTCCACGGCAACCGCTTCACCCGGCGCTTCGATGCGAACAGCTACATCCGCCTCGTCGACGCGATGAGCTCGCACGACGTCGGCCGCGGCCGTGGCGGCGTCGACGCCGCCCTCGCCCGCTACACGGGCCCGGCGCTCGTGCTCGCGATCGACAGCGACCGGCTCTACCCCGTCGCCGACCAGCAGGTGCTGGCCCGCGGGCTCAGCGGCGCCCTCGACGGCCCGGAGCCGACCCTCCTGGAGTCCGACTTCGGCCACGACGGCTTCCTGATCGAGCGGGAAGCGGTCGGATCGGCCCTGCGCAGGCTCCTCGGCGCCTGAGGCGCGCCCCCGGGGTCGTTCGGCCCCCTAGCATCGTGGGCAGGAGGTCCGGATGACGGCAACGGGTGCGGACGTGCGCCGTCGTCGGATCCGCGTCGCCCTGGTGGACGACCACCGCCTGCTCGTCGAGGGCCTGGCGGCACGCCTGTCGGCCCCTCGGGCGCACATCGAGGTCGTCGCCGCGCTCACCGACTGGGACGGCCTCCTCGGGCACCCCGCGTTTCCCGTCGACGTGGTGATCGTGGAGTTCGCGCTCGAGGACGAGGTGCCCTTCGAGGCGAAGGTGCAGCACCTGGGCGAGCTCGGCGTCGCCGCCATCGCGCTCGCCCGCAACCGGGACGCCGCGACCGTGCACGCCGCGCTGACCGCGGGCGCGCTGACGCTCGTGCCGAAGAGCGAGCCGGCCGACGAGCTCGTGGCCGCCGTGCACGCCGCCGCCGACGGCCGCGCGCACCACTCCCCCGCCGTGCAGGAGGCGCTCGACGCCTGGGCGAACCGTGCGGACCCGAACCTGGGGCGGCAGGAGCTGCTCGCCCTGCAGCTGTACGCGCAGGGCCGCAGCGTCCACGAGGTCGCCCAGCACATGGCCACCACCGATCAGACGGCGAAGAGCTACATCAAGCGCGGGCGCCGCAAGTACCGCCTGGCCGGCGTCGACCTCGGCACGAAGGTGCTGCTCCGCCGCCACGCCCTCCGCGAGGGCTGGATCGCCCCGGAGTAGATCCGCGTTCACGGATCAGGGGAACCGCGCCTCGCGCGGTTCCCCTGATCCGTGAACACTCCTGCCGCGCCTCGCACTGATACCACTTCGCGAGGTTCATCGGCGACGACAAACCTTCAACCGGTGTGGCAACCTTGCGCGCCGAACCCCCCGTGATTCCATGACCCGGCGCGCCCCACGGCCTCGGGACGCGCGTCCAAGGACGCAGGCCGCAGGAAGTCATGGAACGGATCCTCAAACAGCGCGATCGCCTGCTCGGCATCAGCGCGCGACTGGTCGGCCTCGTCTGCACCGGCGCGTCGCTCGTGCTGCTCCTGCTCAGCGACCCGCGGCCGATCCTGCTGCTGATCGTGCTCCCCGGCTACGCGGTGCTCGCCTTCGCCCTGGTGCGCATCGGCGCCACCAGGGCCATGGTGTGGCCGCTCGTCGCCGTCGTGGCCGGGCTCGTGACCGCCGTGCTCGTGCGCCTCGGCACCATCGGCGCGTTCGACGCCCTCGTAGGCGTCCCGGCGCCCTTCCCCGTCAGCTCGGGCGCGGTCGACGCGGTCCGCCTCCTCGTCGCCGGCGGCATCGCGGCCGTCGCCATCGTGCTCACCGTCAGCCTCGGCAACATGATCGTGCTCGTCGGCGCCTTCGGCGTGACCCTCATCACCTCCGCGATCCTGTTCGCGGGCGACGCCGCGATCGGCGTCGTCGGGTTCTCGGTGCTCGCCGCCTGGACCGGCCTCACGCTCTCCGGCGCCGTGCTCTCCGCCGGGCTGCTCCGCGCCGCCCGCCGCGTCTCCTCGATCGGCCGCGCCCACCGCAGCGAGCGGCAGGCGAGCGAGACGGAGGCGCAGCGCCGCCAGGGCGCGCGCCTGCTGCACGACACCGTGCTCGCCACCCTGACCCTGCTCGCGCACTCCGGCGTCGGCGTCAGCCGCGACGCCCTGCGGCGCCAGGCCGGCGACGACGCGCGCCTCCTGCGCCAGCTGCGCCTCTCCCCCAGCCCCATCACGATGAGCGCCGGGAACTCCGAGGCGGACGGCGGCGACGGGCTCAAGAGCGACAGCCTGCAGGCCGTGCGCGCCCGCTTCGAGCGCCTCGGGCTCGACGTCAGCTGGCACGGCGCCGGCACCGTCTCGCTGCGGGCCGACCGCCTCGACGCGTTCCTGCTGGCCCTCTCCGAGTGCCTCGAGAACGTGCGCCGCCACTCCGGTGTCGGCGAGGCGCACGTCACGATCACGGACGACGAGGCGAGCGTGCGCGCCCTCGTCACCGACAACGGCGTGGGCTTCGAGCCCGCCGCCGTGCCCGCGGGCAAGCTCGGCTACCGGGAGTCCATCGTCGGCCGCATCGAGGAGGCCGGCGGCACCGCCCGCGTCTTCTCGGCGCAGGGCTCCGGCACCACCGTCGTCCTGGAGATGCCCCGATGACCGTCGCACCCGAGCGGGACACCGCTGCGATCGATCTGCCGCACCGGAAGGACCTGCGCGTGCGCCCGGCGATCGACGAGCCCCACCGCCGTCTCGCGAACCTGCGCTTCCCGCACCTGCCCTCCGAGCGCCTCCGCTCCTCCCGCACCAGCCTCGGCACCGGGTTCCTCGGGATCGCCGCGACGCTCGTCGCCGTCCTGTTCCTCGTCTTCGACATCGCCCGGTTCGCCGGCGAGTGGAACTCGTACGGGCCGCAGGGCGGCCTCGCCGCACTGGCCTGGCTGCTGCTCGCCGGCCTGCTGGTCGTGCTCGCGGTCGCGTCGCGGACCGCGGGCGACGTGCTCGACTCGATCGTCAGCCTCGGCATCGTCGGCGGCCTGGCCGTCGTCGTCGCGCTCGACGCCGCAGCCGTGTGGCAGAGCGGCGACCTCGGCAACAACCTCACCGCGGCGCCCGCCGCCGGCATGGTGCTGCTCGCCATGGTCGGCGTGCGCTCCAGCCGCAGCATCACCGCCGCGGCCGGCGTGCTCGGCCTCGCGCTGATCGTGCTGCTCGTGGTCTCGGCCGTGCAGAACCCGCTGCCGGCTGCCGGTGTCGTCGCGGGCATCGCGATGGTCGCGAAGGCCGTCGCGCCGCCGATCGTCGCCGCCTGGATCGTGCACGTCTTCCGCCGCATCGTGTCCACCGAGCTCGAGCGCGTGCTCGTCGCCTCGACGACGACCGCGCCCCGCTTCTCGGTCGGCATGCTCGCGTCGGAGGAGCTGGCGCGGCTCGACCTCGCCGCCGAGCAGCTGATGGACGGCATCGCCTCCGGCCGCACCCGTCTGCCGCTGAACCCGGCGACGGCGCAGGCCGCGGCGGAGCTCGCGACCGAGCTGCGCCTGCACCTCATCGAGGGCCGCCGGCAGACCTGGCTGTACCACGCGATCAGCGAGTCGGAGCTGCTCGGCCGCGCCGTCACGCTCTCCGACCCCGAGTCGCTGGCGGGTCTGCTCGACCCGAAGCAGCGCGACGGGCTGCTGCAGGCGGTGTGGCTGATGCTCGGCGACTCGCCCGAGCGCTCGCGCCGGTCCTCCGCCCGCGTGACCATCGAGATCACCGTCGGACCGGCCCGCCCGATCGAGGGCAAGGCCCGCACGATGCACGTCCCGATCGTCGTCCAGACCACCGGCGTGGCGCGCGGCCGGGTCGACCCGGCCACATGGGACGCTATGCGCAAGGTCGGCCGGCACACCGATTCGCAGCGCGGCGGCAGCCTCTGCGTGGAGATCGACTGCGTCGTCGACCGCCCGGCCGAGCGCTGAGCCACACGTCTTGAACACCGCTTTCCCCTTCCCCCAGAACCGGAGCACACGAGTGAGCACTGATCCCCGCACCATCCGCCTCGCGATGGTCGACGACCACCGGATGCTGCTCGGCGGCCTCGCGGAGTGGATCCGCGGCTACGAGGACATCGAGCTCGTCGCTGCCGTCACCACCTTCACCGAGCTGCTGACGCACCCGAAGTTCCCGGTCGACGTCGTCCTGATGGACGTCGACCTCAAGGACAACTCCCCGGTCTCGCTGCGCCTCGCGCAGCTGAAGCAGACCGGCGTCGCGACCGTGCTCATGTCGAGCTACTCGGAGCCGCAGATCGTCCGCGAGGCGCTCGCCTCCGGCGCCCTCGGCTACGTGCCGAAGTCCGAGGACGTCTCGATGATCGTCAAGGCGATCCGCGCGGCCAGCCGCGGCGAGTCCTACATCTCGGCCGAGCTCGACCTCGCGATCAACTCCGGCGACGTCGGCGGCTCCCCGAAGCTGTCCGCGCAGGAGCGCCGCGTCATGGCGCTCTACGGCGGCGGCGAGCCCGTGAAGACGGTCGCCTACGAGCTCGGGATCTCCGAGGAGACCGCGAAGTCGTACCTCAAGCGCATCCGCGAGAAGTACCGCGTCGCGGGCTTCGACGTGGGCACCAAGGTCGCCCTGCGCAAGCGCGCGATCCAGGACGGGATCCTGCTCCAGACGGACTAGTCCTCCGGAACGACGAACGGCCGGTCTCCTTCGGGAGGCCGGCCGTTCTTCGTGCTCGAGGAGAACACCGACGCGGCGACCGGCCGTTCCTCCTGCACCGGACCTGCCGGGCGCTGCGCACCCGAGGCCGGACCGCGGCCGCGGACGCAGCACAGGCTTCGATCCGCATGGGGATCGAAGCCCACGGGCTCAGACGGAGATCACGCCTCGGGGCCGGCGAGCTCCGCGCGGGCGATCGCGGCGCGGGAGGTGCGGGTCTCGAGGGAGAACGCGATCGCGGCGATCACGAGACCCAGCGCGGTCATGCCGATGCCCACGGCGATGGGCGACAGGAACCCGAGCCCGGCCGCGATGACGACGGCGCCGAGCGCGGCGCCGAGCGAGTTGCCGATGTTCAGCGCGGAGTGCGTCGACGCCGCCGCGATGGTCGTGGAGCCGTGCGCCACGTCCATCAGCCGCACCTGGATCGCCGGGCTGAGGGCCGCGGAGAACACGCCGATCAGCAGCACCCCGACGAAGAGGCCGACCGGGCTCGCGGCGCCGACCAGCAGCACGACGAGCGACAGCAGCACGCCGACGAAGCAGACGAGCACCGCCCGCCGCACGCCCCGGTCGACGAACCAGCCGCCCGCGAGGTTGCCGATCGTCATGCCGATGCCGAAGACGACGAGCACGAACGGCACGACGCCCGCCGCGAGGCCGGTGACGTCCGTCGTGATCGGCGCGATGTACGTGTAGGCGGAGAACAGGCCGCCGAAGCCGATGGCGCCGAGGGCGACGGCGAACCAGACCTGCGGGCGGGCGAAGGCGCGCAGCTCGCGCCCGACGGTGGCGCCCGGATCCCCGTGCCCGCGGGGCAGCGCGATCGCGACGGCGACGAAGGTGAGGGCGAAGGCCGCGGCGACCACGAGGTAGGCGGTGCGCCAGCCGGCCGCCTGGCCGATCGCGGTGATCAGCGGCACCCCGACCACGTTCGCGGTGGTCAGCCCGGCCAGCACGAACGCCGCCGCGCGGCCGCGGGCGCCCGGGCCGAGCAGCTCGGACGCGGCGAGCGTGGCGACGCCGAAGTAGGCGCCGTGCGGCAGCCCGGCGATGAAGCGCGCCGCGACGACCAGGCCGAAGCCGGGCAGGACGGAGGTGGCGACGGTCGCGACCACGAAGGCGACCAGCAGGCCGAGCAGCAGGGTCTTGCGGGGCAGCCGCGCGCCGAAGGCGGCGATGGTCGGCGCCCCGACCACGACGCCCGCAGCATAGGCGGAGACCATGACGCCGGCGTTCGCCACCGCGTCCGCGTGGGACCGCGCCCACGCCTGCGGCAGCAGCTCCCGCGCGATGTCGGGCAGCAGCCCCAGCGCGACGAACTCCGTCGAGCCGATGGCGAAGCCGCCGAGCGCGAGGGCGAGGAGGGCGAGCACGACGACGGCTCGCGAGTGCGTCGCCGGGTGCGCGTCCGCCCGGCCGCGGACGTCGGGACCCACGGCGACGAGCCTACGCGTGCTCCCGGACCGCCTCCGACGCCCGGGGCGCGGTGCTGCGCAGGCGCTGCTGCGGCGGCACGATCCGCAGCTCGACGAGGCACCACGCCAGCAGCGCGACCTGGATCAGGTTGCGGACGGTGAGCACGGCGATCACCCACGGCGTCGGGGTCGTCACCCCGCCGTAGAACCACGGGTAGATCGCCTGGGTCAGCCCCGCCGCGACGAGCACGAGCACGGCGGGCAGCCGGAACCGGACGGGCGCCACGAGCAGGCCGAGCAGCACGGGCGCCACGTACCAGGTGAGGTACTGCGGCGACCCGACCTTGTTCAGCGCGATCACCGCGCCGACGTAGCCGAGCGCCGCGACGGCGAGCACCTCGGCGGGATCCGCCCCGCGCATGCGGGCGAGCAGCGCCAGCAGCGTGATGACGAGCACCCCGATCGCGAGCACCGGCGTCATCACGGCGGCGACCGCGGCGACGCCCTCCCCGCGCAGCTGGAAGGTGAGGATGCTCGTGTCGTAGTAGACGCCGACGCCCGGGTCGCCGAGCGCCGCCGACCACAGCCACGGCAGGGCGACCGGCGCCTCCACCTGGATGCCGCGGGTCGCCTGCGCGGACACGAACGAGAACACCGTGCCGCGCGCGCCGGCGATCAGCGCCAGCCCGATGACGACGGCGGAGGTGAGCGCGGCGGCCGAGACGGTCGCGGCGGTGCGGCGGCCGGTGAGCAGCACGGCCGCGAGCACCGCGGCCGGCCACACCTTGATCCAGGTCGCGATCGTGAGCAGCACCGCCGCGACGGCGGGCCGCTCGGCGAGCAGCAGGACGCCGACGATCGCGATCGGCAGCGCGACGCCGTCGATCCGGGAGACCGCGACCGGTCCGAGCAGCAGGGTGAAGGCGAGCCACCACCAGGCGAGGGCCCGGCTGCGCCGCGCGACGAGGACGAGCGCGACGCCGTCGAGCACGGCGACGAGCAGCAGCCAGAGCAGCAGGTACGGCCCGTCGCCGAGCACGCCCGCGAGCAGCATCGGCGGCAGCGCCGCGATCGGGTAGACCCAGTCGGTGTCGATGCCGACGAGCTTCCCCGTCGAGTGCCAGTAGTCGATCCAGAACCGGTAGACCCCGGTGACGTCGCCCGCCGGCTGGTTCGGGGCGCCGCCGTAGCAGAGCGCCGACACGGCGAGGTGGACGAGGACGAAGCCGGCGGCGAGCAGCACCGCGTCGCGCCGCGTCGACGCGGGTCGGCGGGCGTCCGTCACAGCACCGACCGTACCGACTCCGGCGCCGCCGGGCGCCACGCTCAGTAGCCGGCGAACGCGTCGGTGCGGACGCGGCGCACGCCCGCGCCCGCGAGCAGCGCCCGGGCGGACGCGATGAAGGCCGGCGACCCCGAGAGGTAGGCGGTCCGCCGCCGCGCGTCCGGCACGACGGCCGCGAGCGCGGCCTCGTCGAAGGCCGTGGCGACGTGCCAGTGCTCGGGCAGCGGCGGCAGACCCGACGGGTCCGGGCAGACGAGCAGCACCCGCACCCCGGTTCCCGCCAGCTCGTCGCGGTACGGCACCTCGTCGGCGGACGGCACCCGGTCGACGAGCACGACGTCGCGCGGCGTCGCCCCCGCCGCCGCCTCGGCCGCGTCCTGCCGCAGCTGGCTCACGAAGGGCGTGATGCCGATCCCGCTCGCCACGAGCAGGAGGGGCGCGGTGCGGTCCGCCGGCAGGGTGAAGCCGCCGGTGACGGTCACCGCGCGGGCGGGAGCGCCGACCGGCAGCGCGTCGAGGGCGCGCTTGAAGCTGCTCGCCGGGTCGCGCAGCCGCACGGCCACGCGGACGGTGCCGTCCGCCTCCTCCGGCGCCGACGCGATCGTCAGGCTGCGCCGGCTGCCGCGACGGTCGGCGGCGCGGTGCGGGAGGTGCAGCTCGACGTACTGGCCCGCCCGGTGCCGCAGGGGGCGGTCCGGCCGGAACGCGTACTCGACGGCGGTCGGGGTGAGCGCGCGGCTCCCGACGAGGCGCAGGCCGGCGCCCATCGGCCGAACGACGAGCACGGCGAGCGCGTTGCCGAGCAGCAGCGCCAGCTCCGGCGTCGGCCGGAGCGTCAGCACCGAGACCGGCGCCGCGTAGGGCACCGCGAGCAGCACGGCCACGAGGGCCGCCTCCGCGTACCGCTGCCCGGCGCGCGGCGGCAGCGTGATCGGCTCGGTGAACATGAACCCGGCGAGGAACAGCAGCGGGGTCGACGGCAGCAGCGCGAGCGCCGACGCGGCCGACCCGCCGGTCGCCACGACGGCGCCGACCTGCAGCGCCGCGCCGAGCACGACGAGCAGCAGGACCGGCCCCGCGAGCCGCATCCGGGCGACGACGAGCACCACGGCGACCACGAGCACCGGCAGCAGCACGGGCGTCGCGACCCACCAGGCCGACCCGGTCAGCCCCGTCAGGCCGAGGACGACCAGGCCGGTCGCGGCCGGGTTCAGCACGTGGCGCCCGCCGACCCGCAGCAGGTACTTGGACGCGTTCGCCACCAGCGCCGTCGCGGCCGTGAGCAGCAGCGCCGTCGGCGCCGTGGAGGGGAAGACGACGAGGAAGAGGATCAGGCCCGTGACCAGGGCGGACTCCCCCACCGGCCGGGCCCGCACGAGCGCGGCGAGCACGCGGTCGGTGAGCACGGACGCGCCGACCGCGACGACGAGCGTCGCGAGCAGGGCCGGGAACGGCAGCCGCAGCACGCCCGCGAGCGACAGCACGAGCGCCGCGACGGCGAGCACCGCGAGCCACACGAGCACGAGCCGCAGCATCGGCACGCGGCCGATCGCCCCGTCGACGCGGCCGATCAGGCGCCTCACCGGAACACCTCGCCGGGCAGGTCGGGCGACCAGGAGGCGACGCCGTCGGTGCGCATGCGGACCCAGCGGAAGTCGTAGGCGTCGGTCAGCGCCTCGGGCGGCACCAGGAACAGCGCGGTCGCGAGCGCGTCGGCGAGCATCGCCGTGTCCGCGAGCACCCACGTCGCGGCGACGGTCTCGACGGGGCGACCGGTGCGGGCGTCGAGCACGTGGTGCAGCCGGCGGCCGCCCTCGGCGCTCCAGGAGCGGCGGTTGATCGCGGAGCCCGCGATCGCGGCGTCGGCGACCTCGACCACGCCGATCGCGGCGGTCGGGTCGAAGGGGTGCTCGAGCGCGACGCGGACGGGCACCCCGGAGACGCGGAGATCGCCGCTCGCGTCCACGAGCGCCTCCCCGTGGCCGCCCGCCGCGAGCACCTCGGTCACCAGGTCGACGAGCTGCCCCTTGCCGGCGCTGCCCACGTCGAGCAGCGCGGGCGGCTCGACGCGCACGACGCCGCCGTCCCGGTGCAGGGCCGCACGGGGCGCGGGCCGGTAGCCGGGCGCCGCCAGGAGGTCGACGGCCGCGTTGTAGCCGATGTGCTCGAGCGACGCGGCGACGAGCGGGTCGAGCGCGCCCCCGGTGCGCTGCCGCAGGTCCTCGAGCAGGGCGAGCAGGGGCGGCGCGGTCGGGCCGAGGTCGAGCTGCTCGCCGCGGGCGAGGCGCGCGACCGCGGAGTCCGCGCGGAAGCGCGACCAGGTCGCGTCGTACTCCGCGATGACCTCGTCCACGCGGGCGAGCAGCGCAGGATCCAGCGGATCGCCCGCCGTGATCGTCCACCGGGTGCCGATGGCCTCGAACGTGGTGCTCGTGCGCACGCCGCCCGGACTGAGCGCCGTCACGTCAGGCGGCGTCCGCGCGGATCGTGTCGACCGCCGCGTCGAACCCCTGGCCGGTGAGGGACGAGCCGCTGACCGCCCCGACGTCGAGGGTCGCGAGCGGCTTGCCGACCACCTCCGCGGAGATGCCCGAGATGAAAGCCGCCTGGTACTGGCGGGAGTTCGGCGAGTCGCCCGACCCCGTCACCTTCACCGCGGTGACCGTGCCCGACTTCGCGGTGAGCGTGACGGTGACCGACTCCTGCCCGCCGGGGGTCTGGTATTCGCCCGTGGCCGTCCAGGTGCCGGTCGCGTCCGCTGCGGCGGCGGCGGCGGACGAGGCGGGCTGCTCGGCGGCCGCGCCGCCGGAGCACGAGGCGAGGGCGCCGACGGCCGCCGCGGCGAGCGCAGCGGCGGAGGCGGCGCGCGCGAGCTGAGGGGCACGGCTGGTCACGAGGGCTCCGATCGGTCGGCCGGGTCGGCGACGTCGTCCGACGCTAGCGGCCGGTCCGACGCGGACCGCACCGGTCGGGCTAGGAATCGCCTATGCGCCGACGAGGAGCCGTCTGATGACGGCGGGCAGCGCCTCGGCCACGTCGAGCGCCTGGATCGGGCCGCCGCCCGAAGCCGTGCGGCCCGCCTCGCCGTGCAGCCAGGCGGCCGCCGCCGCGAGCTCCGCGAGCAGCTCGGGCCGCTCCGCGAGCGCCGGCTGGTGCGTGGCGAGCAGCGCGCCGAGCACGCCGCCGAGGACGTCGCCCGATCCGGCGGTCGCGAGCCACGGCTGCCCGGCGCGCACCAGGAAGCGGACCCCGGAGGCGTCGGCGATCACCGTCGTCGCGCCCTTCAGCAGCACGGTCGCGCCGGTCTCGGCGGCGGCGCGGGCGGCCCAGGTCGCCGGGTCCGCGGCGACCGCCTGCTTCGAGGTCTCGACGCCGACCGCGGACAGCACCGGCACGAGCTCGCCGAAGTGCGGGGTGAGCACGGTCGGGCCCTTCGCCTGCGCGAACAGGTCGAGCGAGCCCGCGTCGAGCACGGTCGGCAGCGCCTGGTCGAGCAGGCCGACCAGGCGGGCGCGCTCGTCGTCGTCGCGCTCGGGGTCCGTGCCCGAGCCGAGCAGCCACGCCTGCACGCGCCCGTCGGCGGTGACCGCCTCGGGCCGCCGGGCGAGGACCATCGCCGCCGGACGCTCGGGACCGAGGTACCGGATCATGCCGACGCCCGTGCGCGACGCCGCCTCCACACCGAGCACGGCCGCGCCCGGGTACCGCTCGGAGCCCGTCACCACCCCGAGCACGCCACGGGAGTACTTGTCGCTGTCCGCCGACGGCACGGCGATCGCGCCTGCCGCCTCCACCGCCGAGAAGAGGGTCGTCACGCCGCCAGCGTGCCACCCGGCCCAGCGTCAGCGCTGGGTACCGTGGGCCCGTGAGCATCTCCCTCCCGGGCCGCGCGGTCGTCTTCGACTACGGCGAGGTGATCTCCTTCACCCCCTCCCCCGAGGACCGGCAGCGCATGGTCGAGGCGGCGGGCGTGGACGCGGCGGACCTGTGGCGGGCGTACGACGCCGACCGCGACCGGCTGGACCAGGGCCTGATCTCGACGACCGACTACTGGCTCGGCATCGGCGCCGCCTGCGGCGTGCGGTGGGACGTGGCGCAGGCGCAGCGGATGTGGGCGCTCGACTTCCGCGGCTGGACCTCCGCGGACCCGGAGGTGGTGCGCGTCGTCGCGGACCTGGTCGAGGGCGGCACCCGCGTCGCGCTGCTGTCGAACGCGGCGCCCGACTACGGCTCGCCGTTCCGGTTCTCCCCGATCGGCGCCCTGTTCGAGCAGGTCTTCGTGTCGGGCGAGCTGCTGCTGCTGAAGCCCGACCCGGCGATCTACCGCCACGCGGCGGCGGAGCTCGGGCTGGACCCGGCGGACCTGGTGTTCGTCGACAACCGCGAGGTCAACGTGCGCGGCGCCGAGTCCATCGGCATCACGGGCCACGTCTACACGGACTCCGCGTCCCTCCGCGCCTTCGTGGAGTCCCTCGCCGCCTGACGTCTCGGGCGCGTGTGCACGACCGTCGGACACCTGCACGCGCCACGGCGGGTGCAGACGTCCGGGCGCAGTGCACGACGGCGTGGACCTCAGAGGAGCACGAAGCTGCGCGGCCGCACCCCGGCGCGCGCGAGAACCGGCCCGAGCAGCTGGACGCTGCCCGCCTCCCGCCACCCGAAGCGGGCCAGCCCGGCGAGGCGGCTCCGGGCCTCGTCCTCGCGGCGCTTCTCGCGGTAGAGCACCTCGTTCGCCGCACCGCCGGTGAAGCGCGGGTCGAAGTACTTGACCCGGCCGTCGAACTCGGCGCCGACGTTCACGGAGGGGAAGTGGAAGTCGAGCCGCGCGACCAGCACCCCGTTGATCGTGCGGACCTCCCACTGCAGCACCGGCCGCTCGACGCCCAGCCGCAGCATCGTGTGCCGCCCGATGGACTCGCCGGGCGACTCCGCGTCCCCGTCGGCGAAGTCGATCACCTCCTGCGCGCGCACGGAGCCCTTCCGCGGCACGCCCGCCTCGAGGACCTCCCGGAGCTCTGACCTCGACCCGACGAGCCCCGCGTGCAGCGCGGCATCGGCGACGACGAGGCCGTCGTCGAACGGCGCGGCGCACGCGATGTCCACCGCGGTCCGCGCCGGCGCGGTCACCCGCAGGCCGTGCAGCTCGACGACGTCCGCCTCGGGCAGGGCGAGCAGATGAGCGGAGAGCCCGACCCGGGAACGGCCGGAGCGGCGCTGCGTGATGGTGTGCACCGCGGCGAGCCGATCGCCGAGGAACGGCAGGTCGTGGGCGACCGCTGCGGACCAGTGGGAGAACGTCGGCGGCTCGTCGCACGTCGCGGCGAACGCGAGCATCCGCGCCAGGTGCTGCTGCCGCGGCGGCAGTGCGTCGAACCTCGCGCGGTCGACGTACACGCCGGGCAGGAGGCGCCGGCGGATGCCGCGCTCGACGTCTCGGCTCAGCGAACGCAGCTCGCCGCCGCCCAGCACGGTCTGCATCACGACGACCAGCTCGATGTCCCACGCGTCCACGGCTGAGGACCCTGCTCCTCCGCAGCGCCGATGCGGCGCTCAGCCCCTGGGGAGGAGCCGATCGAGGACAGGCTGTCTTCCGAGCCGACGAGCACGTGCACGAGCCGCGGACACCTGCATCCGCCGGGGCGGGTGCAGGTGTCCGCCGGTCGTGCACATCGGCGGCGGCGGAGCCGTCAGCGCCGGGTGGCGTCCTGGACCTCGCCGACCAGCTCCTCGATGACGTCCTCGAGGAAGAGGACGCCGCGCACGGTGCCGTCCTGCTCCACGACGCGGGCGAGGTGCGCGCGGCTGCGCCGCAGGATCGCGAGCGCGTCCTCCAGCTCGGTGCCGGCGAACACCGTGGTGAGGCGGCGGATGAACTTCGCCGGGATCGGCCGGTCGAACTCGTCGTCGTCGAGCTCCAGCACGTCCTTCAGGTGGAGGTAGCCGGTCGGCTGCCCCTC
This sequence comes from Amnibacterium soli, assembly GCF_039544415.1. Classification (NCBI taxonomy): domain Bacteria; kingdom Bacillati; phylum Actinomycetota; class Actinomycetes; order Micrococcales; family Microbacteriaceae; genus Amnibacterium; species Amnibacterium soli. The sequence goes on along the minus strand of NZ_BAABLP010000001.1, from coordinate 479,061 downwards.
GCCGTCGACGAGCAGGTACCGGGAGAAGCCGCTCTGGGAGACCGCGCGCTCGAGGTCCGCCGGGGTGGCGCCCTCCTGCAGCGCGACGATCTCGGCGAGCGGCACGGTCACGTCCGCGACCTGCTTCTCCGTGAACTCGAACGCCGCGGTGAGGGTGCCGGACGCGTCGTCGAGGGTGCCCTCCCGGCGGGAGGTCTCCACGATCGTCTCGACCTCGTCGAGGGTGAACGAGCTGTTCGCCTCGTCCTTCGGCTCGACGCCGACCAGGCGCACGAGCGCGTTCGTCGTCCCGTTCAGGGCGGCGATCAGCGGGCGGAAGACCCGCTCCACGAAGACCAGGGGCGTCGCGAGCAGCAGCACCGCGCGGTCCGGCACCGAGAACGCGACGTTCTTCGGCACCATCTCGCCGAACACGACGTGCAGGAACGTGACGATCAGCAGGGTGATCACGAACGCGACGACGCCGGTCGCCTCCTCCGGCAGGTGCAGCAGGTGGAGGGGGATCTCGAGCAGGTGGTGGATCGCCGGCTCGCTGACGTTCAGGATCAGCAGGGACGCGACCGTGATGCCCAGCTGCGTCGTCGACAGCATGAGCGTGGCGTGCTCCATGGCGCCGAGCGCGACGCGGGCGGAGCGCTTCCCCTCCTCCGCGAGCGGCTCGATCTGCGAGCGCCGGGCGGAGATGACGGCGAACTCGCTCGCCACGAAGAACGCGTTGACGGCGAGCAGCACGAACAGCCAGCCGATGCCGGCCCAGTCGCTCACGGCGCCACCGCCGCGGTCTCGAGGCGGTTCGCCGGCGCGTCCGGGTCGGCGCGGAACCGGAGGCGGTCGATGCGGCGCCCCTCGAGCCGCAGCACCTCCAGCGTGCCCTGCTCGGTGCGCACCGTGTCCCCCGTCCTCGGCAGCCGGCCGAGCTCCGCGACCACGAAGCCGGCCACGGTCTCGTAGAGCCCCGACTCGGGCACCCGCACGCCGGCCTGGTCGCGCAGCTCATCGGGCCGCAGCATGCCGGGGAAGGTCAGGGAGTCCGTGCCGCGCACGACGCCGGCGCGGGTGCGGTCGTGCTCGTCGACGAGGTCGCCGACCAGCTCCTCCACGCAGTCCTCGAGCGTCGCGACCCCGGCGGTCCCGCCGTACTCGTCGAGCACGACGGCCATCTGGTAGCCCCGGCCGCGCAGCTCGCCGAGCAGCGCGTCGAGGGTCATGGTCTCCGGCACCCGCAGGGCCTCCGTCTCGATCGCGCCGACCGGGACGTCGGCGCGGCGCGCCCGCGGCACGGCCATCGCCTGCTTCACGTGCACGAGCGCGACGACGTCGTCGACGCCGTCGTCCCCCGTCACCGGGAACCGCGAGAAGCCGGTGCGGCGCGCGAGCGCCAGCACGTCGGCGGCGGAGGCGGAGCGCGCGATGACGCTGAGCCGCGGGCGCGGCGTCATGACGTCGGCGGCGGTGTGGCCGGAGAAGGTCAGCGTCCGCTCGAGCAGGGTCGCGGTGTCGCTGTCGAGCACGCCCTCGAGCGCGCTGCGGCGGACGAGGGAGGAGAGCTCCTGCGCCGTGCGGGCGCCGGACAGCTCCTCCTTCGGTTCGATGCCGAGCAGCCGCATGATGCGGTTGGCGGCGCCGTTCAGCACGCGGACCGCCGGGCGGAACACCGTCGTGAAGCCCGTCTGGAACGGCATGACGACGCGGGCGACCCGCACGGGGCCGGCGAGCGCGAGGTTCTTCGGCAGCAGCTCGCCCAGGATCATGCTGATCACCGTCGCGATCAGCAGCCCGAGGACGACGCCGACCGGCGCGACCGCCTCCTCCGGCAGCCCGAGCCCGGTGAGCGGGGCCTCGATGAAGGCGGAGAGCGCCGGCTCGAACGTGTAGCCCGCGAGCAGCGTGGTCAGCGTGATGCCGAGCTGCGCGCTGGAGAGGTGCGTCGACGTGATCTTCAGGGCGTTGATCGTGAGATCGAGGCCCTTCTCGCCCTCGCGCCGACGCGCTTCGAGGTCGGACCGGTCGAGGTTCACGAGCGCGAACTCGGCCGCGACGAAGAGGCCGGTGCCGAACGTGAGGACCACGCCGAAGCCGAGCAGGAGGAGGTCGAACCAGAGCATCTAGCCGACCCGGGATCTGGGCGAACGGTCGTCCATGAGGGCGCCGAGTGTAGCGGCCGGTGCTGTGGCGACCACGTCCGGTGCAGGATCCGCAGGCGGCCCGGTCGGCGGACGTCCGGCGAGCGGGCTGGAGACTGCGGGCATGCGGTACGTGGTCGTGGGTGCGGGAGCGGTCGGCGGCGTGATCGGCGGGCTGCTCGCCGACGCCGGGCGGGAGGTCGCGCTCGTCGCCCGCGGCGCGCACGGCGAGGCGATCGAGCGGGACGGGCTGGTGGTGCGGCGCCCGGACCGCGAGCTGCGCCTGCGGCTGCCCGTCGCGCCGACGCTGCAGGCGCTCGGGCTGCGGGAGGGCGACGCGGTGCTGGTGGCGGTGAAGTCGCAGCAGACCGCGGGCGTGCTCGAGCAGCTCGGCGCCCTGGCGATCGGCGGGCGCCGCGCGACCGACGCGCTGCCGCTGCTGCTCGCGCAGAACGGCGTCGCCAACGAGGACGCGGCGCTCCGCATCGCGGGCGACGTCCACGGCGTCTGCGTGAATCTGCCCGCGACCCACCTCGAGCCCGGCGTCGTGGTCGGCGAGGGCGCGCCGGTCGCGGGCGTGCTCACGGTCGGCCGCGCCGCCGGCGGCGTGGACGACGTCGACCGCCGGGTCGCGGACGACCTCACCGCGGCGGGGTTCCGGGGTCGTGCCGACGAGGACGTGATGGCGTGGAAGCGGGCGAAGCTGCTGCGCAACGTCGGCAACGCCGTCGAGGCGCTCTGCGGCCACGGCGACGAGGACGGCGCGGCACGGCTCGACGCGCTCGTGCGGGCGGAGGCGGAGGCGTGCTTCGCGGCGGCGGGCCTCGCCGTCGTCGACGACGAGCGGTACGCCGCGGACATCGCCGGCTACTCGGCGCAGGCGGTCGGCGGCCGCGGGCGGGCCGGCGGCTCCACGTGGCAGAGCCTCGCCCGCGGTCAAGGCAGGGTCGAGACGGACTGGCTCAACGGCGAGATCGCGCGGCTCGGCCGCCTCCACGGCGTCCCGACCCCGGCCAACGTCCTGCTGCAGCGCGAGATGTGGCGCCTGCTCCAGGAGGGCGGGGAGCCCGGCTCGCGCCGCGCCGCCGACCTCCTCGCGGCGCTCCCCTAGTCCGACCTCCCGTCCCTGATCCGACCGAGCGCTCGGTCGGACGAGGGAGGGGGCGTCGGGCTACCAGCCGACGGGCAGGGGCTTGCCCTCCTCGTAGCCGGCGGCGGACTGCACGCCGACGACCGCGCGCTCGCGGAACGCGACCGGGTCCGCGGCGCCCGCGTACGTGAAGGAGGAGCGCACGCCGGTCGTGATGGTGTCGAGCAGGTCCTCGAGCCCCGGCCGCAGCGGGTCGAGCAGGATCCGCGAGGTGGAGATCCCCTCCGCGAACAGCTGCTTGCGCGCGAGGTCCCACGGGTCGCGGTCGCCGAACCGGGCGCTGACCGCCTTCGTGGAGGCCATGCCCCAGCTCTGCTTGAACAGCGCGCCGTCCTCGCCCCGCTCGAGCACCCCGGGCGCCTCGATCGTGCCCGCGAACCAGGAGCCGATCATCACCGAGCTGGCGCCCGCGGCGAGCGCGAGCGCGACGTCGCGCGGGTAGCGCACGCCGCCGTCGGCCCAGACGTGCGCGCCGAGCTGGTGGGCGGCGTCGGCGGTCTCGAGCACCGCGGAGAACTGCGGGCGGCCGACCGCGGTCATCATGCGCGTCGTGCACATCGCGCCCGGGCCGACGCCGACCTTGACGATGGAGGCGCCGGCGCGCACCAGGTCGCGAGTCGCCTCCGCGGTCACGACGTTGCCGGCGACGAGCGGCAGCCCGAGGTCCAGCGCGGCGACCGCTTCGAGCGCGCGCAGCATCCCCTCCTGGTGGCCGTGCGCGGTGTCGAGCACCAGCACGTCGACGCCGAGCTCGGCGAGCTCGCGCGCCCGGCCGGCGACGTCGCCGTTGATCCCGATGGCGGCGGCGACCCGGAGGCGGCCGGCCGCGTCGAGCGCGGGCGAGTACACGGCCTGCCGCACCGCGCTGCGCGGGCTGGTCGTGCCGACGAGCCGCCCGTCCTCGACGACCGCCGCGAAGGACCGGCCAGCGTCCGTCAGCGCCTGGAAGACGGCGTGCGGATCGCCCGTGGCGGCGTCGAGCAGGACGTCGCCGTCGAGCGCCAGGTCGCGCAGCGCGGTCTCCGGCGCCGCCGCGGTGATGCTCGCCGCGTCGACCGCGCCCACGACCGCACCCAGGTCGTCGACGAGCACGACGCCGTGGTCGCGGCCGCCCGTCACGACCCGCTGGGCGTCACCGGCGAGCGCGTCGGGCCCCAGCTCGAACGGCGAGTCCCAGCGCGGCGACTGGGCCTTCACCCACGCGACCGCCTCCACGAGCTCGGGATGCGGCAGGTCCTGCGGCAGCACGGCGATGCCGCCCCGGCGCGCGAGCGTCGCGGCGAGCCGGGGGCCGGTGACGGAGTTCATGTTCGCGGCGACGATCGGCAGGGTCGCGCCCGTGCCGTCGTCGGGCGCGAGGGACACGTCCAGGCGGCTCGTCACGCCCGACCTCGCCGGGGCGAGGAAGACGTCGGAGTAGGTGAGGTCGTACGGCGGCGGCGCGCTGAGGAAACGCATGTCGGAAACGGTATCCGTGCGGCCCCCGATCCCGAGGCGGCGGGCGTAGCCTCTACTGCTGCGACTGCAGGGAGCGGATGACGTGGGCGAAGATTCAGTGCCGAACCAGCTGACCACCGGAACCGAGGAGGGCGCTGCGACGGAGTTCGGCGCCAACGAGTGGCTGGTGGACGAGCTCTACGAGCGCTTCCAGGCCGACCGCGACTCGGTGGACAGGTCGTGGTGGCCGGTCCTCGAGGACTACCACCCGGTCGAGACGGACGCGGTGCTGCAGCCCCACGACGGCGCCCCGGCGCCCGAGCCCGCCCCGGCGCCCGAGCCCGCGCCCGCGCCCGCGGCCGGCGGAGCCCCGCAGGCGGGCGTGCCCGTCGAGCGCCCGGTCAGCAGCGACGCCCCGCCGCTGCCCGGCCCCGCCGCCACGCCGAAGGACCTGCCCGCCGCCTCCACGCCTCCCGGCACCGACGGCACGGACGCCGCCGCGGTCGCCGCGGCTCCGGAGCCCGCGCCCACCGCGCAGGCGCCGAAGCCCGCCGCAGCGCCGGCTCCCGCCGCAGCGCCGGTGAAGGCCGAGGCGCCGAAGGCGCCCGCCAAGAAGCCCATCCCTGCAGACGCCCCCGCCCAGCGCGTCCAGTCCGGGGCGGCGAGCGACGACGTCGTCACCCCGCTGCGCGGGATGGCGAAGGCACTGGCCACGAACATGGACCAGTCGCTGTCGATCCCGACGGCGACCAGCGTGCGGACGATCCCGGCGAAGCTGATGATCGACAACCGCATCGTCATCAACAACCACCTGCGCCGCGCCCGCGGCGGCAAGGTGAGCTTCACCCACATGATCGGGTGGGCGCTCGTCAAGGCGCTCATGGAGTTCCCGAGCCAGAACGTGCACTACGCCGAGATCGACGGCAAGGCCTCGGTCGTGCAGCCCGGCCACATCAACCTCGGCCTCGCGATCGACATCCCGAAGCCCGACGGCAGCCGCGCGCTCCTCGTCCCCTCGATCAAGCGGGCCGAGACGATGCACTTCGCGGAGTTCGTCGCCGCCTACGACGACCTCGTCCGCAAGGCGCGCGCGAACAAGCTGACCGTGGAGGACTTCGGCGGGACCACGATCTCGCTGACGAACCCGGGCGGCATCGGCACGGTCCACTCCGTGCCGCGCCTCACGGTCGGCCAGGGCGCGATCATCGGCGCCGGCGCGCTCGAGTACCCGGCCCAGTTCCAGGGCTCGAGCGAGAAGACGCTGATCGACCTCGGCATCTCGAAGACGATCACGCTCACGTCGACCTACGACCACCGCGTGATCCAGGGCGCGGGCTCCGGCGAGTTCCTCCGGATCGTGCACCAGCTGCTGATCGGCGAGGAGCACTTCTACGAGGAGATCTTCGCCGCGCTCCGCGTGCCGTCCGACCCGATCCACTGGGCGCAGGACATCAACGTCGACCTCGCCGACCACGTGTCGAAGACGGCGCGGGTGCAGGAGCTGATCAACGCCTACCGCGTCCGCGGGCACCTGCTCGCCGACACGGACCCGCTCGTCTACCAGCAGCGGCGGCACCCCGACCTCGACATCCGCAGCCACGGCCTCACCTTCTGGGACCTGGACCGCGAGTTCGTCGTCGGCGGCTTCGCCGGCAAGCGGGCGATGAAGCTGCGGGACGTGCTCGGCCAGCTGCGCGACAGCTACTGCCGCACGGTCGGCCTCGAGTACATGCACATCCAGGACCCCGCGCAGCGCGCGTGGTTCCAGGAGTCGCTCGAGCGGCCGTACGCGAAGCCGACGCACTCCGAGCAGATGCGCATCCTGGGCAAGCTGAACCAGGCGGAGGCGTTCGAGACGTTCCTGCAGACGAAGTACGTCGGCCAGAAGCGCTTCAGCCTCGAGGGCTCCGAGAGCCTCATCTCCCTGCTCGACACCGTGCTGCAGCGCGCGACGGAGGAGGACGCTCTCGACTCCGCCGCGATCGGCATGGCCCACCGCGGCCGGCTCAACGTGCTCACGAACATCTGCGGCAAGACCTACGGCCAGATCTTCCGCGAGTTCGAGGGCACGCAGGACCCGAGGACCGTGCAGGGCTCCGGCGACGTGAAGTACCACCTCGGCACCGAGGGGCAGTACGTCTCCGCGACCGGGGAGGCGCTGCCCGTCACCCTCGCCGCGAACCCGTCGCACCTCGAGACCGTCGACGGCGTGCTCGAGGGCATCGTGCGCGCGAAGCAGGATCGCGACCCGGTCGCGACCTACCGCGTGCTGCCGATCCTCATCCACGGTGACGCCGCGATGGCGGGCCAGGGCATCGTGGTCGAGACGCTGCAGATGTCGCAGCTGCGCGCGTACCGCACGGGTGGCACGGTGCACATCGTCGTGAACAACCAGGTCGGCTTCACGACCTCGCCGACCGACGCCCGCAGCTCGATCTACGCGACCGACGTCGCGAAGACCGTGCAGGCGCCGATCCTCCACGTGAACGGCGACGACCCGGAGGCGGTGGCCCGCGTCGCGGAGCTCGCGTTCGCGTACCGGCAGCAGTTCCACCGCGACGTCGTGGTCGACCTCGTCACCTACCGCCGCCGCGGGCACAACGAGGGCGACGACCCCTCGATGACCCAGCCGGTCATGTACAACCTGGTCGAGGCGAAGCGCAGCGTCCGCAAGCTGTACACCGAGGCCCTCGTCGGCCGCGGCGACATCACGCAGGAGCTGTACGACGACGCCCACCGCGACTTCCAGTCGCGGCTCGAGCAGGCGTTCGCCGAGACGCACGACGCGCAGGCCTCCAGCGCCCCGACGATCGCGCCGGAGCCCGACGCGGACTCGGACGCGGTCGCCGACCTCGAGATGCCGACGGCGCAGCGGGACGAGGGGCGCCCGGCGCCCGCCGGCGTGGACGCGGCCGTGCTCCAGCGGATTGGCGACGCCTTCGTGTCGCCGCCCGAGGGCTTCACCGTGCACCCGAAGCTGCAGGGCCTGATGGCCAAGCGCGCGGAGATGACCCGCGCCGGCGGCATCGACTGGGCGTGGGCCGAGCTGCTCGCGCTCGGCACGCTGCTGCTCGACGGCACGCCCGTGCGGTTCGCCGGGCAGGACTCCGGCCGCGGCACCTTCGTGCAGCGCCACGCGGTCCTCCACGACCGGGAGACCGGCGCCGAGTGGACGCCGCTGTCGCACCTGTCGGAGGAGCAGGGCAAGTTCTGGATCTACGACTCGCTGCTCAGCGAGTACGCCGCGCTCGGCTTCGAGTACGGCTACTCCGTCGAGCGCCCCGACGCGCTCGTGTGCTGGGAGGCGCAGTTCGGCGACTTCGTCAACGGCGCGCAGATCGTCATCGACGAGTACGTGTCCGCCTCCGAGCAGAAGTGGGGCCAGCGCTCGAGCGTCGTGCTGCTGCTCCCCCACGGCTACGAGGGCCAGGGCCCGGACCACTCGTCGGCGCGCATCGAGCGGTTCCTGCAGCTCGCGGCGCAGGACAACATGACGATCGCGCAGCCGTCGACGCCCGCGTCGTACTTCCACCTGCTGCGCCGCCAGGCCGTCGCGCGCCCGCGCCGCCCGCTGATCGTCTTCACGCCGAAGTCGATGCTGCGCCTCCGCAGCGCGACGAGCGGGGTGGAGGAGCTGACCGAGGGCGCGTTCCGCCCGGTCATCGACGACGCGCGCATCCAGGACCCGTCGGCGGTGACGCGGGTCGTGCTGCACGCCGGCAAGGTCCACTACGACCTCGTGGCGGAGGCGGAGAAGCGGGACGACACCGCGACCGCGCTGGTGCGGGTCGAGCAGTACTACCCGGTGCCGCGGGCGGAGCTGACCGAGGTGCTGCAGCGCTATCCCGGCGCCGAGATCGTCTGGGCGCAGGACGAACCCGCGAACCAGGGAGCGGCGCCCTTCGTGCAGCTGGAGATGCTGCGCGGCCGGATCGCCGGCGACCGCGACGTCCGCGTCGTGTCCCGCCCGGCGTCCGCCTCACCGGCGGCCGGTTCGGCGAAGCGCCACCAGGCCGAGCAGGCGGACCTCGTCCAGCGGGTCTTCCAGCGCTAGGTCGAGCTCTCGTCTTCACGGAGATCCGGCCTCGCCGGATCTCCGTGAAGACGAAGTGATCAGTGGGTGATGGTGAGCCGGAGGCTCGTGATCACCTGGGAGCGGAGCTCCTCCGGGGCCGTGTCACGGCAGGCGCGCTTCACGGCCTCCGTCAGCACCCGGCCGACGTGCACCTCGTCGGAGCAGTCGACGCAGTGCGCGAGGTGCTCGGAGATGTCGGCGTACTCGGAACGCTCGAGCTCGTGGTGCAGGTACTCCTCGAGATCCTGCTTGGCCTTCTCGCAGCCGCAGTCCGTCATCGGTCTCAGGCTCCCTTCCTGGCTGGTGCGGTGCGGCGCGACACCGCGCCCATCGCGATCCCGCGCTCCTGCGCGTAGTCGGTCAGCCGCTCGCGGAGCAGGCGGCGGCCGCGGTGGAGGCGGCTCATCACGGTGCCCACGGGCGTGTGCATGATGTCGGCGATCTCCTGGTAGGAGAACCCCTCCACGTCGGCGAGGTAGACGGCGAGGCGGAAGTCCTCGGAGATGGACTGCAGCGCGTCCTTCACCGTCGAGTCGGGGAGGTGGTCGATGGCCTCCGCCTCGGCGGAGCGGGAGGTGCGGGACGCCGAGGTCGTGGACTGGGCCTCGCCCAGCTGCCACTCCTCGAGGTCGTCCGTGCTCGACTTGTAAGGGTCGCGCTGCTTCTTCCGGTACGTGTTGATGTACGTGTTCGTGAGGATCCGGTACAGCCACGCCTTGAGGTTCGTCCCCTGCTGGAACGAGCGGAAGGCGCCGAACGCCTTCACGAAGGTCTCCTGCACGAGGTCCTGCGCATCGGCCGGGTTCCGGGTCATCCGCATCGCGGCGCCGTACAGCTGGTCGATGAAGGGCAGCGCCTGCTGCTCGAACAGGGCGCGCAGCGCCGCGGGGTCCGCGGGCAGCTCGGCGGGCTCCTCGCGGATCACGTCGTCGAGCGCCTCCTCGACCGTGTCCTCGAGGGTCTCCTCCTCGGCCGCGTCGGGCGCCGCCGCGAGGTCGGCCTCGTCGTCGATCGACTCGTCGGCGTCGTCCTCGCGATCGGCATCCTGGTCGACAGCGGCCTCGTCGGCCTCGTCGTGCGCGGGGGCGTCGAGATCGACGACCTCATCGGCATCGGCGCGGGCGGGCTGGGACGGGTGGGACATGCCTGCGGAGTGTAGTTGGGCAGGCCGGAGGCGGATCGGAGGAGCGGTGAGCACGGCGGAGGTCATGCGGCAGCCCCTTCCCGGATCGCGACGCGGACCTAGGCTGGAACCGATGGTGCACGCGACCTATTCCGAGGCGGTCTGGCCGGCTCCCGTCGCGCCCGGCCCGCTGGCCGCGACCGTGCGCCTCCCTGGCTCGAAGAGCCTGACGAACCGCGAGCTCGTGCTGTCGGCGCTCGCCGACGGCCCGTCCGTGCTGCGCGCGGCGCTGATCGCCCGCGACACCGAGCTGATGCTCGCCGCGCTGGGGGCGCTCGGCGTGGGCGTCGAGCGGGACGGGGAGGCGGTCCGCGTCTCGCCCGCACCGCTGCGCGGCGGCGTCGCGATCGACGTCGGGCTCGCGGGCACCCTCATGCGCTTCCTGCCGCCGGTCGCCGCGCTCGCCGACGGAGACGTGCGGTTCGACGGCGACGAGCGGGCCCGGCAGCGGCCGATGGCGACGACCGTCGGGTCGCTGCGCGCCCTCGGCGTCGACGTGGACGACGAGGGCCGCGGCACGATGCCCTTCACCGTGCGCGGCACCGGACGGGTCGGCGGCGGACCCGTCGCGATCGACGCCTCCGGGTCGAGCCAGTTCGTGTCGGGCCTGCTGCTGTCCGGCGCGCGGTTCGAGCACGGGATCGAGGTGGAGCACCGGGGCGCCCGACTGCCCTCCCTCCCCCACATCGACATGACCGTCGACGCGCTCGCCCGTCGCGGCGTCCCCGTCGACGCGGCGGTGGGCGACGGCGCAGCCCGCTGGACCGTGCCGCCGCACGCGATCGCCGGGCGCGACCTCGTCATCGAGCCCGACCTGTCGAACGCGGCGCCCTTCCTCGCCGCCGCGCTGGTCGCGGGCGGCGCCGTGCACGTGCCCGACTGGCCGGAGTCGACGACGCAGGTGGGCGACCGCCTCCGCGAGTGGCTCGCCGCCTTCGGCGGGCGGGTCGAGCGCCGGGACGGCGGCCTGACCGTGTCCGGCGACGGCGTCGCCGCCGCGTCGCTGCGCCCGGTCGACCTGGACCTCGGCGAGGGCGGCGAGCTCGCGCCGACGCTCGTCGGGCTGGCGGCGCTCGCCGACGGCACTTCCACCTTCACCGGCATCGGCCACCTGCGCGGGCACGAGACCGACCGGCTCGCCGCCCTGGTCGCCGAGCTCGGCGCGGTCGGGATCACCGCCTCCGAGACCGAGGACGGCCTCGTCGTCGAGGGCGGGCGCCCGGTCGCCGGCGACCGGCCGTGGCGGAGCTACGCGGACCACCGCATCGCCACGACCGGTGCGCTGCTCGGGCTCGCCACGCCGGGGCTCGCGGTCGAGGACGTCGCGACCACCGCGAAGACCCTGCCCGGCTTCGTCGACCTGTGGCAGCGGATGCTCGCATGAGCTGGATGACCGACGAGGACGAGCCGTACGAGGACTACGACGAGTCCGACGCGAAGGTCCGCCCCAACCGGAAGGGCACGCGGCCGCGCACGAAGCAGCGGCCCGCCCACGAGACCGCCGTGCCCGGCCGGGTCGTGTCCGTCGACCGCGGCCGCATGCACGTGCTCGTCGACGAGGACGGCGAGGACGAGCGCGTCGTGCTCACGACCCGGGCACGCGAGCTCGGCAAGGAGGGGGTCGTCGTCGGCGACCGCGTCGACGTCGTCGGCGACCTGACCGGCGAGGCGGGTTCGCTCGCCCGGATCGTGCGGATCGTGCAGCGGGAGACGGTGCTGCGCCGCAGCGCTGACGACACCGACGAGGTCGAGCGGGTCATCGTCGCGAACGCGGACCAGCTGCTCACGGTGGTCGCGGCCGCGAACCCGGAGCCCCGGCCCGCCCTGATCGACCGCTACCTCGTCGCGGCGTTCGACGCCGGGATCGACCCGGTGCTGCTCATCACGAAGACGGATCTCGCGGACCCCGCCGACCTGATCGCGGAGTTCGTGCCGATCGAGCTGCCGATCCTCACGACCCGGGCCGGCGGCGACCTCGCCGCGGTGCGCGCGGCGCTGCTCGGGCACACGACCGTCGCGGTGGGCCACTCCGGCGTCGGCAAGTCGACGCTCGTGAACGCGCTCGTGCCGGAGGCGCAGCGCGCGACCGGCGTCGTGAACGCGGTCACGGGCCGCGGACGGCACACGTCGTCCTCCTCCATCGCCCTGCGCCTCTACGCGACGGAGGAGGAGCGCGCGGCCGGGCTGCCCGCGGCGGGCTGGGTCATCGACACCCCGGGCATCCGCTCGTTCGGCCTGGGCCACGTCGACCCGGCCAACATCCTGCGGTCGTTCGCGGCCCGATCCCGCCCGGTCGAGGACCCGCCGGACGGCATCGCGCTCGCCGACGCGCACGACTGGGAGATCGTCGACCGGGTCAGCGCCGGCGAGCTCGGCGACGCCGGCCGCCGCCGCCTCGAGTCGCTCCAGCGCCTCCTCGACGCGCAGGGCGGCCGCGTCACCGGCGCCGACGGCGAGTAGCCCGTCTTCATGTCGGAGGCCGGTCAGGCGAGGCCCGCGTCGGCGAACAGGCGGGCGTAGACGTCGCGGAGCACCGCCTGCTTGCGCGCGTTGTACTGCTGCACGTGCTCGCCCGCGGCGAGCGCCGCCGCGGCCGCGTCGCGCTTCGCCACGGCGTAGCGGTCGCGATCGTCCGGGTGGGTGCGCAGCCAGTCGCGGAACAGGCGCTGCCGGGCCGACTCCGGGCTGTCGGGGCCGTAGACGTGCAGGTTCACGGCCGGGTCCGTGCCGCGCAGGAGGCGGTGCCCGTACCACCAGGGCTCGCGGACGGCGAGCTCGAACCCCGCGGCCTCGAGCGGCGGCACGTACGACGCCTCGTCGTCCGGGTCCGGCACCCGCAGGTCGATGTCGAGGATCGGCTTCGCCGGCAGGCCCGGCACGGAGGTGGACCCGACGTGCTCGACGCCGACGGCGACCGGTCCGAGCACCGTGCGGATGCGCTCGACGACCGCCGACGCCTGCCCGGGCCAGGCCGGGTCGGGCTCGACGATCCGGATCTCGCGCCCCGGGCCGGCGCCCGGGACGTACGGCGACTCCCCCTCCGGCACGGGCGGGTCGAGGAACTCGGTCAGGCCGGGGGTGCGCAGCAGGTCGCTCGTCGAGGTCACGCCCCGATCCTGCCGCGCCGAGCGTCGGCCGGAGGGGGCGCCGCAGCCCTACGGTGGAGCCGTGCCGGACCTCGCCGACGACCTCGCCCTCGCCCTGCGCCTCGCGGACGCCGCCGACGCGCAGAGCATCGCCCGCTTCCGCGCCGCCGACCTGCGCATCGACACGAAGCCCGACCGCACGCCGGTCACCGACGGGGACACCGCGGTCGAGCGCGCGATCCGGGAGGTGCTCGCGGATCAGCGCCCGGACGACGCGATCCTCGGCGAGGAGTACGGGGGCGAACGCGCCCCCGGCCGCCAGTGGATCGTCGACCCGATCGACGGCACGACGAACTTCCTGCGCGGCCTGCCGATCTGGGCGACCCTGATCGCGCTCGCGGTGGACGGCGAGCCGGTGGTCGGCGTCGCCTCCGCGCCCGCGCTCGGCCGCCGCTGGTGGGCCGCGATCGACCACGGCGCCTGGGCCGCGGCGCTGCCGGACGGCGAGCCGGAGCGCCTGGCCACCTCCGGGGTCCGCAGCCTCGACGACGCCTTCGTCAGCTACAACGCGATCCAGGGGTGGGACGCGGCGGGCTGGCTCGAGCCGCTGCTCGCCCTCACCCGGCGGTCGTGGCGGTCCCGCGCCCTCGGCGACTTCTGGTCCTACGTCCTCGTGGCCGAGGGCCAGCTCGACGTCGCCGGCGAGCACGACCTCAAGGTCTACGACATCGCCGCGCTGGCACCGATCGTGGCGGAGGCGGGCGGCCGCTTCTCCGCGCTCGACGGGCGGCCGGGCCCGTGGCACGGCACCGCGCTCGCCACGAACGGGCCGCTGCACGACGAGGTGCTTGAGGTGCTGGCCTCACATCTCGCCCCGCCCGCGCGTTGACGTGATGTGAGGGAGCCCTTCGAGCACGTCGTCACCGCGCACGGCGAGACCGTCTGGCGCGTGTGCCGCGGCCTGCTGCCGCAGCACGACGCGGAGGACGCCTGGAGCGAGACGTTCGTCGCCGCGCTCGGCGCCTGGGACCGCTTCGAGGGCGACCGGGTCCGCGGCTGGCTCGTCACCATCGCGCACCGCAAGGCGCTCGACGTGCTGCGGGCCTCGGCGCGCACCGTGATCCCGGAGGAGGGCGTGCCCGACTCCCCCGTGCCGCCCGCGGGCCGCGACCTGGACCTCTGGGCCGCGCTCGCCCGCCTCCCCGACGGCCAGCGCGCCGCCGTCGTGCACCACCACCTCGCCGGGCTGCCCTACGACGAGGTCGCGGCGGTCACCGGCACCACCCCTGCCGCCGCGCGCAAGGCCGCCTCCGACGGCGTCCGCCGGCTCCGCACCCTGCTCGTCCTGGAGGACGCATGACCACCGCAGCCCCGATCCCCGACCTCCCGCCGACCCCGCCCGCGCTGCTCGACCGCCTCCACGAGCGCCTCGAGGCCCGCGCCGTCGGCGACGCGGCGCCCGACGTCCACTACCGGACCGTCGACTCCCCCGTCGGCCGCCTGCTCGTCGCCGCGACGGAGGCGGGCGTCGCCCGGGTCGCGTTCGAGCGGGAGGGCGAGGAGGCGGTGCTGCAGTCGCTCGCGGACCGCATCGGGCCGCGGATCCTGCGGACGCCGAAGCGGCTCGACGACGCCGCGCGCTGGTTCGACGCCTACTTCGCCGGCGCCCACGACCCGTTCGGGCTGCCGCTCGACACCCGGCTCGCCCGCGGCTTCCGACTGGAGGTGCTGGACCGCCTCCGGCAGGTGCCCTACGGCGAGCGGGTGAGCTACGCGGCGCTGGCCGCACGGACGTCGTCCCCGAAGGCCGTGCGCGCCGTCGGCACCGCGTGCGCCACGAACCCGCTGCCGCTCGTGATCCCCTGCCACCGGGTCACGCGCTCCGACGGGTCGGTCGGCGCCTACCTGGGCGGGCCGGAGACGAAGGTGCGCCTGCTCGCGCTCGAGACGACGGGCGCCCTCCCTTCCTGAGCGACGCGGGAAGCGCCCAGCCCGGACCGATGGGATGGCGGCATGCGCGCATTGACTTGGCAGGGCATGGAGAAGGTCTCGGTCGAGGAGGTGCCGGACCCGCGGATCGAACGACCGACCGACGCGGTGATCCGCGTGACCTCGGCGGCCATCTGCGGCTCCGACATCCACCTGTACGACCTGTTCGGCCCGTTCCTGAACAAGGGGGACGTGCTCGGCCACGAGACGATGGGCGTCGTCGAGGAGGTCGGCGCCGGCGTCACCCGCGTCAAGGTGGGCGACCGCGTCGTGATCCCGTTCGTGATCGCGTGCGGCGAGTGCTTCATGTGCCGCCGCGGCCTGCACACCCAGTGCGAGACGACGCAGCAGCACGAGCACGGCACGGGCGCCGCGCTCTACGGCTACACCGAGCTGTACGGCGAGGTGCCGGGCGGCCAGGCGGAGCGCATGCGGGTGCCGCTCGCCGACTTCAACGCGACCGTGATCGGCACGGACCTGCCGGACCTGCGCTACCTGTTCCTGTCCGACATCCTGCCCACCGCGTGGCAGGGCGTGCAGTACGCCCAGGTGCCGGAGGGCGGCACGCTCGGCGTGCTGGGCCTCGGCCCCGTCGGCCAGTTCGCGGCCCGCATCGGCAAGCACCTCGGCTACCGCGTCGTCGCCACCGACCCGGTGCCCGAGCGCCGTGCGCTCGCCGAGAAGTGGGGCGTGGAGGCGTTCGACATCGACGGCGACGTGGTCGCGCGCCTGAAGGACGCGACCGACGGCCGCGGGCCGGACGGCATCGTCGACGCGGTCGGCATGGAGTCCCACGGCCAGGGCGCCGTCGGCCTCGCGCAGAAGGCGGTCGGCCTGCTGCCGGACGCGCTCGCGCAGAAGGCGATGACGACCGTCGGCGTGGACAAGCTCGTCGCCCTGCACACCGCCTTCGACGCGGTGCGCCGCGGCGGCACCGTCTCCCTCTCCGGCGTCTACGTCGGCACGGCCGACCCGACGCCGCTGATGACCCTGTTCGACAAGCAGGTCACGATCCGCATGGGTCAGTGCAACGTGCAGCGCTGGCGCGACGACCTGCTGCCCCTCGTCGAGGACCCGGCCGATCCGCTCGGCACGATGGACCTCACGACGCACGAGGTCGGCCTCGACGAGGCCCCGGACATGTACCGGATCTTCCGCGACAAGGAGGACGGCTGCATCAAGGTGGTCCTCCACCCCTAGCTCACTTCGCTCACGCTTCGTGCCGCCCGACGACGCGTCGAGCGGCACGAAGCGTGAGCAAAGCAAAGGTCAGGAGGTGCCCTGCTTGCGGCGGCGGCCGAGGTCGGCGAGCGCGAAGCCCAGCGCGACGAGCAGGATCAGGATCGCGAGCCCGCCGCCGCCCAGCGTCGCGAGGTGGTAGTCGCCGAGCTTCGATCCCGCGGCGTCCGCGTTCAGCACGGTGAAGAACACCGCGGAGGCGCCCGCGACGCCGATCGCGGTGCCGACGCGCTGCCCGACCTGCGCCACGGAGCCCGCGACGCCGCCCTCGGCGACCGGCACCTCCGACAGCGTGAGCGTCTGGTTCGGCGAGACGACGGAGCCGCCGCCCGCTCCCGCGACGAGCAGCCCGGCGGCCATCAGCCACGGCACGAGCGCCGGCGGCGCGAGCACGGCGGCGGTCAGCGACAGCCCGAAGCCGACCGCTGCCACGACCAGGCCGACCACGACGAGCGCGCGGCCGTACCGGTTCACGAGGCGCCCCGCGGCGTAGGAGGAGGCCGCGGAGGCGAGGGCGAACGGGATCGTCACCATGCCGGCGAAGACCGGCTCGAGCCCGAGCCCCTCCTGCAGCAGCAGGGTGTTCAGGAGGAAGGTCGCCGGACCCGCGGCGAACCAGAACGTCGCGACGATGAGCCCGTTGCGGTAGGACGCGCGCCCGAACAGCCCCACGTCGACGGCGGGCGTGCGGCCGCGCGCGGCGTATCGCCGCTCCCACGCCAGGAAGCCGGCGAGCAGCCCGGCAGCGGCGACGAGCGAGAACCAGCGCGCCGGGGCGTCGTGCCCCTGCCCGGTCGTGAGCACGAACGGCAGCATGAAGGCGACGACGGTGAGGCCGAGCAGCCCGACGCCGATGGGGTCGAGCGACTTCCCCTCCGACGTCGCGTGCTTCCCGGGGAGCACCCGGGCGGCGAGCACGAGCAGGACCAGACCGAGCGGCACGTTCATCCAGAAGATGAACCGCCAGCCGTCGACCGGGCCGCCGAGCAGGATCAGGGCGCCGCCGATCGTGGGACCGAGCGCCGTGCCGAGCCCGACGCTCGCGCCGTAGACGCCGAGGGCCCGCGCCCGGCGCTCCCCCTGGTACAGCTCCTGCGCCAGGCCGAGCACCTGCGGCATCTGCAGGCCCGCGCCGACGCCCTGCAGGAAGCGGGCCGCCAGCAGGATGCCGGCCGTCGGCGCGAGCGCGCAGAGCAGGCTGAACAGCGTGAACACGGCGAGGCCGATCAGGAACATCGTCTTCCGCGACAGCACGTCGCCGAGGCGGCCGCCGGGCACGAGCGCGAGGCCGAACGCGAGCGCGTAGCCGGCGACGATGATCTGCAGCTCCGTCGGCCCGGTGTGCAGGGCCTTCTGGATCGACGGCAGCCCGACGTTCACCTTGGAGAGGTCGAGGATCGTCAGCACCGCGACGGCGATGCTCACCGCGAACGCTCGCCCCTTGGCGCGTTCGTCGAGACCCGCCGCCCGCTGCCCTGTCGCGGCGGTCACGGCCGTGACGCTACGCCGCGGGATGTGAAGGCGGGCTGGACGGCACCGCAGCCAGCACCGACCGCGCCAGCTCCTCCACGGGATGTGCGGCGTCCAGGCGGAGGACGCCCGGGCCCCAGCGGTCCGGGCGGGCGACCACGACCGCGTCCCACGCCGGTTCGGCGAGGTGCACGAAGGGCCGGGTCCGCCCCTCGAGGCGCGTGCGGTGCGTCGCTGCGTCGTCGATGACGAGCACGATCTGGAGCAGCGCGGCGCCGGTCGCCGCGGCAGCACGACGCCAGGTCCCGCGCGCGGGCTCCGAGTCGTTCACCGCGTCCACGACGACGTCGAGCCCCTGCGCCAGGTTCTGCTCGGCCGCAGCGCGGACGACCTCGTACGCGGCGACCCCCGTCTGCCGGGCGGCGAGCCCGCAGGCGCGCATCGCCTCCTCGACGTCGTCGATGGAGAGGCGCACGGCCGGGTGCAGAGCCGCGACGGCGTCCGCGACCGTCGACTTCCCGATGCCGGGAGGGCCGGAGAGCACGATCAGGCGGACCACGGCCCGATCCTCCTCCACCAGCGCGACAGCGGCCCGGGCTCCTGCTCCCCTGTCGGGGAGGAGTGGAGATGGGGGGAATCGAACCCCCGTCCACTGCTGAGGAACCACGTCTTCTCCGGGCGCAGTCTGCGTGTGTCGTTCTGCTCGGCCCCGATCCTTACCGCAGACGGATTGCGATCGACGGGCCCAGCCCCGGTTGAAGTCCCACGGCGCCCCGAGGCGGAACGTCCGTAGCAAGTCCTCTAGCTGACGCCGGCTACCGGGTCGAGGACGACACCCGGGCCGACGGCGTCACTCTGGCTTAAGCAGCGAGAGCGAACGCGGTGCGAGACTTACTGGCACCTATTGTTTGCGTGCATCGTTAACGAGATAAGCACGCATCCTCGACCCGCTTCCCGTCGTTGAACAGGCAATGTCGAAACCGATCATCCCCTGGCGGAAACCGAGCCACTGTCGCGCTGTGGAGTTGTGCGCCCGGGATCGCTCCTGGGCTCGTCGAGTGTAACGACCCCCGCCGACAGGTTGTTCCCGCCGCGGCTCAGAGCGCGAGGGCGAAGTACCGGCTGTGCGGGTCGAGCGCGTAGTCGCCGAACGGCTCGCAGGGCGTGAAGCCGTGCCGGAGGTACAGCCGGGCGGCCGCCTCGAAGAACGGCTCGGTGCCGGTCTCGAGCAGCACGCGCCGGTCGCCCCGCTCGCGCGCGTGCCGGATGAGCTCCACGAGCACCGCGGCGGCGACGCCCCGGCCGCGGGCGGCGGGCGCGGTGCGCATCGACTTCAGCTCCGCGTCACCGCCGCCGAGCGACGTGAGCGCCCCGCAGCCGAGCAGCGTCCCGTCGTCGTCGCGGGCCGCGAGGAACCGCACCGCCGGGGCCGCGAGCAGCTCGGGGTCGAGCGCGTGCACGCTCTCGGGCGGCGAGATGCGCCGCATGTCGGCCAGGTGCTCCTCGAGCAGGGCGCGGACGTCCGCAGCGAGCGGGTCGTCCGGCGCGATCCTCACTCGCCGAGGTTGTTGCGCGTGCGCATGGCGCGCTGCGCCTCGCGGGTGTCCTGCCGCTCGCGCAGCGCGTGCCGCTTGTCGTACTCGCGCTTGCCCTTCGCCAGCGCGAGCTCGACCTTCGCCTTGCCGTCCGAGAAGTACAGGGAGAGCGGCACGAGCGTGTACCCGCCCTCGCGCACCTCCGAGTGCAGCTTGAGGATCTGCTGCTTGTGCAGCAGCAGCTTGCGGGTGCGCCGCGGCGGGTGGTTGGTCCAGGTCCCCTGGTTGTACTCGGGGATGTGCACCGCGTCGAGGTACGCCTGCCCGTTGTCGATGTAGGCGTAGCCGTCGACCAGGGAGGCGCGGCCCTGCCGCAGCGACTTCACCTCGGTGCCGGTCAGCACGATGCCGGCCTCGTAGGTGTCCTCGATCGTGTAGTCGTGCCGGGCCTTGCGGTTCGTGGCCACGACCTTGCGCCCCTGCTCTCTGGGCATGAGACACCTCCGATCGACTGCTCGCCCGGATCCGGGCGGCCGATCAGTCTACCGAGCGCTAGACCCGGAGGTACCGGGAGATCGCGATGTTCGCCGACACCGCGGCCAGCACGACGCCCGCCCCGATCAGGATCGGCACCACGATCAGCGCGTCCGGCACGGTCACGAACGCGATGTCGCGCTGCGCCTGCGCCAGGTAGCCCTGCACGAAGAACTGCACGATGCCCACCGTCGTCGCGGCGGCCAGCACCGAGCCGATCAGGGACGCGAGCACGCCCTCGAGGATGAAGGGCGTCTGGATGAAGCGGTTCGAGGCGCCCACCAGTCGCATGATGCCGAGCTCCCGCCGGCGCGAGAAGGCGGAGAGGCGGATGGTGGTCGAGATCAGCAGCGCCGCCGCGACGAGCATCAGCGCGGCGATGCCGGCGGCGGTGATGGAGGCGGTGTTCAGCACCGCGAAGATCTGGTCGAGCAGGCGCCGCTGGTCGGTGACCGCGTCGACGCCCGGCATGCCGCTGATCGCCTCGCCGATGACGGCGGACTGGTTCGGGTTCTTCAGGTTCACCCAGAAGGCCTCGTTCAGCAGGTCCGGCGTCACGTAGTCGGCGACCGGGTTGCCCTTGAACTGCTTCTGGAAGTTGTCGTACGCCTTCTGGTGGTTCTCGAAGTAGAAGTTGTTGACGAAGCTCTTCACGGGCGCCGTCTCGAGCGCCGTGCGCACGGCCTCGATCTGCGCCTTCGTCGCGCCGCCGTCCTGGCAGTTGGTGCTCGGCACGGCGCCGTTGCAGAGGTACACGGCGACCTGCGCCTTGTCGTACCAGAAGTTCTTCATCTGGCCGATCTGCAGCTGCATGAGCGCCGCGGTGCCGACGAAGGTCAGGGACACGAAGGTGACGAGCACGATGGAGACGACCATCGAGAAGTTGCGCCGGAGGCCGCTCGCGGCCTCGCCCAGGACCAGACCGAGTCTCATGAGGACGGACCCACCTCGTCGTCGTCGCCCTTCCGCGCCCGCAGGCCGAGCCCCGTGATGAAGTCGAGGTGGTCGGGCAGCTGGTCGCGGTGCCGGGCGACACCGCGCAGATCGCCGTCGCCCGAGTCGTCGAGGTCGGGCATGGCGCCGAGACCGGGATCGGTCTGCGCCGTCGGGACCGCGCCGGTGTCGGTGCGGGGCGCCGGCACGGGGGCGGCGAAGAACAGGGAGCGCCCGTCGGGGTGCTCCTCCTCCGCGGGCGGCGCGACGGGCGCCGCGCGCCAGGGCGCGTGCTCGCCGGGCAGCAGGACGGGGCCCGTCTCGGCCCGCACCCAGATCGGCGTCGAGCTGGTCGTGGGCGCAGCGGCGGCGGCCGGCGCGACGGGCACGGCGCCGGTCTCGGGCCGGACGACCGGCTGTGCGCCCGTCGCGGGGCGCACGACGGGCTGCGCGCCCGTCGCAGGGCGCACGACCGGCGTCGCACCCGTGCCGGACGCGGGCTGGCCGCGGCGCGCCCAGAGCGGCACCGGGCCGTCCCGCTGCACGGGCGGCTCGGCGACCGGCGGCTTCGGCAGCTTGATGGAGCTCGTGACGTACGTCGCCTCGTGCTCGTCGCGGATGATCTTGCCCTGCACCAGCTCGACGACGCGCTTCTGCGCGCGGTCGACGATGGTGACGTCGTGGGTGGCCATCACGACCGTGGTGCCCTGCTGGTTGATGCGGTCCAGCACCTGCATGATCCCCTCGCTGGTGCGGGGGTCGAGGTTGCCGGTGGGCTCGTCCGCGAGCACGATCGACGGCTTGTTGACCACGGCGCGGGCGATGGCGACGCGCTGCTGCTCACCGCCGGACAGCTCGTTCGGGAAGTTCGACGACTTCTCCGCGAGGCCGACCGTCTCGAGCACGTCGGGCACGGTGGTCTGGATGAAGCCGCGGGACTTCCCGATCACCTGCAGGGTGAAGGCGACGTTGTCGTAGACCGTCTTGTTCGGCAGCAGGCGGAAGTCCTGGAAGACGACGCCGAGGCTGCGGCGGAAGTACGGCACCTTGCGCGTGGAGATCGACGTGAGGCGCTGGCCCAGCACGTGGATCTCGCCGCTCGTCGGCTTCTCCTCCCGCAGCATCAGGCGGAGGAGGCTGGATTTGCCGCTGCCGGAGGCGCCCACGAGGAAGATGAACTCCCCGGCGCCGATCTCGAGCGTCACGTCGTCGAGCGCAGGCCGGGGAGCCCCCCGATAGCGCTTGGTCACGGAGTCGAAGCGGATCATGTCGCAGCCACGATAGGTGCCGATCCCGCTCGCGGCGGGTCCGACAGGCGAACTCCATCACTGTCGTTCATGTTCCGCCCGCCTTCCCGGCGGGGCGCCGCTCAGTCGGTCGGGTCCTTCTTCCGCCAGCGGATGCCGGCCGAGAGGAAGCCGTCGAGGTCGCCGTCGAAGACGCTCGACGGGTTGTTGACCTCGTACTCCGTGCGCAGGTCCTTGACCATCTGGTACGGCGCGAGCACGTAGGAGCGGATCTGGTCGCCCCAGCTCGCGGTGATGTTGCCCGCGAGCTCCTTCTTCTTCGCCGCCTCCTCCTCCCGGCGCTGGATCAGCAGCCGGGACTGGAGCACCCGCATGGCGGCGGCGCGGTTCTGGATCTGGCTCTTCTCGTTCTGCATCGACACGACGATCCCGGTCGGGAGGTGCGTGATGCGGACCGCGGAGTCGGTGGTGTTGACGCTCTGGCCGCCGGGTCCCGACGAGCGGAAGACGTCGACGCGGATGTCGTTCTCGGGCACCTCGATCTCGCCGCTCTCCTCGAGCAGCGGGATGACCTCGACCGCGGCGAAGCTCGTCTGGCGCTTGCCCGCGGAGTTGAAGGGGCTCATCCGCACGAGGCGGTGCGTGCCGGCCTCGACGGAGAGGTTGCCGAACGCGTAGGGGGCGTCGATCTCGAACGTCGCGGACTTGATGCCCGCCTCCTCCGCGTAGGAGGCGTCCATGACGGTCGCCGGGTACTTGTGCTGCTCGGCCCAGCGCAGGTACATGCGCAGCAGCATCTCGGCGAAGTCGGACGCGTCGACGCCGCCGGCGCCCGCGCGGATCGTGACGACCGCGGGGCGCGGGTCGTACTCCCCGTTCAGCAGGGTCTGGACCTCGAGCTCGTCGACGGTCTTCTGCAGGCCCTTCAGCTCCGACTCGACCTCGGCGGCGGACTCGGCGGCCTGCGCCTCGTCGTCCTCCATGTTCACGAGCTCGATCAGCACCTCGAGGTCGTCGAGGCGCGACTCGACCGCGGTGATGCGGGCGAGCTGCGACTGGGCGTGGCTCAGCTCGCTGGTCACCTTCTGCGCGGCGTCCGGGTCGTCCCACAGGTCGGGCGCCGACGCGCGGGCCTCCAGGTCGACGATCTTGGCGCGGAGGGAGTCGACGCCGACGACCGCGACGACGTCACCGAGGGTGGAGCGGAGCGCCGCGATGCGCGGGGCGAGGTCGAGTTGCATGGCCCGCCAATGGTAGTCGGCGAGCCCGTGCGGCCGGGCCTCCCCGCAGGAGGCGGCCCGGCCGCGGGCGTACCGTGGACGTCCTATGACGACCGCACCGAGCTTCCGCCTGGGCTCGGTCGCCCTGCCGGTCTACCTCCCCGGCCTGCTCTTCTCCATCGGTGAGGGCGCTGTGATCCCGGTGATCCCCGTCGACGCCGCCCGCCTCGGCGGCTCGCTCGCACTGGCGGGCTTCATCTCGGCGCTGATCATGGTCGGCACGCTGATCGGCGACATCCCGAGCGGCTGGATCGTCGCGAAGGTCGGCGAGCGCACGGCGATGATCGGGTCCGCCGTCGCGGCGCTCGCCGGCCTGCTGCTCTGCATCCTCGCGACCGCGCCCGCGGTGCTCGGGATCGGCGTGCTGCTCATCGGCATCGCGACCGCCTCCTTCGCCCTGGCGCGGCAGGCGTTCATGACCACGTTCGTGCCCGCCTCCCACCGCGCCCGGGCGCTCTCGCTGCTCGGCGGCATGTTCCGCGCCGGGTACTTCGTCGGCCCGTTCCTCGCGGCGCTCGTCATCGGGCTGACCGGCAGCACCCGCGCCGTCTTCGTCGTGCACGCGATCGCCTGCGTGCTGGTCGCGATCGTGCTGCTCGTGCTGCCCGACCCGTCCGCCGTGCTCGCGGAGCGGCGCTCGGCGATGCGCACCGCGCCCGCCGCGCAGACCACCGAGGGCGAGTCGGTCGCCGTGCACCGGGAGGGCCTCTTCCGCACGATCGCACGGCATCGGCAGGTGCTCGCGCGCATGGGGTTCGCGGCCGCGCTGATCGGCGGGCTGCGGTCGAGCCGGATGGTGATCCTGCCGCTGGCGGGCGTGAGCCTCGGGATGCAGGAGAGCAGCATCGCACTGGTGGTCGGCGTCGCGGGGGCGGTCGACCTCGCCCTGTTCTTCACGAGCGGGCAGATCATGGACCGGTTCGGGCGGCTGTGGAGCGCGCTGCCGTCGATGATCGGGCTCGGGCTCGGGCACCTCGCGCTGGCGCTCGTCGTCTGGAACGCGGTGGCCGACGGGTCGTCGGGCCGCATCCTCTGGTTCGTGGCGGTCGCGATCGGCATGTCGCTCGCGAACGGCGTCGGCAGCGGCATCCTGATGACCTTCGGCGCCGACCTCGCGCCGCGGCACGACCCCGCCCCGTTCCTCGGCGCCTACCGCTTCACCGGCGACGCGGGCAACGCGGCCGCGCCGCTCGCCCTGTCGGCGCTGACCGCCGCGGTCTCCCTCTCCTTCGCGTCGGCCGCGATCGGTGTCGTCGGCCTGCTCGGCGCGGGCCTGCTCGCCCGCTGGGTCCCCCGCTTCATCCCCCGCACGCCCCGCCCCCGCACCTGACCCCCTGCGTTCCGCAGGACGTTCGGTCCTCCGAAACGAAGGCGCGTCAGCGGAAGCGGGCTGCCGCCGTGGACGTCACGGTCACCGGCAGGCCGTCCGGCAGCAGCGGGCTCACCAGCGGCGGCCGCCACGTCGCCCGGAGCACCACCGTCGCGCGGCGCCCGTCCGCGGTGCCCGCCTCGGTCACGGTCAGCCCCTCCAGCTGTTCCGCGGCCGCTTCGCTCACGAAGGCGTCGACGACCGCGCGCACCCGGTCCGACGACAGCCGGGGAACCACCTCGTCGCCCCGCACCGACGCGTCCGCGACGCGGAACGACTCGGCGCCGGCGAGCGCCGCCCCGTCCGCGACGGTGAGCAGCCGCAGCCGCTCGAGGTGGAGGCTCGTGGCCCCCGCGGCGACCACGACGAAGCCCGCGGCGATCGCGAACAGGCCGACGATCAGGGGGACGGCCGCGCCCTCCTCCCCGCTCCCCCGCGTCATCGCACCGCTGCGAACATCGACACGCGCTGCACCGCATGGGCCTCGATCGGCACCGCAGCGGGAGCGTCCACGTCGAGCGCGGGCGGCAGCAGCGGCAGCGCGGTCGCCACCCGGACCCGCACGTCGACGCTGCCCCGCGGCGTCTCGCAGTCGCCGGGGTCGGGCGCGCAGCGCACCTCGCTGCGGGTCGCTCCGGGCGCCACGTGCCAGTCGGCGAGCGCCACCTCCGCCGCGGCGTCGGCCGCGCGCCGCCCCTCCCCGTCCGTCGCGGCGATCGCGATGCTGCGGGCCGCCTGCCGCGCGGCGCCCTCTGCGGCGAAGGCGGCGCCCTGCAGCGCCGCGACGGTGAGGACCAGGTAGACGAGCGGCACGAGCAGCAGCACGCCGAGCACGAGCACCTCGACGGCGGCGCTGCCCCGCTCGGCGTCAGGGCTCGGGTTCGAGCGCGGCATGGCCGGACACCTCGATCGCGGCGGGCGGCCCGAACAGGCCGATGACCGGCAGCGGGATGCTCGCCGTGACGACAGTGGCGGGCTGCCGCTGCCACATCGTCCGGCCTGCGCGCACGTCTGCGGCGTACGCGGGGCCGAGGCTGTCGGTGAGCACCTGCCGCGCCCGGGCGACGCCGTCCGCGTCGGAGTTCCCGACGATCGCCGACCAGCGCGCCCCCTCTGCGACCGCGGCCAGCGCGGTGTTGCGGACGAGGAGCACGGCGCCGACCTGCAGCACGCCGAGCACGAGCGCGAGCAGCACCACGGCGGTGAGCACGAACTCGGCGGGCGCGCTGCCGTGCTCCGCCGACGGCCTCACAGGCCGGAGACGCTCGAGATCGCCTGATTGAACAGGCCCGTGAGCGCGGGCCCGGCGACGCCCCAGAGCAGGACGACGAGCCCCGCCGTCATCATCGTGACGAGGACCCAGCCGGGCACGTCGCCGCGTTCGGCGTCGTCCTCCGTCAGCGGAGCGGCGGAGCGGGGAGCGTGCAGCGTCATGCGGGCCTCCGGGGTAGCGGCGTCGCGTCAGTGTGGACCGGTCGCGGCTGCGGCGTCGCGAGTTGTCCACAGGCCCCGCGGCCGCCCTAGGGTCGGCGGCATGACGGATGCCGCTGCAGTCCGGCCGATGACGCCGGAGGAGTACGACGACTGGATCGTCGACGAGATCGCGGCCTATGCCGGCGATCTCGCGCAGGCCTCGGGCTCCACCCTCGAGGAGGCGCACCTGCGCGCGGAGCAGCAGACGAAGGACCTGCTGCCCGACGGGCCGGCGAGCGACGGCGTGCACCTGCTGCGGGTGCTCGACGGCGCCGGCGAGCCGGTCGGGGTGCTCTGGCTCGGACGGCACCCGCAGCGCCGCGGCGCCGGGTGGGTCTACGAGGTGCGGAGCGAAGAGGCCCGGCGCGGTGAGGGACTGGGGCGGGCCGCCATGCTCGCGGCCGAGCAGGTCGCGCGGGAGGCCGGCTGGTCGGCGCTCGGGCTCAACGTGTTCGGCCACAACCCGCGGGCGCGCGGGCTGTACGACTCCCTGGGCTACGAGGTGGCCGCGACGACGATGGCCAAGCCGCTCGACTGAGCGGGGTGCGGATCAGTCGTGGTCGCCGGGCTTGCGGTGGCGGCGCTGACGCCCGACGACGAAGAGGAGCAGCAGGATCAGCGCGATCGGCGCGAGGATCAGCACGAAGGGCATGAACGTCTGGGACTGCACCCCGGCGGCGCTGAGCAGCGGGACGAGTGCGGTCGCGGTGAGAGGCATCCTTCGAACGTAGGCGCGCCTCCTCCGTCCCGGGTGCGGGCGAGCGGACTCCCGGTCCGCACCCGGAGCGCGCCCAGGCGCCGGGGGTGCCGGCTGCGCGCCTCTCCGCGGGCGTCTTCGGACGTCCCGGGCGTCCGATGACGCCCGGCTGCGCCGCCGACGCCCCTCCTGCCGGCGTCGGACTCGTCCGCACGGCCGACGGATCCGCTCCTGCCCCGCGGGTGCGCACTGGACGGCTCGCGGCAGGTCGCCGGTCCCCCGCGTCAGAGCTGAGTCTGCAGCACCAGGAGCCCCGGGAACACGGCGAAGGCGACGGTGACCGGGAGGATCAGGAAGACGAGCGGCACCATCATCGCGATCTCCTTGCGTCCCGCCGCCTCGAGCAGCTGCCGCCGGGCGTGCTCCCGCGCGTCGGCCGCCTGCACGCGCAGCACCTCCGCGAGCGGCGAGCCCCGCTCCAGCGCGCCCACCACGTGCGTCAGCGCCCGCGTCAGCGCCGGGATGCGCAGCTCGTCCCCGAGCACCGTCAGCGCGGTCGGCAGGGGCACGCCGACCGCCGACTCGTCGACGACGCGCTGGACCAGGTCCGCGAGGGTGCCGGAGCCGACCCGCGCCACGCGGCGGAGGGCGTCGCGCACCCCCTCCCCCGCGCTGAGGCTCAGCGCCAGGAACTCGAGCACCGTCGGCAGCTCGCTCTCGATGCGCGCTGCACGCCGGTCGCCCTCGACCGACAGGAGGCGGTCGCGCACGAGCGGGCCGAGCACGACGCCGACGACGGGCGCCGCCGCGAGCGCGGCCGGGCTGCCGTTGGCGGCGGCCAGGGCGCCGAGCCCTGCAGCGAGGACGCCGCCGCCGACGGCCCACAGCAGCTGCCGCAGCCGGTACCCCTCGACGGACCAGGCGCGTCCGGCCCGGGCGAGCCGGACCGCGGCGCCGCCGGAGCCGCCGAGCAGGCCGCCGAATGCGCGCTGGAACAGGTCGAGCCCGGGCGCGACCAGCAGGCCGAGCACCGGCACCGGGTCCACGACGGCGGGCCGCTGCAGCCGCCGCGCCTCCGCCGACACGTCGAGCAGGTACGGCGCGAGCCGGGTGGCGAGCCGCGGCCTGCCGACGGCCGGGAGGCGCGTCGTGACGCTCCAGAGCCCGACGCCCGCGGTGAGGCCGAGCGCGAGCGCGGCCCAGAGCTCGGGGCTCACCGGAACCACCGCCGGTCCTCGGGCAGCCGGCCGATCGCGAGCATGACGCGGTAGGCGATGAGCGTCACCGCGGCGGCGACGAGCAGCAGGAGCGTCCCCTGCGGCGTCGCGTAGGCGCGGGCCGCCTCCGGTCGCGTCGTCAGCAGGCCGAGCACGATCCAGGGCGCGGCGAGCCCGAGCTTGCCCGCGTTCGTCACCCAGCTCTGCCGCGCCTCCACCTCCGCCCGCAGCGCGAGGTCCTGCCGCAGGTGCGCGGCGAGGTCGCGCAGCACCGACGGCAGCTCGGTGCCGCCGACCTCGCGCGCCATCCGCAGCACCTCGATCAGCCGGTCGGCCGTCGGGTCCGCGAAGTGCTGCTTCAGGTCGTCGAGGGCCGGACCGACCGTGCCGGTGCGCCGCCACCTGTCTTCGAAGCGGCGGAAGCCCGGCCGCAGCGGCGGCGGGCCGGTCGCGGCCAGGGCGGCGAGCGCGTCCGGCAGGGGCATGCCGGCGCGGATGGCCGCGACCAGGTGGTCCACGACCTCCGGCCACAGGCCCCGAGCGGCGCGCAGCCGGGCGCGGGCCCGCCAGCCCGCGACGGTCCACGGCGTCAGCGCGCCGACCGCGAGCGCAAGGGCGGCGACCGCGGACAGGCCGGTGACCGCCAGCACCACCGCCCCCGCCGCCGCGCCCAGCACGAGCGACGTCGTCACGAACACGCCCGGCGCGGTGCGCGGCAGGCCGGCGCGACCGAGGCGGTCCTCGACGGCCGCCGCCCAGCCCCGCGAGCCGGCGCGGGCCCGCGGCCGCCGCGGCCAGAGCCAGGGCGAGGCGAGCAGGACGATGCCGGCGCCGCCCGCGGCCCCGAGCAGCGGGATCACGCGGCGCCCCGCACCAGCGCAGCCGGGTCCAGGCCCGCGGCGAGGAGCTTCTCCTGCTTCGGCGGCAGGCCACCGGTCGCCCGCAGGACGTCGCCGTCGAGCGCGAACAGCCGGGTCGCCTCGATCACGCCGCCCTCCGCAGCAGGCGCGCTGAGCGCACCGGTCGGCGCGAGGACCTCCTTCACCCGCCGGCGCCCGCTGCGCTGCAGCTCGCAGTGCACGACGAGGTCGACCGCGGAGGCGACCGTCGGCACCACGAAGCCCGCATCGATGTTCCGGCCGGCGAGCAGCGGCAGCGTGCAGAGCTTCACGAGCGCGTCCCGCGCGGAGTTCGCGTGGATGCTGCAGGCGCCGGGCACGCCGCTGTTCAGCGCGATCAGCAGGTCGAGCGCCTCCGCCTCCCGCACCTCGCCGACCACCAGGCGGTCGGGCCGCATGCGCAGCGCCTCCTTGATGAGCCGTCGCAGCGTCACCTCGCCGGTGCCCTCGAGGCTCGGCTGCCGGCACTGCATCGCCACCGCGTCCCGGCCGGGGCTCTGCAGCTCGAACGTCTCCTCCACGGTGACGACGCGGTCCGTGGGACGACCGGCCGCCAGCAGGGCGTTCAGCATCGTCGTCTTCCCGGCCTGCGTCGCACCGGACACGAGCACGTTCAGTCCCGCGAGCATGGCCGCGCCCAGGAAGTCGGCCGCCGCGCTCGGCAGCGACCCGAGCCCGACGAGCGCGTCGAGCGTCGTGACCCGGTCGGAGAACTTGCGGATGTTCACCGCCCAGTGGCGGCGGGTCACTTCCGGGACGACGACGTGGAGGCGGGACCCGTCCGGCAGGGAGGCGTCCACGAACGGCGAGGCGAGGTCCACCCGCCTGCCGCTCGAGACGAGCATCCGCTCGACGAGGTCCTTCACCTCCTGCTCGCCGAGTACGATGGCCGTGAGCTCGCTCACCCCGCTCCTGGCGACGAACACCCTGGTCGGGCCGTTGATCCACACCTCCTCGACGGTCGGGTCGTCGAGCAGCGGCTGCAGCGGCCCGAAGCCGACGAGGTCCGCGACGACCTCCCGCTCCGCGCGCCGCTCGTCGCCGATCAGCGGCACGTCCGCGGCGAAGGCGTGCTCGGCGTAGCTGCGCAGCTCCTCCCGCACCGCCTGCTCGGGCGGCCCGCCGAGCGTGCCCCGGCGGGCGCGCGTGCGCACCGAGTCCGCGATCACCCGCACCGGATCGGTCATGCGCGCCAGTGTGGCGAGGCCGCGGACCGGGCGTCGGCGGTTGTCCACAGGGCCCGAGCGCTTCCGCCCCTCGTGCCGCCGAGCCGAGGAGGTCGCCTGCGCGTCGCACCCCGTGGGTACACTGAGCGGCGCTTCCGGCGGGAGTGGTGGAACTGGCAGACACGCAGGATTTAGGTTCCTGTGCTTCGGCGTGAGGGTTCGAGTCCCTCCTTCCGCACCCGCTGGTTCCGGTGATCGAAGGAGGTCGGGATGCCGACGGTGAACGGCCTGTTCCCGTTCCTGGACCCCGAGAGCCTCGCCTCGGCCGGTCCACTCGGACTGGTGATCGTCTGCGCCGTGATCTTCGCGGAGACCGGCCTGCTCGTCGGGTTCGTGTTCCCGGGCGACACGCTGCTGCTGATCACGGGCATCAGCGCCGAGCAGGGCCTCGGCATCAGCATCTGGATCGCCGCCCCGGCCATCGCGGTCGCCGCGTTCCTCGGCGGTGAGCTCGGCTACTACATCGGCAAAAAGACCGGTCCCCGGATCTTCGAGCGGCGGGACTCCGGCTTCTTCAGCAAGGAGCAGGTGACCCGCACCTACCGCTTCTTCGACAAGTACGGCGCCCTCGCGGTGATCCTCGCCCGCTTCGTGCCGATCGTGCGCACCCTCGCGCCCATCGCCGCCGGTGTCGGCCGCATGGACTACCGGCGCTACAGCCTGTACAACGCGATCGGCGCGCTCGCGTGGGGCTTCGGCGTCACGTTCCTCGGCTACCTGATCGGCTTCATCCCGCCGGTGTCGGAGTTCGTGCAGCACAACATCGAGTTCATCCTGCTCGGCGCCGTCGTGCTCACGCTGATCCCGACGATCTACCACGTGTGGAAGAACCACCGCGCGGCCAAGCGGGACGCCGCGTCGGACCGGTCGTCGGTCTCCACCGACTGAGGCGTCAGCCCTCGGGCAGCGCCGCCACCAGGGCGCGGAACGCCAGCCCGCGGTGGCTGGTCGCGTTCTTCTCGTCGGCCGACAGCTCCGCGGCGCTGCGACCGTCGGCGTCGAGCGGCGCGAAGACCGGGTCGTAGCCGAAGCCGCCGGCTCCGCGAGCGGCGTCGAGGATCACGCCCTCCCACGCCGCGGTGCGCACCACCTCGATCTCGTCGTCGACGTACACGGCGGCGCAGACGAAGCGGGCGGACCGGTCCGCGGCGTCGCCGAGGCGCTCGAGCACCAGGTCGCGGTTGTCCGCGTCGCTGCCCGTGCCGGCGTAGCGCGCGGAGAAGACGCCCGGTTCGCCGCCGAGGGCGTCGACGACGACCCCGGAGTCGTCTGCGATCGCCGGCAGCCCGCTGCTCGCGTGCGCCGCGCGTGCCTTGATCAGGGCGTTCGCCTCGAAGGTGTCGCCGTCCTCGACGGGCGACGGCCCCTCGGACCGCAGGAGCTCGACGCCCGGCAGCAGCGGGCCGAGGATCGCGGAGAGCTCGACGACCTTGTGCGCGTTGCCGGTGCCGAGCACGATCCTCGGCGGCCGGCGGGTCACGCCTCCAGCCCCAGGGCGGAGCGCTGCAGGGCGGTGAGCCGCTCCGTGCCGGCGAGCGCGAGGTCGAGGAGGCGGTCGAGCTCGCGGCGGTCGAACGGCGCGCCCTCGGCAGTGCCCTGCACCTCGACGAACAGCCCGCGGCCGGTCGCGACGACGTTCATGTCCGTCTCCGCCCGCACGTCCTCGGTGTAGGCCAGGTCCAGCATGGGCTCGCCGTCGATGATGCCGACGGACACGGCGGCGACGGAGTCGAGCAGCGGCACGGCCTTCTGGCCGATGAAGCGCTTCTCCCTCCCCCACTCGATCGCGTCGTGCATCGCGACGTAGGCGCCGGTGATCGCGGCGGTGCGGGTGCCGCCGTCGGCCTGCAGCACGTCGCAGTCGAGCACCAGCGTGTTCTCGCCGAGCGCCTTCGTGTCGACGACCGCGCGCAGCGAGCGGCCGATGAGGCGGGAGATCTCGTGGGTGCGCCCGCCGACCTTGCCCTTGACGCTCTCGCGGTCCATGCGGTCGTTGGTGGAGCGCGGCAGCATGGCGTACTCGGCGGTGACCCAGCCGCGGCCCTTGCCCTGCAGCCAGCGCGGCACGCCGTTGGTGAAGGAGGCGGTGCAGAGCACGCGCGTGTTGCCGAAGGAGATGAGGGCGCTGCCCTCCGCCTGGGTGCTCCAGCCGCGCTCGATGGTCACCGGCCGCAGGTCCTCCGCGGTCCGTCCGTCGCGTCGCTCGGTCATGTGCGGTCTCCTGTCGTCGGAAGGCTGGTCGGCAGCGGGATCGCGCCGGTCTGCACGAGGTCGACGGCCGCGACCTCGGGGCCGAGGAAGCGGCGGGCGAGCCGCAGGAACGCGGCCTCGCTCTCCCCCGTCGCCTCGAAGCGGTAGGTCGGGGCCGCGTCCGCGGTGCGCAGCAGGTCGTGCTCGACGAGCTGCCGGTACACGTCGGCCGCGGTCTCGTCGGCGCAGGACACGAGCGCGACGTCGGGCCCCATCACCCAGCGGATCGCGCCGGACAGCAGGGGGTAGTGGGTGCAGCCGAGCAGCACGGTGTCGACGTCGGCGGCTTTCAGCGGCGCGAGGTACTCCTCCGCGACCGCGAACAGCTCGGGTCCTGTCGTGACGCCGGCCTCGACGAAGTCGACGAAGCGCGGGCACGCCGCCTGCACGACGGTCACCTCGGGATCGGCGACGAACGCGTCGACGTAGGCGTTCGACCGCACGGTGCCCTCGGTGCCGATGACGCCGATGCGCTTGGTGCGGGTGCGGCGGGCCGCTGTGCGCACCGCGGGCAGCACGACCTCGACGACCGGGATGCCGGCCCCGTGCGTGAAGCGCTCGCGGGCGTCGCGGAACATCGCCGCGGAGGCGGTGTTGCAGGCGATCACGAGCAGCTTGACGCCCTGCGCGACGAGGTCGTCCATGACCGCGAGCGCGTACTCGCGCACCTCGGCGAGGGGCTTCGGCCCGTACGGCGAGTGCGCCGTGTCGCCGACGTACAGCACCGACTCGTTCGGCAGCTGGTCGATGATCGCCCGGGCGACGGTCAGACCGCCCACACCCGAGTCGAAGACCCCGATCGGCGCGTCCGTCACGGCCGGACAGCCTAGGACCTCCGCCTCCGCGGCCCGTCCGCGCCGACGGGCGGCGCGGACCGGGCGCGGGGCTCAGTCGGCGTCGCGGCGGCGCACCGAGACCGTCACGAGCGCGACGGCGAAGGAGACGAGGACCACGCCGACGACGCCGGCGGGCAGGAGATCGAACGGCAGCAGGGACTGCGCCTGGGCGTGGAGGAGCACGACGTCCTGGGTGGGGACCATCGGAGGGGGACCTTCCGGGGAGAGACGGTCGGCGCGGTGGGGGACCGCGCAGCGACCCGGGTGGGTGACCGGGCTTCGGACCAGGCTAGGGACGGGCGCTGCGGGGTTCGAGTCCCCACTTCACGGGCCCTCGGCCCCCGCGCGCACGGGTTCTCTACGCTCGGGGTGTGACGAGCACCGCACTGCTGACGGACCGCTACGAGCTCACGATGCTGGACGCCGCGCTGCGCGACGGCACGGGGCACCGCCGGAGCGTGTTCGAGGTCTTCTCCCGCCGGCTCTCCGGCGGCCGCCGCTACGGCGTGCTCGCCGGCACCGGTCGCGTGCTCGACGCCGTGACGCGGTTCCGCTTCGGCGGGCCGGAGCTCGAGTGGCTCGCCGCCGAGCACGTCGTCTCCCCCGCCACGATCGACTGGCTCGCCGACTACCGCTTCAGCGGCTCGATCAGCGGCTACCGCGAGGGCGAGCTCTACTTCCCCAACTCCCCCGTGCTCACCGTCGAGGGGTCGTTCGCGGAGGCGGTGATCCTCGAGACGCTGATCCTCAGCGTGCTGAACGCCGACAGCGCGATCGCGACCGCCGCCGCGCGCATGGTCTCCGCGGCGCACGGGCGGCCGCTCGCCGAGATGGGCTCGCGCCGCACGCAGGAGCGCGCCGCCGTCTCCGCCGCCCGCGCCGCCTGGATCGCCGGCTTCGCTGCGACGTCGAACCTCGAGGCCGGGCGGCGCTGGGGCGTGCCGACGATGGGCACCGCCGCGCACGCCTTCACGCTGCTGCACGACAGCGAGGAGGAGGCGTTCCGCGCCCAGATCGAGGCGATGGGCGCCGACACCACCCTGCTCGTCGACACCTACGACGTGATGAGCGCCGTCGAGACCGCGGTGCGCCTCGCCGGCCCCGAGCTCGGCGCCGTCCGCATCGACTCCGGCGACCTGCCGGTCGTTGTGCAGGCGGTGCGGGCGCGGCTCGACGAGCTCGGGGCGACCGGCACGAGGATCACCGTGACGAACGACCTGGACGAGTACGCGATCGCGGGGCTGGCCGCCTCCTCCGTCGACTCCTACGGCGCGGGCACGCGGCTCGTCGGCGGCTCCGGCCACCCGACCGCGGGCTTCGTCTTCAAGCTCGTGGAGCGCGCCGACGACGACGGCGCCATGCGGCCGGTCGCGAAGAAGTCCGTCGAGAAGGCCGGCAGCGGCGGCCGCAAGTGGGCCTTCCGCCGCCTCGAGGACGGCGTGGCCGTGGAGGAGCGCGTGGTCGTCGCGGACGACGAGCCGACACTCGCCGACGCGCGGGCGCTCGTCGTGCCGCTCGTCACGGCGGGCACCCCGGACCCCGCGCACGTCGGCGTCGAGGGCGTGCGGAACGCGCGCGAGCACCACGCCCGCGTGCTGGCCGAGCTGCCGCCGGATGCGATGCGCCTGTCCGGCGGCGACACCGCGATCCCCACCGTCCTCCGGTAGCCGTTCGCGGATCCGCACTTCTCGGCCGACACGCCGTGCTGCGGGCTCCCGGGCCCGGCGTGTCGCGCAGGTTCTGCGGATCCGCGAAGAAAATGCGGATCGGCGGATCGGGCTACTTCATCTTGTCGTAGAGCTTCTTGCAGTCCGGGCAGATCGGGAACTTCTCCGGGTCGCGCCCGGGCACCCAGACCTTGCCGCAGAGCGCGCGCACCGGCTTGCCGGTCACGGCCGACTCGACGATCTTCTCCTTCTGCACGTAGTGCGAGAAGCGGTCGTGGTCGCCGTCCTCGGTGACCTCGTTGTTCAGCAGCTCCTCGAGCTCGCGGTCGAGGGTGGACGTCCCGCCAGCGGGGTCGGTCACGGAGGCGCGCAGCATGCTCCAAGGGTAGGACGCGCCGCGCCGGTCGACGGCGCGGATCGGCCGATCAGGCCCGCAGCGCCGCCGCCAGCAGCTCGGGTCCGCGGCGCTCGAACACCCGCCCGCCGAGCACGGTCCCCCACCACAGCACGAGCACGCCGACCACGAGCCCGACGGCGAGCGCGGCCCACGCGGTGCCGCTGCCGCCGCCGGAGTACGCCAGCACCCCGAGCACGATCGCGGGCGCCGCGGCGAGCAGCTGCAGCAGGAAGAGCACGGACTGCACGACGGCCGCCAGACCCCCGGCGGAGTTCGGGTGCTGGAACGGGGAGGAGCCCGGCCGCGGCACCGGGTAGGGCATCAGCGCGGAGCTGACGCCGCCGAGGCCCGCGCCGGCGAGCAGGAGGCACCACGACGCGCCGATCAGCGGCGCCGCGAGCAGCGGGCGCCCTGCGAGCACGGCGCTGACGACGGAGCCGCCGGCGAGCAGGGGCAGCCCGACCGCGAGCACGGGCGCGAGGCGGCCGAGCCGGTCGTCCACGCCCCGCACCCCCGCGGCGACGTGCAGCCAGACGGCGGTGTGGTCGTAGGCGAGGTCGTTGTGCGTCGCCCAGCCGAGGAACAGCGCGATCACCGGCACGGGCAGCAGCGCGAGCAGCGAGCCCGGCACGCCGGCGAGGCCGAGCACCAGGACGAGCACGATCGGGGTGACCGGGATGCTGATGGCGCTGACGCGGTAGCGCACGTCGCGGGCCCAGTAGGTGGTCGCGCGCGCGGCGATCGCGCCGCGCGGCGTCGCGGGCAGGCGCGCGAACCAGCCGATGCCCGCGACCGTCTGCGGCTTGGCCTGCCGGCCGGTCGACACGAGCGCGGTGCCCACCAGGGCGCGCCAGACCAGGCCGAGCACGACGACGGTCAGCACGGCGACGAGCAGCTGCGCGAGCCCGGAGGCGCGGCCCGCGGCGATGCTCGCAGGGGCGGCCCACGCGGCGCCGAGGGGCGTCCAGCCGAGCACGGCGACGATGCGCCCGATGCCGGCGAGCGCCCGCCTGCCCAGGTCCAGGTTCGTGGCCAGCACCACGAGCGGCGCGAGCAGGGAGACGGCGATCACGAGGACGGCGGCGACCGCCTCCCGCGACCGCCGCGTGGACAGCAGCAGGCCCGCGGCCGCGGCGCCGATGCGGGACAGCAGCACGCAGGTGAGCACCACCAGCGGGACGCACACCAGGGCGACGAGCGCCGAGGCCGGGTTCCGCGACCACGTGGCGACGGTGGCGAGGGCGACGAGCAGCAGGGCGGCGCCGGGCACGCCGACGACGCCCGCGACGGCGAGGCCGACCGCCAGGCGGGTGCGCTCGACGCCGAACAGCGCGAACCGGCGCGGGTCGAGCGTGTCGTCGACGCCGACGAACACGGGCACGACCAGGAACGCGAGCACCGCGAGGGACCCGGCGCCGACCGTCACGGCGGTCGCGAGCTGCAGCGGCGCGTACCGCAGCGCCACCAGCGTCGCGACCAGCATCACCGTGATGCCGGCGCCGTAGAGCAGCGCGAGCACCAGGCCGACGACCTGCCACGGGCTGCGCCGGAACTGGTTGAGCAGGAGGCGCAGCTTCAGCCGCACGAGCAACCCGGTCACGAGCGCGTCCCTTCCGCGATCACTCGGTGAAGGAGTGCAGCCACTCCATGCCCGCGGCGGCGCGCCGGCCTCCGGCGAGCGCCACGAAGCGCTCCTCGAGCGTCCCGCCCCCGCGCACCTCGTCGGTCGTGCCCGCGGCGAGCACCCTGCCGCCGACGATGACGGCGACGTGGTCGCACACGCGCTGGATGAGGTCCATGCCGTGGCTGGACAGCACGACGGTGCCGCCCGCCGCGACGTAGCGCTGCAGGATGTCGACGATGTTGGCGGCGGACACCGGGTCGACGGACTCGAACGGCTCGTCGAGCACGAGCAGCCGCGGCGAGTGGATCATCGCCGCGGCGAGCGCGATCTTCTTCGTCATCCCCGCCGAGTAGTCGGCGACGAGGCGACCCGTCGCGTCCTCCAGCCCGAACGCGGCGACGAGGTCGGCCGTGCGCTGTCGGACGGTCGCGGCGTCCAGGCCGCGGAGGACACCGGAGTAGTGCAGCAGCTGCGCCCCGGACAGCCGGTCGAAGAGCCGCAGCGCGTCGGGCAGCACGCCGATCGCGCGCTTCGCCCGGTCCGGCTCCGCCCACACGTCGATGCCGTGCACGAGCACCCGCCCGCCGTCGGGCCGCAGCAGCCCGGTCACCATCGACAGCGTCGTGGTCTTGCCGGCGCCGTTCGGGCCGACGATGCCGTAGAAGGAGCCGGCGGCGACGGCCAGGTCGATCGCGTCGACCGCGACGGTCTCGCCGAAGCGCTTGGTCAGGCCCCGGATGTCGAGCACGGCCTCCGGCCCGGTCGGCGCCGCCTCCGCCCCCGGGTCGGTCTGGGGGAGCTCCGGCACCGTCACGCCTTCGACACTAGCCATGCGCCGTCCGGGCGCCAGGAGCAGCGCGGGCGCCTGCGGATCGCCGCACGACCGGCCCCGCGTGGCACCGGGCGGTGCGGCGCGCGTCATCTACCATGAACGATCGGCGCCGCGGCCGCCCTCCCCCACCCGATCCGCCGCCACGAGGACCACCTGTGACCGCTGCCGTCTCCGCGCCTCGCGCTCTCGCCCCGGCGAAGCGCACGACGTACTGGTCGCGCTACCGCCAGGCCCTCTGGCTGCTGACGACCCGCGACCTCAAGGTCCGGTACACGACGAGCCGGCTCGGCTACCTCTGGTCGATCATCGACCCGCTGCTGATGGGCCTCATCTACTGGGTCGTCTTCGGCTTCATCTTCCACCGGGGCGGGGTCTCCGAGGACCCCTACATCCTGTTCCTGCTCAGCGCGGTCCTGCCCTGGACCTGGCTGAACGGCAACCTGTCGGACGCGACGCGCGCCTTCCGGCAGGAGGCGAAGCTGATCCGGTCGGTGAAGATCCCCCGCAGCATCTGGATCCTGCGCCAGATCGCGAGCAAGGGCATCGAGTTCCTGATCAGCCTGTCGATCATCGTGTTCTTCGCGCTGATCACCCTGAAGGCGCCGAGCCCCTGGACCCTCGTCTACCTGCCGGTCGCGATCGCGCTGCAGGTGCTGCTGACGGTCGGCTGCAACTTCATCATCGCGCCGCTCTCCGTCTTCTACCGCGACCTCGAGCGCGTCGTGAAGCTGGGCCTCCCCGTGCTGTTCTACGCGGCGCCCGTGCTGTACCACCTCGACATCGGCAACCCGGTGCTGCACTTCCTCTACGGGCTCAACCCCGTCGCGGGCCTGCTCGACCTCTACCGCGGCTGCTTCTTCCCGCAGATCGTCGACTGGGTCTACGTCGTCGAGGGCACCATCGTCTCGCTCGTCATCTTCACCATCGGCGCGGTGGTCTTCCGTCGCTCCATCCCGCGCGTGCTCAAGGAGCTGTGATGGCCGCCCCCGTGATCTCCGTCGACGGCGTCGGCATCCAGTTCCAGCGCGACCGCCAGCGCAAGCGCACCCTGAAGGACATGCTGGGCCGCAAGGAGCTGCGGCAGGCGCCCGACGAGTTCTGGGCCTTCCGCGACGTCAGCTTCGACGTGCACGCGGGCGAGTCGATCGGCGTCGTCGGCCGCAACGGGCAGGGCAAGTCGACGCTGCTGAAGATGGTGGCCGAGGTGCTGATCCCCGACGAGGGCTCCGTGACCGTGCGCCAGGGCGTCGCACCGCTCATCGAGATCACCGGCGGGTTCGTCGACGACCTCTCCGTCCACGACAACGTGTACCTGGCCGCCGGCCTGCACGGGAAGTCGAAGGACGAGATCGACGACGAGTTCGCCGAGATCATCGAGTTCGCGGAGATCAAGGACTTCGTCCACACGCCCTACAAGCACCTCTCGAGCGGGATGAAGGTGCGCGTCGCCTTCTCCGTCGTGTCCCGGCTCGACGAGCCGATCCTCCTCGTCGACGAGGTGCTGGCGGTCGGCGACCGCGGCTTCCGCCGCAAGTGCTACGCCCGCATCGAGGAGATGCTGGCGGAGGGCCGCACGATGTTCTTCGTGTCGCACAGCGACGGCGACCTCAAGCGGTTCTGCAACCGCGGGCTCTACCTCGACAAGGGCCGGATGCAGTACGACGGCCCGATCGACGAGGCGTTCGAGCGGTACACCACCGACTACGCCTGACGAGCGAGGCCGCCCGGCGGCTCAGCTCGGCCAGGGCTGCCCGCCGATGAACAGGTCGTAGGTGTCCGCGCCCGGCGCGGTCGGCTTGAGGCGCAGCGTCTTGTCCTTCTGCGGGTTCGGCAGCTTCGCCGCGGCGGCCTGCTCGGGCAGGTGCTTCAGCGGCTTCCCGCCGTTGAGCAGCTCGTTCGCGTCCGCGCTCGTGACGGAGAGGTCGTAGGCCGCCCGCAGGTCGGCCTGCAGCCGCACCCGCTCGTCCGCGAGCGTGCGGACGCCGGAGGCCGTGAGCACCACGGCGCCCGCGAGCGCGACCGCGGTCAGCACGCCGGCGACCACGAGCAGCGGCGCGCGCCGCTTCGAGCGGCGCAGCGAGGGCGCGAACACGATCGGGAGGCAGATCAGCACGGTCGCGGCGAGCAGCGCGAGCAGCGCGGGCACGAACACGAGGTTCTGGTTCCCCGCGAAGTACGGGATGGTCACTGCGTTGAGGGTCACGGCGTCTTCCAGGGTGTCGCGGTCCCCGGAGCACCGCGGGAGCAGCGGCGGCGGGACCGAGCGACGCTAGCACCGGGCGGACGCCCGGCCGCCGTTCGGCGCGGCTTCCTAAGATCCTGTCCACCATGAGCGAGCACGAGCAGGACGACCTCCCCAGCGGCTGGACGAAGCAGGGCTTCGATCGGCTGCTCTCGGTGCACCGGCCGGCGGTGCTCGCCCACCTCCGGTCGATCCGCAGGCACCACCCGACCGCGTCGCCCGACGAGGTGATCCAGGCCCTCGAGAAGCGCTACGTGACCGCGGTCACGGCCGGCGGCGCGGCGACGGGTGCGGCGGCCGTCGTGCCGGGCGTCGGCACGATCGCCTCGCTCGGCATCAGCGGCGCGGAGACGGTCGGGTTCCTCGAGGCGAGCGCGCTGTTCGCGCAGTCGGTCGCGGAGGTGCACGGCGTCGCGACCACGGACCCGCAGCGCTCGAGCACCATGGTGATGGCGCTGATGCTCGGCCCGGCGGGCGCGAACCTCGTGCAGCAGTTCGCGGGCGAGGTCACCGGCACCGGCAAGCCGCGCAGCGCCTACTGGGGCGAGCTGGTCACGAAGCGCCTGCCGTCGACCGTGATGAAGGGCCTCGGCGACCGACTCCGGAAGAGCTTCATCCGGCGCTTCGTGGCCCGGCAGGGCGCCAACGTCGTGTTCCGCGCGGTGCCGTTCGGCATCGGCGCGGTCATCGGCGGCGCGGGCAACCGCATCGCGGGCCAGCGCGTGGTGAAGGCGACGCGGGAGGCGTTCGGTCCCGCCCCCTCCACGTTCCCCGACGAGATCCGCCTGCCCGACCAGCCGAAGCCCGTCGCCGGCTGACCCGGCCTTCGTTCCGGAGGACGTGTCGTCCTCCGGAACGGAGACTGTCAGACCTGCAGCCAGCGGAACTGCAGCGGCGCGAGCGGCACGTCCGCCCACAGCTCCACGTCGACGTCGGTCACGAGGTCGTGCGCGGTGCCGGTCATCGCCGCGAGCGCCTCCGCGGGCACCGTGCGCTCCTCCTCCGACAGGTTCACGAGCACCAGGACGGTGCCGTCGGGCCCCGGCCGCTGGTAGCCGAGCACGTGCGGGTCGTGCGTGCGGAAGCCGACGAGCGCGCCGCCGGCGAGCTCGGGCGTCTCGCGCCGCACCTGCAGCAGCCGACGCAGCCCGCGGTAGATCGCCCCGGCGTCGGTGTCGGGGTCCGAGCGCTGCGCGTACCGCTCGGCCGGGTAGGCCGGCCGGTGCACCCAGCGGCTGTCCGCGGCGTGCTCGGGGTCGGCGAGCGCGGCGTAGTCGTTCAGCTGCCCGACCTCGTCGCCGAGGTAGAGCAGGGGCACGCCGCCGGTCGACAGCGCGATCGAGTGCGCGAGCAGCACCCGCTGCACGCCGTACGGTTCGCCCGCCTCCACGCCCGCGAGGGAGGCGGTCGTGCCGTTGACGCGCGCGTCGCCCGTGCGCGGGTTCTCCTGGAACGGCACGCCCCGCGCGAATGAGCCCGGGAAGCGGCCGACGTAGAAGGCGTTCAGGAACCGGCGGTGGTCGAAGCCGTCGATGCCGAGCTCCGCCGCGTCCTCGTCCGCGAAGGTCCACCCGATGTCGTCGTGGCTGCGGACGTAGTTGACCCACGCGCACCCCGCGGGCACCGCGTGGCGCCGCTCGAGCGCCTGCGACAGCAGCTGCGCGTCGCGGGTCGCGAGGGACTCCCAGATCAGCGCCATCTGCAGCGGGTTGTAGGAGAGCCGGGCCTCCTCCTCCGAGATGTACTCCGCGACCTGGTCCGGGTGCACGATCGCCTCGGACTTGAAGAGCACCGCGGGCGCCGCGATGCGGCAGACCGCGTTGAACGCGCGGATCAGGGTGTGCGCCTCGGGCAGGTTCTCGCAGTCGGTGCCGAGCCGCTTCCAGATGAACGCGACGGCGTCGAGCCGCAGCACCTCGACGCCGACGTTCGCCAGGAACAGCATCTCCCCCGCCATCGCCGTGAACACCGCGGGGTTCGCGTAGTTCAGGTCCCACTGGAACCGGCGGAAGGTCGCCCAGATCCACCGTCCGTCGGGCAGCGGCACGAACGAGCCGGGGTGGTCGTCGGGGAACACCTCCCGCGTCGACGCCTCGTAGAGGTCGGGCATCGTGCGGTCCGGGAAGATCCGGTAGAAGTCGGCGAAGTGCTCGTCGCCCGACACCGCGCCGACGGCCCACTCGTGCTCGTCGCTCGTGTGGTTGAAGACGAAGTCGAGCACCAGCGAGATCCCCGCCTCGCGCAGATCGGCGGCGAGCGCGCGCAGCTGCGCCATGTCGCCGAGCGCCGGGCTCACCTCACGGTAGCTCGACACCGCGTAGCCGCCGTCGGAGTCGCCCTCCGGCGCGCGGAAGAGCGGCATGAGGTGGAGGTAGGTGAGGCCGAGCTCGCGGAAGTACGGGATGCGGGCGCGCACCCCCTCCAGGTCCTCCGCGTACCGGTCGACGTAGCAGACGCCGCCCAGCATGCGGTTGCTGAGGAACCAGTCGGGGTCGGCCTCGCGCGTCGCGTCGAGGGCCCGCAGATCTCCGGGCCGCTCGGCGGCGGCGCCGGCCGCGACGACCAGCAGGGCGGCGAGCTGCTCGAGGCAGTCGGCGCGGTCGCCGTAGACGTCGGTGAAGGCGGTGAAGAGGCGCTCGAAGTGCGCGTCGAGCCGCGCGCGGAACGCCTCGTCGACGCCCGCGCCCGCCTCCGCGAGCCGTCGGTCGATGTGGCTCCTGGCCGCCACGGCCTGCTGCGCGAGCGAGAGCATGTGCGCCTTCCGTTCCCGGCACCGTCGCCGAGCACGAAGTCTAGGGAGCCCCCGCCGAGCGCTCCGGAGGGGCCGGCGCTCAGGACAGGTTGGCGACCAGCCCCACGCCGACGAGCGCCAGCCCGATCACGACGCCCGTGGCGACCATGCGGCCGGAGCCCTCGCCGAGCAGCCGCACCCTGCGGATGAACACGACCAGGAGCACCGCCGTCATGCCGACGACGGCGATGCCCCAGGCCGCGCCCATGCCGATCAGACCTTCGCCCGGCCGAGCGTGACCGTCGTCTGCTGCTCCGCGCCGCCGCGGTAGTACGTGACGGCGACCTTGCTGCCCGCCGCGTACGCCCGCACCTGGCCGGCCAGGTCGGTGTAGCTCGTGACCGCGACGTCGCCGACCTTCGTGATGATGTCGCCCTGCTTGATGCCGGCCGCGGCGGCCGGGCTCCCCGAGGTGGCCTCGGACACCTTGACGCCGGCGACCGTGCCGGTGGTGGCGCTCTCGTTGGCGACCGAGGTGACGCCGAGCTGGCCGTGCGTGGGCGTCTTCCCGTCGATGATCTCGTCCGCGATGCGCTTGGCGACGTTCGACGGGATGGAGAACCCGACGCCGATGTTGCCCGACTGCTCGCCGGTGCTCGAGCTGGAGCTCGTGCCCGCGATCGCCACGTTCACGCCGATGACGCGCCCCTGGGCGTCGAGCAGCGCGCCGCCCGAGTTGCCCGGGTTGATCGCGGCGTCGGTCTGCAGCACCGACAGGTAGATGTTGTTCGTCTGCGTCGGCTGCTGGCTCTGGGACTGGTCCCCGAAGTTCCAGAAGTTGAACGGGCTGTCGCTGCCGCCGCCGCTGCCGCCGCCGTTCTGGTCGCTGCCGCTGTCGGAGGACTTCGGCACGGCGGAGGACGCGACCGCGATGCTGCGGTTCAGCGCGCTGACGATGCCGGTGGTGACGGTGTTGGGCAGGTCGAGCGGGGCGCCGATCGCGACCACCTGATCGCCGACGTTCAGCCGGCTCGAGTCCGCGAACGTCGCCGCGCGCAGGCCGGAGGCGCCGGTCAGCCGGATCACGGCGAGGTCGTTCAGCGGGTCGGTGCCGACGATCTTCGCCGGGTAGATGTGCCCGTCGGAGGTGGTCACCGAGATCGTGCCGCCGGAGGTGTCGCCGTCGAGGGTGACGACGTGGTTGTTCGTGAGGACGTAGCCGTCCGACGAGAGCACGATGCCGGAGCCGGTG
The DNA here is from genome assembly GCF_039544415.1 of Amnibacterium soli. Lineage (NCBI taxonomy): Bacteria > Bacillati > Actinomycetota > Actinomycetes > Micrococcales > Microbacteriaceae > Amnibacterium > Amnibacterium soli. The sequence continues at coordinate 435,068 of NZ_BAABLP010000001.1, read as the reverse complement.
CCCGACTCGCTCGAGGCCGACACCGAGATCGTCACGACCGAGGGCGACGCCTTCGCGGCGACGGCCGACACCGCGGTCGCCGACGTCGGGTTGTTGATGACCACGCCCTGCCCGCTGCTGGACGTCGAGGTCACGCTGGTGCGGGGGTTCGTGGCGATGGCGATGCCGGCGCCGACGCCGCCGCCGATCAGCGCCGCGACGACCGCGGTCGCGACGACCGGGACGAGCAGGCCGCGGCGGTCCCGCTTGCGGAACGACGCGCCCTCCTCGGGCGCCGCCTGATGCGCGACGGGCGTGGTCGCCGCCTCCTCCCGCAGGTGTCCGCCGTCGTCGGCGGGCTCCGGTCGGTCCTCGAAGGGCCGGGACGTGCTGTCGCTCATGGTGCTCCTTCCAAAGCCTCCTCAGCGTGCGCGGCGCTCCTGAGGGATTCTTATGAAATCTCGGAGGCGCTCCTACGACGTGAGGACCTCTAGGTTGGCTTCGGTGATGAGGCCGGGACCGTGGCGCCGCGCTGCAGCGGGAGCAGGACTGCTGACCGCCGACGGGGTGCCGGGCACCACCATCTTCGCCGAGATGAGCGCGCTGGCCGCGTCGACGGGCGCGATCAACCTGGGTCAGGGCTTCCCGGACACGGACGGGCCCGCCGAGGTGCTGCGCGCCGCGCAGGACGCGATCGCCGCCGGGATCAACCAGTACCCGCCGGGCCGCGGCACCGCGGTGCTGCGCGAGGCGATCGCGCGCCACCAGCGCCGCTGGTACGGGCTCGAGGTCGATCCGGACACCGAGGTGCTCGTCACCGCCGGCGCCACGGAGGCGCTGGCCGCCGTGCTGCTCGCCTTCGTGGACGAGGGCGACGAGGTGGTGACGCTCGAGCCGGCGTACGACGCCTACGGGGCGATCATCGCCCTGGCCGGCGGCGCGCACCGCACCGTGCCCGTCGACTGGCCGGACTTCCGCCCCGACGCGGACCGCCTCCGCGAGGCGATCACCGACCGCACCCGCGTGATCCTGCTGAACACGCCGCACAACCCGACCGGCACCGTGCTCGACGAGGCGCTGCTGCGGGTGGTCGTGGAGGCGGCGGAGCAGCACGACGCGCTGATCGTCGCCGACGAGGTCTACGAGCACCTGCTCTTCGACGGCGTCCGCCACGTCCCGGTGGCGACGCTGCCGGGCGCGTGGGACCGCACGATCACGATCTCCTCGGGCGGCAAGACGTTCAGCACCACCGGCTGGAAGATCGGCTGGCTGACGGGCCCCGCCGAGCTCGTCACCGCCGCGCTCGCGGTGAAGCAGTACCTCACGTACGTCAACGGGGCGCCGTTCCAGCCCGCGATCGCGGCGGGCCTGGACCTGCCGGACGAGGTGTTCGGCCGGATCGCGAGCGGGCTGCAGGCGGGGCGCGACGCCCTCGTGGCGGGACTCGGCGCCGCCGGGCTGCCCGTCTCGGTGCCGCAGGCGGGCTACTTCGTCATCGCGGACGGCGCCGCGCTCGGCTTCCCGGACGGCGCGGAGCTGTGCCGGCGCCTCCCCGAGCTCGCCGGCGTCGTGGGCGTGCCGGTCTCCGCGTTCTGCCGCGACGAGCAGGCGGAGCGCATGCGCTCCCTCGTCCGCTTCGCCTTCTGCAAGTCCCCCGCGGTCCTCGCCGAGGCGTCGACCCGCCTCGCGACCCTCTCCGCCCGCTAGCCGCGTCCCCGGTGGTGCACGACGCCTGGACGTGTGCACGCGCCGCGGCTCGTGCACACGTCCTGCCGTCGCGCAGACGCGCGACGGCTCAGCGCGGGAGGACCGTGTAGCGGCGGAGGGCCAGCGAGGGGTTCGCGGCGCGCACCGCGCGGAGGCGCTCCGGGTCGAGGTCCGCGAGCGCGAGGCCCGGCTCCTCCCCCAGTTCGGCGAGCACGGCGCCCGCCGGGTCGAGGACCAGGCTGGTGCCGACGCCCTCCGGCGGGACCTGCCCCGCGGCGGCGACGAAGGCGGTGTTCTCGATCGCCCGGGCGGTGAGCAGCGTGCGCCAGTGGTGCACCTTGCCCTCGCCCGGCACCCAGTCGGCGGGGACGGCGACGAGGTCGACGTCCGCGTCCGCCAGCACGCGGGTGACCTCGGGGAAGCGCAGGTCGTAGCAGGTCTGCAGCCCGACCCGCAGCCCGTCGACGAGGAAGGTCTGCGGCGGCTCGAGCGCGCCGGGCTCCACCCACTCGCTCTCGTGCGCCCCGAAGGCGTCGTAGAGGTGCGTCTTGCGGTACACCGCCAGCACGCCGTCGCCGGACACGGCCACGGCGGCGTTGCGGAACCGCTCGCCGTCGCCGGTCTCGACCAGCCCGAACACGGCGACGAGGCCCGCCTCCGCCGCGGCCGCCCACACCGCCGCGGTGAACGGCCCGTCGAGCGGCTGCGCGTGCTCGACGAACCGCGGGCCCATCCGGTGCTCGAAGAAGGAGCTGTACTCCGGGAGCACCACGAGCGCGGCGCCCTGCCGGCCCGCCTCGACGACGAGCCGCCGCACCGCGGCGAGGTTCGCCTCCCCGTCGGCGCCGGGGGCGAACTGCGCGACCGCGATCCGGACCATGCCCCGATCGTAGGAGGCCGGGAACGACGAAGGGCCCCGCCTGACGGCGGGGCCCTTCATGCTCTCGCGAGCGCTGGTTGCGGGGGCAGGATTTGAACCTACGACCTCTGGGTTATGAGCCCAGCGAGCTACCGAACTGCTCCACCCCGCGATGCATGAGCAAGCCTAGCACCTCGGAGAGCGGCCGTCGGACGCCCGGGTGGATCAGCCCTCCGCCGCGAGTGCCGCCTCGATGGCGGACTGCAGCTTCCGGTCGGCCTGCGCCGCGGCGACGAGGTCGTTGCTCGAGTAGGCCTTCTCCCGGTCCGCGAGCGCCTGCTTGGCGTCCGCGAGCGCCTTCTGCAGCGCGGCGTTGTCCGCCGAGCCGCTGCTCGAGCCGCCCGTGGAGCCGCCGTTCGACCCGGAGCCGCTGTCGGTCCCCGACCCAGCGGAGCTGCCCCCGTCGTTGCTCGAGTCCGGGGTGTCGGCGCCGGAGTCGCCGCCGAACAGCGTGTTCAGCGACTGGTCGAGGGTGTCCTCGAACGCCACCTTCGTGCCGAAGGAGGTGAGCACCTTCCGCAGCAGCGGGTAGGTGGAGCCGGTCGCCGAGCGCACGTACACGGGCTCGACGTAGAGCAGGCCGCCGCCGACGGGGATCGTCAGCAGGTTGCCCGGCACCACGCTCGAGCCGCCCGTGCCGCCGATGTTCAGCAGGTTGAGCTGCGACTTGATCGTCGGGTCGGACTGGAACTGGTTCTGCACCTGCGTCGGCCCGGACACCACCGTGTCGCGCGGCAGCACGAGCAGCCGCAGCTTGCCGTAGTCCGCGCGCTTCTGCCCCTGCGTCCCGCCGGCGTCGGCGTCGACCGCGAGGTAGCCCGTGAGCACGCCCCGCGACTCCGAGGTGTTCGACCCCGGGATGTAGGTGGAGTAGAGGGAGAACGTCGGATCGTCCTGCCCCGGCAGCTGCATCGTCAGGTAGTACGGCGGCTGCTGCGACGAGTTGTCCGTGTCCGTCGCGGAGGACGGGTCCGGCGGCGTGCGCCACGAGTCGTCCCCGCGGTACCAGGAGGTCGGGTCGGTCACGTGGTAGCGGCCGAGGATCGCGCGCTGCACCCGGAACATGTCCTCCGGGTACCGCACGTGGCTCATCAGCTCGCTGCTGATCTCCGCCAGCGGCCGCACCGTGGAGGGGAAGACGCTGCGCCAGGCCTTCAGCACCGGGTCGGTGTCGTCCCACGCGTAGAGCACGACCTTGCCGCTGTACGCGTCGACCGTCGCCTTGACGGAGTTGCGGATGTAGTTGATCTGGTCCGTCGCGTACGTGGCGGCCGAGTTCGAGCCCGTGTTGGACAGCGCCTGCGAGAGGCTCTCGCTGCTCGAGTACGGGTACGTCGTCGAGGTCGTGTAGCCGTCGACGACCCAGACGATCCGCCCGTTCACGACGGACGGGTACGGGTCGGAGTCGAGGGTCAGGTACGGGGCGACCTTCTGCACGCGGGTGAGCGGGTTGCGGTCGTAGAGGATCTGCGACTTCTCGTTCACGGCGTTCGACAGCAGGATCTGGTCGGAGGAGAACTTCAGCGCGTAGACGACCCGGTTGAACAGGTTGCCGATGCTCGGCCCGCCGTCCGCGCTGTACGTCGTGTTGTGCTGCGTGCCGTCCGCGTCGTTGCCGCTGACGTAGTCGAGCTCGATCGGCCTGGTGCCCTTCGGGGCGCCCACGACGGAGAAGGGCGGCGAGTTCTCGCCGAAGTAGATGCCCGGCGTCTGGATGTCGAGCGGCCCCTTGGAGGGGATGTTCGACTCGAAGAAGGACGGGGCGCCGTCGCTCGTGCGCTGGTTGCCGTAGGCGGCGACGAGCCCGTAGCCGTGCGTGTAGACGAACGTGTTGTTGAAGGCCGACGGGTTGGTGAGACCGGACTGGTTGAGCTCGCGCACGGCGACGACCGCGTCCTGCGAGGTGCCGTCGATCGAGTACCGGTCGACGTCGAGGTACGCCGGGAACTTGTAGTACTGCTTGAACTGCTGGAACTGCCCGAAGGTCGGCGAGACCACGCTCGGGTCGATGATCCGGATGTTCGCGGTCGTCTGCGCGTCGGAGCGCAACGCCCCCTCCTGCGCCGTCGTCTTGGCGTTGTAGGGGATCTGCTGCACGCCCTTGACGTCGTAGGCGTCCTGCGTGGCCGAGATGGCGTTCGTGATGTAGTTCCGCTCGAGCGCGCCCTCGTTCGGCTTGACCTGCAGGTTCCACATCCCCCAGGGGAAGACGGAGCCCACGATGATCGAGGCGACGACGAGCAGCCCCGTGCCGACGAGCGGCAGCCGCCAGCGGCCGATGATCGCGGTGACCACGAAGAGCGCGGCGACGAGCAGCGCGCAGACCGCGAGGATCAGCCGGCCCGGGATGACCGCGTTCGCGTCGGCGTAGCCGGCGCCGGTGAAGAGGCCGCCCGTGCTGCCCTCGTAGAGGGTCGTGAACTGGTCGAGGTAGAGGCTGATCGCCTGCAGCACGAGGAAGACCGCGACCGTGACCGCGACCTGGATGCGCGCGGAGCGGGAGACCCGCACGTCGCGGCCGACGATGCGGATGCCGCCGTAGAGGTAGTTCGTGGCGAGCGCCGCGAGCGTGCACACGACGAGCACCGCGGAGGCGAAGCCGACGATGCCGTGCAGCGCGGGGAGGGTGAAGAGGTAGAAGCCGACGTCGAGCCCGAAGACCGGATCCTTCCTGCCGACCGTGGTGCCGTGCAGCAGCAGGAGGATCGGCTGCCAGCGCGCGGCGGCGGAGACGCCGGCGAACAGGCCGATCACGATCGGGGCGCCGATCATCACGACGCGGCGGAGCGGCTCGATGACTTGCTGGTAGCGGTCGAGCTGCGCGGTCAGCTTCGCGTACACCGGCCGCAGCCGATAGGCGAGCTGGATGGTCAGGATCACGGGCACGGCCATCGCGAGGAACCCGACCGCGAACAGGCTCGCGATCGTCAACCACTCCGTGTACAGCACGCTCGAGAAGCCGAGCTGGCCGAACCAGAGGGCGTCGGTGTAGAGCCCTGCGAACAGGAAGAACCCGATGAGGAGGACCACCACAACGCCCAAGGTGATCGCGAGTGCCGCGCGTCGACGTCGTGCCGGCGCTGCTGGAGGCGTCGTCACCCGGGCGAGCCTACCGTCGCCGCGCACGTCGGCAGGCCCGCCGCGGACCCCTGATCACGCACGTGTTCGAGCGTCTCAATGGCGCCGGAGAGGGTGGTCACAGGAACCACATCGAGGCCGCTCGGGATGTGGCCGACGACCTCGTCGCAGTTCGCCTTCGGCGCGAGGAACAGCGTCGCCCCGGCGGCGCGCGCCGCGGCCATCTTCTGCACGATGCCGCCGATCGCGCCCACCTGGCCGTCGCCGCAGATCGTGCCGGTGCCCGCCACGTGGCGGCCGCCGGTGATCGCGCCGGGGGTGAGCTTGTCGACGATGCCGAGCGCGAACATCATCCCGGCGGACGGCCCGCCCACGTCCTCGATGCGCAGCCGCACCGGGAAGGGGGGCGTGATCTTCGCGGAGGTGGAGACGCCGAGCAGCGGCCGGGTGCCGCCCGATCCGTCGGCCACGCGCTTCGGCACCACGCGGACGGTGCGGGAGGCGCCGTCGCGGGTCACCACGACGGACGCGGCGGAGACGCCGTGCTGCAGCACCGCGTTCTGCAGCGAGCACGAGTCGCCGATCGCCTCCCCGTCGTAGGAGGTGACGACGTCGCCCCTGCGCAGGGACCCCGCGGCCGCGGAGCCGGGCTGCACGGTGCCGATGGTGACGCGCCCGTTCACGTCGTAGCCGAGCTGCGTGAGCGCGGCGGCGACCGCGCTGCTCTGCGATCCCGTCATCTCGTCCGCGCTCTCGCGCTCCGCCTGCTGCTGCGTCTGCCCGCTGGGGAAGACCGCCTCCAGCGGGATGACCGCCTTGTGCGGGTCGAGCCACGCCTCCGCGAGGTCGAGCCAGGACGGTCCGCCGGTCACCGAGCCGAGCACGGACACGGTCAGCAGGTCGAGCCGCCCGGACGTCGGATACGTCCGCTTGTCGGCGATCGAGATCAGCGGCGCCTCGTCCTTGCCGCTGCCGCTCGAACCGAGGGTGTCGAACACCGGGCCGGGCTGCTCGACCGCGTAGGGCGACGGGAGCAGGGCGACGACGAGGACCAGCGCGACCGCCGCGGCTCCGAGGATCGTGCCGATCGCGGGTCGGATGTGCGCGCCCAGCGAACGGGACCGTGGAGCCTGCATGGAGCGCCTAGCGTAAACGCATGGCGGATGAGCCCGACGACGCGGCCGAACCGGACCTGCAGGAGATGCTGCGCCGGATGATGGCGGGCGGCGGCGCCCCCGACACCGCGGCGCTCGCGAAGGCGATGGGGCTGCCCGGCGGCGCCGCGGGCCTCGAGCAGCTGATGGCGCAGCTGCGCCAGGCGATGCAGAACCCGGACGGGCGCATCGACTGGTCGATCGCCACGGACCAGGCGATCGCCGCGGCGGGCGCGGGCTCGCTGTCCGCCACCGACCAGCAGCTGACGGAGGTGCAGCAGGCGTTCTCCGTAGCCGGGCTGTGGCTCGACGAGTCGACGGTGTTCGACACGCTCGCGGAGGCGCCCGGCGCCCTGACCCGCACGCAGTGGATCCGGGCGACCATGCCGTTCTGGGTGCAGCTCGCCGAGCCGGTCGCCCAGCGCATCGCGGAGTCGCTCACCAGCGTCTTCACCGACCAGATCCCGCCCGAGATCGCGGGTGAGCTCGCGGCGCGGGTGCCCGACGCGGGCCGCATGCTCAAGCAGGTCTGCGGCACGATCTTCGCCGCGCAGCTCGGCGCGGTCGTCGGCGGTCTCGCGGCGGACGTGGTGTCCGGCGGCGACGTCGGCGTCCCCCTCCTGCCCGACGGCAAGGCCGCGCTGCTGCCGCAGAACCTCGCCGCCTTCGGCGAGGGCCTCGACATCGACCAGCAGCAGATCGCGCTGTACCTCGCGGTGCGCGAGCTGGCGCACGCGCGCCTGTTCCGCCACGCGCGCTGGCTGCGGCTCGGCCTCACGAGCACGATCGGCGACTTCTCCCGCGACCTCGGCGTCGACATCGACCAGGTGCAGCGGTTCGCGGAGGGCTTCGACCCCACCGACACCGAGCGGCTGCGGGAGGCGTTCTCCTCCGGCGAGCTGATCCCGCCGAAGAGCGCGGCGCAGGAGGCGGCGCTCGCGCGGCTCGAGACGATGCTCGCCCTCGTCGAGGGCTGGGTCGACGTCGTCACCGCGGACGCGACCGCGCGGCTGCCGAAGTCGGGCGCGATCGCCGAGACCGTGCGGCGCCGCCGCGCCACGGGCGGCCCGGGCGAGCAGGCCTTCGCGACGCTGGTCGGCCTGGAGCTGCGGCCGCGCCGGCTGCGCGAGGCCACCGCCATGTGGCGGACCGTCACCGACGCGCTCGGCGCCGCCGGCCGCGACGCGCTCTGGTCGCACCCGGACCTGCTGCCGAGCGCGGCCGACATCGACGACCCGGCCGCGCTGGTCGCCCGGCTCACCGCGCCCGAGGCGCCGCAGGACGACGTCGACCGCGAGATCGAGGCGATGCTCCGCGGCGACGCCCCGAGCACGCCCGACGAGGACGACCCGCCCGTCGTCTGATGGCCTCGGAAGCGCGAGCGCTTCCGAGGCCGTGCCGCTTCGCGAGCCCTGAACGGGCTCGCGAAGCGGCGGTCGCCGGCCTGCCGCCGGCTTGTGGAGAGCGCGACGCACGAGGGCGGGCGGTTCGGCAACATCCCGGCGTGCTCCGCATCGACCCCGCCGCGCCGCCGCTCTGGCGGACGCCCGACAGCCTGCAGTTCGGCCATGATCCGGCGCTCGCCCGCCTCGACGACGTGCCGCCCGGTGCGGAGCACGTGATCCACGCCCTCGCGCTCGGGACCGACCGGCGTGCGCTCGAGACGACGGCCTCCCGGGCGGGCATCGAGGACCTGGACGCCCTGCTCGCCCGGCTCGACCCGGTGCTGCTGCACGGGGCGCCCGAGCCGCGGCCGCTCGCGGTGGCCGTGGAGGGCCCGCAGGACCTCGCCGCCCTGCTCACGCCGTGGTTCGCGCCGCCCTCGGGCGACGGCCGGACCGTCGTGCTCGTCGCCGCGCACCACCTCGTGCCGCCCGCGGCGACCGTGCGGCACCTCGCCGAGGACGTGCCGCACCTCGCCGTCGTGTTCGACGACCAGGCCGCGGTCGTCGGCCCCTACGTCGTGCCCGGGCGGACGCCGTGCCTCCGCTGCGCGGAGGAGCACCGGCTCGAGGACCCGGCCCGTCGGGCGATCGCCGCGCAGCTGCTGCGCCGCGGCCCGTCGCGGACCGCGACGTCCCTCCGGACCCGCCTGACCGCGTGCGCCTCGATCGCCGACGCGCTCGACGCGCTGCGGGACACCGGCGCGACCGGACTCGAGGGCGCCGCCCTGCGCATCGCTCCCGACGGGACGGTCAGCCGCGAGCCGCGACCCTGGCACGAGCGGTGCTCGTGCCGACGGGCGGACGGACCTGCACCGACGGCCCCAGCTCCGCGAGGAACCGCGACGGCCGCCGCTCCCCCGGCCTCGGCGCCGCCGACCGCGCCCACGACAGCCGCAGCCGGTCCTTCGCCCGCGTGACCCCGACGTAGAGCAGCCGCCGCTCCTCCTCCACCTCCGCCTGCGTCGTCGCGTAGGAGATCGGCAGCAGCCCCTCCGAGACGCCGACCATGAACACGACGGGCCACTCGAGGCCCTTCGCGGCGTGGAGGGTGAGCACCGAGACCGCACCGACCGGCGGCTCGTGCTGCGCCGCTGCGCGCTCCGCGAGCTCGGCGACGAAGGCGGGCAGCGTCGTGCCCGCGGGCGCCTGCTCGGCGAGGGTGCCGAGCGCGTCGAGCAGCTCCCACCGCGTGCGCTGCTCCCCCGGCCCCTGCGGCGCGTGGTGCGTGTGGCCGAGCTGGCGGAGGGCGTCGCTCACCGACTTGACCAGCGGCTCCTCGAGCCGGGCGAGCACGGCCGCGCGCAGCAGCTCGACGGCCTTCCGCACGATCGGCTGCTCGAAGTAGCGGGTCGCCCGGCCCGTCGTGACCGGGACGCCGGCGGCCGCGAACGCCTGCTCGAGCACGGCCGCCTGCGCGTTGATCCGCACCAGCACGGCGATGTCGGCGGGCGGCGTGCCGCCCGCGATCTGGGCGGCGACCGCCTGCGCGACGCCCGCGGCCTCGTCGGCGTCGTCCGCGTAGTCGCGCACGGCGAGCGCCGGCTCGCGGGGATCGGCGGCGCGGCGCACCGCGGTCAGCGTGAGCGCGCCGCGGCGCCCGGTCATCAGCGCGTTCGCCGCCTTCACGACGCCGTCGACCGACCGGTAGTTGTGCTCGAGGCGCACCACGGAGGCGCCCGGCCGCTCGCCGAAGCGCAGCAGGTACTCGTTCTGCGCACCCGCGAAGGAGTAGATCGTCTGGCTCGCGTCGCCGACGACGCACACGTCGGTGTGGTCGCCGAGCCACGCCTCCAGCAGGTGCTGCTGGGCGGGCGAGACGTCCTGGTACTCGTCGACGGTGAAGAAGCGGTACTGCTCCCGCACCTCGTTCGCGACCTCGGGCTCGGACTCGATCATCCCGGTCGTGGCGAGCAGCACGTCCTCGAAGTCGAGCATCCGCTGCTCGTCCTTGATCGTCTCGTACCGCTCCTGCAGCGTCACCATCGCGTCGACGTCGAGGCCCTCGGGCATCGGCCGGTCGAGCGCCACGGCGGCGTAGCGCTCGTAGCCCATCGCGGCCGTCTTGCGGTACTCGATCTCCGCCGCGGCGTCCTTCAGCGCGGCCGTGCCGAGCCGCATCCGGAGGCCCTCCGCGGCGCGGGCGACGAGCCGCGCCTTGCTGTCCAGCAGGGAGGGGGCCGGCGAGCCCATGAGCTGCGGCCAGAAGTGGTTGAGCTGCGCCAGCGCGGCCGAGTGGAAGGTCCGCGCGGCGATGCCGGGCGCGCCGAGCGACGCGAGCCGCGCGCGCAGCTCGGCGGCCGCTCGGGTGGTGAAGGTCAGCGCCATGACGCGCTTCGGCGGGTACACGCCGGACGCGACGCCGTAGGCGATGCGGTGCGTGATCGTGCGGGTCTTGCCCGTGCCGGCGCCCGCGAGCACGCAGACCGAGCCGGTGAGCGCCTCCGCCGCCGCCCGCTGCTGCTCGTCGAGCGCGTCGAGCAGCGCCTCCGGATCGGGCACCGCGAGGCCCGTCGGTCCGGCGTCGATCACCAGTCGCCCTCCAGGCGACCGCCGTACCAGTGCTCGATGATCGCGCGGGCGATGGAGGTGCGGCCCGGCAGCAGCAGCTCGGTGCCCGCCGCCCGCCGCAGGTCCTCGCGGCTCCACCAGCGGGCCTCGCGGATCTCCTCGCCGTCGGGCTGCAGCACGACGTCGCCGTCGTCCACCGTCCGGGCGAGGAAGCCGACCATCACGCTCGCGGGGAACGGCCAGGGCTGCGAGCCGAGGTACTCGCAGGCGCCGACCACCACGCCGACCTCCTCCTGCACCTCGCGGCGCACGGCCATCTCGAACGACTCCCCCGGCTCCACGAACCCGGCGAGCACGGACACGCGCCGCTCGGGCCACGCCTGGTTGCGCGCGAGCAGCAGGCGGTCCCGGCCGTCGACGACGCCCATGATCACGGCCGAGTCGGTGCGCGGGAAGACGTGCTCGCCGCTCGACTCCTGGTCGAAGCCCTCGGGGTGGCGCACCCAGCCGCCGCGGCCCGGCTTCGTCGGCACCCCCGTGCGCGGCGAGAAGCCGGCGACGCGGTGCCAGTTGGCGAGGCCGAGCAGCTCGGCGAAGAGGCCCGCGTCCCGCGCCGTCAACCGGGCGCCGTCGAGCCGCAGGTCCGCCCACTCGCCCTCGACCGGCGGCTCGTCGTAGACCGCGCCGAGCACGGCGGTGCCGGCGGGCGGGTCCCCCGCCTCGGTGGTGCGTCCCAGGTAGAGGAGCAGGCCGGGCTGCGGGAGCGTGCCGGGCTGCACGAGCGCGAGGCCCGAGCCGTCCGCGGTCAGCAGCGCCCGACCGGCCGAGAGCACGGCGACGCGGGACGCCGGATCGGCCCAGGCGTCCTCGAGCATGCCGGGCTTGTCGCGCGAGACCGCGTCCCGGTCGAGCGTGCTGCGGGACAGCGGCAGGGAGTCGCTGAAACCTTCGGGCATGACGGCGCCACCTCTCCTCCGGCGCGGACACGCCGATGCCGCCGGAGCCGGAGCAGGCCCCCCGACCTAGCCTGGTCGGCATGGCCAGGCACCGCTTCACCCTAGCCGCGCTGGCGACGCTGGCCGTTCCCGGCCTGGACGTCGCCGTGACGCGGACGTTCACGGGCGGCGGCGAGGGCCAGCACGACGCGGCGCTGCTCACCGACCGCGACGGCGACCACCTGGTGGTCCGCGCGCCGGTCGACGCCGCGTCGGCCGCCCGGCTCACCGCCGAGGTGGCCGTCCTGGGCGTCCTGACCCCCGGCGTCCGCGCCCGCCTGCCGTTCGCCGTGCCGGCCGGGCGCGGCGTGCTGCCCTCGCCGCACGCCGTCGTCACCACCTACCTGCCGGGCGTGCGGCTGCAGCCCGCCCTCGTCGCCGCCGACGGCGCGCTCGCCGCCTCCATCGGCCGCGCGATCGCCGCGATCCACGAGCTGCCGACCGGCGTCGTGGCCGAGGCCGGGCTGCCCGTCGCGACCGCCGCCGACTGCGTGCGCGGGGTGGAGGAGCTGATCGGCCGCGCGGACTCGACCGGCGAGGTGCCGCTCGAGCTCGTGAACCGGTGGTCGGCCGCCGCGGCCGATCCGGCCCTCTGGCGGTTCCGCCCGAGCGTGGTGCACGGCGGGCTCGCCGCGGAGAGCCTCCTCGTGAGCCCCAAGGAGGACCCGGACCACCGCGTGACCGGCGTGCTCGGCTGGTCCGGGCTGCAGGTCGCGGACCCCGCCCGCGACCTCGCCTGGGTGCTCGGCCTGCCCGCGACCGGTGCGGCCGGCACCGTGCTCGACACCTACGCGATGGTGCGCGGCCGGGACGCGGATCCCGACATCGCCCGCCGAGCGCTGCTCTACGCGGAGCTCGAGATCGCCCGCTGGCTGCTGCACGGCGTCGACCGGGACGACGCGGGCATCGCCGCCGACGCGGCGCAGATGCTGGAGGCGCTGCTCGCGTCGGTGCTCGAGGGCACCGCCGGCACCCTCGCCGGCGAACGCGGTCCGACCCTGACGGTCACCGAGGTCGAGCGGATGCTCGACGCCCGCCGTCAGCGCGCGGCGAGCGCGTCGCGGGCGCCGCTCGCGGCCCAGGCCTCCCGCAGCTCCTCGGGCGAGTAGACCCGCTGCGGGCGCACGACCAGGTCGTGCGCCACGTAGTAGAACGCCGCGTCGATCGTCTCGGGGTCGATGCCCTCGCGCGTCGCGTAGGCGTAGCGGTAGAGCGCGAGCTGGAACTGCCGCAGGTCGGCGTCGGCCTTCGACGACGGCGGCCGGCCCGTCTTCCAGTCGACGATCTCGATGCGGCCGTTCCGCCGGTAGACCGCGTCGATCTTGCAGACGAGGATCCGGCCCTCGAACGGCACCTGGATCTCGGTCTCGACCTCGAGCGGCTCCAGGCCGCCCCACTCGCTCGCCTCGAAGGTCCGCTGCAGCACGTCGAGCCCGGGCACGTCGTCGTCCGCCTCCACCGCGTCGTCCCGCTCGGACCGGCCCGCGTCGACCAGCTCCGCGGTCGCGGGCACGCCCGCCCGCCGCTCGACCCACGCGTGGAACACGGTGCCGAGCCGCGTCGCGCGGAAGGGGCGCTCGGGCATCGGCCGCCGGACCGCGTCGACGACCGCGTCGAGGTCGTCGACGAAGTCCTTGAACCGGGAGGCGGGGATGCGGTCGGGCAGGACCGTCCGGCCGCCGGCGGCGCGGCGGGCCCGCTCCGCGAGCAGCACCTCGACCGAGCGCGCCCAGCGTCCGCCGTCGCCCTCGGCGCCCGCCACCGCCTCCGCCGCCGCCTGCACGGCGGCACGGCGGTTCGACAACGGGTCGGCGGGCCAGATCAGCTGCTCCGGCGGGGCGCCCTCCGGCCGTTCCTCGTGCACCGACGCCTCGGGGGGCGGCGGCACCACGCCCGCCTCGGCGACGTCGAGCAGGAACGGCGACGCGGCCCGGGCGCTGCGCTGGCCGCCCCAGAACGATCCGGACAGCAGCAGGCGGTGCCGGGCGCGGGTCACGGCGACGTAGGCGAGCCGCCGCTCCTCGGCGAGCAGCATCGCCTTGACCTCCTCCTTGAAGTCCTTCAGCGCGACCTTCAGCGCCTTCCGGTCCTCGAGCGCGCGCCAGTCGAGCACCGGCAGCTCGTCGGCGTCGCCGCGGAAGGCGTACGGGAGCACGCCCGCGGTCAGCCAGCCCTTGCTGCTCTGCGGCTTCGACGGCAGCTCGTCGGCCACGAGCCGCGGCACGGCGACGAGGTCCCACTCGAGGCCCTTGGAGCCGTGGACCGTGAGCACCTGCACCGTGCCGGCCTCGGGCGGCTCGCTGCGTGGCGACAGGTCCTCCTTCTGCTCGGCGGTCTGCAGCCAGCCGAGGAAGCCGCCGAGCGTCGCGGACTCGGACACCGCGAGGTAGCCGGCGAGCGCCTCGTCGAACGCCTCGAGCGGCGCGGGCCCGAGCCGGCGCTCGTTCGCGGCCACCTCGATGTCGAGGCCGAGCGTCTCGAGCACGAGCCGCACGAAGCCGGGCAGGTCGCCGCCCGACCGCGTGCGCAGGCCGCGGAACAGCGCGCCCGCCTCGCGCAGCCGGACGAGGCCCTCCTCGCTGAACCCGGCGATCGCGCTGTGCCCGCCCCGCCGCGCGAGGAAGTCGAGGGCGTCGACGATCGAGGCGCTCTCCCCCTCCGCCAGCGAGCGGTCGAAGGCGGCCGCGACGGCTGGCTCGAGCCGCTGCTCCGCCGGGTCGTGGCGCTCGAGCCAGCGCGCGAGGTGCTGCAGCGCCGCGAGGTCCGCGGGGCCGATGCGCCACCGCCCGCCGGCGAGCAGCCGGACGAGCTCGGGGCCCGCCTGGGCGTCGTGCACGACGCGGAGCGCGGCGACGAGGTCCATCACCTCGGGCTCGAGCAGCAGCCCGCCGACGCCGAGCACGTGGTACGGCACGCCCGCGCGGCGGAACGCGGCCAGGAACTCGGGCAGCGTGCGGCGGGCGCGTACGAGGAGCGCCGCCGACGGCGGTCGGGACGCCGCCTCGAGCGCGCGGGCGAACCAGGCCGCGACCGCGTCCGCCTCCTCCGCGAGGGTCTCGGGGAACACCGAGTCGACCTCGTGCTCGGAGGCGGTCGGCGACGGGTCCAGGGTGCCGACGGGCACCCGGGACGCGGCGGTCAGCGGCCGCGCGATCGCGTTCGCCGCGGCCAGGATGCGGGTGCCGTTGCGCCAGCTGGTGCTCAGCGCGTGCACGGCGACCTCCGCGTCGCCGCCGAAGTCGCGCGCGAAGCCGTCGAGGTTCGCCGCGGAGGCCCCGCGCCAGCCGTAGATCGACTGGTGCGGATCGCCGACCGCCATCACCGCGCCGCCGGCGAACAGGCGGGCGAGCAGCCGCGTCTGCACGACGGAGGTGTCCTGGTACTCGTCGAGCAGCACGACGCGGTGGCGACTGCGGAGCAGCTGCACGACGTCGGGCGCGGCGGCCGTGATGTCGAGGGCCAGCGACACCTGGTCGCTGTACTGGACGGCGCCGATCGTGCGCTTGGCGGCACGGAACGCCTCCGCGAGCCGCAGCAGGACCGGGAGCGTCCGCGCGGGCACGAGCGCCTCGTCGACGTCGCCCTGGTACGCGCTGCGGCCGCCCCAGGGCAGCGCCTCGATCGCCGCGCCGTACGCCGCAGCCATCGCGTCGACCGCGACCGGGTCGGCCGCGTGCTCGCCCAGCCCGTTGGCGGTGTCGAGGACGAGCTGCGTGATGCGGTCGACCCCGAGGTCGAGCGCGGCCAGGCCGGGGTCGTCGGACTCGACGACGATGCGCCGGGCGAGCTGCCAGGCGGACGCCTCACCGAGCACGACGCCCTCGGAGTCGCGGCCGATCCGCACGGCGTGGTCGCGGTACAGCCCGTTCGCGAACGCGTTGTAGGTGGAGACGACGGGCGGGTCGAAGGGGTCGTAGTCCTCCGCGAGCCCCGCGGCGGCGAGCATCGCGAGCCGTTCCCGGATGCGCTCGGCCAGCTCGGACGCGGCCTTGCGCGTGAACGTGAGCCCGAGGATCTCCGCGGCGTGCACCCGGCGGTTCGCGAGCAGCCAGAGCACCCGCATCGCCATCGTCTCGGTCTTGCCGCTGCCGGCGCCCGCGACCACGAGCGCAGGGCCGAGCGGCGCCTCGATGATGGCGCGTTGCTGCGGGGTCGGAGCGGGCTTGCGCAGCCGCTCCGCGATCTCCAGCGCGGAGACGGTCCTCGACGGGTCCGCCGTCCGCGCCGCATCGGCCGTCCGGTCCTCCTGCACGTCAACCACCGCACACCTCCGGCACCCGCAGCAGCATCGGGCGGTAGGGGCTCGAGCCGAACCGCACCTGCGGCTCGACCGGCCCAGGGAACTCGGCGGCCGCCATGCCCTCGGCCGCGACGGCCAGCCGGGAGCGGAAGGTCGCCGCCGCCTCGTCGTCGAGCGCCTGCTGAGCGAGCAGCGCGTAGGGCTCCTTGCCCTTCTGCCGCACGAACAGCAGGGCCGCGCCGCCGCTCTGCGCCTCGGTGTCGATGCCCTCGACGACCCCGGCCTGGACGGCGAGCTGGTAGACGCCCAGCTGCGCGTGGCGGGCCGTCTCGGGGCCCGATGGACGGGTCGACCCGGTCTTCAGGTCGACCACGCGGACGCGCCCGTCGGGATCGCGCTCGACGCGGTCGATGGTGCCGGTCGCGAGCGCCCGGCCGACCGGGAACTCGAACTTCGTCTCCCCGCCGAGCAGCACGGTGCCCGCCGACTGCGCGTCGCGCAGGTAGCGGGAGATCGACACGATCATCCGGTCGGCCAGGCGGCGCTCGCGCCCCTCGATCCAGTCCGCCTCGAAGTCGAGCTCGCGCCAGCGGCCCTCGAGCGCGGCGAGCAGCGAGGCCTCGTCCGGCGTCTGCGCCGTCTCGAGCACCCAGTGCAGCATCGTGCCGATCGCGCCCGCCAGCATCGGCTCCCCGCCCGCGACCCGCTCGAGGAACCAGTCGAGCGGCGACTCCTCGAACCGCTCGAGCTTCGACGGCGAGACGCGCACGGGCTGCTCGGGGTCGGGCACGAGCGGCTGGTCGGTCGTCACGGTCGCGAGCCCCCACCAGGAGGCGGGCGCCGCGCCGGGCACGTCGGCGCGGGCGAGCCGGGCGAGGGCGGCGGCGGCGTCCGCGCGCTCCCGGTCCCCGCCGGTGACGGCCGTCCGGCGCAGCAGCCCGACGAGCGGCCGCAGCGCGTTGGGGGCGGTGGCCGCGGCGTCGGGCGCGGGGCCGTCCGCGAGCCCGAACAGCACGCTCGGCGCCTCGTCGTCGTTCGCGACCGCGGCGAGCAGCAGCGCCGACCGCGCGCGGGAGGCGGCGAGCGCGAACAGCCGCAGCTCGTCGGACAGCACGCCGCGCCGCTCGTCGACCGCGGTCGCCGGCACGGCCCGCCCGTCGAGCTCGGCGACGAGCTCGCCGAGGGCGAGCAGCGATCCCCGCGGGCGGAGGTTCGGCCAGACGCCCTCCTGCAGGCCGGCGAGCACGACGGTGTCGAACTCCTGCCCGGCGACGCCCACCGGGGTGGTGACGAGCACGCCGTCGCGCAGGCCCCGCGGCGCGAGCGAGTCGTCCGCGACGTCGGCCTCGAGCTGCGCGGCGAGGAAGCCGGCGGCGGGGTCGGTCGGTCCGCGTTCGGCGGCGCGCGCCGCGGCGGCGAACAGGGCCACGACGTCGTCGAGGTCCCGGTTCGCCTCGGCGGCGACGAGACCGGCACCGAGCGCCCGCTCGCGCCAGACGCTCGCGAGGCCGCTCGCGTCCCAGACGTGCCAGAGCAGGTCCTCGGCCGACGCGCCGGCGGCGTCGAGCTCTCGGACCTCCTGCATCGTCTGCGCGAGCCGGGCGGCGCGGCGCACGTGCGGGCTGTCGATGGTCGCGAGGCGGGCGGGCGCGGTGAGCGCGTCGACCACCAGCTCGCCGGCGCTGCGGGCGCCGCCGCCGCCGAGCTCCTCGACGCGGAGCGCGAGCCGGAGGCGCCGGAGCGCGAGCCGGTCGAGCCCGCAGAACGGCCCGGTGACCAGCTCGGCCGCCGTCTCGGGCGTGAGGGGCTGCAGGCCGAGCGCGACCGCGACGACCCCGAGCAGGGCGCGGGGCGCCCGCTCCCCCGCGTCGCCGGCGGTGCCCGCCGTGATCGCGGGGACCCCGGCGATCTCGAGGGCGCGCGCGAGCGGCTCCACCAGCGCGCCGGACCGCACGACGACCGCCTGCTCGCGGAACGGCACGTCGTGCTCCAGGTGCCGGTCGCGCAGGAGGTGCGCGACGCGCGCGGCGAGGGCGCCGGGGCCGTCGGCCTCCACGGACAGCACGGGCAGCCCGCCCGGCCGCGCGGTCGCGAGACGCTGCGGGCCGGCGAGCGCCGTGCCGATGCGCTCCGTCACCTTCGTGACGAACCGCCGGACCGTCTCGGGGTGGCGGTGCACCGTGCGCAGCACGATCCGCGCGGGCGCCTCGATGCCGAACCGCTGCTCGAACCGGCCGAGCAGGTCGGGCTCGCCGCCGCGGAAGGTGTCCGCGGCGACGTCCGGGTCGCCGAACGCGACGATCGCGCAGCCGCGGGCGGCGAGCGCGGCGAGCAGCCCCACCGCGGACTCGCCGAGGTCCTGCATGTCGTCGACCACCACCAGCCGGAGGCGACCGGCCGTCTCGCCGGGGCGGCCCTGCAGCACGGCGGCCGTGGCGAGGGCCACGAGCTCGGCGGAGTCGAAGGCGTCGGGCTGCAGGGCGGGCAGCACCTCGAGGTACTCCCGCCAGAAGTCGGCGGCGGCGCGCCACTCGTCGCGGCCCCGCTGCTCCCCCAGCGCCGCGAGCTCCGGCCACTCGACGTCGCGCTCGGTGCACCGGGCGAAGAGCTCGCGCAGCTCGCCGCGGAAGGCGCGGGTGCCGCGGGCCTCCTCCCCGAGCCGGTCCGGCCACGCGGTCCCGCCCTCCGCGAGCAGCTGGCCGATGACGCGGTCCTGCTCGCCGCCCGAGAGCAGCACCGGGGCGTCCCGGCCGTCCGCCGCCGCGTCCCGGCGGGCGATGTCGAAGGCCAGCGACGCGGCCGTGCGGGCCAGCGGGGCGGACACGGGCCGGCCGACCTCGAGCAGCAGGCGGTCGCGGAGGCGCGAGGCCTGCGTGCGCCGGGGTGCGAGCACCAGCACCTGGTCCGCCTCGAGCCGCCCGCTGCGCACGCGGTCGGCGACGAGCGCGACCGCCGTCGTGGTCCGGCCGGTGCCCGGTGCCCCGAGCACGACCGCGGAGGCGCCGTCGGGCAGCGCCAGCACCGCCTGCTGGTCGGCGTCGAGGGGAGGGAGACCGGGCACAGCGCAGACGGTAGGGCGAGGGACCGACACCGCAGCGGAGGGGGCGTGTCCGCTCAGCGCGGACGCGCATGGTCCACGGCGGGCGTCTTGGGATACTGGGCGCAGGCCGGTCGGTGACCGGCCGCGACGCAGGACTCCGCCACGCGCGGAGCACGAGAAAGGGGGCGGCCTCGTGGAGGTGCGCATCGGGATCCAGAACTCCGGCCGGGAGCTCGCGTTCGAGAGCGCGGAGTCGCCCGCCGCCGTGCAGAAGACCATCGGCGACGCGATCGAGAAGCAGTCGACGCACTTCACCCTGACGGACGAGAACGGCCGCCTGTACCTCGTGCCGACGGCGTCGCTCGCCTACGTCGAGGTCGGCAGCGAGCGCACGCGGCGCGTCGGCTTCGTCGCCTGACGTGCAGCTGATCTACGCCGAGACGGTGGCGCTCGTGCTCGGCCTCGCCGCGCACGCGGTGCTGCCGCGTCGCGCGCTGACCGGCGTGCTGCTGCTGCCGGCGGTCGCGGGCGCGGCGTGCGCGATCGTCTGGACGGGGCTGACCTGGGCGCGCGTGGAGCAGGGCGGTGCGGCCATGTGGCTCGCGTCGCTGCTCGCCGCGGTCCTCTCGTCGGTCGCCGTCGGCGTGCTGGTCCGCGGCGCGCGGCAGCGCCGCGACGACGAGCGGCTCGCGAGGGCCTGACCACCGCTCCGCCCGAGAAGGGCCGATCTCCTGACGGGAGGTCGGCCCTTCCTCGTGGTCCGGGCGGACCGCGCGCCCGCTCCGTGCCGGAGCGCGTGCAGCGCTCCGAAGGAGCACAGGCTGCGATCCGCTCGCCGGATCGCGGACCATCGGTTCAGGCCGTGAGGCCGAGGCGGTCCATGCGCCGGGTGTGCGCGGCGATGAGGTCGTTCAGCACCGGCTCGATGCGGCGCTCCTCCGTGGTGGCCGGCAGACCGGCGTCGTCGCGCACGTCGTCGAGCGCGGAGCGGGCCACGAGCAGGGTGTCTCCGACGATGCGCCTGCCCCACAGCGCGAGGCGCGACCCGAGGCGCTTATCCGCGGCGAGCCCCTGCTGCAGCACGCCCACGAGCACGTCGTGCCCGATGTCGCGCTCGAGCACCTCGGCGACGCGGCCGCCCGCAGGGCCCGGCAGCCCGGCGGCGAGACCCGCGAAGAAGTCGTCGAGCAGCCCCGCGGAGAGGTGCAGCGTCAGCACCGACTCGTGCCAGCCGGACTCCGCGAGGCGGCGCCGGTAGCGGTCGATGTCGGCCGTGAAGGGGTGCATCGCGGCCGCGGAGGCGATGCCGCGGTCCTCCAGCATGGAGGAGAGCTCGGTGTGCTGCTCGAGCACGGCCGCGGCCACCCGGGTGATCGCCTCCCGGTCGCCCAGGTCCGTCGCGCGGCCGGCGACGGCGGAGGCGGACTCGAACAGCGCGAGCTTCAGGTAGGCGACCCGGCCGAGCAGCGCGTCGGTGTCGGGCCGAAGGTCCGGCAGCGCGACCCGGTCGACCCTGCGGGCGGCCCCGCGGCGCGGACGGGGCACAGCAGGGCGCCGTCGTCCCAGTCGGATCACCCGCCAAGCATATTGGCAGCGGGGTAGGATGCCCCTCGGAGTCCGCCGTGGTGCGGCTCCGACCGCGCCGGTCAGGAACGAATGATGTCGGCGCACCCGCGCGATCCGTTCCGAGATCCGCGCCGACGTCCGCGCAGTCGCGCGCCGAACCGACAGGCACATCCCTCTTTTGACATTCGCAGAACTCGGCATCGAGCAGGACCTGGTCGACGCGCTCGCCGGTCACGGCATCCTCGAGCCGTTCCCCATCCAGGCCCAGACCATCCCGCTCGGCCTCTCCGGCCAGGACATCATCGGCCAGGCCAAGACCGGCACCGGCAAGACCCTCGGCTTCGGCCTCCCGATCATCCAGCGCCTCGGGCACGACCCGGAGCCGGGCGTGAAGGTGCTCGTCGTCGTCCCCACCCGCGAGCTGTGCGTGCAGGTCGCCGAGGACCTCGTGATGGCGACCGCCAACCGGCCCACCACCGTCGCCGCGATCTACGGCGGCAAGGCGTACGAGGGCCAGATCGAGGCCCTGAAGGCCGGCGCCCAGATCATCGTCGGCACGCCCGGCCGCCTGCTCGACCTCGCCGGGCAGCGCCTCATCTCCTTCGCCGACGTGCGCGAGATGGTGCTCGACGAGGCCGACAAGATGCTCGACCTCGGGTTCCTGCCCGACATCGAGAAGCTGTTCGCGCAGACCCCGCCGGCCCGCCACACGATGCTGTTCTCCGCGACGATGCCCGGCGCGATCGTCGCGCTGGCGCGCCGCTTCATGAACCGCCCGGTGCACATCCGCGCGACGGACCCCGACGAGGGCCTCACGCAGGCCAACATCGAGCACCTCGTCTACCGCGCCCACTCGCTGGACAAGGACGAGGTCATCGCCCGCATCCTGCAGGCCGAGGGCCGCGGCAAGACCGTGATCTTCACGCGCACGAAGCGCGCCGCCGCGCGCCTGCAGGAGGAGCTCACGGACCGCGGCTTCGACGCCGCCGCCGTGCACGGCGACCTCGGCCAGGACCAGCGCGAGCGGGCGATGCAGTCGTTCCGCGCCGGCAAGAAGGACGTGCTCATCGCCACCGACGTCGCCGCGCGCGGCATCGACGTCGACGACGTGACGCACGTGATCAACCACACGATCCCGGAGGACGCGGACGCGTACCTGCACCGCGCGGGCCGCACCGGCCGCGCCGGGCGCACCGGCATCGCCGTGACGTTCGTCGACTGGGACGACCTGCACAAGTGGGCGCTCATCGACAAGGCGCTCGAGTTCAACAAGCCGGAGCCGGTCGAGACCTACTCCTCCTCCCCGCACCTGTACGAGGAGCTGCGCATCCCCGCCGGCACGAAGGGCCGGCTGCCTCGCACCGCCGGCGCGTCGAAGCCCGCCCAGGAGGCGGCGCCCAAGGAGTCCGCGCAGCCGGCCCAGGACGGCGAGGCCCGCTCCGGCCGGTCCCGCTCCCGCACGCGCCGCCGCTCCGGCGGCTCCGCGGGCGAGCAGTCCGCCCCGGTGCAGGGCGGCGAGGCGGAGCGCGCCCCGCGCGAGCGCCCGGCCGCCGACGGCACCGGCGACCAGGGTCAGGACGGCGCCGCGCACGAGGTCACCGCGAACGAGGGCTCTGCCCACGAGGGCTCTGCCCACGAGGAGCATGTCCCGGGCTCCGGCACGCACGACGGCTCGGGCAACCCGCGGCGTCGCCGCCGCCGTCGCGGCCCCCGCCCGGCGACCCCCTCCGCCTGATCCCCGGCCCTGCAGCGGGCGTCGTCCCGCTGCAGGGCCAGATCCCGCGTCGGCGCGCGCCGCGGCGCGGGAGGACCGGTGTCGTCAGGCCGATACGATCGCCGCATGCCGACCCCGTCCGACGTCGACATCTGGCCGCTGCTCGGTGTCCGCATCATCGTGTCCGACATCGAGCTCGCCCCGGTCGACGACCGCACCGCGCTCGACCTCGGCCGGCTCGCCGCGAGCGGCATCCACGGCAACTTCCTGCCGTTCACGACGCCGTGGACGCGCGGCAGCGAGACGGAGGTCGCGCGGAACGTGTTCCGCTACCAGTCCCGCCTCCGCCACGACATGTCGCCGGAGCACTGGTCGCTCGAGTTCGCCGCCCGCCTCGACCACACGCTGATCGGCGTGCAGAGCCTCGAGGCCGAGCGCTTCCCGACCACCCGGTCCGCGGAGAGCGGCTCCTGGCTCGGGCAGGCGTGGCAGGGCAAGGGCATCGGCACGCTGAACCGCATCGCGATCCTCACGCTCGCCTTCGAGGGCCTCGGCGCGGCGGAGGTGACCACCTCCGCGTGGGCCGACAACGTCGCCTCGAACGCCGTCACCCGCAAGCTCGGCTACGAGCCGAACGGCGAGGAGCGCCTCGACCGCGAGGGCAGGGTCACGGTGCAGAAGCGCTTCCGCATGTCCCGCGAGATGTGGGAGGCGCGGGGCACCGACCTGCGCCCGCACGTGCAGCTCGAGGGCGTCGACGCCCTGCGGGAGTGGCTCGGGATCGACTGATCCGGCAGGGCTCGCGGGCTCAGGGCAGGACGGGGACCGTGCCGGTGCCCTGCTCGAGGATCGCGTCGACGACCTCGGGCGCGGTGGTGCGCTGACCGATCCGGTTCGGCTTGCCCGAGCCGTGGTAGTCGCTCGAGCCCGTGACGGGCAGGGAGAAGCGCGCCGCGAGCCGCGCGGCGACCCGCCCGCCGTCGGGCGTGTTCTCCGGATGGTCGGCCTCGATGCCGAACAGGCCGGCCTCGACCAGCTCGGCGACGTCCTCGGCCGGGATCACCCAGTCCGCCCGGGTCGCGCCCGGGTGCGCGAGCACCGGCACGCCGCCCGCGGACCGGATCAGCGCGACGCCCGCGGCGGGCGTCGGCGCGTAGTGGGGCTCCACGTACCCGCGGCGCGGGTGCAGCACGCCGGCGAAGGCGGCGGAGCGGTCGGGCTCGATGCCGAGCGCGACGAGCGCGTCCGCGATGTGGGGCCGGCCGACGGTGGCGCCCTGCGCGGTCTGCGCCAGCACGTCGTCCCACGTGACCGGGTAGTCCGCCGCGATGGCGTCGACGATGCGCCGGGCGCGATCGCGGCGGGCGATCCGGATGCGCTCCGTCTCGGCGAGCAGGCCCGAGTCCTGCGGATCGACCAGGTAGCCGAGCACGTGCACGCTGCGCCACCCCGTGCGGGTCGACAGCTCGATGCCGGGGACCAGGCCGACGCCGGTCTCCCGCGCCGTCGCGATCGCGTCCGCCCAGCCGGCGGTCGAGTCGTGATCGGTCAGCGCGAGCCCGGCCAGTCCGGCGAGCGCGGCCTCCGCGACGACGCCGCCCGGCGGCTGCGTGCCGTCGGAGACGGTCGAGTGGGTGTGCAGGTCGAACCGTCCGCGCACCGCCACGCACCCAATCGTAGGAGCGTCCGAAGGACCCGCGAGCCGCGCGGGGCCGCGCGCGCCGGGCACGTAGCGTTGCCGACCGTGTTCCGCCGGATCCTCGCGACCCTCCTGGTCGTCGCGGTGGCGGCCGTGCTCGCGCTCGTCGCCTGGCCCGAGCTGCTGGGCCTGCAGCGGGCGCCGTTCCTCGCCCTCGCCGTCTCGTTCCGCGGCGGCGCCGTCGTCGCGGCCGTCGTGCTCGCCGTC
This sequence comes from Amnibacterium soli, assembly GCF_039544415.1. Taxonomy (NCBI): domain Bacteria; kingdom Bacillati; phylum Actinomycetota; class Actinomycetes; order Micrococcales; family Microbacteriaceae; genus Amnibacterium; species Amnibacterium soli. Next base: position 410,817 of record NZ_BAABLP010000001.1, on the reverse strand, counting down.
CTGCTCACCGCGGTCGGCCTCGTGCTGCACGGCCCGCAGCGGCTGCTCGGCGCGCTCGCGCTCGTCCTGCTCGCGTTCGCGGTCGCGGTGAGCGGCGTGCAGCTGACCCGCGGCGTCGGCGCGCCCGACGTGCCGGTGGCGCAGCGCTACGACGTGACGGTGCTCAGCTGGAACACGCTCGGCGACTCCGTGCCCGCGCAGGTCATCGCCCGGGCCGCGCGGGAGAACCGCGCGACCGTCGTCGCGCTGCCCGAGACCACGGAGGACCGGGCCCGGCAGGTCGCGCGGCTGCTCGGCGACGACGGCGCCGACTACCGGGTCTTCTCGTCCTCCCAGCAGGAGGGCATCCCCGCCCGGTCCACCTCCCTGCTCGTCTCGACCTCGCTCGGCGAGTACCGCCGCGTCACCGGGATCGGCGACACGCACGACGTGCCGAGCCTGGTGGTGGACGCCGCCGCCGGCCAGAACGCGCCGCGCATCGTCGCCGTGCACACCCTGGCGCCCTACGCGCTCGATCCCGTGGGCTGGCGGGCCGACCTCGCCTGGGCGGCCGCGCGCTGCTCCGAGCGCAACGTGCTGATGGCGGGCGACTTCAACGCGACCCTCGACCACTTCGCCGGGCTGGGGACGCCGGAGGATCAGCGCAGCAGCGGGCCGGGCCGCTCGGGCGGGCAGCTGCGCGCCTGCCGCGACGGCGCGCTCGCCACGGGCAACGCCGCGGTCGGCACGTGGCCGACGAGCATGCCGGGCCTGATCGGCACGCCGATCGATCACGTGCTCGCGACGCCGAACTGGCGCTTCACCGGCTTCCGCGTGCTGTCCGACGAGGACGCCGCCGGCAGCGACCACCGCCCGGTCCTCGCCCGCCTGCGCCCCGCGGGCTGAACGCTCGCCGAGCGCCCGCTTTGCGCATCGCGCCGCCCCCTGGTGGGATTCGGGGGTGAAGGTCGTGCAGCGCGGTTCGTCCGAGCCGGACTCCCTGTTCGCGGTGGTGCTGCCCGGCAGCGGGTACCCCGCCCTGGCGCCGATGCTGCACTGGCCGGCGCGGCTGCTGGCCGCGGCGGGCTGGCGCCTCGCGGTCGTGTCGTGGACCCCGGAGACGGAGGGCGGCTCGGACCCGAGGGCGTTCGTGGAGGGGGTGCTGCAGCGCGCCGCGGGCGACGACGTGCCCGACCTGCTGCTGACGAAGTCGCTGGGCTCGCTCGCCGCGCCCTGGGCGGCCGAGCACGACGTGCCCGGCGTCTGGCTCACCCCGCTGCTGGGCGACCCCGCCGTGCTGGCAGCGCTGCAGGGCATGGACGACCGCTCGATCGCGGTCGGCGGCACGCGCGACTCCCACTGGCGCGCGGGCTCGCTCGAGGAGAGCGAGATCGCCGTGCTGGAGGTGGAGGGCGCCGATCACGCGCTCGAGCTGCCCGACTGGCGCGCGTCGCTGGAGGCGCAGTCGGGCGTGTTCGAGGCGCTCGCGTCGCACCTCGGCGAGTAGCCGGCCGCTACTCGAGCAGGGACCGGTTCCGGCGGGTCCAGTCGATGCGCCGCTGCTGGTCGGCCGCGAAGCCGGCCGCGACCCAGTCCGCGTGGGGCTGCAGCCCGCGGGCCGCGACCGCGACCGTCGCGCGCAGCGTCTCCTCCTGCTCGGCGAGCACCGCGTCGACCAGCCCGTCCGCGGTCGGCAGGCCGTACGCCTCCGCGAACACCCGGATCCGCCGCGGGCGGTCGGGCGGGGCGGGGAAGCCGATGTCCGCCATCGCGTCCTCGTCGCTGCGGAACGGCACGGCGTACTCGAGGGCGTAGGCGACGTCGTGCAGGGCGGGCCGCGGCGCCGCCTGGTCCCAGTCGAGCAGGCCGACGACCTCGTCGCCGCGCCACACGGTGTTCCAGGGGCCGACGTCGCCGTGGGACACGACCTCGCCCGGTCGCAGTGGCCGGTCCGTGGTCATCCAGGCGGCACCGGGCTCGGGCACGTAGTCGCGCACCGCGTCGTGGTAGCGGCGCAGCAGGCGCGCGTACGCCTGCAGCCCCGCCTCCGGGATCACGTTCCGCCACGCCTCCATGCCGCTGACCCCGGCGATGTAGCCCAGGCGCTCGTTGCCGTCGGCGTCCAGCCCGAGGAAGCGGACCGACTCCGCGAAGCCGACCCGTTCGAGGTGCCGCAGCAGGCCCTGCACCGCCGGCGACCACCAGTCGGTGCGCCGCACCACCGCGGACCCGTCGCGCGCGATCACGCGGAGCGAGTCGGAGTCGAACTCCGGGTCGGCGGTGAGTCCAGGAACCACAGGTGAACAGTAGGTGGCCGGGCGGCGGCGCACCGGCCCCGCCGCCCCGTCGGCACAGGGAGGAGGATGGAGGCATGGCAACCGACCAGCAGACCGAGGTGCAGCCCGCCGAGCAGCGGGACGTCGAGCTCGAGACCGGCTCCGGCCGGACCGAGATCCCGAAGAGCGACGCGTTCAAGCGCTACATCGCGAGCGGATGGGCCGACCGCACGGAGCAGGCGGCGCCGGTCGCGCCGCTCGCCGCGGCCGCCGCGGGCCGCCGGCAGCGCCTGTCCGAGCTGTTCGCGGGCAAGCGCCTCGTGATCGAGGCGGGCGAGCCGAAGGTGCGCTCGAACGACACCGACTACCCGTACCGCGCCCACACCGCGTTCGCCTGGCTCACGGGCTGGGGCGACGAGGCGGTCGCCGGGTCGGTGCTCGTGCTCGACCCGACCGACGACGGCCACGACGCCACGCTGCACTTCCAGCCCGCCGCGGGCCGGGACACCGACGAGTTCTACGCGAACGCGGCGATCGGCGAGTTCTGGGTCGGCCGCCGCCCCTCGATCGGCGAGGTCGGCGCCTCCCTCGGCCTCGCGGCCGCCGACGTCGCGGGCCTCGAGCGCCGCGACGGCGACCTGACGCTCGACGACGAGGACCTCGCCCGCGCGCTGGCCGAGCTGCGGCTCGTGAAGGACGAGGCGGAGCTCGACGAGATGCGCGCCGCCGTCGCGGCCACGAAGCAGGGCTTCGACGACGTCATCGCCGCGCTCCCCCGCATCACCGAGCACCCGCGCGGCGAGCGCGTCATCGAGGGCGTTTTCTTCACCCGCGCCCGCTCGGAGGGCAGCGACCTCGGCTACGGCACGATCGCGGCCTCCGGCCCGCACGCCTGCATCCTGCACTGGACCCGCAACGACGGCCCCGTCGCGCCGGGCGACCTGGTGCTGATCGACGCGGGCGTGGAGCTGCCGAGCCTCTACACCGCGGACATCACCCGCACCCTGCCGGTCACCGGCACCTTCTCCCCCGTGCAGCGCCGGATCTACGAGGCCGTCCTCGAGGCCGCGGACGCCGCGTTCGCGATCGTGAAGCCGGGCGTCCGGTTCCGCGACCTGCACGCCGCGGCGATGGAGGTCATCGCCCGCAAGGTCGGCGAGTGGGGCCTGCCGATGCTGCCCGCGGAGCAGCTCGAGGGCGTCGAGCGGGCCGACCGCCGGTACATGGTCCACGGCACGAGCCACCACCTCGGCCTCGACGTGCACGACTGCGCGGCCGCCCGCCGCGAGCTGTACATGGACGGCGTGCTGGAGCCGGGCATGGTCTTCACGATCGAGCCGGGCCTGTACTTCCAGCCGGACGACCTGACGGTGCCGGAGGAGTTCCGCGGCATCGGCGTGCGGATCGAGGACGACGTCGTGGTCACGGCCGACGGCTACGAGAACCTGTCCGCGGGCATCCCGCGCACCCCGGACGCCGTCGAGGCGTGGATCGCGTCCCTCCAGGGCTGACCCCCTCGCAGGGCGGAAGGGACCCGGCGCGTCGGCGCCGGGTCCCTTCCGTCGTGGTGGAGCGGTTCAGACCGCGGTGGGCGGCAGCGGTCCCTCGTCGAGGCCGGCGTCCTGGATGGTGGTGACCTCGGTGGTGCCCTGCGTGACGCCGAGCACGTTCCGGGCGCGGTTCGCGACCTCGGGGGCGACCACCAGCGAGTAGGTGCTGGCGACGACCTGCATCACGCTGCTGAAGTCGCGGCGGTTGCGCGAGAGGGCGTAGGAGATGAGCCCGAACACCATGCCGAACGCGGCGCCGAGCAGCACGGCGCCGATCAGGTACCCGGCGCCCGGGTTCGCGTTCGCGGGCGTGAAGATCGTGGTCACGAGCCCGAAGAGCAGACCGAGCCAGAGGCCGGACGCGGCGCCCGCACCGGCCGCGCGGCCCCAGGACAGCCGCCCGGTCACCCGCTCGACGCTCTTCATGTCGTTGCCCACGATCGCAGTGGTCTGGACGGGGAAGCCGTCGGTCTCCGCCAGCTTGTCGACGGCGGCCTGCGCCTCCTGGTACGTGCCGTAGGTCGCGATCACGTCGCCGGTCGGGAGGGTCGGGAAGGCGACCGGGCGCCCCCCGCCGAACAGACCCTGTGTGTTGGTCATGCTGAGAGCATCCCATCACCCGGTGCACGCTTCCATTCCGTGCGCTTGGTGAACACCAAGAGCCGGTTCCACGCGCGCCGACCGGGTTCCGGGTTCCGCGGCCTACCCTTGACCCGTGAGTACGACGCGCATCTTCGTGGCCAGGCTGGCCGGCTGCGCGGTGTTCGATCGCCAGGGCGACCGCATCGGGCGCGTCCGCGACGTCGTCGTGGTGTACCGGCGCGCCGCGCGGCCGCGGGTGGTCGGCATGGTGATCGAGATCCCCGGCCGCCGCCGCGTCTTCCTCTCCATCGGCCGCGTCGTCTCGATCGGCGCCGGCCAGGTCATCACCACCGGGCTCATCAGCGTGCGGCGCTTCGAGCAGCGCGCCAGCGAGGTCCGCGTCGTCGCCGAGATCCTCGGCCGCCGCGTCTCGCTGACGGACGGCTCCGGCGAGGCGACCGTCGAGGACGTCGCGATCGAGGAGGTCGGTCCCGCGGAGTGGGAGGTCGGCCAGGTCTTCGTGCGCCGCCCCCGCACCGCGCCCGCGCCCTTCGGCCGCGGCGCGACCGCCTTCGTGAAGTGGGCCGACATCCGCGAGCAGCAGCAGGGCGGCGGCAGCCAGTCCGCCGCGCAGCTGATCCAGTCGACCGCGGACCTGCCCGCGGCCGACCTCGCCTCCACGCTGCTCGACCTGCCCGAGCAGCGCATGCTCGAGGTCGCCGACGAGCTCACGGACGAGCGCCTCGCGGACGTGCTCGAGGAGATGCCGGAGGACTCCGGCGTGCGCATCCTCGCCCGGCTCAGCGACGACCGCGCCGCCGACGTGCTCGAGACGATGCAGCCGGACGACGCCGCGGACCTCATCGCCAAGCTCTCCGACGAGCGCAGCGAGGCGCTGCTCGACCTGATGGAGTCGGAGGAGGCGGACGACGTCCGCATGCTCCTCGCCTACGACCCCGACACCGCGGGCGGCATGATGACGCCCGACCCGATCATCGTGTCCGCGGACGCCACGGTCGCGGAGGGGCTGGCGCTGATCCGCCGCCACGAGCTCGCGCCGGCGCTGGGCGCCGCCGTGTGCGTCACGCAGCCGCCGTACGAGCCGCCGACCGGCCGCTTCCTCGGCATCGTGCACTTCCAGCGCATGCTCCGCTACCCGCCCCACGAGCGGCTCGGCAGCATCCTGGACACGCAGACGGAGCCGGTGCGGGCGAACACGTCCGCGGCCGAGGTGTCCCGCATCCTCGCCTCCTACAACCTGGTGCAGGTGCCGGTCGTCGACGAGAACCACCGCCTGGTCGGCGTGGTCACGGTCGACGACGTGCTCGACCGACTGCTGCCCGACGACTGGCGGTCGAGCGACGCGGAGGACGACGCGGAGCCGGCCCCGGCCCGCGTGAGCACCGACACCTCCGCGGTCACGACCGTGCCGCAGCGCGTGCCCTCGAGGAGGAGCCCCCGTGGCCGCGCCCGGTAGGCGCGCTCGGCGGGACGTCGACCCGCTGGAGGCCCCGAAGGGTCTCCCCCGCGGCCGGCGCCGCACGAGCCGCGACGTGTTCGGACGCTTCTCCGAGTCGTTCGCCCGCGCGATGGGGACATCCGCGTTCCTGATCGGCATGACCGTGTTCGTGGTCGCGTGGCTCGTCTGGAACAGTGCCACGCCGACCGGGCTGCAGTTCGATCCGCGGGCGACGAACTTCACCCTGCTGACGCTGATCCTGTCGCTGCAGGCCTCCTACGCCGCGCCCCTGATCCTGCTCGCGCAGAACCGGCAGGACGACCGCGACCGCGTGCAGGTCGAGCAGGACCGTCAGCGTGCGGAGCGGAACCTCGACGACACCGAGTACCTCGCGCGGGAGATCGTCGCCCTGCGCCTGCTGGTGCGCGACATGGCGTCGCAGGACTTCGTGCGCTCCGAGCTGAAGACGCTGCTCGAGGAGCTCGACCGCCGCGAGGTCGCGCGCGAGGCCGAGGCGGCGGCCGCCGAGGACGAGGCGCGCCGCGAGCCCGACCGCCGGACCGCGCGCCCGTGACGGCCGCCTCGGAAGCGGTGCTGGCGGCGGTCGGCGCCGTCCGCGACCCGGAGATCCGCCGCCCGCTCGCCGAGCTCGACATGCTCGACTCGGTGGAGGTGGCCGGCGGCCTCGCCGACGTCCGGCTGAGCCTCACGGTCGTCGGCTGCCCCGCGGCCGACCGCATCGAGCGCGAGGTGCGCGCGGCCGCCCAGTCCGTCGACGGCGTGGAGGAGGTGCGGGTCTCGCTCGGCGTCATGGCGCCCGAGCGCCGCGCCGCGCTCGCGGACCGCCTGCGCGGCGAGCGCCGGAACCCGTTCGGTCCCGACTCCCTCACCCGCGTGATCGCGGTCACGAGCGGCAAGGGCGGGGTCGGCAAGTCCACGGTCACCGCGAACCTCGCCGTCGCCCTCGCCCGCCGCGGCCTCTCGGTCGGCGTGCTCGACGCCGACGTGCACGGTTTCTCGATCCCCGGGCTGCTCGGCATCCCGCCGGAGACGAGCCCGGTCGACCTCGACGGCCTCATCGTGCCGCCGGTCGCGCTCGGCGTGAAGGCCGTCTCGATCGGCATGTTCCTGCCGCCGGGCGAGCGCGACGGCGCCGTCGCCTGGCGCGGGCCGATGCTGCACCGCACGCTGAACCAGTTCCTCACCGACGTGCACTTCGGCGCGCTCGACGTGCTGCTCGTCGACACCCCGCCGGGCACCGGCGACGTCGCGATCTCCCTCGGGCAGCTGCTGCCGAACGCCGAGGTGCTGGTCGTCACCACGCCGCAGCCGGCCGCCTCCGACGTCGCCGTGCGCTCGGGCCTCGTCGCCCGCAAGCTCGGGCAGCGCCTGATCGGCGTGGTCGAGACGATGTCGCCCGCGCGCATGCCGGACGGCTCGGTGCTCGACCTGTTCGGCTCGGGCGGCGGCGCCTCGGTCGCGGCGCGGCTGGACGTGCCGCTGCTCGCGACCGTGCCGCTGTCGACGGCGCTGCGGCGGGCGGGCGACGCCGGTGAGCCCGTCGTCATCGCCGCCGGAGACGACGACGCCGCCGTCGCGCTCGAGGCGCTGGCGGCGGCGATCGCGGGGCTCGGCAGAGGTCTGAGCGGGAGGCGTCTGCCGGTCGCGCTCTAGAAGCGGCGCGTGGGGACGGCGCGGTAGCCGTCGGTGCGCACCGCGTGCGCGGTGGCGCCGACGCCGAAGACGCCGAGGGCTGCGAGGACGACGAGCAGGACGGTCATGAGGTGTTCCTTGAGGTGCGGCGAGGAGCGCGGTCGTCAGAAGCGGACGTCGAACGGCGAGTCGGGCACCGAGGTCGTGGAGACCTCGAGGTGGAGCGACAGCGCGGCGGATTCGAGCAGGTCGTGCGACATGGTGACAGGGTTCCCGGAGGTGTTCGAGAGGCGCCGGTCGGCGCCCTGACAGCATTCAACCTCCGGGTGACGGTGTAGATCAATCGAATGCTTCTGCAGGACGCTTACAGTTCTTCTTCACGGACTGCTACCGTCGGCGCATGGACGTCCGCCGCCTCGAGGTGCTGCGCGAGCTGAAGCTCCGGGGCAGCGTGACCGCGGTGGCGCAGGCCACGCACCGCACCCCCTCCGCCGTCTCGCAGCAGCTGAAGACGCTCGAGCGGGAGGTCGGGGCGCCGCTGACCGAGCGGTCCGGCCGCGGGCTGGCGCTCACGCCGGCCGGCGACGCGCTCGCGCGGGCCGCGGCCGACGTGGTCGTCGCGATCGCCCGGGCCGAGGAGACCTGGCGCACCTACCTGGCGAGCCCGGAGGGGCTCGTCGACCTGGCGGTCTTCCCGACCGCGGGCCGGATGTTCCTGCCCGGCCTGCTGCGGGCGGTCCGCGGCGTGCCGGGGCTCGAGGTCGTCGCCACGGACGTCGACCCGCAGCACGCGGACTTCGCGGGCATCGTGCCCGACTTCGACGTGGTGCTGGCCCACTCCGTCGGCCCGGCGCCGGCGTGGAAGGACCGCCACCTGATCGCGGTCCCCCTCGTGGACGAGCCGCTCGACGTCGCCCTGCCGGAGGGCCACCCGCTCGCCGAGCGGGCCGAGGTCGCACCCGCCGACGTCGTGTCCGAGCCGTTCATCGGGGTGCCCGTCGACTTCCCGTACCAGCGGCTGCTCCAGGAGATCGAGCGGGTCGCCGGGGCGCCGCTCACGATCGTGCAGCGGTTCTCGGACACCCGCGTCACGGAGTCGCTGGTGGCCGCGGGCGAGGGGCTCGCGGTGCTGCCGCGCTTCACCTCCGCAGGACCGGGTTCGGGCGTCGTGCTGCGGCCGCTCGCGCAGCTCGCGCCGACGCGCCGCATCGCGGCCCTGCTGCGGCGGGAGTCCGCCGAGCGGCCGAGCGTGCGCGCGGTGCTCGACGCCCTCCGCACCATCGCGGCCGGGCTCAGCTGAGCGCCGCGGCGGTCGAGCGGGGTCGGATCAGGTCGCCTCGTCGTCGAAGGTCGCGAGCTCGGGGCGCTTGCGTGCGGGCTGCGCGACCGGCTGCGGCTCGGGCTCGTCCACCGCGTCGTCGACGGGCTCGGAGCGACGCGGCTCCGGCGGCTCGAGCAGCGCGTCGCGGATGATGCGGCGCGGATCGTACTGACGGGGGTCGAGCTTGCGCCACTCCTCCTCGTCGAAGTCCGGCCCCAGCTCCTCGCGGACGCGGTCCTTCGCGTCGTCGAGCATCCGCCGGGCGGCGCGGACGAAGCGGGCGAGCCGCTGGGCGTAGTCGGGCAGCTTCTCCGGCCCCACGAGGAACAGCGCGAGGACCGCGATGAACAACAGCTTCGTGGGGTCCATCGGCCCAGAGTAGATCGGGAACGCCCGGCCGGTGACCATAGGCTTGCGGGGATGGCTGAGATCGCCGCCGGCTCGGCCTTCGCCGACGCATTCGTGCCCGAGGACGAATCGATCGCCGCTGCGCGCGACGCGGCCCTGCAGTTCGGGATCGAGCCCGTCTCGCCCGCGATCGGCGCCGCGCTCGCGCTGGCCGCGTCCGCCGCACCGAGCGGCTCGATGATCGAGGTCGGCACGGGCACCGGCGTGTCGGGCCTGTGGCTGCTGCGGGGCGCGCCGGAGGCGCAGCTCACGACGATCGACCCGGACCTCGACCACCACCAGGTCGCCCGTGCGATGTTCCAGGCGGCCGGCCACGCGCCGCGGCGGACCCGCCTGATCACCGGCCGCGCAGCGGACGTGCTGCCGCGGATGAACGAGCAGGCCTACGACCTCGTGTTCCTCGACACCGACTGGCAGTCGGTGCAGGAGCAGTTCGACATGGCGCTCACGCTCGTGCGCCCCGGCGGCTCGGTGCTCGTCGCCCACGTGCTGCAGCAGGGCCGCGTGCCCAACCCGGCGAAGCGCGACCGCGGGACGGTCGCCTATCGGGAGCTGCTGAAGTCGGTGCGGGAGCAGCCGTCGGTGCTCGCCGGCCTCTCCCTCGTCGGGGACGGCCTGCTGCACGTCGTGCGCCGCTGACCGCTCCGCGGGCGCGGCGAATGCCGCCACCTCTGGGTGACGGCACCGCGCACCCGGCCCGGAGGCCGGGACGCGGCAGAACCGACGGGCGCCGCCGCGGCGACGCCCGTCCGTCGAGGGCCGATCAGCCGATCGCTGCCGAGAGCGCGTCGCGCAGCTCGGTCGCCTCCGCGTCGTTCACGGAGACCACGAGCCGGCCACCGCCCTCGAGCGGGACGCGCACGATGATGAGGCGCCCCTCCTTGACGGCTTCCATGGGCCCGTCGCCCGTGCGGGGTTTCATCGCCGCCATGCGAGACACCTTCCTTTGGTGAAGTCGTGCACCATTATCCCACCCAGGACCGCCACTCCCAAACCGCGGTCCTCCGAGTGCCTGATCAGGGCACGGTCCAGAACTGCTGAACCGGTCCGTAGCAGACCCACAGCCAGAGCGCCTGCAGCGCGATCGACCCCGCGAGTACCGCCGCGCGGGCCGGCACCGAGCGCGGCGCGACCATTCCCACGAGCGGCGCGAGCGGCATCAGCAGCCGGAACACGCTCGACTGGGGGAAGAACACGGCCAGCAGGTACAGCGCGTAGGAGGCCGCCCAGAGGCGCACCGTCGAGCCCAGGCGGCGCGCCCAGGGGCTCAGCAGCGCGGCGGCGAACCCGCCCACGAGCACGACCAGCACCACCGGCGCGAGCCAGGTCGCCGCGCCCTCCCCCGCGAATCGCGCCGTCCAGAACTCGGCCGCGAACGCCCAGGGCTCGAAGAGCGTGATGGTGGCGTCGGGCATCCAGAGCGCACGCCAGGCCCCCTCCGTCGCGAAGTAGGCGTCGGGCCGACCCGTGGCGATCGCCGCGACGGCGCTCCACGCGAAGCCCGCCGCGGCCGCCGCGACCGCGAGCACGAGCCTGGAGGCGAGCTCGCGCCCCGGCAGCGGCAGGCCGCCTCGGCGGGCGCGGACGAAGCGGATGACCACCTGCAGCCCGACGGCGAGCGCCAGGGCGAGCACGCCCGGCCGGGTGAACGCGAGCACGAGCGCGACCGGCACGGCGGCGAGGTACCGGCGCCGGTCGACCAGCAGCAGCGCGGCGAGCAGCAGGAGCAGCCCGAGCGACTCCGCGTACGTCGTCTGGAAGACGAACGCGAGGGGCGAGACCGAGTACAGGGCGACCGCGAACAGGGCGCGGGACCGGCCGAGGCGCGGCAGCAGCAGGGCGCCGAGCACCACGGCCGAGCCGAAGCCGGCGGCGACGCTCACCGCGAGCGCCGCGACGCGCCAGTCGACGAGGCCGAGGCCGAGCGCCTTCGCGAGGTACGGGTAGACCGGTAGGAAGGCCCACTGGTTCGTGTCCACGGAGCCGCTGCTCGTCAGCGGCAGCACGGCCGGATACCCGCGCTCGGCGATGTACCAGTACCACTGGCCGTCCCAGGCGCTGGCGAGCTCGAGCAGGCTCGGGTGGGCGCCGGCGCGCGAGCTCGTCGTCGCCTGGCCCTGCACCCAGAGGAACAGCAGCGTCGTGACGACGCGGGAGGCGGCGAAGACCGCCAGCGCGACCGCCCACCACGGCAGGCGGGAGGCGCGGAGGGGCGCCGCGGCCTCGGTCGGTGCGGACGCCGTGACCGTCATGCGCCGGTCAGCCACGCCCGCAGCCCCGCCTCGACGGCGTGGATCTGGTCGACGGGGACGCGCTCGTCGTCGGCGTGCGCGAGCAGGGGGTCGCCGGGCCCGTAGTTGACGGCGGGCACGCCGAGGCCGGAGAACCGGGCGACGTCGGTCCAGCCGTACTTCGCGCGCGGCTCGGCGCCGACCGCGTCGACGAAGGCGCGGGCGATCGGCACGTCCAGCCCGGGGCGGGCGCCGGCGGCGAGGTCGACGATGCGCACGTCGAAGCCGTCGAACACCTCGCGGACGTGCTGCACCGCCTCCTCCGCGCTGCGCGAGGGCGCGAACCGGTGGTTGACGTGCACCATGCACTCGTCGGGGATCACGTTGCCGGCGATGCCGCCGGAGATGCCGACCGCGTTGAGCCCCTCGCGGTACACGAGGCCGTCGACCTCGACGGTGCGCGGCTCGTAGGCGGCGAGGCGGTCGAGGATCGGGGCGGCGAGGTGGATCGCGTTCACGCCGACCCAGCCGCGGGCGGAGTGCGCCCGCTTGCCGAAGGTGCGGATCTCGGCGCGGAGGTTGCCGTTGCAGCCGCCCTCGATGCCGGCCGCGGTGGGCTCGCCGAGGATCGCGAAGTCGGCCCGCAGCTCCTCGGGGTGCTCGCGCAGCAGCCGGTTGAGTCCGTTCAGGTCCTCGCCGACCTCCTCGTGGTCGTACCAGATCCAGGTCACGTCGGGCACGGGCTCGGCGATCTCGGCCGCGAGCTTCAGCTGCACGGCGACGCCGGCCTTCATGTCCACGGTGCCGCGGCCCACCAGGGTCCGGACGCCGTCCTCCTCCACGAACCGCGTGGGCAGGTTCGCGTTGACGGGCACGGTGTCGATGTGGCCGGCGATCGCGACGCGGGTCGGGCGGCCGAGCTCGGTGCGCGCGACGACCGTGTCGCCGTAGCGGCGGACGACGAGGTGCGGCACCGCGCGCACGGCCTCCTCGACGAGGTCCGCGATGCGGCGCTCGTCCCCGGAGACGCTCTCGACGTCGCAGATCGCCTGCGTGAGCAGCGCTGCATCGGCGGTCAGGTCCAGGCCGGGCACGGTGGCAAGCGTAGCGAGGCAGCGGGTCGGAGCGCCGCCGGGGCCCTGGATAGCCTGGTCGGATGAGCGATCCGCAGCGCACGGCATGGGGCCACGGCCTGGCGACCCGGGCGAAGGACGGCACCGTGCTCGACGCGTGGTTCCCCTCCCCCGCCCTCGGCGCTGCCCCGGAGTCGGACCCGCCGCGCACGCTCGAGGACCAGGAGCACATCGACGAGGCGCGGCGCGTGCGACTCGAGGCCGTCACCGTGGAGTCCGCGCTGGACGAGCCGGTCGCCTCGACCCTCGACGCCTACCTGCGCCTCCACCTGCTGTCGCACCTGCTCGCCGCACCGAACACGATCTCCCTCGACGGGCTGATGGCGCACCTGCCGATCAACGCGTGGACCGCGCGTGGACCGATGCTGCCCGCCGACGCCGCGAGGCGGATGCCGCTGCTGAAGCGATCGGGGCTCGACGTGCGCGGGCTCGACCGCTTCCCCCGCCTCACCGACTACGTGCTGCCGGATCGCGTGCGCATCGCGGACGCCGCCCGCGTGCGCCTGGGGGCGCACCTCGCGCCCGGCACCGTCGTGATGCACGCGGGCTTCGTGAACTTCAACGCGGGCACGCTCGGCGCCTCGATGGTGGAGGGGCGCATCAGCCAGGGCGTCGTCGTCGGCGACGGCTCGGACATCGGCGGCGGCGCCTCGATCATGGGCACCCTGTCCGGGGGCGGCACGCAGCGCGTCTCGATCGGCCGGCGCAGCCTGCTCGGCGCGAACTCCGGGCTCGGCATCGCGATCGGCGACGACTGCGTCGTGGAGGCGGGCCTGTACGTCACCGCCGGCACGAAGCTGCTGCTGCGCGTGCCGGACCAGGAGCCGCGCGAGGTGAAGGCCGTCGACCTGTCGGGCCAGGACGCCTGGCTCTTCCGCCGGAACAGCCGCACCGGCGAGGTGGAGGCGGTGCCCCGCACGGGCCCGGGCATCGCCCTGAACCCGGCCCTCCACTCCTAGCCGCCGCTCGCCCCGGATCCCGGGCGCGGTACCCGTGGCGTCCCGCGGTCCCCATGCGTGCCGCGGGACGGCACGGCTGCCGCGCGTCGGCGGTCGCGTCCGGGTCAGCGGGTCAGGTGGCGCTCGTGCGGGCCCGTGTACAGCTGCTGCGGGCGGCCGATCTTCGTCGTCGGGTCGCCGTTCGCCTCGCGCCAGTGGGCGATCCAGCCGGGGAGGCGGCCGATCGCGAACAGCACCGTGAACATGCGCGGCGGGAAGCCCATGGCCTTGTAGAGCACGCCCGTGTAGAAGTCGACGTTCGGGTACAGCCGGCGCTCGATGAAGTAGTCGTCCTCGAGCGCGATCTGCTCCAGCTCGCGGGCGAGGTCGAGCAGCGGATCGGTGACGCCCAGGGAGTCGAGCACCTCGTCGGCGCTCTCCTTCACCAGCTTCGCGCGCGGGTCGTAGGACTTGTACACCCGGTGGCCGAAGCCCATCAGGCGCACGCCCTCCTCCTTCTTCTTCACCCGCTCCACGAACTTCTCGACGCCCTCGCCGGAGTCGCGGATCTTCGCGAGCATCGTCAGCACGGCCTCGTTGGCGCCGCCGTGCAGCGGCCCGGAGAGCGCAGCGATGCCCGCCGCGACGGAGACGAACATGTTCGCCTCGGTCGAGCCGACCAGGCGGACCGTGGAGGCGGAGGCGTTCTGCTCGTGGTCCTCGTGCAGGATCAGCAGCCGCTCGAGGGCCTTCGACAGGACCGGGTCCACCTCGTACGGCTCCGCGTTCGTGCCGAAGTTCAGCTTGAGGAAGTTGTCGACGAACGACAGCGAGTTGTCCGGGTAGAGGAACGCCTGGCCGAGCGTCTTCTTGTGCGCGTACGCCGCGATGACGGGCAGCTTGGCGAGCAGCCGGATCGTCGCCGCCTCGACCTGGGCGGGGTCGTGCACCGACAGGCTGTCCTCGTAGTAGGTGGACAGCGCGCTGATGCCGGACGACAGCACCGTCATCGGGTGCGCGGTGTGCGGCAGCGCCGCGAAGAAGCGCCGCATGTCCTCGTGGAGGAGGGTGTGGCGGCGGATGCGCGCGTCGAACTCCTCGAGCTCGGAGGCCGACGGCAGCTCGCCGTGGATCAGCAGCCAGGCCGTCTCGAGGTACGTCGACCCCTGCGCGAGCTCCTCGATCGGGTAGCCGCGGTACCGCAGGATCCCCTGGTCGCCGTCGATGAACGTGATCGCCGACCGCGTCGACGCCGTGTTCACGAACCCGTTGTCGAGGGTCGTGAGCCCGGTCCTCCGGGTCAGCCCGGCGATGTCCAGACTCGAGGCGCCCTCGGTCGCAGGCAGGATCGGGAACTCGACGGTTCCGCCCGGGTAGGCCAGAGACGCTGTCTGCTGGGCCGCGGTCTCGCGATCGGCGTCGGTCACTTCAGCAGCCTACTGGCCCGCTGGAGGCCGACCCTCGATCAGCCCTGGGGAGGGAGGGCGCTGACGACCGGGTGGTCCTTGTGGATCACGCCGACCTTCGCGGCGCCGCCGGGCGAGCCGACCTCGTCGAAGAACTCGACGTTCGCCTTGTAGTAGTCCGACCACTGCGACGGCAGGTCGTCCTCGTAGTAGATCGCCTCGACCGGGCACGCCGGTTCGCAGGCGCCGCAGTCGACGCACTCGTCGGGCTGGATGTACAGCATCCGGTCGCCCTCGTAGATGCAGTCCACGGGGCACTCGTCGATGCACGCGCGGTCCTTGACGTCCACGCACGGCAGCGCGATCACATAGGTCACTCGGTCGTCCTCTGCTCGCTCGACCCCGGTCGCCGGTCCTGCTCGGCGTCGACCCGACGGGTTCCGTCGTCGGCAAGTATCCCATCGGGCGCCGGTGCGCTTCGTGGGCGCCGCGCGATCCGCGGCCATCCGACGACCGCGGCCGCCAGCACGGCGGGCGCCACCGTCCACACGACGCCCGCGATGTTCAGCAGCACCACGGTCGATCCGCCGCTCGCGCCCGGCAGGGACAGGAGGGCGACCGCGGCCACGACGCCCGCCGCTGCGGCGGCCGCGTACCAGCGCGTGGCGAACGAGACCCGCAGCGCGACGAGGAACACCACGACCATCGCGAGCGACAGCACCAGCCCGATCGGCAGCCCGGTGCCCGTCGCGGCGGAGATGCCGACCTGGTGCTTGAAGGTGCCGATGGTGCCGACCACCAGGCCGGCGAGGAGGCTCCCGAGCAGCCCGAGCAGCAGGTCGCGGCGACTTCTCCCGGCGGGCACCGTCCGATCGTCGTCGCCCGCCCCTCGCAATGTCACTAAGGGCAGGCTAACCTTCCTCCTCGGCGGGCGCGTGCCCACCCGTTCTCGACCGCGGAAGGAACCCGTGCTCGCCACCCTGGTGATCGGCCTGCGAGAGGGCCTCGAGGCCGCGCTGATCGTGGGCATCGTGGCGGCGTTCCTCCGCCGCAACGGCCGCGGCCTCGGCCCGATGTGGCTCGGGGTGGGGCTCGCGATCGGCGCCAGCGTCGCCGTCGGCGTCGCGCTGTGGCTGCTCGAGTCCGCGCTGCCGCAGGCCCAGCAGGAGGCGCTGGAGACGGTCATCGGCGCCGTCGCCGTGGTCTTCGTGACCGGGATGCTGCTCTGGATGAACCGCCACGCGCGGAGCATGAAGCGCGAGCTCGAGTCCTCCGCGGTCGCCGCCCTGCACGACGGCGGCGCCTGGGCCCTGGCGGCGATGGCGTTCCTCGCCGTGCTGAAGGAGGGCTTCGAGACCAGCGTCTTCCTGCTCGCGACCTTCCGTGCCGCGCAGAGCGCCGGGCTGGCGGCGGGCGGCGCCGTGCTGGGCATCGCCATCGCGGCCGGCATCGGCTGGGGCGTCTACGCCGGTGGCGTCCGCATCGACCTCGGCCGCTTCTTCCGCGTCACCGGGGCCTTCCTCGTGCTCGTCGCCGCTGGGCTCGTGCTCACGGCCGTGCGCACCGCGCACGAGGCGGGCTGGATCGTCGCCGGCCAGCAGCGCACCGTCGACCTGACGTGGCTCGCCCCGACCGGCTCGGTGCAGGGCGCCCTGATCACCGGGATGCTCGGCATCCCCTCGGACCCGCGCCTGATCGAGGTCGTGGCGTGGCTCGCCTACGTCGTGCCGGTCGCGCTCTTCGTCTACTGGCCCGCGAAGCGCCGCCCGGGCGCGGCGGCCGCGGCCCGCCTGCGGCTCGCCGTCGCCGGCGGACTGGTCGCCGCCGCAGCGGTGCTCGCGCTGGCCGTGCCCGCCGCACCCGCGGTCGCCACGGGTGCCCGCCCGCTCGCCGGCGGCGGGACCGCCGACCTCCGCGGCTCGACCCTCGTCGTGCAGCGCGACGGCGAGCTCGAGCGCGTGGACCTCCCCGCCGGCACGGCCGCGTCGCACGCGGGGCTCGCCGCGCAGCAGCACGTCGCGACCGGCGCCGCCGCGGTCGACGGCCCCGCGACGGTCACGCTGGCCGAGGTCGCGGCGGCCGGCGGCGGGCGCCTGCCCGCCGGCCTGAACCCGGCGCAGGACCCGGGGCCCTTCCGCGCCACCTGGCGCGCGGCGACCACCACCACCGCCTGGACCGCGGGCGGCGCGCTGGTCGACGCCGAGCGCACGGCCACGACGCTGCTGACGATCACCGGCGGCGGCCTCACCACCGACCGCACGCTGACCGTGACCGGCGCGGGCGCCCCGCGCGCGGCCTCCTGGCGCATGGCCCCCGCGGCGGTCGCCGACACGGCCCGCGCGGTCACGGCCGCGACGACCACCGGCCCCGAGCACCTGCTCTGGGCGGTCGAGCTGCCCGCCGCCCTGCTGCTCGCCGCCGCGATCGTCCTCCTCGCCCTCGTGCGGGCCCGCCGCCGCGAGCGCGCCGCGCAGGCGCCCGCGTCGCCGGCCGCCGCCCTCCTCCCCCGACCCAGGAGCACCCCCTATGCCGTCAAGTGACCGCCGCGTCCGCCTCGCGGGCGCCGTCGTGCTCGTCCCGACCGTGGTGGCCCTGCTCGCCGCGTGCGCCGGCACCGGTCCCGCGTCGAGCACGCGGAGCACGTCGAGCGCGACCGCGGCCTCCACGGTCGCCCCGGTCTCGAAGGGCGTCTCCCGCGTCTCCGTCGAGCTCGTCTCGGGCGCCGACGGCGACGAGTGCCGCGTCTCGCACGCGAGCGCGAAGGCCGGCCCGATCACGTTCAGCGTGGCGAACACCAGCGCGACCGGCATCACCGAGGTCGAGCTGGTCCAGGGCCAGCGCATCGTCGGCGAGAAGGAGAACCTCGCGCCGGGCCTCGCCCCGGTGACCTTTACCAGCACGCTGACCGGGGGAAGCTACGCGGTCGTCTGCCCGGGCGCCGTCACGGACTCCGTGCCGTTCACGGTGACCGGCACGGCCGCCGCGCAGACCGGCAGCGACACCCGCTCGCTGCTCACCGCCGGCACGAAGACCTACGGCGCCTACGTGGCCGGGACGCTCGCCGACATGGTCACCGCCGTCAAGGGCCTGCGGACGGCGGTCGACGCGGGCGACGTCGCGGCGGCGAAGGCGAGGTACGCGCTGGCGCGGCCCTTCTACGAGAAGGTCGAGTCGGACGTGGCGGGCTTCGTGCTGCCCGGCACCGACCCCACCGACAACCGGGGCAACCTCGACTACCTCGTCGACATGCGCGCCTCGAACCTCGACCCCGCGGTCGGCTGGCACGGCTTCCACGCCGTCGAGCGCGACCTGTGGCAGCGCGGCCGCATCACCGCGAGCACGAAGTCGCTCGCCGCGGAGCTCGTGAAGAACGTCGAGAAGCTGCAGTCGCTCGCGAAGACGCTGACCTACAAGCCGGAGGACCTCGCGAACGGCGCCGCGGGTCTGCTGGAGGAGGTGCAGTCCGGGAAGATCAAGGGCGAGGAGGAGCTGTACAGCCACCTCGACCTCGTCGACTTCGCCGCGAACGTCGAGGGCGCGCAGCAGGCGTTCGCGAACCTGCAGCCGGGTCTGGAGCGCATCGACCCGGCGCTGACGAAGCAGGTCTCGGCCCGCTTCGAGGACGTCACCGCGGCGCTGAAGGCCTACCAGGACCCGGAGCGGCCGGGCGGCTACGAGGCGTACACGTCGGCCGTGAAGGCCAAGGACGCCGCGTCGCTGAGCCGGGTCGTGCAGAGCCTGCAGGAGCCGTTGTCCCGCATCGCCGAGAAGGTGGCGACCGCCTGAATGACGGACGAGCAGCAGGCCGCTGACGGGACGCGGCCCCCGGTCTCCCGGCGCGGCCTCATCGTGGGCATCGCCGGTGGTCTCGCGGCGGGTGCCGCCGCGGGCGCCGGCGTCGCGACGGGCGTCTCCGGCGGGCACGCGAGCGCCGCGGCGCGGACGACCGGCGACGAGACGGAGGTCGTCGACCTCACCCGCAGCCACCCGTTCTACGGTCAGGCCCACCAGGCCGGGATCGAGACCGAGCAGCAGCGGCACACGGTCTACATGACGTTCGACCTCACGTCGCCGCTCGCCTCCGACCTCCAGGTGCTGCTCGCCCGCTGGTCGGGCGCGATCGCGCAGCTGATGAAGGGGCTGCCGATCGGCAGCGTCGAGCCGGACGGCACGAGCGCGGTCGCCCAGGACACCGGGGAGGCCTACGGCCTCTCCCCCGCCTCCCTCACCGTGACGGTCGGCCTCGGGCCCGGCGTCTTCGACGACCGCTTCGGGCTCGCGGCCAAGCGGCCGAAGCACCTCGCGCCGCTGCCCGACCTGCCGAGCGACCAGCTGCAGAAGGCCCTCACGGGCGGCGACCTCAGCCTGCAGGCCTGCTCGGACGACCCGCAGGTGGCGTACCACGCGATCCGCGACCTCACCCGGATGGCCCGGGGCGTCGCGCAGACGCGCTGGACCGTGCTCGGCTTCGGCCGCGCCTCCGCCGGCAAGGGCCAGACGACGCCGCGCAACCTGATGGGCTTCAAGGACGGCACCCGCAACATCAAGGAGCAGTCGGAGTTCTCCGAGTTCGTGTGGGTCGGCGACGACCAGGCCTGGACCCGCGGCGGCAGCTACCAGATCGTGCGCAAGATCCAGATGAACATCGAGACCTGGGACGCGGACCCGATCGGCGACCAGCAGGACGTGTTCGGCCGCACGAAGGCCGTCGGCGCGCCGCTGACCGGGAAGCGGGAGTCCGACGTCCCCGACTTCGCCGCGCACCGCGGCGGCAGCGCGGTGATCCCGCCGACCTCCCACGTCGCGCTGGCCGCGCACGAGAACAACGGCGGCGTGAAGATCCTCCGCCGCGGCTACAACTACACGGACGGGCTCAACCAGTACGGGCTGCTCGACGCGGGCCTGCTCTTCCTCGCGTACGTGAACGATCCGCAGCACTTCATCACGCTGCAGACGCGGCTCGGCGGCTCGGACCGGCTGAACGAGTACATCCAGCACATCGGCTCCGGGATCTTCTTCACGCCCGCGGCGCCCCGGCCCGGCCGGTTCATCGGCCAGGAGCTGTTCGCCTGACACCGTTCACGGATACGGGGATCCGGTGTGCCGGATCCCCGTATCCGTGAACACGACAGGAGGGGACCCGGCCGCAGCCGGATCCCCTCCTGTCGTCCGACGCGGGCTACGCGTCGATGGTCTGGCGCTTGAGCTTCGTGGCCGCGCGGGCGCGCGAGTGCTGGTCCAGGTGCACCTTGCGGATGCGGACCGCGTTCGGGGTGACCTCGACGCACTCGTCCTCGCGGGCGAACTCGAGGCTCTCCTCGAGCGACAGCTCGCGCGAGGGGGTGAGGCGCTCCAGCTCGTCCGCCGTGGAGGAGCGGATGTTGTTGAGCTGCTTCTCCTTGGTGACGTTCACGTCCATGTCGTCCTGGCGGCTGTTCTCGCCGACGACCATGCCCTCGTAGACCTCCTCCGACGGCTTCACGAAGAAGATGCCGCGCTGCTGGAGGTTCTGCAGGGCGAACGGCGTGACGACGCCCATGCGGTCGGCGACCATCGAGCCGTTGACGCGCGTGGTGATCGTGCCGGCCCAGCGGTCGTAGCCGTCGGAGATCGCGTTCGCGATGCCGGTGCCGCGGGTGATGGTGAGGAACTCGGTGCGGAAGCCGATCAGCCCTCGCGACGGCACCCGGAACTCGAGGCGGACCCAGCCGGTGCCGTGGTTCGACATCGTGGTCATGACGCCCTTGCGCGCGGCGAGCAGCTGCGTGATCGAGCCGAGGTGCTCCTCCGGTGCGTCGATCGTCAGGTGCTCGAACGGCTCGTGCGTCTTGCCGTCGATCTCCCGCGTGACCACCTGGGGCTTGCCGACGGTGAGCTCGTAGCCCTCGCGGCGCATCTGCTCGACGAGGATCGCCAGGGCGAGCTCGCCGCGGCCCTGCACCTCCCACGCGTCGGGGCGGCCGACGTCGACCACCTTGACGGACACGTTGCCGATGAGCTCGCGGTCGAGGCGGTCCTTCACCAGGCGGCCGGTGACCTTGTGGCCCTTGCCGCCCTTGCCGGCGAGCGGCGAGGTGTTCGTGCCGATGAGCATCGAGATCGCGGGGTCGTCGACGTGGATGGCCGGCAGCGGCCGCACGTCCTCCGGGTCCGCGAGCGTGTCGCCGATGGTGATGTCCGGGAACCCGGCGACGGCGACGATCTCGCCGGCGGAGGCGGACTCGGTCGGGAAGCGCTCGAGCGCGCGCGTCGCGAGCAGCTCGGTGATCTTCACGTTCGAGACCGAGCCGTCGCTCTTGACCCAGGCCACGGTCTGGCCCTTGCGCATCCTGCCGTTGAAGATGCGGAGCAGCGCGAGGCGGCCGAGGAACGGAGAGGCGTCGAGGTTCGTCACGTGCGCCTGCAGCGGGTGGGCGTCGTCGTAGGTCGGCGCCGGGATGTGCTTGAGGATCGCGTCGAACAGCGGCTCGAGGTCGCCGTTGTCGGGCAGCTCGCCGTTCTCCGGCTTGTTCCAGCTCGCGGCGCCGTTGCGGCCGGACGCGTAGACGACGGGCACGTCGAGGATCGCGTCGAGGTCGAGGTCGGGCACGTCGTCGGCCATGTCGCTGGCCAGGCCGAGCAGCAGGTCCTGCGACTCCGCGACGACCTCGTCGATGCGCGCGTCGGGGCGGTCCGTCTTGTTGACGAGCAGGATGACGGGCAGCTTCGCCTCGAGCGCCTTGCGCAGCACGAAGCGGGTCTGGGGCAGCGGGCCCTCGGACGCGTCGACGAGCAGCACGACGCCGTCGACCATTGACAGGCCGCGCTCGACCTCGCCGCCGAAGTCGGCGTGGCCGGGGGTGTCGATGACGTTGATCGTCACGGGGCCCTCGGTGGCGTGGGTGCCGCTGTAGGAGATCGCCGTGTTCTTGGCGAGGATCGTGATTCCCTTCTCGCGCTCGAGCTCGTTGCTGTCCATCGCGCGCTCGTCCACGTGGGCGTGGTCGGCGAAGGAGTGCGTCTGCTTCAGCATCGCGTCCACCAGGGTCGTCTTGCCGTGGTCGACGTGCGCGACGATGGCGACGTTGCGGAGGTCGTTGCGGGTGGCTTGCGCCATGTGACAGGGCCTTTCGGTCGGTGGCCGCGGACACGGCCGGACGCGGGGCGCCACGCCAGGAGGGGGCGCGCTACGCGGGCGGCGCCGTCATCGGCGCACTGATCAACACAACAGTGTACGGCCCGTCCGTGTTCCGGCCGGTCCCGCGGCGTTCCGCAGGACCTCGGGTCCTGCCGGGCAGGGGCTCAGACGAGGATCGACTGCGGCAGGTAGGCGGCCACGACCCAGTTCGGCCGGTCCACGACCTCCGTGATCTTCAGATCGACGGCGACCGAGCACAGGACGTACGCGTCGAGCGGAGCCAGCCCGGTCTCGCGCACGAGGTGGTCGATCATCGCGCGGACCGCGTCCTGCGACGCCCGCATGAGGTCGGGCGCGACGCCCGTCGTGGCGAAGTAGCCGCGGTCCTCGATGCCCGTGCGCAGCGGGCCCGGGGTGCGGAACTGCGGCGCGGGGATGGTGCGGCCCTTGTGGAGGCGGATGCGGATCGCGCCGGACAGGCTCGCCTCGATGGCCGCGCCGCACACCTCCCCGTCGCCCTGCGCGGCGTGCGGGTCGCCGAGCAGCACCCGGGCGCCCGGCGTCGAGACGGGCAGGAACACGCTGGTGCCGGCGACCAGGTCGCGCGTGTCGATGTTGCCGCCGAAGTGCCCGGGCGGGAACGGCGACAGCGGCTCGTCGCTGTCGGGCGTGGCGCCCATCACGCCGAGGAACGGGCGGAGGGGCACGCGGGCGGCGCCGAGGAAGTCGGCGTACCCGTCCTGCAGCTCCCAGCGGTGCACGTGGTACTCGGGGAAGTCGTCCTCGAGCAGCCCGAACTGCGGCAGGACGCTCGTCCACCCCCAGGTGCCCGGGCGGTAGTCGAGGACCTCGAGCTCGACGGCGTCGCCTGGCTCGGCGCCCGCGACCGTGATCGGCCCGGCGAGCGGGTAGAGCAGGTCGTAGTCGAGCGCCGGCGGCTCGGCGCCGTTGACGTGCGCGGCGAGCTGGCCGGCGCTGCACTCCTCGGCGTCGAAGGTGACGACGTCGCCGTCGGCCACCTCGAGCACCGGCTCGTGCCGGGTCGTCCACATGCGGTGGACGGGCCCCGGGACCTCGTGGGTGGTCACGCGGCCTTCGGACCGGTCGTGCGGATCGGGCCGGGCTCGCCGTCGATCAGGTCGGCGCGCACCTGCGGGAAGTGGCAGTAGACGCTCTGGCCCGGCCGCTTCTCCTCGAGCACCGGCTCGACGGTGCGGCAGTGCTCGCGCTCGGAGTCGGAGAGCTCGTTCTTGTACTTCGGGCAGCGGGTGTGGAACACGCAGCCGCTCGGCGGGCTCGACGGGCTGGGCAGGTCGCCCGTCAGCAGGATCTTCTCGCGGCGCGCCTCGACGGCGGGGTCCGGGATCGGCACGGCGGACAGCAGCGCGTGCGTGTACGGGTGCATCGGCGCCTCGTACAGCGTGTCGCGGTCGGTGATCTCCATGATCTTGCCGAGGTACATCACCGCGACCCGGTCGGAGATGTGGCGCACGACGGAGAGGTCGTGCGCGATGAAGACGTAGGCGAGGCCGAACTCGTTCTGCAGGTCCTCGAGCAGGTTCACGACCTGCGCCTGCACGGACACGTCGAGCGCGGAGACCGGCTCGTCGCAGACGATGAGCTTCGGCTGCAGGGCCAGCGCGCGGGCGATGCCGATGCGCTGCCGCTGGCCGCCGGAGAACTCGTGCGGGTACCGGTTGTAGTGCTCGGGGTTCAGGCCCACGCGCTCCATGAGGCCCTGGACGGTGCGCTTCACGCCGCCGCTCGGCTTCTCTCCCTGGATGCGGAACGGCGAACCGACGATCGTGCCGATCGTGTGCCGGGGGTTCAGCGACGAGTACGGGTCCTGGAAGATCATCTGCATCTGCCGACGCAGGGGGCGCATCTGCCGCCCCGAGAACTTCGTGACGTCCTGGCCCTCGAAGCGGACCGTGCCGCCGGTGGGCTCGATGAGCTTGGAGATCGCGCGGCCGGTGGTCGACTTGCCGCAGCCGGACTCACCGACGAGGCCGAGGGTCTCGCCCTGCGCCAGCGAGAACGAGACGCCGTCGACGGCCTTGACGGGGTTGCCCTTCTGCCCGAGCAGCCCGACGCTGCGGCCGGGGAAGTACTTCTCGACGCCCTGGACCTCGAGCAGCGGCTCGGCGGTGCGGGCGGTGCCGGAGGCGGCCGGCTGGGGAGCGGTGGTGGTCATCGTGGCAGGCCTTCGTCGATCAGAGGGACGGGCGGATCTCGGTCAGCAGGATCTGCTGCCGCTCCTCGGGGGCGATGTGGCAGCGCACCTCGTGCCGCGTGATCCCCTCCTTCGTCCCGTGGGTCGGGAGGAGGTCGGGGTGCTCGGTGAAGCACCGGTCCCCCTCGACGCGGTCGGAGAACCGGCAGCGCGGGTTGAACACGCAGCCCTTCGGCACGTTGATCAGCGACGGCGGCGAGCCGGGGATCGGGGTGAGCCGCTCCTGGCGCACGCGGTCCATGCGGGGCATGGACCCGAGCAGGCCCCAGGTGTACGGCATCTCGGGCTGGTCGAAGAGCTCGTCGACCGCGCCCTTCTCGACGCACTGGCCGCCGTACATCACGACGACCTGGTCGCACGTCTCCGCCACGACGCCGAGGTCGTGCGTGATGATGATGACCGCGGAGTTCAGCTCGTCGCGCAGCTCCTTGATCAGCTCGAGGATCTGCGCCTGCACGGTCACGTCGAGGGCGGTGGTCGGCTCGTCGGCGATCAGCAGCTTCGGCTCGCAGATGAGCGCCATCGCGATCATCGCGCGCTGCCGCATGCCGCCGGAGAACTGGTGCGGGTAGTCGTCGTAGCGGCCCGCCGCGTTCGGGATCCCGACCTTCTGCAGCATCGCGATCGTGCGCTGCTTCGCCTCCTTCTTCGACACCTTGTGGTGCACGAGGTAGGCCTCGGAGATCTGGTTCCCGATCGAGTAGAAGGGGTGCAGGCTCGACAGCGGGTCCTGGAAGATCATCGAGACCTCGTCGCCCCGGACCGCCCGCATGTCGTTCTCGGACAGCGGGACCAGGTCCTGGTCGTCGAGCAGGATGCGCCCGGTCACCTGAGCCTTCGAGCCCTTGTGCAGCCCGAGGATCGCCTGGGCGGTGACGCTCTTGCCCGAGCCCGACTCCCCGACGATGCCGAGGATCTCTCCGCGCCGCAGCGCGAAGGACAGGCCGTCGACGCTCTTCACGAGTCCGTCGTCGGTCGGGAAGTGCACGTGCAGGTCGTCGACGACGAGGAACGGCTGCTCGTCGCGGACGTCGCGCGGGGCGTACGCGGTGGAGGTGTCGACCACTGGGATCTCCTGGTACGAGGGGGTCAGACCGTCACACGCGGGTCGATGACCGCGTAGAGGAGGTCGACGATGAAGTTGGCCAGGACGAGCGCGAAGGCAGCCACGACGGTGACGCCGAGCATGACCGGCAGGTCCATGTCGCGGATCGACTGGATGGACAGCGCGCCGAGGCCGCGGAGGTTGAAGACCGACTCGGTGATGATCGTCGTGCCGATGAGGCCGCCGATGTCGATGCCGAAGATGGTCACGATGGGTGTGAGCGCGGCGCGCAGGCCGTGCTTGACGACGATCGTACGCCGGTCGAGCCCCTTGGCCCGTGCGGTGCGGATGTAGTCCTCGTTCATCGTCTCGAGCACGTTCGAGCGGGTGAGCCGCGCGTAGAGGGCCGCGAACAGCAGCGCGAGGCACAGCCAGGGCAGCAGCAGGCTCGTGAACCAGCCGACCGGGTCCGTGAAGATGCTGACGTAGCCGTCGTTGTCCGGCAGCCACCCCAGCGTGTAGACGAACAGCAGCAGGGCGACGGGGCCGGTGAAGAAGATGGGCAGCGAGACCGCCGCGAGGGCGCCGGTCATGCCGGCGCGGTCGATGAACGAGCCGGGCTTCAGGCCGGACAGCGTGCCGACGAGCAGGCCGCCGACGAGCCACAGCAGCGCGGCGCCGACGGCGAGGCTGATGGTGACGGGCACGGCCTGGCCGATCAGCGTGCTGACCAGCTCGTTGCGGCGGAACGAGTAGCCGAAGCACGGGAACGGGCACGCGACGGCGGCGCTCGTGCCGTCGGTGATGTTCTTGCCGAAGAAGCCGGCGAGGTAGGACCAGTACTGCACGGGGAGCGGCTGGTCGAACCCGAAGCGGTGGGTCAGGGACTTCAGCAGCTCGGGCGTCGCAGGCGCCTTGCCGATGTAGTAGTACACCGGCGACGACTTCGCCAGCAGGGGCACGGCCTGGAAGATCAGGAACGTGATCAGGCTGACGACGATCAGCACGAGCACCATGCCGACGAGGCGGCTCACGATGAAGCGGATCATGTGGTTTCGGGCCGGGTGCCCGGCCGGTCCGAGGACCGGCCGGGCACCCTTTCCTTGTCCTTCCTCAGAGGAGGGACGGGGCAGCGCTCGTGAGCGCTACTTGCCGTCGCTGACGCCGACGTTGACCACGTCGTACGCGCCGAAGCCGAGCGCGTTGTTCGAGGTCACGTTGGTCATGCGGGGGTTGCGGTACCAGAGGTCCGCGGCGTAGCGCGTCGGCAGGAACTGCGCGCCCTCCATGAGCGCGTGGTTCAGGGCCTCACCGGACTGCTGCGTGCTGGGCGTCCCGGTGTCGTCGAGCACCTTGTTCACCTCGGGGATGTTGATCGAGGCGTAGTTGCTGTTGCCCTGGGGCAGGATCGCGTTGCCGTTGACGATGTTCTGGAACATGCCGTACGGCGTCGGGAAGTCCGCACCCCAACCGGCGGCGATCAGGCCGAGACCCTGGTTCTTCACGTTGTTCGGCGAGCCGACGAACGTGGAGTAGTAGTCGCTGGCGCTGGACGTCGCGGCCGAGACCGTGATGCCGACGCGGCCGAGCGCGGCCTTGACGGCTGCGAAGGCCTTGCCGTTGGTGGCGTCGGGCGTGGAGTAGGCGTACTTGGTCGCGAAGCCGTTCGGCTTGCCGCACGCCTTCAGCTCGGCCTTGGCCTTGGTCAGGTCGCCGGTGTTGTCCTTGCCGCTCGGGTAGGGGTTGTACGACGGGTCGTAGCCGAGGATGCCCGGAGGGGTCGCGGAGTACGCGATCTTGCCGGCGGCTGCGCCACCCGCGATCGCGAGGCCCGCGGCCTTGTTCCACGCGTAGAACACGGCCTTGCGGCAGTGGATGTTGTCGAACGGCGCGACGCTGGCGGCGATCGCCGTGTAGCGCGTCGTCGGACCAGCCGGGTTGTCGGAGTTCGCCTTCAGCTTCGGCTGCGTGAGGATCTGCGACTGGAACGTCGGGTTGACCGCCTGCTCCATGCGCGCGTCAGCGGCGCCGGTGCGGAGCTGGTTGTCGATGTCGTCGCTGTTCGAGTTGATCGTCAGCGTGATCTCGTTCACCTTCGGCTTGCGGATCGAGTCGGTCGACTGGGACCAGTACTTGTTCCGCGTGAAGGTCACCGACTTGGTCGGCGTGTAGCTCGAGATCTGGAACGGGCCGGAGGCGGCGGGCGCCTTCGTGTAGTTCGCGCCGGTGTCCTTCGCCTTCGGGACCGGCGCCGAGGTCGGCAGGCCCAGGAGGTAGTTGAAGTCGGCGAACGCCTTCTTCAGGTGGAAGGTGATCGTGTTGCCGGACACCTCGATCGCCGAGCTGGGCAGGTCGCCGCTCTTGTACGGGCCCTTGTAGGACGAGGGCGCGTCGATGATCGCGGTGAAGTAGAAGCCGGGGCCGCCCGTGATCACGTCGGTCGCGTAGCTGCGCTCGATCGCGTACTTGATGTCCTGCGCCTTGATGTCCGTGCCGTCGGCGTACTTCAGGCCGTCCTTGAGCGTGTACTTCCACTCGGTGTAGTCGGCGTTGTGCGAGCCGAGGTCCGTCGCGAGGTCGGGCGCGAGGGTGAACTTGGTGCCGTTCACCTTCGAGTAGTTCACGAGCGTGCGGCTGAACACGCGCTGCATGTTCAGGCACCAGCCGTAGTAGGTGCGGGCCGGGTCCCAGCTGTCGCAGTCGCTGCTGGAGAGCAGCTTCAGTGTGCCGCCCGTCTTGCTGGACGGGTTGATGACCTTGTCGACCGCCGCGTTGAAGCCGGTCGTCGCCGCCGACGAGCTGCCGCCGCCGCTCTTGGCGTTCGACGAACAGCCGGCGAGGAGCATGGCTCCCACGACGGCGACGCTGGCGAACGCCAGCGTCTTCCTCTTGAACCTCATCGAGATGTCCTCTCGCTCTGTGTGCTGTGTCGGACGGCGGTGCAGCCGCCCGTGGGTTCGGCCAGGACGGCCCGGCGGTGCGCTGCGGAACGGGGTCCGCTGCGGCCGCACGATCGAGGGGCGCCGGAGGCGCCGGGGAGGGGGTGGGTCATCGGCTCGCTTTGGGGTCGAGCGCGTCGCGGAGGCCGTCGCCGAACAGGTTGAAGGCGAGGACCGTGATGAAGATGGCGAGACCCGGCAGGAAGATGTAGAAGGGGTCGACCTGGATGTAGCCGCCCGCGTCGGAGAGCATCTGCCCCCACGACGGCGTGGGCGGGATGACGCCGACGCCGAGGAACGACAGCCCGGCCTCGCCGAGGATGTTGTTCGGGATGGCGAGCGTCGTGTAGACGAGGATCGGGCCGACGAGGTTCGGGGCGATCTCGCGGAACATGATCCGGGCGTTGCCGGCGCCGAGGCTCCGCGCCGCCTCCACGAACTCCTTCTCGCGCAGCGAGAGCACCTGGCCGCGGACGATGCGGCCGATGTAGGGGAACGCGAAGAACCCGAGGACGAACACGATCACCGTGTACCGGACGACCGGCGCGCCGCTGATGATGCTCGACACCGAGACCAGCGCGAGCGAGAAGAGCAGCGTCGGGAAGGACAGCAGCACGTCCATGACGCGGGAGAGGACGGTGTCGATCCAGCCCCGGTAGAAGCCGGACACCACGCCGGCGACGACGCCGAGCACCAGCGACAGCACGGTGGCGAGGCCGGCGATCACGAGCGAGGTCCGCGCGCCGTAGAGCAGGTTGGTCAGGATGTCCTGGCCGGACAGCGGGGTGATGCCGAGCCAGAACTGGCCGTTCGCACCGCTGAAGGGGCCGACCGGCAGCCCCGTCAACGGGTCCGTGGCCTGGTTCGGCGGGGTGTTGTGGCCGGTGGCGAAGGTGTCGCCCGGCCGACCGGTGATGTTCTGGTAGACCGCCGCGATCGGGTCCGCGAACACCGCGAGCAGGATGAACAGCACGATCACGACGCCGCCGGCGAGGGCGATCCGGTCCCGGCGCAGCCGCCGCCAGGCGATCGCCCAGAGCGAGCGGCCGGCGATGTCGGAGGAGGTCGCGTCGGGCGCCTTGTTCCCGTCGCCCTGGAGCCCGGCTCCTGCGAGCCCGTCGTCCGCCGCGACCGCTTCGAACTCGGTGGGCCCGCTCAGTGACACGCCTTGACCCTCCCGAGGGAATCCGCGGCATCCGTCGCCGCGCCCCCGGATGGGGACGGAGGTAGCGTACGTACGCAGGGTCGCCCTACAAAACCGGTGAAGAATTCGTTACATGTCGGAAATGGTCGGAGTCGTTCCAGTGCACATCCGGCCACATCCGTTGCCCCTCGGCGCGGCGGGACGCACGATCGTTGCGCTGGACGCCGCTTCATCGGTCCGCCACAGCCCGAACCCAGCATGACCGGCGCGACGTCGCAGGCGCCGACGCCGGTCCGCAGGCCGGGCGCGGAGCTGCTGCTCGTGCTCGGCGTGAGCCTCGGGCAGTCGGCGGTCTACTCCGTCCTGTCGCTCGCCGACTCGCTCACCCGCGGCCCGCTGAACCGGCAGACGCAGACGCTGAACCCGCAGCAGAGCGATCGCGCCTTCTTCGACCTGGTCGAGCAGCTGCTCGCGATCGCCTTCCCGCTCGTCCCCGTCCTGCTCGCCCTCTACCTGATGGGCCCTTCGGTGCTCCGCCGCATCGGGCTCGACCTGCGCCGTCCCGGGTTCGACGCGGGCGCCGGGGTCCTGCTCGCGGTGTGCATCGGCGTGCCGGGCCTCGCCCTCTACTTCGGCGCGGTCGCGCTGAACCTCAACCTCAACGTGGCCACCTCCGGCATCGGGCCGCAGTGGTACGCCGTGCCCGTGCTCGTGCTGTCCGCCCTGCGGGCGGCGGTGCAGGAGGAGGTGCTCGTCGTGGCGTTCCTCGTCGACCGCCTCGACGCGAAGGGCTGGCGGCCGTGGGCCGTGCTGCTCACGAGCGCCCTGCTGCGCGGGTCGTACCACCTCTACCAGGGCTTCGGCGGCTTCGTCGGGAACGCGGTGATGGGCGTCGTCTTCGTGCTCGTGTACCGGCGGTGGGGCCGTCTCGGGCCGCTCGTGGTCGCCCACTTCCTGCTCGACCTCGTGAGCTTCGTCGGCTACGACCTGCTGAAGCAGCTGGCGCCCGGTCTGCTGCCGTGACGGGCGCCGTCGCGTCCCTCGCCTTCCGCACCGACCTCGCGCTGCTCGCCGCGCAGGGCGCCGTCGTGACCGTCGAGCCCGGCGCGACCGCGGTGCGGATGCCCGGCAACCCGGCGTTCCGCTGGGGCAACTTCCTGCTCGTGCCCGAGGCAGGCGACCCCGGGGCGCGGATCCAGCAGCACGCGGCCGCGTTCCCCGGCGCGGGCTTCACCACGATCGGCGTCGACGACCCGCACGCCGTGGTCGACGAGGGCGCGTGGCTCACGTCGGGCTTCACGGTCGAGCGCCACGCCGTCCTGGTCGCCGACCGCGCGCCCGCGGTCGCTGGCCCGGTCGTGCGGCCGCTGGCGGGCGATGCGGACTGGACCGCCGAGACGGCGATCGCCGTCTCGCTCGACGAGGACCCGGACGGCGCGGTCGACCCGGTGCAGGCGGACTTCAGCCGTCGCCGCACGGCCGAGAAGCGCCGGCTGACCGAGGCGGGCCGCGCGGTGTGGCTCGGCGCGGAGGTGGACGGCGTCGTCGTCGCGACCGCGGGCGTCGCCGACGCCGGGGACGGCACCGCGCGGTTCCAGGACGTGCAGACCGACGCGGGGCACCGGCGCCGGGGCTGCGCGAGCGCCCTGATCGCCGAGGGGGTGCGCACCGCGGCCGTGCGCTTCGGCAGCGCGCGGTTCGTGATCGTCGCCGAGCGGGAGGGCCCCGCGATCGGCCTCTACCGGCGGCTCGGCTTCCGCGAGACGGAGACGCAGCTGCAGCTCACGCGGCTCGGAGGCGCTGTCGGGCCGGCCGCGTAGCGTCGACGCCCGTGGTCCAGAGCATCGAGCTGCTGTTCGACGACGACACGGAGGCGGCGCTGCGATCCGCGTGGTCGGCGCTCGCCGATGCCGGGCTGCCGAGCCTCGCCTCCCACACGAGCGAGTCGAACCGCCCGCACGTGACCGTCGCGGTCGCCGAGGAGCAGGGCTTCGAGGCAGCCGAGACCGCGCTGCGCGCCGTCTTCGAGGGCTGGTCGCTGGCGAGCGGGGGCCTCGCCGCCGCCGTGGGCTCGCCGGTGCTGTTCGGCGGTCACAAGCACCGCTTCGTGCTGGCCCGGCAGATCGTGCCGAGCCGTCCCCTACTCACGATGCACTCCGCCGTGCACCGCGCGCTGCAGCAGCACGCGCCCGACGCGGTCGTCGACCCGCAGACGGCGCCCGACTCCTGGACGCCGCACGCGACGCTCGCGCGGCGGATGCCCGACGACCGCCTCGGCGAGGCGCTGGCGGCCGTCGACCTCGAGCCGCTCCCCTGCCGCTTCCGCGCCGCCCGCCTCTGGACTCCGTCGAGAAGACGCTCACCGCGCTGAGCTGACGGGTGTCCGGGCGGGAACGGCCGTGCCGGGCGCCCGTGGACGCCCGGCACGGCCGGAAGGGCCCGGATCGGGCGCTGCGGCGGCTACTCGAAGGCGCCGGGGGGCGGGCAGGCGCAGACCAGGTTGCGGTCGCCGTACGCCTGGTCGATGCGGCGCACCGGCGGCCAGTACTTGCCCCGCACGGCGCGCAGCCGCGCCTCGCCCGACGTCGCCTGCTCGAACGGGTACGCCGCGGTCTCGCGCGAGTACGCGTGCGGCCAGACGGTGTCCGTGACCGCGCGCGCCGTGTGCGGCGCGTTGCGGAGCGGGTTGTCGTCCGCCGGCCACTCCCCCGCACCGACCCGGGACGCCTCGGCCCGGATGGCGAGCATCGCGTCGACGAAGCGGTCGATCTCCGCGAGGTCCTCGCTCTCCGTGGGCTCGACCATGAGCGTGCCCGGCACCGGGAACGACATCGTCGGGGCGTGGAAGCCGTAGTCGACGAGGCGCTTCGCCACGTCGTCGACGGTCACGCCGGTCTCCTCCGTCATCGGCCGCAGGTCGAGGATGCACTCGTGCGCGACGAGGCCGCCGTCGCCCCGGTACAGGACCGGGTACGCCTCGGACAGCCGCACGGCGACGTAGTTCGCAGCGAGCACCGCGGCGTCGGTCGCCTCCCGCAGCCCGTCGGCGCCCATCATCCGCACGTACGCCCACGAGATCGGCAGGATGCCGGGCGAGCCGAACGGCGCCGCCGAGACGGGCGTGCCGCCGAAGCGGCCCGGCCCGCGGACGCCCTCCGGCGCCTCCTGCGCGAACGGGTGCGACGGCAGGTGCGCCGCGAGGTGCGCCTTCGCCGCGACCGGACCCACGCCGGGCCCGCCGCCGCCGTGCGGGATGCAGAACGTCTTGTGCAGGTTCAGGTGGCTGACGTCGCCGCCGAAGTCGCCGAAGCGCGCCCGGCCGACGAGGGCGTTGAGGTTCGCGCCGTCGATGTACACCTGGCCGCCCGCGGCGTGCACCGCGTCGGTGACCGCCCGCACCTCGTGCTCGTAGACGCCGTGCGTCGACGGGTACGTGATCATCAGCGCGGCGAGCTCGTCGGCGTGCGCCGCGACCTTCGCCCGCAGGTCGGCGAGGTCGACGTTCCCGAGCTCGTCGCAGGCCACCACGACGACCTTCAGCCCCGCGAGGACCGCGGACGCGGCGTTGGTGCCGTGCGCGGAGGAGGGGATGAGGCAGACGGTGCGGGCGTCGTCGCCGTTCGCGCGGTGGTAGCCGCGGATGGCGAGCAGGCCGGCGAGCTCGCCCTGGCTGCCCGCGTTCGGCTGCAGGCTGACCGCGTCGTACCCGGTGAGGTCGGCGAGCCACGCCTCCAGCTGCCCGATCAGCTCGAGCGAGCCGGCGACGTCCTCCGCGGGGGCGAAGGGGTGCAGGTCGGCGAACTCCGGCCAGGTGACGGCGGCCATCTCGGTCGCCGCGTTCAGCTTCATCGTGCAGGAGCCGAGGGGGATCATCCCGCGGTCGAGCGCGTAGTCGAGGTCGGCGAGGTACTTGAGGTACCGCATCATGCCGGTCTCGGAATGGAACGTGTTGAACACGGGGTGCTCGAGGTACGCGGAGGTGCGGAGCAGCTGCACCGGCAGCGTCGCCGCGCCGCCGGCCACGAACGTCGGGCGCTCCCCCGAGCCGTCCGCGAGCAGGTCGACGAGGACGTCGACGACCGCCTCGTCGGTGGTCTCGTCGAACGCCAGCCCGATCGTGCCCG
This sequence comes from Amnibacterium soli, assembly GCF_039544415.1. Lineage (NCBI taxonomy): Bacteria > Bacillati > Actinomycetota > Actinomycetes > Micrococcales > Microbacteriaceae > Amnibacterium > Amnibacterium soli. Next base: position 377,279 of record NZ_BAABLP010000001.1, on the reverse strand, counting down.
CGTCCACCAGGCGCAGCCAGAGGCCCCGGTGCCGCGCCGCCTCCACCGCCTGCGCGGCGTCCGGCACGTCGACGAGCACGGTGTCGAAGAACGGCTGCTCGCGCACGACGACGCCGGCCGCGCGGAGCCGGCTCGCGGCGCGCGAGGCGGTCGCGTGCACGTGCTCCGCGATCCGCTTCAGCCCGGCGGGCCCGTGGTAGACGGCGTACATCGACGCCATGACGGCCAGCAGCACCTGCGCCGTGCAGATGTTGCTCGTCGCCTTCTCGCGGCGGATGTGCTGCTCCCGGGCCTGCAGGCTGAGCCGGTAGGCCGGGGCGCCGTCCGCGTCCTTCGAGACGCCGACGAGGCGCCCGGGCAGCTGGCGCTCGAGCCCCGCGCGCACGGCCATGAAGCCGGCGTGCGGCCCGCCCATCGCCATCGGCACGCCGAAGCGCTGGCTGCTGCCCACGGCGACGTCGGCGCCGAGGTCGCCGGGGGCGGCGAGCAGGGTGGTGGCGAGCAGGTCGGCGGCGGCGACCGCGAGGCCGCCCCGCTCCTTGGCCGCGGCGATCACGTCGGTCGGGTCCCAGACGCGGCCGGAGGCGCCCGGGTGCTGCACGAGCACGCCGAACAGGTCGCCGTCGGGCAGCCCGGCGCCGGCGAGGTCCGCCTCCACCAGCTCGATGCCGACCGCCTCCGCGCGCCCGGCCAGCACGGCCTTCGTCTGCGGGAGGGCGTCGGCGTCGACCACGAATCGGGCGGTGCGGGCCTTCGACGCCCGGCGCGCGAGCAGCATCGCCTCGACGACCGCGGTCGCCTCGTCGAGCATCGAGGCGTTCGCCGTGGTGAGCCCGGTGAGGTCGGCGACCATCGTCTGGAAGTTCAGCAGGGCCTCCAGGCGGCCCTGCGAGATCTCCGGCTGGTACGGCGTGTAGGCGGTGTACCAGGAGGGGTTCTCGAGCACGTTGCGCTGGATCACGGCCGGCGTGATCGTGCCCGAGTAGCCCAGGCCGATCAGCGAGGTGCGCACCGTGTTGCGGCGCGCGAGGCGCCGCAGCTCGGCGATCGCCTCGCGCTCGGTGGCGGCGGGCGGCAGGGAGGTCGGAAGGTCCTCCTCCTGCCGGATCGACGCGGGCACCGCGCGGGCCATCAGCTCGTCGGCGGAGTCCACGCCGACGGCGGCGAGCATCCGCTCGCGGGCGGAGGCGGTGGTGCCGATGTGGCGGCGGCGGAACGCGCCGAGGTCGGGTGTCTGTCCGGACGGCGAGGTCGGTCATGCGGCTCCCGTCAGCGCGTCGTAGGCGGCCTTGTCCAGCAGGTCGGGCAGCTCGGCCACCTGCACCTTGAGCAGCCAGCCCGCGCCGAGCGGGTCGCTGTTGACGATCTCGGGCGAGGCGGCGACGTCGTCGTTCACCTCGGTGACGGTGCCCGTGACCGGGCAGAACAGCTCGCCGACCGACTTCGTCGACTCGAGCTCGCCGATGACCTGGCCGGCCTCGACCGAGTCGCCGACCTTCGGCAGGTCGACGTAGACGATGTCTCCGAGCTGGGCGGCCGCGTAGCCGGTGATCCCGACGGTCGCGACGTCGCCCTGCGCGTCCACCCACTCGTGGTCGGCCGTGTACCGCAGTTCCTGTTCGCTCGCCATGATCAGGCCTTTCGGGAGTAGAAGGGCAGCGGGACGCTGGTGACGGGGAGGCGGGTGCCGCGCACGTCGACGGCGAGGGGCTCGTCGACGGCGTCGCGGTCGACGTAGGCCATCGCGACGGGGTGGCCGAGCGTGGGGCTGAGCGCGCCGCTGGTGACGACGCCGACCTCGCGGTCGCCCGCGAGCACCGGGTAGCCCTCGCGGGCCGCCCGGCGGCCCTCGGCCCGCAGGCCGACGAGCACGCGGGCGCGGTCCGCCTCCGACGACTCGACGGCGTCGCGGCCGACGTAGTCCGCGGCCTTGCCGCGCTGCACGAGACGGCCGAGACCGGCCTGCTGCGGCGTGGTGAGCGAGCTCAGCTCGTGCCCGTAGAGCGGCATGCCCGCCTCCAGCCGCAGGGTGTCCCGCGCGGCGAGGCCGGCCGGCACGAGGCCCGAGCCGCGGCCGGTGTCCATCAGCGCGGCCCACAGCCGCGGCAGCAGCGCGGGGGCGGCGTACAGCTCGAAGCCGTCCTCGCCCGTGTAGCCGGTGCGCGCGACGAGCACCGGGTGGCCGTCCCAGTTCGCGCGGAGGAAGCGGTAGTTGCCGAGCGCCCCGAGCAGCTCGCGGAAGCGGGCCTCGGTCGGGTCGTCGTCGTCCGCGGCGAAGGCGGGCACCTCGAGCAGGATCTCCTGCGAGCGCGGCCCCTGGATCGCGATGAGCCCGATGTCGTCGGTCTCGTCCTGGACCTCGGCGTCGAAGCCGACGACGCGGTCGCGGAGGTGGTCCACGACGACCTCGCGGTTGGCCGCGTTCGCGACCACGAGGTAGCGGTCCTCGCCGGTGCGGTAGACGACGAGGTCGTCGTCGACGCCGCCCTCGCCGTTCAGCAGCAGCGTGTACTTCGCGCGGCCGACGGGCGTCCTCGACAGCTCGCCGAGCAGGGCCGCGTCGAGCGCGGCCGCCGCGTCGGGGCCGAGCACGAGGATCTCGGCCATGTGCGACAGGTCGAAGAGGCCCGCGGCCCGGCGCACCGCGTGGTGCTCGGCGAGGTCGCCCGCGTAGCGCAGCGGCATGCTCCAGCCGGCGAACTCGGTGAAGGAGGCGCCGGCGGCCTCGTGCACCTCGTGCAGGCTCGAGCGGCGGAGGTCGGCGGGCGGCCTGGCGGGTTCGGACACACGGACTCCTCGACGGTCGAGCGCCGGACCGACGGCGTCGGCCCGGGCGGAACTCCCCCTCTGTCATGGGGCCTGAGAGATTCGGTGCGGCTGCCGCCGCGCCTTTCCCCGTCGGCGGGAGCCCGGTGCCCGATGGGCACGGCTCCGCTCTCCAGAGCGGCCTGTCCGATGCGGTGCGTGGACCTGAGAGATTCCGGGGCGGTTGCTCCTACGGTGCCGGCGCCGCCGGCTCTCCCGCATCGGCCGTTCGGCCGGTGTGTTCGGTTGTGCCCCTCATGCTAATGGGCCCCCCGACGGCCGTCACCGGCTCCGCGCGATCCCGTCGATGCGGCGTCAGGATCCGTACAGGGGCTCCGCCTCGCCGGCGAGGTCGATCGTGCGCGACAGCAGCCGCTCGATGGACGTCGAGCGCAGCAGGTCGAGCTGGTCGAGGGGGCCGAAGGGCGCGATCGCGGCGAGCTGCCACGCCGCGGCGGCCGGGTCGTCGTCGAGGCCGATGTCGGGCGGCCACGGCAGCTCCTCCCCCGCCTCCTCCGCGAGCTTCAGCAGCCGCCGGACGAGCCGGTCGGCGCGCTCGAGCAGGGGCGCGAGGTCGTCGGACCACTCCGGGTCGGGCAGGTCGGTCACCTCGGCACGGGGGTAGGGCGCGTCGTCCAGCCAGCGGTCGACGCGGATGGTCCGCACGCCCTGGGCGATGAGCAGGATGGACTCGCCGGAGGTGTCGAGGCTGCCGATCTGCGCGACGGTGCCGATGTCGGTGCGCACGTCGCCGCCGCCCACCTCCTGGCCCCGCTCGATGAGGGTGACGCCGAACTCGCTCGGCTCGTCGCCGAGGATGTCGCCCAGCATCGCCAGGTAGCGCGGCTCGAACACCCGGAGCGGCAGCGGCATGTGCGGCAGCAGCACCGAGCCGAGCGGGAACATCGCGATCTCGGTCACGCGATCAGGCAACCACGGTTCCTTGTGCACGGGAACGCGGGCCGGCGCTGCGGGCCGAGGTTCCGGCCGAGCCTGGGCGCCCGCCGCCGATCGGCCGTCCTGCGGCCGACCTCGCGGTGCGGAGCGACCCGACATACGCAGGGAGTGCACGCGCGGGGACGACACGGCCGCGACGTGCACGGATCGCCGAGGTGCTGGGCACACTGGCGCGGTGATGACGTCGACGCTCCCGGCCGCGTTCTTCGCCCGCCCCTGCGCACCGGGCGTCGACCTGGTGCTGCGGGAGCTGTCGACGACGGTCGAGATGCACGAGCTCGTGGTGGACAACCTCGCGCACCTGCGCCGGTGGGAGCAGTGGGCCCGGGCGGAGCCGACGCTGCCCCGCACGTTCGAGCACACGAGGCGGCGCCTCGACGAGTTCACGCAGGGCCGGTCGCTGCCCTGCGCGATCCGCGTCGGCGGCGAGCTGGTGGGCGCCGTCGAGCTGGCCATCGACCCGGCCTCCTCCACCGGCGACCTCGGGGTCTGGGTGTCGACCGCCGCGGAGGGCCGCGGGATCGCGCGGGCCGCGTGCGAGGCGGTGCTCGACCACGCCTTCGGCTCCGCCCGGCTGGGCCGGGTGGAGGCGCGGATCGCCGCCGCGAACGTGCGCAGCCGCCGGCTGGCGGAGCAGCTCGGCTTCGCCCTCGAGGGGGTGCTGCGCAGCGCGCACCTCGTCGGCGACGAGCGCCACGACCTCGCCGTCTACGGGCTGCTCGCGGAGGACCGGGAGGCGGCGCGCGACGGCGCCCGGCGCGCGGCCGCGTGAGCGCCTGGTCTCGGCCGGCCCGCACCGAGACCCGCTCTGCTGACGCCGATCGAGGCGCCCCGGCTCAGCGCGGCGGACGACGCGCGGGATCAGCCGTGGCGCCACTCCACGACGTCGCCGTCCTGCATCGCGTACTCCTTGCCCTCGATGCGGGCGCGGCCGCGGTTGCGGGCCTCCGCGATCGACCCGGCGTCGACGAGGTCCTCGAAGCCGATCACCTCCGCCTTGATGAACTTCTTCTCGAAGTCGGTGTGGATCACGCCGGCGGCCTCGGGGGCGAGGGCGCCGCGGCGGATGGTCCAGGCGCGCGACTCGTCCGGCCCGGCCGTCAGGTAGGTCTGCAGGCCGAGCGTGTCGAAGCCGATGCGGGCGAGCTGGTCGAGCCCGCTCTCCTCCTGGCCCGTGGACGCGAGCAGCTCGGCCGCGTCCTCGGGGTCGAGGTCGATGAGCTCGCTCTCGATCTTCGCGTCGAGGAACACGGCCGGGGCGGGGGCGACGAGGGCGGCGAGCTCGGCCTTGCGCGCGTCGTCGGTGAGCACCGACTCGTCGACGTTGAAGACGTAGAGCACGGGCTTCGCGGTGAGCAGGCCGAGGTCCCGGATCGGCGCGAGGTCGATGCCGGAGGCGGCGAGGCGCGTGCCGCCGTCGAGCGCCGCGCGGGCCGCGCGGATCGTGTCGAGGACCTCCTGCGGCGTCTTCCGCCCGCGGACCTCCTTCTCCACCCGCGTCTCCGCGCGCTCGAGCGTCTGCAGGTCGGCGAGGATCAGCTCGGTCGCGATCGTCTCGAGGTCGCTCGCCGGGTTCACACCGCCGGCGACGTGCACGACGTCGGGGTCGGCGAAGCCCCGCACGACCTCGGCGATGGCGTCCGCCTCGCGGATGTTCGCGAGGAACTGGTTGCCGAGCCCCTCCCCCTCCGACGCGCCCTTCACGATGCCGGCGATGTCGACGAAGGAGACGGCGGCGGGCACGACCTTCTTCGAGTCGAAGAGCCGCGCGAGCACCTGCAGCCGGGGGTCGGGCAGGTCGACGACGCCGACGTTCGGCTCGATCGTCGCGAACGGGTAGTTCGCCGCGAGCACGGTGTTCTTGGTCAGCGCGTTGAAGAGCGTCGACTTGCCGACGTTGGGCAGGCCGACGATGCCGATGGTGAGAGCCACGGCCGACAACCGTAGTTCCGCCCGGCCGACCTTCCCGCCCCGAGCCGCCGCCGGGTCCGCCCTCGGCGGTGCGTCTACGGTCTCCAGGGTGGTCGCGCTCCGCTCCGTGCACGACCGCGCGATCGCCGGGCTGGCCCTGCCGAGCCTCGGCGCGCTCCTCGCCGAGCCGGTGTTCGTCGCGACGGACACGGCGCTCGTGGGGCACCTCGGGCCGGTCGCGCTCGGCGGCCTCGGGGTCGCCGGCACCGTCGTGCAGACCGCGGTCGGGCTGCTCGTGCTGCTCGCCTACGCGACGACGCCCGCGGTGGCCCGGCGCCTCGGCGCGGACGACCGCGCGGGCGCGATGCGCGCGGGCGTCGACGGGCTCTGGCTCGCGCTCGGCGTCGGCGTGCTGCTCGCCGTGGTCGGCGCCGCCGCGGGGCCGGGCCTGGTCGACCTGTTCGGTGCGACGGAGGCGGTCGAGCGCGCGGCCCTGCAGTACCTGCGCATCGCGGTGTGGGGCCTGCCGGGCATGCTCGTCGTCATCGCGGCGACCGGCTTCCTGCGCGGCCTGCGCGACGTCCGGACCCCGCTCGTCGTCGCGGGCGCCGGCTTCGCGGCGAACGCCGCGCTCAACGCCGCGCTGATCTACGGCGCCGCGCTGGGCGTCGCCGGCTCCGCCGCGGGCACGGTCGCCGCGCAGACCGGGATGGCCGCCGTGCTCGGCGCGGTCTGCCTGCGTCACGCGCGCCGCGAGGGCGTCGGCGTGCTGCCGGGGCGCGGCGGCGTGCTCGGCGCGGCCCGCGCCGGCGGCTGGCTGCTGCTGCGCACGCTGAGCCTGCGGATCGCGCTCGTGGGCACGGTGATCGCCGCGACCGCGCACGGGACGACCGCCCTCGCGGCGACCCAGGTGGTGTCGTCGCTCGCCGCGGTGCTCTGGCTCGGGCTCGACGCCCTGGCGATCGCCGGTCAGGCGCTGATCGGGCACGCGCTCGGCGCCGCCGACGTCCGGGAGGCTCGGGCGGTCCTCCGGCGGCTGCTCGAGCTCGCGGCGGCGGCGGGGCTGGTGCTCGGCGTCGCCACCGCAGCGCTCGCACCCGTGCTCGGGCGCGTCTTCACCGCGGATCCCGCCGTGCTCGCCGCGGTGCCCGGCGCCGTGCTCGTGCTCGCCCTGTCGCTGCCGCTCAGCGCGGTCGTGTTCGCCCTCGACGGCGTGCTCATCGGCGCCGGCGACGGCAGGTACCTCGCCCTCGCGGGCCTCGCGAACCTGGTGGTCGTCCTGCCGCTGCTGGCGCTCGTCACCGCCGCCGACCTCCCGGTGCCGGCCGCCGTCGCCGCGGTGCAGGCGGTGTTCGTGCTCGCCTACTCGGCGGCGCGCGCCACGACCCTCCTCCTCCGCGTCCGCACCGGCCGCTGGGCGCGCGTCGGCGACTGAGGCGGGCGGTGTCGGAGGGCGCTGCCAGCATCCCGTCCGTGCCACTGGACTTCGCCGCGATCGACTTCGAGACGGCGGGCCCCTCCGCCGCGTCCGCCTGCTCCGTGGGGGTCGTCACGGTGGAGGACGGCCGCGTGGTCGACCGGATGGGCTGGCTGATCCGGCCGCCCGCCGGGCACGACGCGTTCAGCGAGTGGAACATCCGCATCCACGGCATCACCCCCGACCACGTCGTCGACGCCGCCGGCTGGGCGGAGCAGATGACCGACCTGCTCGCCGCGATCGGCGACCGCCCCGTGGTCGCGCACAACGCCCGCTTCGACATGGGCGTGGTCCGCGCCGCCTGCTTCGCCTCCGGCGTCGCGACGCCGCCGCTCGACTACTTCTGCAGCCTCCGCGTCGCGCGGCGCACCTACGCCCTCACCTCCTACCGCCTGCCCGTCGCGGCGATGGCGGCCGGGTTCGAGGACTTCCGGCACCACGACGCCCTCGCCGACGCGGAGGCGTGCGCCGCGATCGTGGTGCACGCCGCCCGCCGCCACGAGGTCGAGGACGTGCCCGGCCTGCTCGACGCGGTCGGGGACCGGCTGTCCCGGCTCGAGCCGCAGGCGCCCGCGACCCGCGTGCCGATGGCGTTCGCGTAGCCCCGGACGCTGTCCGAGCCCCCTGCCACCATCCCCGCATGGACCTGCTGCTGCCGCTCGCCGCGCTCGTCGTCGGCGTCCTGCTCGGCGCGCTGCTGATGGCCGTGCTCGCCGGCCGACGCGCCGCGGTCGGCGCCGAGCACCCCGCGATCACCGCGGGCCGGCACGAGGCGGAGCTGCTCCGGGCCCGCGCCGACGGGGACGCGGTCGCCGCGGACCTCCGCACCGAGCTCGCCGCCTACGAGGCCACGATCGACGGGCTGCAGCGCGAGCTCGCCGCGACCGAGCGCCGCGCGCAGCAGGAGCGCACGAGCCGCACGGCCGAGGCGGAGGAGCGCCGACGGCGCGAGCAGGAGGAGTCGCGGGTGCTCGCCGCGCTGGCGCCCGTGCAGGAGACGCTGCGCACCGTCCAGGGCAAGGTGCTCGACCTCGAGCACCAGCGCGCGGCGCAGTACGGCGCCATCGAGCAGCAGCTGCTCGCGACCCGGGCGTCGAGCGAGCAGGTGCGCTCCACGGCGGAGTCGCTGGCGGCCGCCCTGCGCCACAACGGCATGCGGGGCGCGTGGGGCGAGACGCAGCTGCGCCGCCTCGTCGAGAGCGCCGGCCTGACGAACCGCGTCGACTTCGACCTGCAGGTCAGCACGCGCACGGAGGACGGCGTGCGCCGCCCCGACCTGGTCGTCCGCCTGCCCGAGGGCAAGTGCATCGCCGTGGACGCGAAGGTGCCCCTCGCCGCGTTCATCGAGGCGAACGAGATCCCGGCGACCTCCGTCGGTGCGGAGGGCGCGCGCCGCGACGCGCTGCTGAAGGAGCATGTGAAGGCGGTGCGGGGGCACATCGACGCCCTCGCCGCGAAGGGCTACTGGACCGACTTCCACTCCCCCGAGTTCGTCGTCGCGTTCCTGCCCAGCGAGTCGCTGCTGTCCGCCGCCCTGGCCGCGGACCCGTCGCTGCTCGACTACTCCTTCTCGAAGCGGGTGGCGCTGGCGTCGCCGGTCAACCTGTGGGCGGTCCTGAAGACGGTCGCCTACACGTGGACGCAGCAGGAGCTGACCGAGGACGCCCATCGGCTGTTCACCTTGAGCCGGACGCTGTACGACCGGCTGTCGCTGCTCGCGCAGCGGGCGGAGAAGCTCCGCGGCGCGCTCGAGCGCACGGTGACGACCTACAACGAGTTCGCGGCGACGCTCGAGACGCGCGTGCTCGTCACGGGCCGGCAGATCAACCGCATGGACGAGTCGAAGATCCTCGGCGAGGCCGCACCGGTCGACGCGGTCCCCCGACCCTTCACCGCCCCGGAGCTGACCGCCGCCGAGGACGCCGCCTGATCCCCTCCGGGTCGGAGGACGGGAGCGGCTCGACCCGCTAGAGCCAGCGCTCGGCGAGGTGGTCGGAGGTGATGCGGCGCAGGGTGCCGGAGCGGCTGCGCAGCAGGATCGACTCGGTCCGGATGATCGGACCCTTGCGGCGCACGCCCTCGACGAGGCCGCCGTCGGTGACGCCGGTCGCGATGAACATGGTGTTGCCGCCCCTGACGAGCCCCTCGGCGTCGTAGATCCGGTCCATGTCGAGGCCCGCCGCGATGCCGCGTTGCCGCTCGGCGTCGTCGTGCGGCGCGAGCTTCGCCTCGATGAAGCCGCCCAGCGCCTTGATCGCGCAGGCCGTGACGACCGCCTCCGGGCTGCCGCCGACGCCGATGCAGAGGTCGATGCGGGTCTCGTACCGGGCGGCGTTGATGCCGCCGGCCACGTCGCCGTCGAGCAGGATCCGGGTGCCGGCGCCCGCCGCGCGGATCTCCTCGATCAGGGGCTCGTGCCGCGGGCGGTCGAGCACCGCGACGACCATGTCGCCGACCGGCTTGCCCTTCGCCTTCGCGAGCTCGCGGATGTTCTCCGCGACCGTCTGCTCCATCGAGATCACGCCGATGCCGTGGTGGTCCGCGACGAGCTTGTCCATGTAGAAGACGCTGGAGGCGTCGAGCATCGTGCCGCGGTCGGACACCGCGATCATCGACAGCGCGTTCTGCCGCCCCTGCGCGGTCATCGAGGTGCCGTCGATCGGGTCGACCGCGATGTCCGCCTGCGGTCCGCGGCCGGTGCCGACGTGCTCGCCGTTGAAGAGCATCGGCGCGCGGTCCTTCTCGCCCTCGCCGATCACGACGACGCCGTCGAACTCGACGGTGCCGAGGAACGCGCGCATGGCGTCGACCGCGGCGCCGTCGGCGGCGAGCTTGTCGCCCTTGCCGATGAACGGCACCGCGCGGATCGCGGCCGCCTCCGTCGCGCGCACGAGCTCCATCGCCAGGTTGCGATCCGGTCGGGCCACCAGGTTCGTCTCGGCCATTCGCAGGCTCCTTCCGCGGGTCACAGGACCCTGGGAACCTACTCGGGAAGGCCGAACGGGCACCGTCAGTAGAGTGAGCGCCGGCTCGCCGCGGCGTCCCGCCGCCCCATCGAGAAGGAGCAGCCGATGCCCGTCGCAACCCCGGACCAGTACGCCGAGATGCTCGACCGCGCGAAGACCGGCGGCTTCGCCTACCCGGCCGTGAACGTCTCCTCGTCGCAGACGATCAACGCCGTGCTGCAGGGCCTCACGGAGGCCGGCAGCGACGGCATCATCCAGGTCACGACGGGCGGCGCGGACTACTTCGCCGGTCACACCGTGAAGAACCGCGCGGCCGGCGCGCTCGCGATGGCGCGCTTCGCGACCGAGGTCGCGAAGAACTACCCGATCACCGTCGCCCTGCACACCGACCACTGCCCGAAGCCGGCGCTCGAGGGATTCGTGCTGCCGCTCATCGCCGCGAGCGAGGAGCAGATCAAGGCCGGCGGCGAGCCGATCTTCCAGTCGCACATGTGGGACGGCTCGGCCGTGCCGCTCGACGAGAACATCGAGATCGCCGCGGACCTGCTGCCCCGCATGAAGGCGATCAACGCGATCCTCGAGGTCGAGATCGGCGTCGTCGGCGGCGAGGAGGACGGCGTCCAGCACGAGGGCACCAACGACGCGCTCTACACGACCCTCGGCGACGTCGAGAAGGTCGTCGAGGCGCTCGGTCTCGGCGAGAACGGCCGCTACATCGCGGCGCTGACCTTCGGCAACGTGCACGGCGTCTACAAGCCGGGCAACGTGAAGCTGCGCCCCGAGCTGCTCGGCGAGATCCAGGCGGGCCTCGCCGAGAGGTACGGCCACGGCCCGAAGCCGCTCGAGCTCGTCTTCCACGGCGGCTCCGGCTCCACGGACGCCGAGATCGCGGAAGCGGTCGGCAACGGCGTCGTGAAGATGAACCTCGACACCGACACCCAGTACGCGTTCACGCGCTCGATCGCGGGCACGATGTTCTCGAACTACGACGGCGTGCTGAAGGTCGACGGCGAGGTCGGCAACAAGAAGATCTACGACCCGCGCGCCTGGGGCAAGACCGCCGAGACCGCGATGGCGGCCCGCGTCGCGGAGGCGACGCGGCAGCTGGGCAGCGCGGGCAGGTCGCAGAGCTGACGACCCCTCGCGGATCCGGATCGATCACGCGACACGCGGCGCTCACCCCCTCGGGAACGGCGTGTCGCCGGTGTGGTCCGGATCCACGGAGGATCTCCGGAACCGCGGAGGTCAGCCCTCCGCGAGGTGCGCCGCGAAGGCCGGGTCGGACACGGCGGCGCCCAGCACCAGCGCGGTCGTCAGCACGACGCAGCCGAGGCCCACGGTGAGCGGCACCCAGAAGGCCGTGCGGTGGGCGCGCAGCCGCGGGACGGCGAGCGCGATGGCGAGCACGAGGCCGACGACGTTCACCGCGATCACCGCGACGCCGATCGCGCTCGCCGCGGCGTCGTTCGTGTAGTCGCCCATGCCCGCCTGCGCGTAGACGGCGTCGAGCACCGCGCCCAGGTCGCGGGCGGTCGCGACCGTGCGGGTGACGTCGAGCAGGCCGATCACCAGCAGGCCGACCGTGGCGACCGGGTCCCACGCGGGCGTCGGTCGGCGCGGGCGGTTCAGCTGCGGCCGCCGAGGGCCCGGGGGTCCTGCGCGCCGGAGGCGGTGCGGCGCAGCTCGCGGGGCAGGGAGAACACGAGGTCCTCCTCCGCGGTGCGGACCTCCTCCACCGAGCCGAAGCCGTGGCCGGCGAGCGTCGCCAGCAGCTCCTCCACGAGCCGCTCGGGCACGCTCGCGCCGCTCGAGACGCCGACGGAGCCGGCACCCGCCAGCCAGGCCGGATCGAGCTCGCTCGCGTCGTCGATCCGGTAGGCGCGCTCGGCGCCGTTCTCGAGCGCCACCTCGACGAGACGGACGGAGTTCGAGGAGTTCGCGCTGCCGACGACGAGCACGACGTCCGCGTCGGGCGCCACCTTCTTCACCGCCACCTGGCGGTTCTGCGTGGCGTAGCAGATGTCGTCCGACGGCGGGTCGGCGAGGTTCGGGAACCGCGCGCGCAGGCGGCGGACGGTCTCCATCGTCTCGTCGACGGAGAGCGTGGTCTGGGAGAGCCAGACGAGGTTCTCGGGATCGGACACCTCGACGGTGTCGGCCTCCTCGGGCGAGCCGACCAGGATGGTGCGCTCGGGCGCCTCCCCCATCGTGCCCTCGACCTCCTCGTGGCCGTGGTGGCCGATCAGGAGGATCTGCTTGTCGTCGCGGGCGAAGCGCACGGCCTCGCGGTGCACCTTCGTCACGAGCGGGCAGGTCGCGTCGATCGCCTGCAGGCCGCGCTCGGCCGCGGCGCGGACGACCGCGGGCGAGACGCCGTGCGCGCTGAAGACGATGTGCGCGCCGGGCGGCACCTCGTCGACCTCGTCGACGAACACCGCGCCCTGCTCCTCCAGACGCTTGACGACGTGCACGTTGTGCACGATCTGCTTGCGCACGTAGACGGGCGATCCGTAGCGCTCGAGCGCCTTCTCCACCGCGATCACGGCGCGGTCCACGCCGGCGCAGTAGCCGCGCGGAGCGGCGAGGAGCACGCGGCCCGAGCCGATGACGGAGCCGTCGGCTACCGTGGCGGGCGTCGGCGGACGCAGGGGAAGTCCGATGTCGACCGCGGGTACCACGGCATCGATTGTAGGAGCGTGCGCATGAGCGACGGCGTGGGGACGGCGGAGACCCCGTGGCCGGTCGGCGTGCTCGGGGACAAGCTCAAGGGCTGGATCGACCGGCTCGGCCAGGTGTGGGTCGAGGGCGAGATCACCCAGTGGGGCGTCCGCGGCGCCAACGTCTACGGGAAGCTCAAGGACCTGGAGCGGGACGTCACGATCTCGTTCCAGATCTGGTCGAGCGTGAAGTCGCGGCTGCCCGCGGACCTGAAGCAGGGCGACCGCGTGATCGCGCTCGTGAAGCCGGAGTACTGGCTGAAGGCCGGCTCGCTGTCGATGCAGGTCTTCCAGATGAAGCACGTCGGGCTCGGCGACCTGCTCGAGCGCCTCGAGCTGCTGCGGCGCACCCTCGCCGCGGAGGGGCTGTTCGACCGCGCGCGCAAGCGGCGCCTGCCCTTCCTCCCCCACCGCATCGGGCTGATCACCGGCAAGGACTCCGACGCGGAGAAGGACGTGCTGCGCAACGCGCAGCTGCGCTGGCCGAGCGTCGACTTCCGCGTCGTGCACGCGGCCGTGCAGGGCGACCGGACCGTGCCCGAGGTGATCGGGGCGCTGAAGGCGCTCGACGAGGACCCCGAGGTCGACGTGATCGTCATCGCGCGCGGCGGCGGCGACTTCCAGAACCTGCTCGGGTTCAGCGACGAGCGGCTGCTGCGCGCCGTCGCTGCCGCGACGACCCCGGTCGTGAGCGCCATCGGGCACGAGAACGACCGGCCGCTGCTCGACGAGGTCGCCGACCTCCGCGCCTCCACGCCGACGGACGCCGCGAAGCGCATCGTGCCCGACGTGACGGAGGAGCTGAACCGGGTCAGCCAGGCGCGCGCCCGGCTGCGGAACCGCGTGACGCAGGCCGTGCGGCTGGAGGCGGATCGCGTCGCCTCGCTGCGGACCCGGCGCGTGCTCGCCGACGGCGCGTGGATCGTCGAGTCGCGCGCCGACGAGCTGACCCGCTGGGCGGCGCGGTCGGCGGAGCTCGTCGACCGGGTCGTCGAGCACGAGCAGCGCCGGCTCGCGGAGGCGCGCGGGCACCTGCGCGCCCTCTCACCCCTCCGCACCCTCGAGCGCGGCTACGCGATCGTGCTCGGCGGCGACGGCACCGCGCTGCGGCACGTCGAGGACGCCCCCGCGGGCACCGCGCTGACCGTGCGGGTGGTCGACGGCGCGGTCGCCGCGACCAGCGACGGGGCGGTGCGGGCGGAGGACGCCGGGCGGGCCGAACCCGTCGGGGCCCGCTCGTAGAATCGCTGGCATGACCGAGGCCGGGGAATCCACCGCCGTCGACGCCGACGTCGACGGCCTCTCCTACGAGGCCGCGCGCGACGCGCTCGTCGCGGTCGTCGACGAGCTCGAGCGCGGCGGGGCCACGCTCGAGCAGTCGCTCGCGCTCTGGGAGCGCGGTGAAGCGCTCGCCACCCGCTGCGAGACCTGGCTCACCGGCGCGCGGGCACGGCTCGACGCCGCCCGCGCCGAGTCGTGAGCAGGGCACCGGGCGGCGGCTCGGGGCGCGTCGTCGCCGAGCTCGGGCGTCCTGAGACCCCGCAGGAGACCGCCGACCGCAAGGCCCGCGACCGCGCGCTCCGCCGGTCGCGCCAGAACTTCCGCAACCTGATCGCCTCCCTCGCCGCGTGCGTCGGGCTCGTGATCGTCATCGTGGCGCTCGTGCCGCGGGGCGTCGCGCCCACCACCCGGGACGTCGACGTCGCCTCCGCGGTGCAGCAGTTCGGCGACACCGCCGGCCAGCCCCTCCTCGCGCCGAAGGTGCCGTCGAGCTGGAAGGCGAACGCGGCCCAGCTGCGCGGCTCCGGCGACACGGCCTCCTGGTACGTCGGCTACGTCATCGGCGGCACCGAGTACGCCGGGCTGACCGAGGGGGTGCCGGGCACGACCGGGCTGCTCGAGACCGTGCTCGAGGGCGCGCAGCCGACCGGCACCACGACCATCGGCTCGCTGCCGTGGCGCGTGTACGACCGGCGCGACCTCGGCTCCGACGCCGGCAACGTCGCCTACGGCCTCTCGACCAGGATCGGGAAGGCGGTGGTCGCCGTGTACGGCACCGCGTCGCCGGAGCAGATCCGGGGGCTCGCCGCCGCCGTCGCGACCGACGCCGCCCAGCGGCCTGAAGGGGAAGGGGACCCTGCCGTGAGCACCGAACGACCCGCCGACGAGGCCTGGGACCGTCTCGCCCAGGGCAACGACCGCTTCCTCGCCGACGCGCCGCAGCACCCGCGGCAGGACGCGCACCGGCGCAGCGAGCTCGCGGAGGGGCAGCGCCCCGTCGCGGCCGTGCTCGGCTGCAGCGACTCCCGCGTCGCCGCCGAGGTGCTGTTCGACCAGGGGCTCGGCGACCTCTTCGTGATCCGGAACGCCGGACAGGTCGCCTCCGCCTCCGCGATCGCGTCCGTCGAGTACGCCGTCTCGGTGCTCGGCGTGCCGCTGGTGGTCGTGCTCGCGCACGACAGCTGCGGCGCCGTGCAGGCCGCGATCGACGCCGCCGCGCCCGACGCGCCGCCGCTGCCTCCGCTGATCGCCGCGCACATCCAGGCCATCCGCCCCGCGGTCCGCGCGGCGGCCGAGGGCGGCGCGCCCGCCGTCGGCGAGGCGCACCTGCAGTCGACCGTCGCGTCGCTGCTGGGCGCCTCCGACCTGCTCTCCGCAGCGGTCGCGGACGGTAGCGTCGACGTGATCGGCGCCCAGTACCGCCTCGCGGAGGGCCGCGTCGAACGGCGCTTCGCCGTCGGCGCCACGGCCGGCGCCGACGCCGCCTGATCGACCCGCTGCACGACCACACCACCCGGCGAAGGAGCCAGATGACGTCCGACGACGCCCGTCCCGACGAGCAGCCCAACGACGCGCAGTGGCGCATCGAGCACGACACGATGGGCGAGGTGCGGGTGCCGCGCGACGCGCTCTGGGCCGCGCAGACGCAGCGCGCGGTCGAGAACTTCCCGATCTCGGGGTCGCGTCTCGAGGACGCGCAGATCGTCGCGCTCGCGCGCATCAAGCGCGCCGCCGCGATCGTGAACGGCGAGCTGGGCGTGCTGCCGGCCGACGTCGTCGACGCGATCACGGGCGCCGCGGACGACGTGATCGCCGGGCAGCACCTCGACCAGTTCCCGATCGACGTGTACCAGACGGGCAGCGGCACGTCCTCGAACATGAACATGAACGAGGTGCTCGGCTCCCTCGCCTCGCAGCGCCTCGGCCGGACCGTGCACCCGAACGACGAGGTGAACGCCTCCCAGTCGTCGAACGACGTGTTCCCCACGTCCGTGCACGTCGCGGCGACCGAGGCCGTGCAGACGCTGCTCGTGCCGTCGCTCGAGCACCTCGCGGCGGCGCTCGAGGAGAAGGCGCAGGCCTGGTCGCAGCTGGTCAAGGCCGGCCGCACCCACCTGATGGATGCGACCCCGGTGACGTTCGGGCAGGAGTTCGGCGGCTACGCCCGCCAGATCCGCCTCGCGCTCGACCGCGTCGCCGCGATGGTCCCCCGCCTCGCGGAGGTCCCGCTCGGCGGCACCGCGACCGGCACGGGCATCAACACCCCCGCCGGCTTCTCCCCCAAGGTGATCGCGATCCTCGCCGAGACGACCGGTCTGCCGATCGTCGAGGCCGAGGACCACTTCGAGGCGCAGGGCGCGCGCGACGCGCTCGTCGAGGCGTCCGGCGCGCTGAAGGTGCTCGCGGTCAGCCTCACGAAGATCTCGAACGACCTGCGCTGGATGGGCTCCGGGCCGAACGCCGGTCTCGGCGAGCTGCACATCCCCGACCTGCAGCCGGGCTCGTCGATCATGCCCGGCAAGGTCAACCCGGTCATCCCCGAGGCGACGCTGATGGTCGGCGCGCGCGTGATCGGCAACGACGCGACGATCACCTGGGCGGGCGCCTCCGGCGTCTTCGAGCTGAACGTCGCGATCCCGGTCATGGGCACCGCGCTGCTCGAGTCGGTGCGGCTGCTCGCCAACGTGTCGCGCCTCCTCGCGGACAAGGTGCTCGCCGGTCTGACGGTGAACGAGGAGCGGGCGCGGGCGCTCGCGGAGTCGTCGCCGTCGATCGTGACGAAGCTGAACCGGGCGATCGGCTACGAGGCGGCGGCGAAGGTCGCCAAGCACTCGGTGGCGCAGGGCATGACCGTGCGGCAGGCCGTGATCGACCTCGGCTTCGTCGAGCGCGGCGAGGTCACCGAGGAGCAGCTCGACACCGCCCTCGACGTCCTGTCGATGACGCGTCCGGGCTGACACCTCCTGCTGGCGGGGCCCTCCGCTGCTGATCCACCGGTGCGCACCGCCGGATCAGCAGCGGAGGGCCCCGTTCTCGTGACGGCGGATCACCCGAGCAGCAGGACCGCCCAGGCGGCGAGCAGCAGGGGCGGGCCGAAGGCCATGCGCGCGCCCGCTCCCCTCCGGATCAGGACGACCGCGGCGCCGACGCCGCCGAGCAGGAACGCGAGCACCAGCCAGAGCACCGCGCCGCCCGGCAGCACCGCCGCCGCGAGGGCGCCGAGCAGCGGCGCGAGCTTCACGTCGCCGAAGCCCATTCTTCCCGCGAGGTGGAGCAGGAGGAGCACCAGGCCGCAGCCGAGTCCGGCCAGCACCGGCGCAGCCGGCGGCGCTCCCGTCGCCCAGGCCTGCAGCAGGACCGCGGCGAGCACCACCGGGTACCCGGGCAGCACGATCGCGTCGGGCAGGCGGTGCTCCGCGAGGTCCACCGCCACCAGCCGCGGCGTCACGACCGCGAGCCACCCGACCCCGAGCAGGACCGGCTGCGGACCGAGTGCGGCCGCGCCGACGAGCAGGAGGCCGAGCACCGGCAGCACCTCGGCGGCCGGGATGCGACGGACTGCGGTGAGCACGGCGGCACCCTACGGACGCGGCCGATCGGGCGTCGGCAGTACTCCACAGCCGGGCCGCTTGGCGGATCCGCAGAAACCGGGCGACACGCCGCGCCGGGGGGGCTCCGGACGCGGCGTGTCGGCCAGGAACTGCGGATCCGCGGAGGAACTGCGGATCCGCGGGATCAGGCGAGCTCGTTGGACTCCAGCATCTCGGTGACGAGGGCGGCGATCGCGCTGCGCTCGGAGCGGGTCAGGGTGACGTGGCCGAAGAGCGGGTGGCCCTTCAGCGTCTCGATGACGCTCGCGACGCCGTCGTGCCGGCCGACCCGCAGGTTGTCCCGCTGCGCGACGTCGTGCGTGAGCACCACCCGCGAGTTCTGCCCGACGCGGGACAGCACGGTGAGCAGCACGTTGCGTTCGAGCGACTGCGCCTCGTCGACGATCACGAAGGCGTCGTGCAGGCTGCGGCCGCGGATGTGCGTGAGCGGCAGCACCTCGAGCACGCCGCGCTCGACGACCTCGTCGACGACGTTCTGCGAGACGACCGCGCCGAGCGTGTCGAACACCGCCTGGCCCCAGGGGCTCATCTTCTCGGCGGCGTCGCCCGGCAGGTAGCCGAGCTCCTGCCCGCCGACCGCGTACAGCGGCCGGAACACCATGATCTTGCGGTGCTGCTGCCGCTCGAGCACCGCCTCCAGCGCGGCGCAGAGCGCGAGCGCGCTCTTGCCGGTGCCGGCCCGGCCGCCGAGCGACACGATGCCCACCTCGCTGTCGAGCAGCAGGTCGATGGCCAGCCGCTGCTCGGCGCTGCGGCCGTGCAGGCCGAACACGTCGCGGTCGCCGCGCACGAGCCGCAGCTCGCCCTTCCGGGAGACGCGGGCGAGGGCGCTGCCGCGACCGGAGGTGAGCACCACCCCGGTGTTGACGGGCAGGTTCTCGACCTCCGGCGCCCGCACCGTGTGCTCGTCGTAGAGCGCGTCGAGCACCTCGGGGTCGAGCGCGACCTCCGCGACGCCGGTGTACCCCGCGTCGACCGCGAGCTCGGCCCGGTACTCCTCCGCGGTCAGGCCGATGGAGGCGGCCTTCACGCGCATCGGCAGGTCCTTCGACACCACCGTCACGGCCAGGCCGTCGTTCGCGAGGTTCTGCGCGACGGCGAGGATGCGCGAGTCGTTGTCGCCGAGCTGCAGCCCGTTCGGCAGCACGCTCATGTTCGAGTGGTTCAGCTCGACGCGGAGGGAGCCGCCGTCGCCGACCGGCACGGGGAAGTCGAGGCGCTCGTGCTGCACGCGCAGCTCGTCGAGGTTGCGCAGGGCCTGGCGGGCGAAGTACCCGATCTCCGGGTCGTCGCGCTTGTGCTCGAGCTCGGAGATGACGACGACCGGGAGCACGACGGCGTGCTCGGCGAAGCGGAACGGGGCCTTCGGATCGGACAGCAGCACCGACGTGTCGAGCACGAAGGTGCGGGTGCCCGTGCTGGACGGCACGGCTGCGGCGGACTCGGCCTGGTTCTGGGGATCGAACGGTCGGGCGGACAGCGTGGACACGCGTGCTCATCTCCCCGCGGGCCCGAGGGGACCCGCGGAACTCGTTCCCACCGGAACGCCGCGCCTCCTGTCGTCAGGGCCGCGGCGCGTCCCGGACCGGGTGAGGTACCCGATGGCGCACACCGTACGACACCGGTGCGACGTCGCGATGACGCGGCTCGCGGAGACCCTCCGGAGCGCCGGAGGGGACCGGTCAGACCTCCGCGCGGGCCGCCGCGTGCTCGGCGAGGAAGGCGACGACCGCGTCCTCGCGGTCGTCGAGCACCGCCGTGGCGGCCTCCTTCGCCTCGTCGGACGCGTGGGCGACCGCGTAGGCCTCGTCGGCCTCCGCGAAGAGCGGCAGGTCGTTCGCCCCGTCGCCGAACGCGACGATCCGCGTGAAGCCGAGGTCGTCGGCCAGGCGCCGCACGCCGGTGCCCTTGGTGGCGCCGGCCGCGGTGACGTCGAGCACGCCGACGCCGCTCTCGCGCGAGCCGGTGAGCGCGAGCGCGCAGCCCGTGCCCCACGAGATGGCGCGGATCATGCGCGACAGGCGGCGCACGACGGGGTACTCGCCGCGGATGCTGACGAAGAAGCCGCGGTCGTGGTCGATCTCGTCCCACGCGTCGACCGGGGCGAGCCGCGGGTCGTCGGGCCGGGTCTCGAGGAAGGTGTCGACGCCGCTGGTCTCCGCGCCGCGCACCCAGCTGATGCGGTCGGCACCGCCGTCGAGCCAGAACACGAGCGGGGTCGCCCCGGCGGCGAGCGCCGCGCCGACGAGCGGGTGCAGCGCGCGCCCGTCGAAGTGCTCCCACCACAGGTGGCTGCGGTCGGCGGGGTCGACCGCGGTCGCGCCGCCGTAGGTGACGAGCGGCAGCGCGAGCGGGACGCCCTGCAGCGCGGAGAACGTCGTCAGCGGCGAGCGCGCGGTCGCGACGGTGAACGCGGCGCCGTCGCCGATGACGCGGGCGAGGGTCGCGCGGCCGGTGTCCGACAGGGTGCCGTCGGCACCGAGGAGCGTGTCGTCGAGGTCGCTGACGTAGAGCGTGCGGCCCGGACCGGTGATCGTCATCGGACCGGTCGCACTGCGGTGGCGTACGCGGACAGGGCGGTGCGGAGCATGCCGATCGTCTCCTCCGTGGTTCCGGCGTGCGGGGACAGCCGCACGCGCCCGTCTCGGATGGTCACCGAGACGCCGTGGTTGAACAGGGCCGCGGTCAGCGCCGTGAGCCGCTCGGGCAGCGGCTCCACGACGACGATGCCCGCACGTTCCGCCTCCGCGCGCGGCGAGACGACCGGCAGGCCGAACTCGTCCGCGAGGGCGAGCACCTGGGCGACGCGCGCCGCGATCGCCGCGGCCACGGCGGCGGGACCGGCGTGCGCGAGGTCCTCCATCGCGGCGGCGAGCCGGGCGGCGGCGACCTGGTCGGGGTTCGAGATCTGCATGCCCGTCGCGCCGTCCGCGGCCGGCAGCACGGCGTCCCACGTCGGCCCGGCACCGGTGCCGCCCTCGCCGGACAGCACCGGGGTGAGGCGGCTCGCCGCGCGGTCGGAGACGGCGAGGAAGCCGGTGCCCCAGCCCGCGCGCAGCCACTTCTGGCCGCCGCAGGCGACGACGTCGGCCGCGTCCCACGGCAGGTCCACGGCGCCGAGCGCCTGCACCGCGTCGACGATGAGCAGCCGGTCGCCGATCACCTGCCGGATGCCGTCGAGATCGGCGACCGCGCCCGTGCGGGCGTCGACGGCGCTCACGAGCACCGCCATGGTCGTGCCGGTGAGCGCCTCGCGCACGCCGCCGGGCGTGATGCGCCCGCCGTCGGCCTCGAAGGGGATCGGGGTGACGACCTGCAGCGCCTCGGAGGCGCGGGCCACCGCTATCGGCAGGGCGGGGTAGTCCGCGGGCGAGAACAGCACGCCGCCCGCGAGCGCGTAGACGGCCTGGGTGACGCCCTGGCCGGTGCTCGGCTGGAACGCGATCTGGTCGGCGCGGAAGCCCGTGAGCACCGCGGCCGCGTCGCGCATCCGGTCGGCGTTCGTCGCGAGCCGGTCGCGGGCGCCGAAGCGGGCGCGGCGCACGAGGTCCTCCTGCGCGGCGGACTCGGCGACCACGGCCGCCGACAGCGGCCCGAACGCGGCGAAGTCCAGGTACCCGGGCTCCTCCCCGAAGCCGGCGAGGTACTCGGTGAGGTCGTCCATGGCGAACACCGAGCGTAGCGGCGCTCGAGAGGCCGACGTGCCCGCTCAGGCCCCGTAGCGCCGCTGCCGCTGCGCGTAGGAGCGCAGGGCGCGGAGGAAGTCGACCTCGCGCAGGTCGGGCCCGAGCGCCTCCACGAAGTAGAACTCGCTGTGCGCGCTCTGCCACACCATGAAGTCGGAGAGCCGCTGCTCCCCCGACGTGCGGATCACGAGGTCCGGGTCGGGCTGCCCGCCCGTGTACAGGTGCTCGCCGATGAGGGCGGGGTCGAGGTGCGTCGACAGGTCGTCGAGCGTGCCGCCCGCCGCCGCGTGCGCGGCCACGATGCTGCGCATCGCGTGCGCGATCTCGGTGCGGCCGCCGTAGCCGACGGCGAGGTTGATGTGGAGGCCCGACCGGCCCGCGCCCTGCTCCTCCGCCGTCCGCAGGGCGGTGAGCAGCGACTCCGGCAGCCCCTCGGTGGTGCCGACGTGCTTGACCCGCCAGCGCGTGGAGAGGTCGAGCGCGAGGGTGCCGATGATCTCGAAGAGCGCGGTGAGCTCCTCGTCCTGCCGGCCCTGCAGGTTGTCGGTCGACAGCAGGTAGAAGGTGACGTGCGGGATGTGCAGCCCGTCGACCCAGCCGGCGAACTCGAGCAGCTTGTCGGCCCCGGCGCGGTGGCCGTGCTCCGCGGACTCGAGCCCGGCGAGGCGCGCCCAGCGGCGGTTGCCGTCGAGGATCATCGCGACGTGCTGCGGCAGCGGCGCGTGCTCGAGGTTGTGCCGGAGGCGCCGCTGGTACACGGAGTAGAACGGAGCCCGCAGCCGAACCCCTCTTCCCCGCACGCGGACACGGTACGCCTGTGCGGCCCGACTACCCTCGGCCCCATGCGGGACGCGACCGAGGACCAGTCGCGCTCGACCGAGGCCGAGCCGCCGCACCTCCCCCTCGTGGAGGAGGCGGAGGACACCGCGCACCTCGAGCCGAAGCCCACCTGGCGCGGCTGGATCCACGCCGTCACCGCCCCGATCGCGGCGGTCGCCGGGCTCGTGCTCGTGGCGCTGGCGGACGGGCCGGAGGCGCGCTGGGCGAGCGTCGTGTTCGCGCTGACGTCGATCCTGCTGTTCGGCAACTCCGCGCTGTACCACCGCGTCGACTGGTCGCCGCGCGTGAAGCTCGCGCTGAAGCGCGTCGACCACGCGAACATCTTCCTGCTGATCGCGGGCACCTACACGCCGCTGTCGCTGCTGGCGCTGCCGAGTGCGCAGGGCACGGTGCTGCTCGCCGTCGTGTGGGCGGGCGCGCTGCTCGGCATCGCGTTCCGCGTGTTCTGGATCGGCGCGCCGCGCTGGCTCTACGTGCTGATCTACCTCGGCCTGGGCTGGGCGGCCGTCGCCTTCTTCGTGCCGCTGTTCACCGCGAACGCGGCGATGATGGTGCTCGTCGCGATCGGCGGGCTGCTCTACACGCTCGGCGCGATCGTCTACGGGATGAAGCGCCCGAACCCGTTCCCGGGCCGGTTCGGCTTCCACGAGATCTTCCACACCTGCACGGTGCTCGCGTTCCTCTGCCACTGGACGGCGACGCTGCTGATCGCGCTGCACCCCGTCGCGTGACGGCGGCGCTCAGGAGTTCGGCGGCTGCTCCTGCAGACGGCGCTCCGCGAGCTCGTTGCGGTAGCGGATGCGGCGGATCCGGCGCACCATGTCGACGATCAGCAGCACCGTCACGAGCGTCACGAACAGGATCGCCAGGAACCCGACGACGCCCGGCGTCACCGCGTTCTCGTCGACCGGGCTCGTCGGCGAGGGCGTCGGGGTCACCGCGAGCAGCAGACCGAGCACCGACGCCTCCTCGACTAGCCTCGTGGACGGCACGAATCTACTTCACTCCCGGGGAGGAGGAGGCGTGAGCACCCGCACCACGACGCTCGACGAGCGCTACGGCCGCACCCCCTCCCGCCGCCGCCGGGGCCGCGTGCGCGCGGTCGTGGTCGCCGGGGTCGTGCTCGTCGCCGCGATCGTCTGGGGCGTCTGGACGGGCGTCGGGGGCACCGCCACCGCGCTCGACGTGCAGACGCTCGGCATCACCGTGGTCGACGACCAGACGACCGAGGTGCAGTGGCTCGTCACCGGCAGGCCGGGCACGAAGCTCGTCTGCGCGATCGAGGCGACCGACAAGGACGACGCCGTGCTCGGCCTCGTCGAGGTCGTCGTCGAGCCCCAGGGGCGCATGAACCGCAGCGGCTCGACCGTCATCCGCACGGTCCGACGGGCGTCGAACGGCTTGATCGACTCCTGCCGGGATGCCTAGACTCCCCCATCCGATCCGCCCGGTGCCCCTGCCGCGAGCGCGTCGCCGCCTCCCGGCGCCGACGGCAGCGGCTGCAGCGTCGCCCGGGCACCGCGCGGAATCCGCGAACGAGACGAGGAACACCGCCATGTCCGACAGCACCGCCACCACCTGGCTGACCCAGGCGTCGTTCGACCGCCTGACCGCCGAGCTCGAGGAGCTGTCCGGCCCCCGCCGCGACGAGGTCGTCGCACGCATCGCGCAGGCCCGCGAGGAGGGCGACCTCAAGGAGAACGGCGGCTACCACGCCGCCAAGGAGGAGCAGGGCAAGATCGAGGCCCGCATCCGCCAGCTCACGCTGCTGCTGCGCACCGCCGAGGTCGGCCACCCGACCGGCGCGAGCGACGTCGTCGCCGCGGGCACCGTGGTCACCGCGTCCGTCGCGGGCAACGAGATGCGCTTCCTGCTCGGCAGCCGCGAGATGGCCGGTGACTCCGGCCTCGACGTCTACAGCGACAGCAGCCCCCTCGGCGCCGCGATCCTCGGCGCGAAGGTCGGCGACACGGTCAGCTACACGGCCCCGAACGGCCGCGCCATCGAGGTGAAGATCGTCAAGGTGGAGGAGTACGAGGGCTGAGGCCCTCCTCCCACTCCTCCAGGTGCTGCGCGGCTGACCGGGCGGCCGGTGGTTGAGCGCGGCTCGTCTTCGCGCCGCGCGGGAGGCCGGGACGGGAGGCGGACGATTCGGACGTCGGGCCCCTCACGTCGCGCGAGCAGGGGCGCGACGGGGCAGCCGCGCCAGGCCGTGGCGGACGAAGGACGACGTCGCGGACGCATGCAGGATCCGGCGGATCCTGCCTGCAGATGCCACACCTGCCTGCAGGCCCGACGTGACGGCCTCGAGACGCACGGCGCACCCCGCCGTCCCGGAGCCTTTCGACCCCGGCATAGCTCGCAGCGACCGCCCGCGGCGAACCGCCGGGGGGCGCGACGTCAGCTCGCGACGACCCGCGGCTGGTAGCCGGCCTGCTCCAGGCGCTCGAGCACGGCCGCCTGGTGAGGCTTGCCGCGGGTCTCGACGCTGATGTCGATCTGCACCTCGCTGATCTGGGTGTCCGAGCCGTGGCGGGTGTGCAGCACCTCGACGACGTTCGCGTTCGCCTCCGCGATGATCGCCGAGATCACCGCGAGCTGACCCGGGCGGTCGGGCAGGCCGATCCGCAGGGTCATGTAGCGGTCGGAGGTGACGAGGCCGCGGCTGATCACGCGCTCCATCATCAGCGGGTCGATGTTGCCGCCGGACAGCACCGCGACCGTGCGGCCGGGATCGGGCACGAGGCCCGACAGCAGGGCCGCGACGCCGACGGCGCCCGCCGGCTCGACGACGAGCTTCGCCCGCTCGAGCAGCACGAGCAGCGCGCTCGCGGTCTCGTCGTCGGTGACGGTGACGACCTCGTCGACCAGGTCGCGCACGATCTCGAAGGTGATGCGGCCGGGCGTGCCGACGGCGATGCCGTCCGCGATGGTCGGCGTCGTGCGCACGGTGCGCACCTCCCCCGCGGCGAGGGAGGAGGGGAACGCCGCCGCGTTCTCCGCCTGGACCCCGATCACGCGCACGTGCGGCGCGAGCTGCTTCACGGCCGAGACGACCCCGGCGATCAGGCCGCCGCCGCCGACGGGCACGACGATCGTCTGCACGTCGGGCACGTCCTCGAGGATCTCGAGCCCGACGGTGGCCTGGCCCGCGATCACGTCGGGGTGGTCGAACGGCGGGATGAAGACCGCGCCGGTCTGCTCCGCCCAGCGCTTCGCCGCGGCGAGCGACTCGTCGACCACGTCGCCGACGAGCTCGACGGTCGCGCCGTAGTCGCGCGTCGCCTCGAGCTTCGGCAGGGCGACGCCGATCGGCATGAAGATGGTCGCCTCGATGCCCAGCTCCCGCGCGGCGAACGCGACGCCCTGCGCGTGGTTGCCGGCGGACGCCGCGACGACGCCCCGCGCCCGCTCCTCCGGCGACAGCCGGGAGAGCCGGTACGAGGCGCCGCGGATCTTGTAGGAGCCGGTGCGCTGCAGGTTCTCGCACTTCAGGTGGACGGGCGCGCCCGTGACGGAGGCGAGGAAGCGCGACGTCTCCATGGGCGTGCGGGCCGCGAGCGGCGCCAGCACGCGGGCCGCGTCGCGGATGCGCTCGAGCGTCGGCACGGGCGCCGCGGCGGGCGCGTCGACGAGCGCGGCCGCCTCGGGGCTGGTCGCGAGGGCCTCGGGGGTCGCGGCCGTGGTCGCCTCCTGCTGCTCAGGCAACGGTCTTCACGTCCTGCGGCCGCGGCTGGCGGTTCCGCCGCCGGCTGGGCTTCGCGTCGTCGTCCTCCGGCACCTTCGACAGGTCGGGAGGCGGCTGCCCCTTCCAGGTGCCGCCGGCGATGAACTTCACCGCGGAGTTCAGCGCGGCCGCGAACGGCACCGCGAAGACTGCGCCCGCGATGCCGCCGAGCAGCGAGCCCAGTGCGACCGAGAGCACGACCGCGAGCGGATGCAGCCGCACGGCGTTGCCCATCAGCAGCGGTTGCAGCACGTGCGCCTCGAGCTGGTTCACGGCGATGAGGCCCGCCAGCATGATCAGCGCCTGGGTCGGGGTGCTCTGCGGGATCAGGCCGGGGTAGACGAGCGCGACCACGACGGCGAGGGCGCCGGCGGACACCGCGCCCACGATGGGGATGAACGCGCCGAGGAACACGAGCACGGCGATCGGCACGACGAACTTCAGCTGCAGGATGAACGCGACGAGCCCGATCCCGACCGCGTCGATCAGCGCGACGACGAGCTGGATCCGCACGTACTCGCCGATGGACAGCCACACCGAGTGGGCGGCGCCGTCGATCGCGGCCCGGGCCCGCGTCGGGGCGAGCCGGAGGCACCAGCGCCAGATGCCCGGTCCGTCCAGCACGAAGAACAGCGTGCTGAACAGGGTGAGCAGGAGGCCGATGCCGATGTCGCCCGCGGTGGACGCGCCCGCGACGGCACCCGCGGCGATCTTCCCGGAGTTCTTCTGCACCGTGGCGGTGCCGCTGCTGATGAGGTTCTGCAGGTCCTGCTCGTTGAAGCCGAAGGGGCTCGTCTTCAGGAACTGCAGGAACTTGGCGTAGGACTTCGCCAGCTGGGCCTCGAACCCGGGGAGGCCCGCCTGGAAGGTGATCACCACCAGGGTGACGAGACCGGCGATGACGACGAGCAGGCCGACGAACGCCACGGTCACGGCCGCCCACCGCGGCCAGCCGAGGCGCATCAGTCGCTTCTTCAGCGGCGTGAGCAGCCCCGACAGCAGCAGCGCGATGGCGACGGGGATGACGACGATGTGCAGCAGGCCGACGAGGTAGAGCAGCACCGCCCCGAGCACGATGACGCCGATGAGGCGCCAGGACCAGGCACCGGCGATCTTCAGGCCGTCCGGGACGGTGCGGGCCACGACGCCGGACTCGGCCGCGACGGCGGCCTCCGGCGCGGCGGATGGGCTCTCGGGCATCCGGTGAGTCTAGGGAGCGGCGGGCGCCCGGCCGCAGCCCGTCTCCGGGGTCGACGGCGGTAGCGTCCGAGGGGTGGTCGAGCAGCTGTCGCTCCGGGAGGCGCGCCGCACGGCGCTGGCCGCGCAGGGCTTCGGCCGCTCCCACCCGCCGACCGCGGGAGCCGCCCGCATCGAGGCCGTGCTGCACCGCCTCCGAGTGCTGCAGATCGACTCGGTCAACGTGTTCGAGCGCAGCCACTACCTGCCTCTGCTCGCCCGCCTCGGGCCGTACGACCGCACGCGGCTCGACCGGATGGTGCTGGACCCCGCGGGAGCGTTCCTCGAGTACTGGGCGCACGAGGCGACGTTCCTCCCGAAGGCGGACCTCGGGCTGTTCGCCTTCCGCATGGAGCACCACCGCGCCCGGCACGCGGAGGAGCTGGTGGAGCGCCGCGACCTGATCGGCGCCCTGAAGGCGGAGATCGCGGACCGCGGACCGCTGGCCGCCAGTGAGTTCGAGCAGCGGCCGAGCGTGCGGCAGGGCCCGTGGTGGGGCTGGTCGGACACGAAGCGCACGCTCGAGGTGCTGTTCCGGACCGGTGACCTCGTCAGCGCGGGGCGCCGCGGCTTCGAGCGGCGCTACGGCCTGCCCGAGCAGGTGCTCGGCGGCCCGCTGCAGCCGGTGCCGAAGGCGGAGGCGATCCGCGAGCTGGTGCGCCGCGCCGCCGTCGCGCACGGGGTCGCCGCCCTGCCCGACCTCGCCGACTACCACCGACTCCGCTCGGACGACACGGCGGTCGCCGCGCAGGAGCTGGAGGACGCGGGCGAGCTCGTGCCCGTCGTCGTGCCCGGGTGGGAGCGGGCCGACGGGAAGCCGCTCAGGACCTGGCGGCACGTCGACGCGGCGCCGCCGAGCCGGCTGCGCGCCGCGGCGGTGCTGTCGCCATTCGACCCGGTGGTGTGGCAGCGCGACCGGCTGTTGCGGATGTTCGGGTTCCACTACCGGATCTCCATCTACACGCCCGCGGCGGAGCGGGTGCACGGCTACTACGTGCTGCCCGTCCTCGTCGACGACCGGCTCGTCGGCCGGGTGGACCTCAAGTCCGACCGGCAGGGCGGCCGGCTGCTCGTGCAGGCGGCGTGGCTCGAGCCCGGGTCGTCGCCCGACGTCGCGGACCGCCTCGCGCCCGTGCTCCGCGACGCGGCGCGCTGGCAGGGCCTCGAGGCGATCGAGGTGGTCGGCGCCGGCGACCTCGCGCCCGCCCTCGGCGCCGCGCTCGCCTGAGCTCCGCGGATCCCGGCCGACGCTCCGGTCAGCGGCGTCCCGGAGGCGGCGTGCCGGGCAGGAGCTGCGGATCCGCGAACAGCGCGTCGACCGCGGCGAGCACCTCGTCGACCGTGACGGCCGCGATGGCCGGGTCCGGACCGGGCGCGAACGCGTCGCCGTCCCGCACCTCGGCGTGCGTCAGCGCGATGTGCGGTCCAGGCGGCGGTCCCCAGCGCTCCGGGCCGACGGGGCCGAAGAGCACGACGGAGGGGGTGCGGAACGCGGAGGCGAGGTGGCCGGCTCCCGTGTCGGCCGTGACGACCACCGCCGCCTCCGCGACGAGCGCCGCGAACCCGGCGAGGTCGGTCCGGCCGGCGAGCACGCGGTCCTCGGGCAGCCCGGCGCCCTGCGCGACCTCGAGCGCCCGGTCGCGCTCCCCCGCGCTGCCGCTGAACACGACGCGCTGCCCGGCCGTCTCGAGCGCGCGGGCGACCGCCGCGAAGCGGTCGGCGGGCCACTCGCGGGAGGGGAAGGCGGCGCCGACGTGCACCACGGCCGCGCCCGGGGCCGGGGACGCGACGCCGGGTCGCGCGACGCCGACGTCGTCGGGATCGCCGGGCATGCCGAAGGCGCCGGTGAGCCGCACCCAGCGCGCCCGCTCGTGCTGCTCCTCCACCCAGCGCGGTCCGGGCTCGCCCGGCGCGAGCGCGTGCCGCACGACCAGCCGCGCGCCGACCGCGTCGACCACGCCCGCGGACTCCGGACCGCCGCCGTGGAGGTTGGCGACCACGTCGACCTCCCCCGGCGAGAAGGGCAGCGGCTCGCCCAGGGCCGCGACCGGCACGAGGCCGTCGACCGCGTCGACGAGCCGCACGACCGGCTCCAGCCACGCGGAGGTCGTGAGCAGCAGGCGGTGCTCGGGCAGCGCCCGCCGGAGGGCCTTCAGCGCGGGGACCGCGACGAGCAGGTCGCCGAGCTGGAGCGCCCGGAACGCGACCGCGACGCGCCGTCCGTCGGCCTCGAATCGCTGCTCCATCGCATGATTCTCCCAGTCGCACTCGGGCGCGTACTCAGCCGTTTCGCAGGAGAAGAAGGTGGCGGAACGGTAGTCATGCCGAGATGCCCGAACCCGCCCAGCCGCTCGCGGTGCTCTTCGACCGCGACGGCACCCTCGTGATCGACGTGCCCTACAACGGCGATCCCGCCCTCGTGCAGCCCATGCCGGGCGCCCTCGAGGCGGTCGCCGCGGTGCGCGCCGCGGGGCTGCCGATCGGCGTGGTCTCGAACCAGTCGGGCATCGCCCGGGGCATCGTCACCCGCGAGCAGGTCGACGCCGTGAACGCGCGGGTCGACGAGCTGTTCGGCGGGTTCGACACCTGGCAGATCTGCCCGCACGGACCCGAGGACGGCTGCGACTGCCGCAAGCCCGCGCCCGGCATGGTGCTGCGCGCCGCCGCCGCGCTCGGCGTCGACCCGGCGCGCACCGTCGTGATCGGCGACATCGCCGCGGACGTGGGCGCCGCGCACGCCGCCGGCGGCCGGGCCGTCCTGGTGCCGACGCCGATCACGCGCCAGGAGGAGGTCGCCGACGCCCCGGCCGTCGCCGCCGACCTCGCGGAGGCCGTCCGCATCGCGCTCGCCGGGGACGCGGGATGAAGCGGGTGCTCGTCGCCCGCCTCGACAGCATGGGCGACGTGCTCGTCAGCGGACCGGCCGTGCGCGCCGTCGCGGCGAGCGCCGAGGTCGTGCTGCTCGCCGGACCGCAGGGCGCCGGTGCCGCCCGCCTCCTGCCCGGCGTCGCGGAGGTGCACGTGCTCGCGGCCCCCTGGATCGCCCCCACCGACCGCCCGGTAGACGCGGCGCTCGTCGCCGAGGTGGCGGACCTGGTCGAGACGACCGGCATCGAGGAGGCGGTCGTCCTCACGTCCTTCCACCAGTCCCCCCTGCCCCTCGCGCTGCTGCTGCGGCTCGCGGGCGTGCAGCGCATCACCGGTGCCTCGGTGGACGCGGGCGGCGGCCTGCTCGATGCGCGCCTCATCCCCGGCGAGGACTTCCCCGAGGACCTTCCCGAACCCCTCCGGGCCCTGCGCATCGCGGCCGCGGCCGGCTTCGCGCTGCCCGACGGCGACGACCGGCTCGCGGTGACACTGCCTGCAGCGCGACCGGACGCGGCGGGCGACGGCCCGTACGTCGTGGTGCATCCCGGCGCCGCGGTGCCCGCCCGCGCCTACCCGGCGGCGCACTGCGCCCGCGTCGTCGAGCTGCTGGCCGAGCGCGGCCACCGGGTGCTCGTCACCGGCGGACCCGACGAGCGCGCGCTCACGGCCGCCGTCGCCGGCACCGCGGGCACGGACCTCGGCGGCGCGCTCGGCCTCGCCGAGCTCGGCGCGGTGCTGCGCGACGCGGACGTCGTGGTCGTCGGCAACACCGGCCCCGCGCACCTCGCCGCGGCCGCCGGCACCGCGATCGTCAGCCTGTTCGCCCCGGTCGTGCCGCCCGTGCGCTGGGCGCCGTGGGGCGTGCCCGTCGCGCTGCTCGGCGACCAGGAGGCGCCCTGCCGCGGCTCGCGCGCCCGCGTCTGCCCCGTCGCCGGGCACCCGTGCCTCGCCTCCGTGATCCCGGAGACCGTCGCGGACGCCGCCGAGCGGCTCATCGCCGACCGACTGACAGGAGCGCTCGCATGAAGGTGCTGCTGTGGCACGTGCACGGCGGCTGGACGGACGCGTTCGTCCAGGGCGGCCACGACTACCTCTTCCCCACGACGCCCGCGCGCGACGGCTGGGGCCTCGGCCTCGGCGGCCGGGACTGGCCCGCCCGCGAGGTCGCGCCCGAGGACGTCCGCGCGGAGGAGGTCGACGTCGTCGTCCTGCAGCGGCCCGACGAGCTGGCCGAGGCGGAGCGGCTGACCGGCCGCCGCATCGGGCACGACCTGGCGGCCGTCTACCTCGAGCACAACACCCCCAAGGGCGACGTGCCGACCTCGGTGCACCCGATGGCGGACCGCTCGGACCTCGACCTCGTGCACGTCACGCACACCAACGCGCTGCTCTGGGACGTCGGCCGCACCCGCGCCCGCGTGATCGAGCACGGCGTGCGCGATCCCGGCCTGCACTACTCCGGCGCGCTCGAGCGCTTCGGCGCCGTGATCAACGAGCCGGTGCGCCGCTGGCGCGTGACCGGCACCGACCTGCTGCCCCGCTTCGCCGCGGTCGCGCCGGTCGACGTGTTCGGCATGGGCACCGACCTGCTCGACGGCGCGTTCGAGGGCTCGCCGGTCATCGTCGGCGCGGGCGACGTCCGGCCGCCCGGCATGCACGCCGCGCTCGCCGAGCGCCGCGCCTACCTCCATCCGCACCGCTGGACCTCGCTCGGGCTGTCCCTGATCGAGGCGATGCAGCTCGGGATGCCCGTGCTGGCCCTCGCCGCGACGGAGGCGCCGCGCGCGGTGCCGGCCGAGGCCGGTGCGATCTCCGCCGACGTCGGCGAGCTGGTCCGGGAGGCCGCGCGCCTGCTCGCCGACCCCGACGAGGCGCGGCGCCGTGGCCTGATCGCTCGGGAGGTCGCACTGGAGCGGTACGGTCTCCGTCGCTTCCTCGACGACTGGGACGAGACCCTCGGCGAGGCCGTCGGCAGAACCCCCGGATCCTGAGAGGGACCGAAATGGGGATTGCAGCCGACCAACGGAATCTGGGAGAAGGTCCCTGATGAGAATCGCACTGGTATCCGAACACGCCAGTCCGCTGGCCACCCTCGGGGGTGTCGACGCGGGGGGGCAGAACGTCCACGTCGCGGCGCTGGCGACCGCGCTCGGAGCGCAGGGGCACGACGTCGTCGTCTACACGCGACGCGACGACCCCGACCTGCCCGAGCAGGTGCCGTTCGCCCCGGGCGTCGTCGTCGTGCCGGTGACCGCGGGTCCCGCGGCGCACGTGCCGAAGGACGAGCTGCTGCCGCTGATGGGCGAGTTCGCCGACACGCTCGCCGCCACCTGGACCGCGGAGCGCCCCGACGTGGTGCACGGCCACTTCTGGATGTCCGGCCTCGCCGCGCTCGATGCGGCCGAGCGGGTCGACCTCGAGCTCGGCGGCCACCTGCCCGTGCTCCAGACCTTCCACGCCCTCGGCGTCGTCAAGCGGCGCCAGCAGGGCGCCCGCGACACCTCCCCCGCCGAGCGCTCCTTCCTCGAGCCGGGCGTCGCCCGCCGGGCGGACGTCGTCGTCGCGACCTGCTCGGACGAGGCGTTCGAGCTGAAGGCGCTCGGCGTGCCCTCCTCCCGCATCTCCGTCGTGCCCTGCGGCGTCGACACCGCGCACTTCACGCCGAACGGCCCCGCCGTGCCGCGGGGCGAGCGCTACCGCCTGCTGACCGTCAGCCGCCTCGTGCCGCGCAAGGGCGTCGGCAACGCGATCGAGGCGCTGGGCCTGCTCGTGCGCGCCGGCGTCGACGCGGAGCTCGTGATCGTCGGCGGCGCCGGCGACGCGGGCCACCTCGAGGCCGAGCCCGAGACCGAGCGCCTGCGCCGTGTCATCGAGGCCGAGGGCCTGCAGGACCGGGTCGTGCTCGCCGGCGCGATCGGCCACGACGACCTGCCCGCCTGGTACCGCAGCGCCGACGTCGTGATCTGCGCGCCCTGGTACGAGCCCTTCGGCATCGTGCCGCTCGAGGCGATGGCCTGCGGCCGTCCCGTCGTCGCGACGCGCGTCGGCGGGCTCATCGACACCGTCGTGGACGACGGCACCGGCATGCACGTGCCGCCGCGCGACCCCGAGACCCTCGCCGAGGTGCTCGCCGACCTGCTGCAGGACCCGGAACGCCGGCAGCGCTACGGGGACGCCGGCCGACGCCGCGCGACCACCCGCTACACGTGGCGCAGAATCGCCACCGAGACCGCACGCGTCTACGGACGCCTGGCGGCGCGGAGCACCGCCGCCCTGAGAACGGGAGAACGATGACCGCCATCGACGAGAAGGTCGACGCCGAGCGCGTCGCCGATCGCCACATCGCGGCCCTGGAGGCGTCGATCGAGGCGCTGCGCGCCGAGTCGGGCCGCCTCGCGGCCTGGGGCGGGACCCTCGCCGACCGGCTGCTCGACGGCGGGCGCCTGCTCGCCGCCGGCAACGGCGGCTCGGCCGCGGAGGCGCAGCACCTGACGGCCGAGTTCGTGGGCCGCTTCGACGGGGACCGCCGCGCGTTCAGCGCGATCTGCCTGCACGGGGACACCTCCGCGCTCACCGCCATCGGCAACGACTACGGCTTCGACGAGGTCTTCGCCCGCCAGGTCACCGCGCACGCGCGGCCCGGCGACGTGCTCGTGCTGCTGTCCATCAGCGGCACGAGCGGCAACGTGGTCCGCGCCGCGGAGGCGGGCCGCGCGGCCGGCGCCACGGTGTGGGCGATGACGGGCCCCGGCCCGAACCCGCTGACCGAGGCGGCGGACGACGCGATCACGCTGCCCGGCACCGGCGCGAACGTGCAGGAGGCGCAGCTCGTCGCCGTCCACGCGCTGTGCCGCGTGTTCGACGCGATCGTGCTCGAGCGGCTCGGGGCCACCCGATGAGCGGCGCGCGCCTTCGCGCGGTCGTCGTCGGCGACCTGCTGCTCGACGTCGACGTGGAGGGCGAGGTCGAGCGACTCACCCCGTACGCCCCCGTGCCCGTGCTCGACGTCGTCTCCGAGACGAAGCGCGCCGGCGGCGCCGGCCTCGTCGCGACGCTGCTGCACCGCGACGGCCACGACGTGACGCTCGTCACGGCGCTGTCGGACGACGCCCGGGCGGGCGACCTGCCGGGCCTGCTCGACGGCGTGACGCTCGTCGCCGGCCGGTCCCCCTCCCCCACGGTCGTGAAGACGCGCATCCGCAGCCGCGAGCAGCCGATCGTGCGCATCGACGAGGGGTCCGCGCCCGCGGAGGCGCCCGAGGTGACGGCGGCGATGCTCGACGCCGTCCGCGGCGCCGACCTGATCGTCGTCGCCGACTACGGCCGCGGCCTGCTCGAGGACGCCGCCCTGCGCGCGGCGATCGAGGCCGCCGCCGCCGACGTGCCCGTCGTCTGGGATCCGCACCCCCGCGGCGCCCGGCCCGTGCCCGGCGCCGTCGTGACCCCGAACCTCGGCGAGGCCCGCGGGTTCTCCGGCGTCGAGGGCTCCGGCGTGCCGTTCGCCGACGAGGCCGCGCTGCGCCTGCTCGAGGCCTGGGGCTCCGCCGCGGTCGTGATCACGATGGGCTCGCACGGCGCGCTGCTGCGAACCTCCGCCCGCGGTCTGCCGCTCGTCGCCGCCGCCTCCGTCGTCACCGACCCCGACGTGAACGGCGCCGGCGACCGGTTCGCGTCCGCGCTCGCGGTCGCGCTCGGCTCGGGCTCCACGCACAGCGAGGCCGTGCAGACGGCGGTCGCCACCACGGCCGGCTTCCTCGCCGACGGCGGCGTCGCGACGCTCGTCTCCGCGCCCGTCGCCGCCCTGCCCGGCCCCGACCACGATGCCCTCGCGGTCGTCGAGCGGGTGCGCGCGGCCGGCGGCACGGTCGTCGCCACCGCCGGCTGCTTCGACCTGATCCACGCCGGTCACGCGAAGACGCTCGCCGCGGCCCGCGCGCTCGGCGACTGCCTGATCGTGCTGCTGAACTCCGACGACTCCGTGCGCCGCCTGAAGGGGCCCGAGCGGCCCCTGATGACCGCGGAGGACCGCGTCGACCTGCTCAGCGCGCTGCAGGTCGTCGACGGCGTCGTCGTGTTCGGCGAGGACACCCCGGTCGACGCGATCCGCCGCATCCGGCCGGACATCTGGGTGAAGGGCGGCGACTACAACGCCGGGAGCCTGCCCGAGGCCTCCGTCATCACCGAGTGGGGCGGGCGCGCGGTCACCGTGCCGTTCTTCCCCGGCCGCTCGACGACGAAGCTCGCCGCCGCGATCCAGCGCGTCTCCTGATCCTCCGCCGTCCACCGCTCGGGATCCCGGTGGCCGGCAGCGTCCGCACATCGGGTCCCGACCGACGAAAAGGATCACCATGCCCACCGCCACCACCTCGCCGACCCCGCTCGGCCGCACCCTGATCACGGGAGGCGCGTCCGGACTCGGGCTGGCCGTCGCCGACGCCGTGGCCGCCGCGGGCGGCACGCCGATCGTGCTCGACCTCGCGGTCGAGGGCAGCGCCCACACCGCCTACCAGGGCGACGTCACCGACACCCGCGGCGTGGAGGCCCTCGTGGCCCGCATCGTCGAGGAGCAGGGCGGCCTCGACGCCGTCGTCACCGCCGCCGGCATCGACAAGCCCGGCCGCCTCGACGAGATCCCCGGCGACGTCTGGGAGCGGGTCATCGCGGTGAACCTGCTCGGCACCGCCGCCGTCGTGCGCGCCGCTCTGCCGGCGCTCTACGAGACGCACGGCCGCGTCGTCACCGTCTCGTCGTCCCTCGGCGTGCGCGCCGTCTCCGACGCGACCGCCTACTCCGCCTCCAAGTTCGGCGTCATCGGCTTCGCCCGGGCGCTGGCCGCCGAGACGCGCGGCCAGATCGGCGTCACGACGCTGATCCCCGCCGGCATGAAGACGCGCTTCTTCGACGGCCGCACCGCGCAGTACGCGCCGGGCGAGGACGCCAACCTGAACGACCCGGCCAACGTCGCCGCCGCGGTCGTCTTCGCGCTCTCGAGCCCCCGCGGCTCCGAGGTGCGCGAGATCTCGGTCATGCACGAGGAGGAGCCGAGCTGGCCGTGAGCCGCCTCGTCCGATGACGGCGGGCCCGGTGCGGTCGCACCGGGCCCTCCGCGTCAGCCCTCGACGACGACCGCCGAGGAGGGGCGCACGCGCTGGCCGCGCCAGACGAAGAAGCCCCAGAGCGTGAAGGCGCCGTAGACGACGTACATGAGGCCGGAGGCGTAGTACCCGGCCGAGAAGAGCAGGGGCACGCCGACGACGTCGACGGCGACCCAGATGAGCCAGAACTCGACCCAGCCCTTCGCCATCCCGTAGGTGGCGAGCAGCGAGCCCATGAAGATCCACGCGTCGCTCCACTGCGGGGCGTAGGAGCCGAGCGCGGTGAACAGCGGCGTCAGGGCCGCGGTGCCGCCGACCAGCGCGACGACGAGCAGCAGCCGCTCCCGCCCGCTCGCCCAGTGCGGCGTGATGGTGGTCGCCGCCGCGCCGTCCCTGCGGGTCCAGCGGTACCAGCCGTAGACGCTGACGAGGATGAACATCACCTGCCGCCCGGCCTGACCGAGCAGGTTCACCGGGTTCGGCGTGCCGAAGACGGCGCCGAGGAACACGGTGAAGAGCAGCGCGTTGCCCGCGATGCCGACCGGCCACGCCCACACCTTGCGCCGCATGCCGCCCAGGGCGCTCAGCAGCCCGAACACGTTGCCGAGCACCTCCCGCCACAGCAGGTGCTGCGCGCCGATGACGATCTGCGCGTCGAACAGCCAGTGCACGAGGTCCACGTGGGCATCTCCTTCTTCCGGGACGTGCAGCGCACGGGACGCTCAGGGAATTCCATGGTGGCTTCCCCGGGTCGCGCCCACCCGGATCGGAGTCCCCGTACGTACCCTGCGACGGTGCTTCTGCAGGCTGCGCTGAACGGACGTCGGAACCGGGACGAGCACGAGGCGGTGCCGCTGACCCCGTCGGAGCTGCAGGCCGACGCGATCGCCTGCGGTGCGGCCGGCGCCCACGGCTTCCACGTCCACCCGCGCGATCCCTCCGGAGTCGAACGGCTCGACGCCGAATGGGTAGACGCGGCCGCGAACGCCGTCCACGACGTCAGCCGCTGGCCGGTCAGCGTGACCACGGGCGCCTGGATCGAGGGCGAGCAGCGGCGCCGGGTCGCGCTGCTGTCGCGCTGGACGGGCCCCGACGCGGCGAGCGTGAACCTGTCGGAGCCGTCGGCGATCGACACCATGCGGGCGCTGATGGGCCTCGGGATCCGCGTGGAGGCCGGCGTCTGGACGGTCGATGATGCGGAGCTGCTGCTGCGCAGCGGCATCGCGGACCGCGTCGAGCGGGTGCTCGTCGAGCTGCAGGACGTGGCCGTCGGCGACGTCGAGGCGGCGGCAGCGGAGATCCACGCCGTGCTCGACCGCGCGGGCGTGCTCGCACCGCGCCTGCAGCACGGCGAGGACGACACCGCCTGGATCGCGCTCGAGGACGCCGCGCGGCGCGGCTGCGACGTCCGCATCGGCCTGGAGGACGTGCTCGTGCTGCCCGACGGCTCACGGGCGCCGGACAACGCGGCGCTCGTGGCGGCGGCGCACGAGCTCCTCGCGACCCGGCGCTAGCGGGTCAGGGCCGCTGGTCGCCCCGCCGCTCGCGGCGGACCCGCGACTCCTCGCCCGTGCGCTGCTGGCGGTTGCGCTGCCGGACGGCGAAGTAGCCGATCGCGATGCCGATCAGCAGGATCATGAGCAGCAGGACGATCGGCAGCACGAAGGACGGCACGCCTCAGCGTCCCGCACGATCGGGCCGAGCGCCCGCGATCCGCGCCGTCTCCCAGCCCGCTCGCACCCGGCGCGCGGAGGAGGCACAGGGCGCGGAGGCCCCGCCGATCAGCCGGCGAGCAGCGCCCGCACGTCCTCGAGGACGTCGGCGACCGGCACGTCGGCGACGTAGGACGGGTCGTGCTGGCAGCGTTCCGCGTTCCAGCCGATCTGGGTGGCGTCGACGCCGCACACCGGGCACCGCGTGATGCGGCCGAGCCGGATGCGGTGCCGCCCGCGACCGAACGGCATCGCGTTGATCGTGTTGCCGAAGATGAAGATCCCGACGGTCTTCGCGCCCACGGCCTGCGCGAGGTGACGCGGGCCGCTGTCGTTGGCCAGCACGACGGCGGCCTGCGCGAGCACGCCGACGAGTCCGGACAGGTCCAGCCCTCCGGCGAGCGACACGACCGCCCCGCGCTCGGCCAGGGTGAGCCGCTCCTGCGCGGACGCGACCACGCGGTCGACGATGCCCGCCTCGCTCGCGTCGCCGATCACCGCGACGCGGATCCCCTCCCGCACCGCGGCGGCCGCGACCTCGCCGAACCGCTCGACCGGCCAGTGCCGGCGGGGATCGGTGGCGCCCGGGTGGATCACGAGGGTCGGTCCGGTGCCGAGCAGCCGGTCCGCGGCCTCCCGCTCCGCGTCGAGCACGGGCAGCTCCGGCTCGAGCGTCGCGGGCGCGGCGCCCGCCAGCCCGGCGACCTCGAGCCAGCGGAGCACCTCGTGCTGGAAGAAGTCGTAGTGGATCCATCGCTCGAGCCGCGCCGCGTCCGGGGTCGCGGTGCCGACCGTGTGCCGGGCGCCGAGCCCGAGCACGAACGGGTTCGCGTTGCGACCGCCGCCGTGCGCCTGCACGGCGAGGTCGAGCCGGCGGTCGCGCATCGCCGCGGTGAAGGCCGCGACCCCCGCCTCGTCGCGCGCGTCGCCGTGGACGCCGGGCCAGCCGGGCAGCTGCACGACCTCGTCCACGAGGCCGCGGCCCGCGAGCAGCGTCGATGCGGTGCGGGTGCCGAGCAGCACCGTCTCCGCGCCCGGGTAGGCCGCCCGCAGCGCGGCGAGGGCCGGCAGCGCGAACACGAGGTCGCCGAGGGCTCCGCCGCGCAGCACCGCGATGCGCTCCACGCCGTCGAAGCGGGGCGCGAGCGGGGCGACGGCGGGCGCGGGCACCCGGCGATCCTGCCCGACGGCGTTCGCCTGGCTCTCGGCTGACACTCAGGAGCCCCCGGGGGCGCGCCGGGTACTTTGATCGGGCGTCGGGTACCCACGGCGACATCGCCTCGAAGGGATTCCCACTCCGCATGCTCTCCGCCGTCGACGCCCGCACCCTCGAGATCACCGACCCGTCGAGCGGCGAAGCCGTCGGCACGGTGGCGGTCGCGACCGACGCGGAGGCGGCCGAGGCCGTGGCCCGCGCGCTCGCGGCCTTCCCGGCCTGGGCCGCGACGCCGCCCGCCGAGCGGGGGCTGCGCCTCCGCGCCGCCGCGCAGGCGCTCGCCGCCCGCGCCGACGAGGTCGCCGCGATGAACACCCGCGAGACCGGCAAGTCCGCCGGCGACGCCGCGGGCGGGGTCGAGGCGGCCGTGAACACGCTGCTGCAGTACGCGGAGCTCGGGCCCGTGCACCGCGGCCGTCGGCTCAACGGCGCCTGGGACGCGGTCGACGTCGCGACCCCGCAGCCGCGCGGCGTGGTCCTCGCACTCACCCCGTGGAACGACCCGGTGGCCGTGGCCGCGGGCCTGCTCGGCGCCGCGATCGTCTCCGGCGACACCGTCGTGCACAAGCCGAGCGAGCGCTGCCCGCACACCGGTGCGCTGCTCGACGAGATCCTCGCCGGCGCGCTGCCCGAGGGCGTGCTCGTGCACGTCACGGGCGACGGCGTCACGGGGGCCGCGCTCGCCGCCTCCCCCGACCTCGCCGTCATCGCCCACGTCGGCTCGACCGCGACGGGCCGCAAGCTCGCCCTGGTCGGCGCGCAGAACGACGTGCACGTGATCCGCGAGAACGGCGGCAACGACCCCCTCGTCGTCGACGCGGGCGTCGACCCCGTGTGGGCCGCGGGCCAGGCCGCGCTGGGCGCCTTCGCCAACGCGGGCCAGATCTGCACCTCGGTCGAGCGCATCTACGTGCACCGCGACGTCGCGCAGCCGTTCCTCTCCGCCCTCGTCGCGGAGGCGGACGCCTGGACGCAGCGGTCGGGCCAGCCCCTCGTCGACGAGCGCATGCGCGCCGCCGTCGCCGCGCAGGTCGACGGCGCGGTCGCCGCGGGCGCCGAGCTGCTGACCGGCGGCGCCGTGCCGGAGGGCCCGGGCAGCCACTACCCCTGCACCGTGCTCAGCGGCGTGCCCGAGGGCGCCGAGGTGCTGACGGAGGAGACGTTCGGCCCGGTCGCACCCGTCGTGATCGTCGACGACTTCGAGGAGGGGCTGCGGCTCGCCGCCGCGGACCGCTACGGCCTCGCCGCGACCGTGCTGACCCCGGACATGACGCACGCGCACCGCGCGGCGGCCCTGCTGCCCGTCGGCACCGTCAAGGTGAACGCGGTGTTCGGCGGCGCCCCGGGCGGCAGCGCGCAGCCCCGCGGCGCGAGCGGCGCGGGATTCGGCTACGGGCCCGAGCTGCTCGACGAGATGACCACCACCACGGTCGTGCACTTCGGTCTGCCGGGCGGCCGCGCGTGACCGCCTCGCACGACGCGCTCGTCGACCGTGTGCTCGCCTTCCGCGGCGGGCCCGTGCTCGTCGTGGGCGACCTGCTGCTCGACTCGTGGATCGCCGGTCGCGCGGAGCGGATCAGCCGGGAGGCGCCCGCGCCGGTCGTGCAGGTGAGCGCCCGCGAGGACGTGCCGGGCGGCGCCGCGAACACGGCGATGAACCTCGCGGCGCTCGGCGCCGAGGTGCGCCTGATCGGTGCGGTCGGCGCGGACGAGGCGGGCACGACGCTGCTCGCGCTGCTCGATGCGGCCGGCATCGACACCGCCGGGGTCGTGCGGCTCGGCGACGTGCCCACCACCGTGAAGACGCGCGTGTCCGCCGCCGGCCAGGTGCTGCTGCGCTTCGACGACGGCCAGGAGCTCGACGCGGAGGCGGCCGCCGCCGTCGCGGCCCGGCTGCCCTGGGCGGTCGACGGCTGCGCCGCGATCCTGGTCTGCGACTACGGCATGGGCGCGGCCGGCGCCGCGGTGCGCGACGCGCTCGGCACCGTCGAGCGCACCGCACCGCTCGTCGTCGACGCGCACGACATCCTCGCGTGGGCGCCGCTGCGTCCCGACGCGATCACCCCGAACGCCGCGGAGACCGAGCTGCTGCTCGGCCGCGCGCTCGGGTCCGACCGCATCCGCGCCGCGCAGGAGGCGGGCGACGAGCTGCGCCGCCGCACCGGCGCGACCGGCGTCATCGTCACCCTGGACCGCGACGGCACCGTGGTGCACGGCCCGGGCGCCCCGACCCGGACGCTCGCGAAGCCGGCGCCCGACGCCAACGCGAACGGGGCGGGCGACACCTTCGCCGCGGGCCTGACGCTCGCCCTCGCCGCGGGCGTCGACCTGCACGGCGCCGCCCGCTTCGGGCAGCTCGCCGCCGACGTCGTCGTCCGCACCCCGGGCACCGGCGTCTGCACGATCGCGGACCTGACCGCCTCCCTCAGCGAGGGCGCCCGCATGCTCGACGAGCCGGCGCTGGTCGCCGTGCTCGCCACCGAGCGGGCCGCGGGCAAGCGGATCGTGTTCACGAACGGCTGCTTCGACGTGCTGCACCGCGGCCACACCGCCTACCTGAAGCAGGCGCGCGCCCTCGGGGACGTGCTCGTCGTCGCGGTGAACGACGACGAGTCGACCACGCGCCTCAAGGGGCCGGGCCGCCCGCTCAACCCGGCCGCCGACCGCGCCGGGCTGCTCGCCGAGCTGTCCTGCGTCGACTACGTCACCGTCTTCTCGACGGACACCCCCGTCTCCCTGATCGAGACGATCGAGCCGCACGTCTACGCGAAGGGCGGCGACTACCTGCCCGAGATGCTGGTGGAGACGCCGGTCGTGGAGGCGCACGGCGGCGAGGTCCGCATCCTCGACTACGTCAGCCCCCACTCCACGAGCGGGCTCATCGCCCGCGCGAAGGCCGCCGGGGTCGCGGATGCCTAGCCGCCGCACCGCCCGCGACTGGGCGAAGCCGCCCGCGTTCCCCGCGCCCGCGGTCGACGTGCTGCTGCCCACCTCCGGGCGCATCGCGGAGCTCGCGGTCGTGCTCGCCGGCCTCGCCGCGCAGGACGATCCGGCCTTCCGCGTCACGATCAGCGACCAGTCGGACGACCACGCGATGGCGGACGCGCCGGCCGTGCAGGCCATGATCCGGGTGCTCGAGGCGCAGGAGCGCGAGGTGCGGGTGCTGCGGCACCTCCCCCGCCTCGGCATCGCCGAGCACCGCGCGTTCCTGCTCGAGCAGGCGACGGCGCCGTACGTGCTCTTCCTCGACGACGACGTCTGGCCCGAGCCCGGCCTGTTGGCGACGCTGCACCGGGCGATCGAGGACCTGGGCTGCGGCGTGGTCGGCGCGGCCCAGCAGGGCCTGTCGTACATCGGCGACGAGCGCCCGCACGAGGAGGCGCCGTTCGCCGCGTGGGAGGAGGAGGTGGAGCCCGAGCGGCTGCGCCCCGACTCCCCCGGCACCGAGCGCTGGACGCTGCACAACGCCGCGAACCTCACGCACATCGCCGCCCGCACGGACCTGCCCGACGCCGGGTGGCTGCCGTACCGCGTCGCGTGGACGGCGGGCTGCGTGCTCTACCGCCGCTCCGCGCTGCTCGCCACCGGCGGCTTCGACTTCTGGCGCGACCTCGGCCCGAACGTGGGCGGCGAGGACGTCGTGGCGCAGTGGCGGGTGATGGAGCGGTTCGGCGGCGCCGGCGTGCTCCCCTCCGGTGCGGTGCACCTCGAGTCGCCCACCACGATCCCCGACCGCAGCGTGGACGCCGTGCACGCCGTGTTCGAGCACGACCCGGTCGGCTGACCGCCGACCGCACGAGACGCCGCGAGACCGCGGTGCAGGAGGAAGGAACCACCATGGCCGACATGCCGAACCCCATCGAGGTCCAGAAGCACCTGAAGGGGATGGACTACCCCGTCTCGAAGGACACGATCCTCTCGACCGCCAAGGACTCGGGCGCCGACCAGGCGATCCTCGACGCGCTGGGCAACATCCCGGACCGCGAGTACGACGGCCCGAACGCGATCAGCCACGAGCTGTCCGCCAACAACGGCTGACACCCCCGTCGCAGCGGAGAGGGCCGCTTCCCCGTCGGGGAAGCGGCCCTCTCTCGTTGCTCAGAACTGGATGCGGGGCGGCTGCGCGATCGCGGCGATGTCCGCCGCCTCGAAGAACTCCCGGCCGTCGAAGCCGAGCCGGCGGGCGAAGACGGTGTTCGGGAAGACCTGGATCTTCGTGTTGAACTCGCGGACGCCGCCGTTGTAGAAGCGGCGCGACGCCTGGATCTTGTCCTCGGTGTCGACGAGGTCGCCCTGCAGCTGCAGGAAGTTCGGGCTCGCCTGCAGCTGCGGATACGCCTCCGCCACCGCGAAGACCGACTTCAGCGCCTGCTGCATGTGGTTCTCGGCGGCGGTCGCCTCCGCCGGGGTGGAGGCGGACAGCGACTCGGCGCGCGCGCTCGTGACCGACTCGAACACGGTCTTCTCGTGCGTGGCGTAGCCCCGCACCGTCTCGATGAGGTTCGGGATCAGGTCGGCCCGCCGCCGCAGCTGCACGGTGATGTCGCTCCACGCCTCGTCCACCCGCACGCGCAGGGTGACGAGCGAGTTGTACGTCACCCACAGGTAGAGGGCGAGCAGGACGATCAGCAGCACGACGACGGCGATCGAGATCCACACCGCGGTTCCCATGGGCGGAAGCCTAGGGCGACCCGCGGGGCCGCCCTCCCCCTCCTGGGACCTTCACGGTCGATGCCGGGTCGCGGTCAGGTCGCCGCCGGAGCCGGGAGGACGCGGGTGCGCAGGTAGGTGGCGAACCCGCCCTCGGTCCGCGAGCGCGGGCGGGCCGACGTGACGACCGGCGCGCTCGCGGTGCTGTCCACGCGCCCGCCCCGCGCGAGCACCGCGCGCACGAGCAGCACGTCCTCCTGCACGGCGACGTCCGGGAACCCGCCCGCGGCGAGATACGCCTCCGCGGTCACCCCCAGGTTCGCGCCGTGCACGTGCGCGTGGCGCTCGGTCGGCGGGTGCAGCGCGAGCCAGCGCCGCAGCTGGGCGGGCGTCAGCCCCGCCGGGTCCGGCCGCACGGCGCCGCGGAGCAGGTCCGTGCCGCGCTCGGCGTGCTCCAGGTGGACGGCGAGCCAGTCCGCCGGCACCACCGAGTCGGCGTCCGTGCTCGCGATCCAGGTGCGCGCCGCGGCGGGGCCGTCCGTCGTGAGGGCCGCGCGGACCGCGGCGGCGCGCGCCCCGCCGACCCGGCCGGCGGAGGAGCGCACCACGAGCGCTCCCTCGCCGGCGGCGAGCTCGGCCGTCCGGTCGGTGCAGGCATCCGCCGCGACGACGACCACGACCGGCACCGCGCATCGTCCCACCGCCGCCCGCACGGCGGCGAGCGCCGCCGGCAGGCGCTGCTCCTCGTCGCGAGCCGGGATCGCCACGACCACGCGGTCGATCCGCGTCATCGCAGACCGGTCGCGGTGGCCACGCTCGCGGCCGGCTCGACCTGGAGCACGTCGAGCAGGAAGTCGTCCTCCACGTGCTCGACGAGGCGGCGCGCACCGAGCCGCTCGCGGATCACGCGGTGCACCTCGTCCCCTCCCCGATCGAGGCCGAGCACGTGCGGGCGCCAGTGGCACGCGACGAAGACGCCGCCGGGCGCCAGCGCGGCCCGGCACCGGTCGACGAGGCGG
Source organism: Amnibacterium soli (assembly GCF_039544415.1). Taxonomy (NCBI): domain Bacteria; kingdom Bacillati; phylum Actinomycetota; class Actinomycetes; order Micrococcales; family Microbacteriaceae; genus Amnibacterium; species Amnibacterium soli. The sequence goes on along the minus strand of NZ_BAABLP010000001.1, from coordinate 332,505 downwards.
TCGAGCGCGTCGCCGGCGAGGTAGAAGCCGACCTCGGACAGCACGACCAGGTCGAAGGGCGCCGCGTCCCAGCCGTCGTCCCACTCCTCAGGCAGCCGCCGCTGCTCGACCACCGCGTGGGGCCGCTCGCGGAGGCGGTCGCGCGCCTGCGCGATCGCGCGGTCGGCGACGTCGGTCGCCACCACCTCGTCGGCGCGGTCCGCGAGCTCGGCGGTCAGGACGCCGGAGGAGCAGCCGATCTCGAGCACGCGGCCGAACCGCGGCCGCGGCAGCGTCGCGAGCAGCAGCGCGCGCTTCCGCTGCTCGTACCAGCGGTCCGTGAAGCCCCACGGGTCGTCCGACACCGCGTACATCGCGTCGAAGTCGACGGGCTGCGCGGAGACGGGCGTCGGGAGGTACACCTCGCTGCCGCTGCGGAAGTGGGCGAGGACACCGGGCTGCAGCAGCGCGGCGTCGCCGGGCGCGGCCGAGAGCGCGGCGATCTGGGTGGCGTGGAGGTCGATCGCCTCCCGCTTCGCGGCGAGCGCAGCGGCGTCGAGGTCGAGGCGCACGGCCGTCGGCAGCTCGGCACCGGACGGCTCGCCCCAGTGCCACGCCCAGATCGGCGCCTGCAGGTGAGCGGAGCGCCGGATCGCCGCGACGTCCGCGGCCGCGCGCGCCACGGCCGCGTGGTCGGGATGGCCGTCTCCCTCCCACGTGCTGACGACCGTGTCGCCCGGCCGCACCTCGGCTTCGAGCGCCGCCGCCAGCTGCTCGGCGTGGGCGGCGAGCGCGCCGTCGGGCAGGCGCAGCAGCACCGTTCGAGCCTCGGGGGCGAGCCGCCGGACGGCTGCGACGACCTCCTCCTCGCGGGCGCGGGCGAGCCGTTCCGGCGTCCAGGACGTGGAGCCGGGATGCGACGCCTCCCCGTTCGACGCGACGACGACCGCGACGGGCACACGCCGGGCGGCCGTCATCGCGATGAGCCCGCCGGCCATCAGGGTCTCGTCGTCCGGGTGCGCCGCGACGACGACGAGCCGCCGCAGCGGGCCGGTGTCGAGCGGCGGCAGCGCGCTCCGGTACGCCCGCCAGGCCTGCTCGGAGGTGCCGGGCTCCGCGGCGTCGAAGCTCACGCGGCTCCCCCTTCCGCGAGCACCGCGCGCCCTGCGGCGGCGTCGTCGCGAGCGGCGTGGTGCTGGCGGAGGTAGACGGTCAGGTCGGCGACGCGCCGCGCGTGGTCCTCGTCGAAGGCCAGCGGCGCGGGGCCGAGCGCATGGCCGACCAGCACGAGCACGCGCTCCGCGGCGTCGGCCACGACGCCGCGGACCCGCGCGGCGAGCAGCGCACCGTCCGCGCCGACAGCCCGTCCCTGGTCGATCCGGTCGGCCGCGCCCTCGAGCACGCTCCTCGCGGACCACAGCAGGCGGTCCGCCTCCCCGATGGCCGCGAGGGCGAGCTGGTCGGGAGGCCGCCGCTCGCTCGCCCGGCTCAGCGCCGCGGCGAGGGCGACCGCGCCGCCGAACCAGCAGGCCGCAACGCCGATGCCGCCCCAGGCGAAGCCCGGGCGGCGCAGGTACCAGCCGGGCCCGCCGACCGGTGACGCGCTGACGCCGTCGAGTCGCAGGTCGCCGCTGTCGACCGCCGCGAGCCCTCGCGACACCCAGGTGCCGCGGAGCGCGGCGGCGCCCGGGTCGTGCAGGTCGAGGTCGTAGAGGCGTCGCGCCTCCCCCTCCCCGGCGGTGAGGAGCGCCCGGTCCAGCGCGCCGGCGAGCGAGCACCAGGGCTTCGTGCCGGTGAGGCGGACGCGGTCGCCGTCCTGCTCCACCGAGACCGGGTCGAGCCCCGGCCGCTCGGCGGCGTACACGCCGTACGCGCCGTGGCCGGGCTGCAGACCGGCCTGGTCCAGGATGGCGAGCGCGTCGAGGTGCGGCTCCACCACCCTCGCGACCGTCAGGTCGACGGCTGCGACGGTGGCGAGCACCGACAGGTACCCGGCGGTGCTCCCGCCGCCGGGCAGCGGGGCTCGCCCGCCGAGCGCGCGGGCGACGCGGAGCGCCTCGGGCAGGTCCTCGATCGCGGTCCGCGCCTCCTCCGCCACGTCGGCCAGCAGGGCTGGATCGACATCGGCGAGGCGGACGGTCGGCGGCGCGGAGAGCGGTCTGGGAGCCACCTGGGCAGGCTAGGCGGGGCCGCCTGTGCCCGGGCGGCAGCACGGGTTCCGTGGATGCGGCGGGGGCAGGCGCTTCGGCGGTCGGCAGGACTGCGCTGCGGATCGACACCGATGAGGATCCGCGTCGAGCGCCGGGTCAGGTCCCGGTCGCGCGCCACGGCGTCGGGCGCACGACCGCCCACCGGCGCAGGCGGGTGATCCGCGCGTCGTGCAGCACCCCGCGCTGCCGCCGATGCCGTTCCGCGGGCGGACCGGTCCAGTGCACCGGAACGACGAAGAGGTCGCCCTCGTGCCGCACGATCCGCACCGGGCTGCGCACGGCGTGGACGAGATGGTGGTGGTACGAGCAGAGCATGATGCCGTTGCGCACGTCGGTCGGGCCGTCGTCGCGGGCGAACCACGCCGCGTGGTGGGCCTCGAGGTAGGGCGAGGGCGTGCGGCACCCGGGGTGCTGGCACCGGCCGCCCGCACCGACGGCGAGCGCCTTGCGCTGCGCGGGGCTGAACAGCCGGCGGCTGCGACCGAGGTGGAGGGGCTCCCCTCCCTCGTCGGTCACCAGGAGGCGGATGCCGCCGGTGCAGACCCGCCGCTCGACGACCGGGATCGGGATGCCGGCGAGGACGCCGACGGGGAACGCCTGCCCGCGACGGGCCTCGAGCTCGGCCGCCGTGATGGTGACGACGGTCTCGTGGATCACCTCGGACGCGACGTCGGCCTGGTCGGCCTTGACGCCCGCCTCCAGCGCCTCGAGGAGCGTGTCGTAGTCCTGCTGGGCGCGCGACCGAGGCCGGCCGCCGCCCGGGCCCTCCTCCTCCCGCCACTCCGCTCCGGTCGTCTCAGGGTCGTCGTCCGATGCCGGTTCCGTGCGGACGAGCTGGAGGCCGCGGCGACGCGACTGCAGCAGCTCCTTGAGCATCGCGAGGTGCTCCGGCGTCAGGACGACGGTCGCCCGGGTCATCCCGTCCGCGGTCGTGCGTCCGATGCGGAGCGCGCGCTGCAGGTGCTGCTCGGGCCGGTCCGGGTCGGCCCCGTCGGGGTCGAGCGCGAGCGCCCAGGCCGCGGCGACGTCGTGCAGGGTCTCGACGTCGCTCACCGTCGCGGTGTCGGTGAGCGCCTCGACCATCACATCGAGGTCCTCCGCAGCCACCCGCCTGCCGATGGCCTTCGCGGCGTTCACGACGACCCGGGCGGCCTCGACTCCGACGGCGCCGCTCCGCACCGCGTCGGCGAGCACCGGGTGGCGCCCGGGCAGCAGATCCCCGTTCAGCGCGACGGAGGGGGCGAGCGCGGTCCCGAGCGCGACGCGGCGCTTCGCCTCCCGCGAGTCGATGCGGCACACCTGCTGCACGAGCTCGTCGCCGTCGCGGGCGCCGCTGCGGAACGCGAGCGAGTCCTCCCCGAGGCGCTTCCGCGACCGCCGCTCGAGCTGCGCCGCCGCATCGATCCGCATCGCGTCCACGAGCCGGCCGAGCTCCTCGACACCGGCGGTGTCGGCGAGCACCTCGTCATCGGAACCGGACGCGAACCGAGGCGTGACCGCTCGGGCGGCGGCGATCGAAGCGACCAGGTCTGCTGCGGCTCCCATACCTTGATCACATCACGGGGCACCGACAGCGCCTCACGCTCAACAAACAGCTGATCAGCGGAATCGTTTCAGGATCATGGCGTGGCGACCGCGTCGACGACCGCCCCGGGAACCGACACATCGGTAGAGTCCACGCGCACGCCCCCGTAGCCCAATCGGCAGAGGCAGGCGACTTAAAATCGCTTCAGTCAGGGTTCGAGTCCCTGCGGGGGCACCCGTCCTCAGGGCCCTACTTCCTCGGAACGACGCGGATCTCGGGTCTCTCCGGCCGTCGCCTGCGGGCGAGAACTGCACGAAAACTGCACAACTTCAGCAGAACGAGCGCGATCGAGGGCCACCGAAACGGCCTCTATGTCCTCATCGAAGAGGTCCGCGTAGACGTCCAGGGTCATCGACGCGGAGGCGTGACCGAGCATCCGCTGCACCGCCTTCACATTGGCGCCGGCGCTGACCGCAAGGCTCGCGGCGGTATGCCGGAGGTCGTGGATCGTCGGCGTCGGGAACCCCGGATCCGCCGCCTGCGCCCGAGCGATCGCCTGCACCCACCAGCCGCCTTTGACGGTGGGCTGATTCAGGTGGTGGATGCCATCGCCGAAGACGAGCGCACTCGACGACTTGCCTCGGCACCGCTCGGCGAGCTCAGCGGCAAGGAAGGGCGGAATCGGAACACGACGGGCGTGATGTGACTTCGGCGTGCCGACGATGATGCGACCGCCCACCCGCACCGCGTTCTCGACGACCGAGACCCGACGCCGACCGAAGTCGACGTCGCGGACGTGCAGGGCGACGGCTTCGCCCCAGCGCAGACCGGTGTAGGCGAGGAACCGGACGAGCGTCCCCTTGTCGTTCGCGTATCGGGCAAGCATCTCGACCTGCTGGTGACTCAGGTACGCGTGTCGCTTGCCGTGCTTGCGCGGGAGATGCACTCCCCGGGCCGGGTTGGCGCTCAGCCGTCGGTCCCGGACCGCCGTGTCGAGGATCGAGGCAAGGACGCCGTAGGCGCGGATGACGCTGGTTGCACCGAGCGGGTGCTGCGGGTGGATGCTCGGCGCCGTTCCCTTGATCAGCTGCGCGACCCACGCCTGCACGTCGCTATGCCGGATCCGGCCAACCTCGGTCCCTCCCCATCGAGGCGCGACGTAGACGCGCCACGCGGTCTCGAGCGTGGCGTACGAACTCGGCTTGAGGTGGGTCTGCGCGGCCAGCCACTCGGGTCCGAGGTCACCGACGGCCGCCCTGGCATCGGTGGGATCGATGTAGGCCCCGTGCGCGACCGAGGTGCTGACAGCGTTGAGGAACGCCTCCGCCTCACGTCGCGTCAGGAATCCGGCCTTCGCCTTCGAGCGCCGCTCTGGATCGCGGTAGCGCACCCGATACCGGCGACCGCCATCGCTCGAGTACCGCTCGATGCTGCCCATCCATCCGACTGTTGCGGGAGAGAAGCGACGACGCGAGTCGTCTGTGATCAGGAGTCACAAGCGCGTCGGACTCGGCCTGTGGAGAACATCGCAGACGGCGGTTGTCGCGCGAACCCGGCTCCAGTCAGCTAGCACTCCGGACCGCTCACACGCACACCGCCCTACCCGAACTGCTCCCGCACCACGCCTTCAACGCACCGACCTCGCTGCCACCATCCATATCCGGTTGCCCCTCTCGCAGTCGCATCCGCCTACCCTCCATGCCTTCTGCTTCCCGCACCATCTCCTCGCACCCACCTCACTTCCCGCCTCCTCCAGATCTCCTTACCCCAAAATCCCCGCTCTTCGTCTTGCCCTGTCCTGGCCTGCCACCTGTACTCCTGAACCATCCTCAGTCAGCAACGCTTTTCTGCTGAGTGAGGGTGGTTCAGGAGCCGCGTCAGCGGAGGTGGCAGGCCAGGACAGGGCAAGACGCCCGAAACCCCTCGTCGCACCCCTCGCGTTCAACGAGGGGCCCGGCGAGGGGTCCAGCAAGCCGCGTCCGCTCTGCAAACACTGCCACCGACAGTGGTACCGAGACCTTGCTACTGCAGGTGACGACTCACCCTCAGGCGCGCTTCCTCAGCACGAGGCGCATCTGCGGCAGTATCGGCTCGGCAACGAAGGAGTCCCAGCACAAGTGGAACTGACAGAGCTTCGCGTAAGGAACTACCGCACGATCGGCGCGGAACAGACACTAAAACTGACCTCAGGTACCACACTTGTTGGACCTAACAACAGCGGGAAGACAAATCTGCTTCGGTCGGTTCTGCTCTTTTTCACGGGCTACGACAACCTTGCGGGCTACCGCCGGGCAGTCGACTTGACGTTCAGCGCAGGCAGCCAGCGGACGAGCCTCACCGCAACCGTCACGCTTGATCGGGGCGATGACGCAGACGTTGAAGCACTAGGTCTGCTCGACGAACTCCACGCCATTGTTGGAATTGAACGCGACGCCGACCGAATGACCATCAATCTCTACTTCACTGGCGTCAACGACACGCCGGTATACCGCGTCTTCGGCAATCAGAAGATACCCGCCGAGAACGCCCCCAACTTCAGTCGTAAGCAGAAGCAACTGGTCGAAATCGTCCTGCACCGCTTTCGGTGTCACTACGTTCCCTCCGCCAAAAGTATCGGCAACCTGTACAACGACCTGCTCCAGCCATTTCTCACGGAAGCGGCCTATCGGGCGATCGAGCCACATCTCGATGCAGTTCGGACGGAACTCAAGGCCGTGTCCGACAGCCTCAATAAGGAGCTCACAGAAGTCGGACTTCAGTCCATACAGGCAACGTTTGGGCTGGGAAATGACAGCCCTTCCAGCATGCTGACCGGCTTTGACTTGATGGTGGCCGACCCTGAACTCACACCGCTAACAGAAAAAGGTCAGGGCATTCAGTCAACCGCGCTCTTCGCCTCGTTCGTTTGGATCGCCGAACAGGAGCGAGCCCAAGGAATCAGCGCCATCTGGTTGATCGAAGAGCCCGAGTCGTACCTGCATCCAGAACTCACTAAAGCCTGCCAACGGCTCCTAGCCAACCTTGCGAGCAAGTCGACCGTCCTCCTGACAACCCATTCACTCGGGTTTGTTCCGCCAGACGTGCAAATCGTTCAGGGGATTGATCTCGACGGTGGTCGGACTGTAGTGAACACCTTCCCCAATCATCGCGCAGCCACTCACCGCATTCGGCAGTCGCTGGGGATCGAGTTCTCAGACTATTACAACCTCGGCGCCACGAACGTGTTTATGGAGGGACCGTCCGACGTCGCGATGATTCGCTGGGTGATGGACGCCATCGATTCGGGCGGAGCAAACTACCCGCTAGTGCGGGCCGCGCTCATTCAGGACTATGGCGGCGTATCCCAGCTCGAGGGCTTCTTGAAGGCGGTGTATGAATTCATCCACGTGGAGCGCGCCGCGGTGGCCGTGTTCGACGGAGACGCCGCGGGCCATAAATCAAGAAAGGCATTGCAGCAATACCTCTCGCAGAAAGCGATTCAGTTCCAGCCCAATCGAGAGTTCGTCTCGATCCGCTCAGGCTTCGCCATTGAAGGACTCTTCCCTGATCAGTGGATCATCGATCTTTACGCTGAGCATCCGTCTTGGTTTGAGGACTACTCCGTAGATGCAGGAAATAAGCTGGAACCGTTCCGTCTGAAGGACAACTACAAGACGAACGCCCAAGGATGGCTTCGAGGGCGTGCGGACGCTACTCCCCCACAAGATTGGGAGGAACATTGGGTCGAGGTGTTGAGCGCTATTGAAGCCTCCCTTAAGCGCCAGCTCGCCGCCCTCGAGTCGGGCACTCTCGAGGCGCTCGCTCCAGACGAGAAAACATTGATCGCGGGGTAGTCCTACGAACTAGCGCGGATGCGACGGGAAGTGCTCCGCCGCGCATCCTGCTCCTCGGCGCAGCGATGGGTGCCTGACCAGGGACCGCTGTCCGCACCAATTCCGTGGACCCGTTATGCCAACCACTCCTCTGTCCCGCCAGAGCATCCTTGTAGGGCCCGCCCGGATCGTGGCCGAGCCAAGGTCTCTCCTTTCACTTACGGCTGACGGTGCCCTGGTGTGCGCTCCATCCTCAACCATCGCTTCCGCCGACGTGTAGCCGCGGAAGAAGTGGAGCGAGCCCAGTCGGCCGATCCTGCTATACGTTCGTAACCGACGGCGAGGAGCAGCCGTTCGGAAGCCGGTCCCGTGCACTGCAGGCGCGTAGCAACTTCTTCGACTGACCAGGTCGGCTTCACCTCGAGCCATGAGCGCAGCACTTCCGGCTGCGCGATATCTGACTCCTCCCATGCCTTCATATTGACGATTGCGGCCGCATCACTCTGACGCCGCCGCCGCCACCGAAGCAGCCGCCGGCCACCTACGCTTGCCGCAGCGAGAAGCGCCGTGGAAATTGCGTTGTAGACCACGTTTATGCCGACAGACTCGAGGAACGCGACAAAGTCCGGCACGATCTCGCCGCCGCCGTACCCGCCAGGGTGATACGAGAGCACAATTTCGTATGGATCGCGATCGATATATCCCGCGCCGGCAGCCCGTCCAAGGTCTGCTATGCGGGTCTGACCTGGGTAGCGAACGCTCGCGCGGTAGAGCGAGCCATCGATGCGTACCGCCCAAAGCTCGAGGCGGTTGTGGAACTGGCCCAGCTCGTCGCGGGCACCTTCCAGTGGCGCGAAGCGCATCAGGCACGTCGGTCCACCGGCCTGCCGGTCCTTCCAGTACAGGAACGTACGAGCGTCCGGGTCGTGCTTCCCGAGAACCGCATCAATGGCCCCGCCGAGCGTGGTGCTTTCGTCGGTCGCAACCACGACCAGTGGGATGGGCGCGATGGGGCGACGCTCGTCCCAATCGTCGTCGGACATGAGGCGGAGGCGAAGCTCGTGCGACACGAGAAGAGCCTGGCAGTTCAGGCCGTTAGACGGCTCTCGGAGAGGCCGAACCCCTCCAGCTGTCCCCTTGAACGCTCGCACACGCCGAGACCACACCAGCGTGTACAGGTTCGTGGTCGCGATCGATGGGTGGCCCAGCCGCTCGGACACCACTGCCAGGTCGATGCCCTGCGCGATCAGGAGCGATGCGTGCTGCTGCCGGAGTCCCTGGAAGGTCATCACCGGCAGCACCGCTCGCTGGACCAGCCGCTCGAAGCGCCTCGTCACGAACTGCGGTAGGACCGGCGTGCCGTCCTTGCGGGTGAAGACCCAATCGCTGCCACGCCATTGGTTCTGTCACGCTTGCCGGTCGCGCTCCCGAGTCTCGCGCCAGCTCTGGAAGGCAGCGACGGCTACCGCCCCGAGTCCGACGCGCCGGTTCTGCCCAGCGGCCGTCTTCGCTTCGCCCTCGGCTGCATGCCCGCTGGCGTCGACCCGGTGCCGGCGGACGACGAGCTCGCCGCCGTCGAGATCGAGATCGAGATCGAGATCGAGATCGAGATCGAGATCGAGATGGAGATCCCCCCACTGGAGCCCGAGGAGCTCCCCCGTCGCACATCAGTGAAGACGGCGGTCTCGAATAGCGGCCCGAGCCGGTCAGCGCTGGCGATGTCGAGGAAGTGACCTGCCTAGGCCGGTTCCCACACCTGGCGGCGCTGCGGTCGCTCCGGCGGAAGCGCGATGTTCGATGCGGGTTCACATCGACGAGGTCGAGGCGATGCGCGGAACTGAGCGCACTGGCGAGCGCGGCGGGCGCGGACCGGACAGGCACCACACCGCGTCCAGCAGGTACCTGCTCATGCAGGAACCGATCGACGTGGGATGGCGCAGCTCGCTCAGGCGGAGGTGCCCGCGAGCAGGCTGCCGGCCCCGTTCGACACAGCGCAGGTACATCTCGCTCGTCGATGGCCTCTGGCCGTCCTGGATGCGGCGCTCCACCCGCTCTGCGAGCCACTGGTGGCCGTGAGGCCTCGATCAAGGCTGTAGCTCAGTCGAGGCGAAGGAACAATATGGGCATCTACAACGAGTAGGCCCGGCACCGGCATCGCACACTCCCCGGGCGCAACCTCGAGCCTCCAGATCTACGAACTTTGCCCCAGGCCGTCTGACAGAGTTTCCGCATGCTGGACCTAGTCTCCCTCAGCCTGAAGCTTGCTCCTGGGGCTGCCTCAGCTCTGCGGCGAGCGTTCGGCGCGGAGGAGTTCGCGAACGCATTAACCGAGGAACAAGGTTGGGCGAGGCGACTCCTGAAGGGCCGCGACGGACTGATGCTGGTCGCCGTAAACGTGGCTGAAGCCATGGGCGAGGACCAAGACGTCAAACGCGAACTCGGCGGAAGTAGAGCAGAGTGGACGATTGCTGGCGAAGAGGTTGGGGGGGTCCTCCGCCGCGCCTTTGATACCCGAGACGCGCTCTTACAATCAGTTGCCCACCCCGGAGAAGGCATGAGGAGATGCCTCGACTCCGGAGGCCAGGCTTTGATTGACTCGTTCCGCGAGGAGGAGCAGGCAGTTGCCAGGGTGAAGGCGCTCTTGCAGTGCTCAGTTTCGGTCGTCGAGAACTTGGTTCCCCGGGCGCGATGGTTCCTTGAGAGCGCTGCCGTTCGACAACTTCAGTTCGCGGACCGGGCGGAGGCGTTGGCCGAAGAAGCCGTAAGCGCACTAGACGCACTTAACTCTGCAACTTTCAGCGATCACCAGCACTTGGACCGGAAATGGTCGGACGTGGTAAAGCGAGCAACAGTCATGCTTAACGTACCTCCGGAGTACTATCCGGCCGGCTTTTCCAACCGCCTCCTGGCCGAGGACCTGCGGGTGACCCGAATAGACGAGCGGGATATTACGACCATAATAGAACGCGAACCCGACGCTTTCGACACTACGCGCCTCTACTCTACCGCTCGGCCCTACGGTCGTGCCATCAAACTCACCGAGATTGTCAACGACTCACCATTCACGGTTCTTCTCGGGAATCCTGGGTCCGGGAAGAGCACCCTCGCGAGAGATCTGGCTGCCGAAGTTCTCAAATCGGGAAGACTCGCCGCATTCGCCCGACTGGATGACCTCGCTTCCGTGCTTGAGTCAACTGTCGCACCCGCTGACGAGTTCGAAGCTATTGCTGCGGTGTCGGTGGCCATGACTCGCACCGTACAAATAGAAGTTCCGCCAAAGCCGCTCTTCAAAAGTTCGCCAGACCGGCTCGACCGAACAATCACCAAAGAAGCGGCTCTAATTGTGCTTGACGGCCTTGACGAGATCCCAAGCGCGGCTGGGTTGTCTGCTGTCAAAAGCCTCGTGCGAATCCTGGTTGACTGCCAGTATCGCGTTTTACTGACATCAAGAATCTCAGGGTATAGCACTCCCTGGGACGAAGCGACGCACGCCATCCTTCTGCCCTTGACCACAGAGGCGACGGGCCGGGTCGCGAACAATTGGTTCGACCTGACTAACAATGCAAAAGCGCAAGCCCGATACGAGGGCGCCACTAGCAACGATGCGCTCTCCGACGTCATTAGCAACCCGCTTACGCTCGGCTTCGTTTGTTTCGTCTCCCACCACGGAGACATACCCTCGGGCGAGGCTGGCATCTTCGAGCGCTTCGTTGACCACTTCCTCCGTCGCAAGTGGCACCCCCCTGAGCAATGGGTGAACGACGACGCCGCGGTCGCGACATCCGTGCGAATGGCGACTGACGTGGCGTGGACGATGGCAAGGGTTCCGCGCGGCGGAGCGCAACTCCTGTGGAGCGACACCGCAGTTCTGAGCGACTTGGAGGAGGCCAATTCCTCAGCGGAGGCTCCGTACCGCACATACCAGAGTGGCCTCCTGGTTCCATACGGACTGACGAGTTCGCCTATATCCCCCAGATTCCAACGGGTTCGCTGGATACACCGCGTGATTCACGAGCACTTCGTGGCGCGAAGACTGGCACAAAAGCTCTCAGCACACGACGGTGATTGGTGGCAAGCCTTCCTGGAAGCAGTACTTCACCCCGCCGCCTGGGGAAATGCCATCAATCAGACGTTGCAGTTACTAAGCGACTCCCCGCCTCTTCATCAGTTAATTGATGCTCTGCACCGTGAAGTCGCTATGCGGGATACGCCAGACGAGGCAATTTTAAGTACCCTCATGTGGGTCTCACGGCACTGCGCGTGCATCGGCCGACGTCAGCGTTTAGTGGACCTCTTGGTCGCTCGGGGGGATTGGCACAACGCATTCGCATTCGACAGCGCCATCGCCCTTCGCCTTGCCCTCGAATGTCCGTCTAGCGCCTCCGACAGAGCTCGAATTACCGAAGCTGTCTCCCGCAACCCGTGGCGCATGTCATTCAGTGAACATCAGATTGACGCGTTGGTAGACGCGAATATCCTGACCCTGAGTGACAGGCGTTGCGCGGAGGTGGCGTGGGTTGCGCGGCTGCGAACTGATCCTCTCAAGTGGTGGCCGTTAGCGCTGGAAGACGCTCGAGAGACGGGCCACATCATCGCGCACCCATGGCTCCGCAAGAAGGACCCAAAGATTGCCAGAGAGCTCGCGGATGCGGTCGTCAATCATTTTCGAGAGGCGCCAAGCCTAGTAAGTGCCGACGAGTTGCTCCGGTTGAACGACGAAGTTCTAGACGAGTTGGCTGCGCGGGATCTGGAGGATTTGCCGCCCCGAGTCGGGATCGCCGTCGAATTTCGTATGTTTAGCAGCGGTGGCGACCCGGCGCCGATGTGGAGATCCATTGCAGCCAAGATGCGGAGTGGGCCTCAACATCTCCGAGATATCTTAGCATTCGGGCCCGTTTTAGAGGAGCAACTGGGCTGGAAGCCCGCCAATCCGGAGCATTCGAGTTTGATTCCGGTTGCCCGAGCGGCGGCCTACTTTGACTCTTTGAACGGCGACTTTCAGTTCGAACCAGAACTGACTTTGACCGAGTACTCGCTTCCGCTTGCGGAAGCTATTATCGACGGCCTTGGCACGGATAGCATAGATACCGCGAGCCGCGTGGAAACGGTTCTGTGGGCTTTGTGCGTGCTTGCGGTTACGCCTTCCGCGAAGACATTCGACAAGTTGCTTCGGCTTCGCCTGTCAGCCGAGCAGCCAGCCTTCCTTCAAGACGTTGAGTTCGCGTGGATTGATGCTGCAGCATTCACGGCGGTAATGAACGGGCACGACTGGAAACTTCTCGTTGCTGAGGCCCGCCAAGATATCGAGGCGGAGCGACGTCTGGGACGGTCTGGCCTGATTTTGTGCATCTCGGCCGTGATATGGTCAACAAATCGTCGTGTTCGCGAAGTGGATCGTCAGGCGGTTTCCGCGCAGGAGGCTGTAGCAATGTACCGCGATGGACTTGAGTGCATCTTGCTCTCAGGGGAGGAATTCCCATACACCGATGAATCTGCGGCGTTGCCAGAAGTTGTGTCGCAAGATTTGAGGATTGAACTCTGTAGAGAAGTGCTCCGCCTTACTGATGGATTTCCCGACTCCATCGCTAGAAGCTTCCGAGTTGCCGCTGAAAGAACACTTGCTGAGGCTGGGGCGCTTGCGTATTTCTATCCAGCCATAGCTCGAACATTCCAATAGGCGGGCCTGGCGCGTATGACACTCGACGTCCAGCAGGGTTGCGAGGGCTGCCGCCGCTCGAGCGCACTGGCAGCTAAGGCGCCTGTCAGTACCGGTCAGGCAGGAAGCGTCGAGCGCGGCGGTCGCCTGCGCCACCGCGAGGCAGTGGCCTATCGCAGGCGGGCCCGCTGATGGTCGGAGTCGGTGCGGAGAACTGCACAAAAACTGCACACATCGCCCGTAATTAGGTGATCCTGAACCGGGTCCGGTGATCGAAGAACCCCGTACTTATGCGGATTCCGAGTGGCGACACCAGCAATGCGGGCCCAGAATGCGAGTTCGAGTCCCTGCGGGGGTACCGCGTCACAGCCCGGGCGGCGGCCCGTCCGCGGTCGGCCGGAACGCCTGCAGCAGCCCGTAGGCGATCAGCCGCTCCTTCGCGTCGTACGGCGGATCGCACGTCGTGAGCGTGATCAGCCGCTGGGCGGCCCGGACGCCGGGTCGGCCGGGCACGGGCTCGAGCACCTGCGTGGCGGTGGGCAGCACCCACTGCAGGTTGCGGAAGCGGTAGGTGTACCAGCCGTCGGCGGTCTGCACGACGATGCGGTCCCCGACTCGCAGGTCCGCGACGTGGAGGAAGGCGTTCCCCCACCCCGTGTCGTGGCCGGCGATCGCGAAGTTGCCGACGGCGCCCGGCATGGCGGTGTGCACGTAGTGCCCGACCCCGGCGGTGACGCTGTTCAGCACCTCGGCCTCGTCGACGCCCTGCCGGACCACGCGGCTCCAGTCCCGCCCGAAGCGGGGCACCCGGATGACCGCGATCGTCGCGCCGTCGGTGGTCGGTTCGGCGCGCACGGGGATGGTGGGCGCGGCGGAGGGGGTCGGCGCGCGCCGCGACCAGTCGGCCGACACCGCACGGGCGGCCTCGGCCTGCGCGTCCGCCGCCCTGGGCGTCACCACGAGCAGCTGCCAGCCCTGCACCCCGAGCACGACGGCGCCGCTGAGGACGAGCAGCGCAGCGACGGCCCGCACCAGGCGCCTCACCGGCCGGGTCTCCGCGCGCCACGGGCGTGCAGGCGCGATGCAGCCGCAGGATCGTCGTCGATGCACCGTGGAGTCCTGGTCGGCTGCGCCGTCGCCGCACTCGCCGTGCTGCTGACCGGCTGCAGCGCCGAACCGGCGCCGAGGGCGACCCCGACCGCGACCCCGCCGATCGCCTCCCGTCCGCCGAGCGCGCAGACGCGGTTCGACGAGGTCGCGCGCGCCGTGATGGCGGCGGACGCGCACCCGACGGGTCGCGCCTTCGCCGCCGCGCTGCGCCAGGCGGGCTTCGAGGGGGTCGAGACGACGCCGGACCGGACCGCGGTCGACCTCGACGTGCCGTCGGTGCAGTTCGCGGTCCGCGAGGGAGCGCGATGCGTCGTCGGCCAGTACGGTCCGGGCACCGCGTACCGCAGCGCGGTCGCGGACGCGGTCGCCGGGCGCTGCCTCGTCGGCGCCTCCTGAGGCAGCGGCGCGGCGCTCACGACCGCGCGCCCCGCCTCCTGCGCGTCGCCGCCAGCAGCACGAGCAGCAGCACCCCGGCGCCGAGCAGCGCACCGCCCACGCCCAGAGGACCGACGACGGCGCTGCCGGTCTCGGCGAGCCGGCCGCCGCGGATCGTGACGGTGACGATCTTCGACGAGCCGTCCGGCCGGACCAGGCGATAGGTGAAGCGGTCGGCCTGCGTCGCGGAGCCGTCCGCCCGGTACCGGAACGCGCCCTGCTGGAGCGTCACGCTGCCGTGCGCGGGGCGCTCCAGCACCTGGATCGAACCGGCGGCGCCGACCGGGGCCTGCACCGACACGGTGAGCCGGCCGTCCGCGCCCGTGGTGGCCGTGACGGTCTGCGCCTCCCGTGCGGGCTGCTGCACCCGGACGGTCGTGCGGGCCGAGGCGGTCAGGTGCGCGTCGTCGCCGGAGTACTGCGCCGTGAGCTTCGCGGTGCCCAGCGGCCAGCGCACGTGCGCGACGGCGCACCGGTCGCCGGGCAGCGTGATCGTGCAGACGGCGTCGTCCTCGCGTCGGATCCGCACGGTGCCGGTGGCCGCGTCCGGCAGCCCGGCGACCGTGAGCACCACGGTCGCGCCGGGCTCGACGGCGGCGACGGCCGCGCGCACGGACAGCGTCACGGCGTCCCGCAGCACCGTCAGCCGCACCGCGCCGGTCGAGGCGCCGTGGTTCGCGTCGCCGGAGTAGCGCGCCACGACGTCCGCCGAGCCCGCCGGCAGCGCGGCGGTCGAGGTGCAGGCGGTGTCGGGCAGCACGACGGTGCAGAGCAGGGCGCCGGACCGCAGACGGAACGCGACCGTGCCGGTGGCCGCGTCGTCGCCGCGCAGGTCGAGCCCGGCGACGGTGAGGACCGGCTTGACGCCCGTCGAGACCGTGGTGGCGAGCGCGCCCGCCGTGATCGCCGTGTCGGCGGCAGCGATCGTGAACGCCGCCGAGTCCGACGAGTCGAGGTAGCGGTCGTCGCCGGAGTAGGTCGCGGCGAGGCGGTACGCGTCGGCGGGCAGGGCGCGCGCGGTCATGCAGGCGCGCCCGTCCTCGAGCCGCACCGTGCAGAGCAGGTCGCCGTGCTGGTCGACGAAGCGCACGGTGCCGGTCGCGTCCGCGGGCAGCCCGCCGGCGACGAGCTGTCGCGCGGTGCCGAAGGCGCTGGTGCCGCCCGGCGCGGAGGCGGTGACCGCGGTGGGCGCCTTGACGACCTGGAAGGCCGTCGTGGCCGTCGCGGAGGGGTAGGAGGCGTCACCGGAGTAGGTCGCGGTCACCGCGCGCTGCCCGACCGTCAGGTCGCGGGCCGTGGTGCAGGAGGCGGCCGCGGTGACGTCGGGCACCGAGCACAGCGGTCCGCGCGCGTCGGCGAAGGCGACGCCTCCGGTCGCGTCCGCGGGCAGGCCGCTGACCGACAGCACCTGCGCGGTGCCGGAGGGGATGCGAGCAGCCGCGACGTGCGCGGCGAGCGCCGGCGCCGCGCCCTGCACGACCCGTACCGCGAACGACGCGGAGGTCGCGGGCGCGAGGAGGCCGCCGCCCGAGTAGGCCGCGACGATCGTCTCGGTGCCGACCTCGAGGTCGGCGGGCGCGGCGCACGAGGAGGCCTGGGCCACGTCGAAGCCGCAGAGCGCGCGGCCGCGCTGGTCGGTGAACGAGACCGTGCCGGTGGCGCCGACGGGCAGCCCGGTCGCGGTGAGGGCGATGCGGGCGCCGTGCGCGACGGACGCGCCGTCCGGGCCGGCGGCGAGGGTCACGGGCAGCCGAGTGACGGCCAGCGGAATCGGTGCGGACTGCGCGGCGGTGTCGTGCGCGTCGCCGGAGTACGTCGCGACGACCGTTCGGGCGCCGATCGTCAGCGACGCGGGCGTGGTGCAGTCGGTGGCGGGCAGGGTCGCGGTGCAGAGCAGCGCCCCGTCGCCCGAGCGGTAGGTCACGGTGCCGGTGGCGGCAGTCGCGCCGCGCAGCGGGAGCCCGCCGACCGACAGCACGACCGGCGTGCCGAAAGCCGTGCTCGCGCTGCTGGCGGACGCGGTGATCGCCGCGGTCCGCTGCACCACCGTGTAGGAGGCGCGCAGGAGCGCGGCGTCGTGGTTCGCGTCGCCGGAGTACCGCCCCTCCACGGCCACCGCGCCGACGTCGACGGTCGAGGAGGCGGTGCACGAGGTCGCGGGCAGGGTCGCGGTGCAGAGCGCTGCACCAGCCGAGGTCTGGAAGGCGATCGTGCCGGTCGCGGTCGGGTCGAAGCCCGTGCCGGTCAGCAGCGCGCCGGTCCCCCACGGCGTCGAGCCCGGCGCCGCGGTCATCGCGAGGCCCGTGGCGGTCGCGCGGGCGACCTGGAACGAGGTGGTCGCCGTGATCGCAGGACCCGAGGCGGGCTGCCACGTCGCCGTCACCGCGTGCGCGCCCGCCGATGGGCGTGCGGCGACGCAGGACCGAGCGGGCAGCGTCGCCGTGCACAGCGGGCCGGCCGCGTCCGTGAAGGCGACGGTGCCGGTGGCCGCACCGGAGATCCCGGCGACGGACAGCGTCTCGTCGGTGCCGTAGCCGATGTCGTACGACTGCGCGGTCATCCGCGTGACCGTCAGCGCAGTGGTGGCGCTCGCCGGCCTGCCGTCCCGGCTGGAGACGGTCGCGGTCACCGTGGCCGGTCCCGCGGTCGCACCGGTGACGGGGATCACCACGGCGGGCAGGTCCCCGCCCGGCGGAACCGCTGCGGCGGGCGTGATCGTGCACGTCGCGGTCGCACCGGAGGTGGTGCAGGCGTAGCCGTTCGCGGTGAACGAGCCCGTCGGCGGGGTGATGCCGGAGGAGAAGGCGGTGCGGACCGTGACGGGCACGCCCGCCGGCTCCTGACCGTCGTCCGCCCCGAGGTGCGGGGTGACCACGACGCTCCCGGACGCCCCGAGCGCGAGCTGGCCCTGCTGGTCGTCCGTCGCCGTCAGCGAGTAGACCGGGACCGGCCCGGTGAGCGAGGTGGCACGGTAGCCGGCGATCTCGTGCGTCTCGGTCGAGCCGCCGGTCGAGCCGGCCCAGCCGAAGGTCGCGACGTACGGCACCCCCGTCGAGTCGAGCCAGGCCGCCGGAGCGCTGCCCGCCGCGGACGGCAGCGGTCCCGTCCTGGTCTGCACGGCCGCGAGCGCGGTGTCCCCGGTGGTCCCGTTGCTGTACGGGGTCACGGAGATGAACCAGCTGCGCGCCGGCACCTGCTGCCCGCCGCGGGTGGTCGCGGGGCTCGAGGAGGGGTTGATCGCGACCTCCACGGGCACCGGCGCCGGTCGGGCGGTCGCGCCCTGCTTGTCGAGCTTCCCGGACACGACGAGCGGCGAGCCGAGCACGCAGTAGCCGGAGGTGCCGTCGCCCGGCCCGCGGACCGTGATCGCGTTGGGCGTGCGCGGGGGCGTCGAGTTCTGTCCGCAGCCGTTCGCCGTGTTCGAGCCGGTCTGCGCGAAGTTGCCGTACACGTCGACGCCGAGCCCGAGGTAGCCGTTGGCGACCCCGCGCACGCCGTTCGCGGTCGCGTAGCCGAGGCCTTCCCCGACCGCGCCGCCCGTCGCCGGTGCGGCGGGCGCGGTCGGGTCGGTCGCCGCGAGCACGAAGGAGATGCCGTCCGCCCCCGACCCGTTGTACTGGTAGCTGTCGAACGTGATGTCGAGCCCCTGCGCGAGCGGCACCCCGGCGGTGCTGAAGACGCTGCCCGCGAGGTAGGTGCCCGAGCCGGTGAGCCGCAGCACGCCCTGCCCGGCGGCGTCGGCCGTACTGAGCGCGCATCCCTTGATGGGCGCGGTCGCGGTGCTGGTGCCCGCGGTCAGGCAGGCGTCGTTCCTGCCGCCCGTGGACGGCAGCGCCCACTGCGGCTTCGCGGTCGTCGCGCCGGTGAAGGTCTCGTCGAGCAGATCCGAGCGCATGTTCGCCGCGCTCGCGGGCAGGACGAGCGCGCCGCAGAGCAGCGCGACGACGCCGACGGCGGCTGCGGCGAGCGACGCCGAACGGCGTCGGCGGGCGGCTCTGGGGGTTCCGGGCACGGGGATCCTTCGGCGGACCCGAACGGGGAGGGGTGGGCACGCTCGCCGAAGGTCTCATGCCGACGCTCCGCCGCAGCGGAGGCCGAGCCGGTCGCCTGTCCCCCAGAAGAGGGGTCAAATGCGTGCAGTGCGCTCCGGCGCGGAGTGCACCGGCCGAGGCTGAAGAAGGTTCCGCAGGCTCAGGTGTGGGCGTGTGGCCCCCGCCCGATCGGGTCGCCACGATTCCGGCAGCACGCGAGTACCCGCTGCTCGGTGGATCGCGCAGCTCGGGCGTGGCGCACGGGGTCCACCTCAACGAACCCGGAAGCTTAGCCCGCCGCAAGCGGGGACCCGGTTCTCTCGACGCGCGCGCACTCGTCGCAGACCGGCTCATCCGGGCCGGAGAAGAAGAGGGAGAACCATGTCGCACGCCGCCGTTCACGCAGTGAAGCTCGCCGCCAAGCACGGCCCGCAGGTCGCCAAGCTGATCGCCAAGCACGGCCCTCAAGCCGTCTCCGCAGGCATGGCGTTCGCTGGTTTCCTGCAGAAGAACCCGGACCTGCCGGCGCAGGTGCAGGAGCGGATCGCCAAGATCTCGCAGCGGGCCGATGCGGTGAAGAAGGATCGGAGCGAGGCGGCTCAGATCCGCGAGAAGCTCGTCATCATTCGGAGCGAGGCGCACGACCTGCACGCGGAGGACGCCGACTTCCTGGTCGAGGACACGCAGGCTTGGATCGCTCGCGCGAACGGCATCGAGCACGCCCTCCGATTGGGCGAGCAGCAGTCGAAGGCGGAGCAGAAGCAGACCTTCACCCGGCTCAAGACCGACGCCGAGCAGCTGCTCGGCGAGATCATCGCTGCGGTCGCAGCCGGTGGCACGGCGGAGCACAGCGCCGTCGGAGTCTGATCGACCGCTTCCGACGACAGCGCGACGCGCTGAATTGAGCGAGGGCCCTGGTCACGCGACCGTGCGAGGAACCCGACCGGCTCGGGGCGACGATCCCAAGGGCGTACTTCCCGTCGCCGAGACCGGACGCCGGACTCCGTCCTCACCAGGGCGGAGTCCGGCGCTCCCCGGATCAGACGATGGCGGCCCGCAGCGCAGCAGCGGCCGCGCCCACGTCGGGCGCGCCGTAGATCGCGCCGCCGGCGACGGCGACGCGGGCGCCCGCGTCCTGGACGGACTTGATGGTGGCGGTGCTGACGCCGCCCGCGACCGAGAACGGCACGCCTGCGGACTCGCCGTCCTGCAGCAGCGTGCCGAAGGTGAAGCCCTCCTCCGCCTGCTCGTCGAGGCCCGCGTGCATCTCGACGAACTCGACGCCGAGGGCCGTGACCTCCTTGGCCCGCTCGGCCTTGTCCGGCACGCCGATCAGGTCGGCGACGATGCCCTTGCCGTGCTTCTTCGCGGCCTTGACCGCACCGGCGATGGTGCTGTCGCCGGCGAGGCCGAGCACGGTCACCAGGTCGGCGCCGGCGGAGAAGGCGGTGTCCGCCTCCAGCTCGCCCGCGTCCATCGTCTTCAGGTCGGCGAACACGATCTTGTCGGGGTGCGCCTGCTTGATCGCGGTCACGGCGGACAGGCCCTCGGCCTTGATCAGCGGGGTGCCCAGCTCGAGGATGTCGACGTGCGGGGCGGCCGCCGCGGCGAGCTCCAGCGCCTTCTCGGTGGTCAGGGTGTCCATGGCGAACTGCAGCTGCATTCGAGTTCCTTCTTCTTCGGTGGTGTGGAGGTCGTGGCTCGTCACTCGAGGTTCGCGTGACGGGGCCACAGGTCGTCGGCGCTCTGCCCGGAGCGCTGCCAGAGGGCGTGGAACAGCGCGTCGCCGATGAGGACGACGGACTGCTCGAAGAGGCTCCCGGCGTACTGCGCCGAGGCGGTGCCGGAGCGGTCGAGCTTCGCCGCGGCCGGCACGACGAGCGCGACGGTCGCGGTGGAGGCGAGGTCGGAGTCGGCCGCGGTCGTGACGAGCACGACGTCCGCCCCGACGCTCGCGGCGGTCTCGGCGGCGCGGACGATGACGCCCGTCGTGCCGGATCCGCTCGCGGTCACCAGGAGGTCGCCGCGCTCGATCGCGGGCGTCGTCACCTCGCCGACCACGTGCACGTCGAGTCCGAGGTGCATCAGGCGCATCGCCGTCATCCGCAGCGCGAGCCCGGACCGGCCGGCGCCCAGCACGAACACGCGCGGGGCTGCGGCGACCAGCTCCGCGACGCGGGCGAAGCCGTCGGCGTCCGAGCGCACGAGCGCGGCGACGACGGTCGCGACCTCCGTGCCGATCGCGGCGAGCGCGTCGGCGACGTCGTGGTTCTCGGCAGGCATGCCTCCAGCCTGCGCGCCCCGCCCGGGCCGCGTCTCCTCCCCCGACGGCCGGTTCTCCCTACCCGGACGGGTAGGCGGACATAGGCGGGTAGGGTCCGCCTCCATGGAGACCGCTGCAGCACTCCCCTCCGCGGCCTCGCGCCGTCTCGTGCTGGAGCACGCGCGGACCATGGCGGAGCAGGCGGACCGGCACGCGGTGACCCTCGAGTCGGTGCTCGCCATCCTGCGCAGCACGCACCTGGACGACGCGGCCGCCCGCCGCATGGCGATCGACGCGGCGACCACCGCGCTGATCCGGCTGCGCACGGTCACCGACGACGAGCGCAGCACGATGCTCGAACCGGTCGTCGGCGCGTTCGCGCGCCTGCGGTCGGACCTCAACCCGCTCGCCCGCTTCGGCGGGCTGGACGTGCAGTTCGTGGAGCCGCCGGCGACCGGCCGCGCCCTGCCCGGCGAGGTCGCGCACGCGGCGCGGGCCATCGTGCGGACCGCGGTGCTCGCGCTGGTCGAGACGGGCACGAGCCGGCGGGTGCGGGTGCAGTGGGACTGCGACGGGCTCAACCTGCTCGTCGGCATCCGCGACGACGGGCCGGGCGAGCTGAACCAGCACGACGACTCCCTGCGCCCGATCGCCGAGCAGGTGACGGCGCTCGACGGCACGCTCGCGGTCGCGTCGACGCCGGGCTGGGGCTCCTCCCTCGACATCCGCCTGCCGCTCGACCCGCCTCCCGCGCCCGACCAGCTCGAGGACCACGTGACCCTGTCGACGCGGGAGCGGGAGGTGCTGCACCTCGTCGCGTCGGGCGCGCGGAACCGCGACATCGCGGCGCAGCTCGGCGTGAGCGACAACACGGTGAAGTTCCACGTCTCGAACCTGCTGCGCAAGACGGGCACGGCGACCCGCAGCGAGCTCGCGGCGCTCACGCGGTAGCGCTCAGCGGCGGGCGAGCACCCGGTACGGCTCGGGATCGAAGCGTCCGTTGCGCTCGCGGAACGCGGTGGCGGTGCCGGGCCACAGGAGGGCGAGGCGGCCGGAGGCGCCGTGGCGGTACCAGCTGTCGCAGGTCAGCCACACGGTGTCCGCGGCGCGCGCCTGGACCTCGTCCGCGTACGCCTGCTCCGCAGCCGGGTCCACGTCGAGCACCGCGCCGCCCGCCACGTGGTCGAGCGCCCCGAGCACGTAGGCGATCTGCGTCTCGATCATGTGCACCGCGGAGTTGTGGCCGAGCGCCGCGTTCGGGCCGTCGAGCACGAAGAGGTTCGGGAAGCCGGGCACGGCGACGGAGGCGAAGGCGCGCATGCCCTCGGCCCAGGCCGCCGCGAGCGCACCGTCCGTGCCGGTGATCGTCGAGGCGATCGGCGGGCGGTCGGTGACGAAGCCGGTCGCGAGCACGAGGGCGTCCAGGTCGACGCGCTCGCCGGAGGCCGCCACGGCGGTCCCACCGTCGAGCGCGGCGAGCGCGGAGGGGACGACGCGGATCCCGCCCGCGGCGACGGCCGGGTAGTACTCGTCGCTCAGCAGGATCCGCTTGCAGCCCATCTCGGTGTCCGGCGTCAGCACGGCCCGCAGCGCGGGATCGGGCACCTGCTCCTCCAGGTGCGCGCGGGCGCGGGCGCGGGCGGCATCGAGCGCGGGCGTGCCGAGGCGTCGGGCGTCGAAGCCGGCCTCCTGCTCGGCGAAGAGCGCGGCCCGGTGCGCGGCGCGGGCCGCGTCGTCCGCGGCGAAGCGGGTCCGGGTCGCCTCGTCGTAGGCGACGTCCTCCCGCGGCACGATCCACGGCGCGGTGCGCTGGAACACGGTGACCCGGGCTCCGGCCTCGACGAGCCGGGGCGCGAGCTGCACCGCGGAGGCGCCGGTGCCGACGATCCCGACGGCCTCGCCTGCGACGTCGAGGCCCGGCTCCCACCGCGCGGTGTGCCGCACGGGACCGGGGAACGCCTCGAGGCCGGGCAGGTCGGGCATCGCGGGCTCGACGAGGCGCCCGACGGCGAGCACGAGCGCGTCCGCGGTCAGCACCCCGCGGTCCGTCGTGATGCGCCAGACGCCGGCGTCCGCCTCCCACGCCGCCCCGACCACCGCGGTGCGGAGGCGGATGCGGTCCTGCACCGGGCGGGCGCACCGCTCCAGGTAGGCGCGGATCTCGGCGCCGGGCGCGTAGCGGCGGCTCCACCCGGCACGGGGCGCGAACGAGAAGGAGTACAGGTGCGCCGGGATGTCGCACGCGACGCCGGGGTAGGTGTTGTCGCGCCAGGTGCCGCCGACGCCGTCGCCGCGCTCGAGCACCACCGCGTCGCGCCGGCCGGCCTCGGCCAGGCGCAGCAGCAGCCCGAGGCCCGCGATGCCGGCTCCGACGATCGCGACGCCGACGTGCTCGGTCATGCCACGCGCATCGGCAGCAGCGCCCGCGCCGCGGCGTCGGCGGCGGGCAGCGGAGCCGGCCGCGGTCGGCGGACCGCGGCGACCCGCTCCGGGTCGGCGAGGCCGTAGGCGGTGGTGCGCTGCACGACGCGGCGCCCCAGCCGGGCGGCGAGCGCGTCCACGTCGGCGACGGTGATCGACCGCCCCGCCTCCGCGCCCGCGTCGGGGTGCGCGGCGCCGGGCAGCAGCAGGCCGCCCAGGTCGTCCGCCCCGCCGGCGAGCACGGTCGCCGCTCCCCCGAGGCCGAGCTTGGGCCAGGCCGCCTGCACGTGGTCGATGCGGCCGGCGAGCAGCAGCCGGCTCACGGCGTGGACCGCGCGGGTCTCGCGGAGGGTCGGGCCCGGTCGAGCGCCGGCGGGCAGCCCGACGGGCGAGTCGGCGAGCACGAAGGGCATCGCGATCAGCTCCGTGAAGCCGCCGGTGTCGTCCTGGATCGCGGCGAGCGCGCGCAGGTGCGCGACGACGTCGCGCGACGTCTCGAGGTGGCCGTGGACCATCGTCGCCGTCGAGGTGAGGCCCGCCCGGTGCGCGGCGCCGACGAGCCGCACCCACTCGGCCGCGGGCACGTCGGTGCCGCCGGAGAGCGCGGCGCGGATCCGGTCGTCGAGGATGCGGGCGGCGGTGCCGGGCACGCTGCCGAGGCCGGCGTCGCGCAGCCGCGCGAGGAACGCCTCCGGGGCGAGCCCGGAGCGGCGCGCGCCGTCGAGGATCTCGGCGGGCCGGAAGCCGTGGACGTGCACGCCCGGGGCGCCGCTCCGCAGCGCCGCGAGCAGGGCGACGTGGTCGTCGCCGTCGAGGTCGGGGTGCAGCGGGCCCTGCACGCACACCTCCGTCGCACCGGCGGCCCAGGCCTCGGCGGCCAGCAGCGCCACGTCGTCCGCGTCGAGCCCGCCGCGCTCACGGCGCGGATCCCACTGCGCGCCGTCGAGGTTCCGGTTCGCGACGAACGTCATCACGTCGCCGAGCACGGCCGCCCGCTGGGCGTCGGCGGCCGCGGCGAGCTCGTCGAGGTCGGCGCCGTCCGCCTCCAGCAGCACCGCCCAGTCCGCGTCCGACAGGCGGTCGGGATCGTCCGCCGCCCTGCCGACGAGCGCGCTCAGCCCGGCGGGCGCGCGCGGAGCCGCGGGCACGGAACGCTCCGCGCCGACGAGGGCGAGCCCGGAGCCGTCGTCGAAGCGGTCGACCGCATCGCGCAGGGACGGGTCGATCCACTCCTCCCCGAGCCAGCGCGGGTGCGCGGTCAGCCGCTCGCGCAGGAGGAACCCGTGCTCGGCGGTCAGGCGCGCCAGGTCGTCGAGGTGCGGCCAGGGCCGCTCGGGGTTCACGTGGTCGGGCGTGACCGGGCTGACGCCGCCCCAGTCGTCGATGCCGGCGCGGAGCAGGGTGCCCAGCTCCTCCGGGTCCGTGAGGTTCGGCGGGGCCTGCAGGTGCGCCTCCGGTCCGAGCACGAGACGGGCGGTGGCGACGGCGGCGAAGTAGCGGTCGGCGGCCAGGTCGGGCTCGCCCTGCATCGCGGTGCGCGACTTCGCCCGGAAGTTCTGGACGATCGTCTCCTGCACCTGCCCCCACCGCTCGTGGCTGGCGCGGATCGCGACGAGCGACTCCGCGCGGTCGCGCAGGGTCTCGCCGATGCCGAGCAGCACCCCGGTGGTGAAGGGCACGCGGCTGCGCCCCGCGTCCTCCAGCACCTGCAGCCGCAGCGCCGGGTCCTTGTCGGGCGAGCCGAAGTGCGCACCGCCCCGCTCGGACCAGAGCGGCACCGACGTCGTCTCGAGCATCATCCCCATCGACGGCGCGAGCGGCCGGAGGCGCTGGAACTCGGCCCAGGTGAGCACGCCCGGGTTCAGATGGGGCAGCAGCCCGGTCTCCTCGAGCACGAGGCGCGCCATCGCGCCGAGGTACTCGAGGGTGGAGGCGAAGCCGCGCTCGGCGAGCCAGTCGGCCGCGGCGGACCAGCGCGCCTCCGGCCGGTCGCCGAGCGTGAACAGCGCCTCCTTGCACCCGGCGGCCGCGCCCTCCCGCGCGATCGCGAGCACCTGCTCGGGCTCCAGGTACAGCGACTCCCCCCGGCGGGCGAGCCCGTGCGGGGTGTCGACGAAGGTGCAGTAGTGGCAGCGGTCGCGGCAGAGCGTCGTCAGCGGGATGAAGACCTTGCGCGAGTAGGTGATGACACGGCCGGTGTCGCCGCCCCGCGCCGCGGCGCCCGCGTCCCGCGCCGCGGACGCCAGGACCAGCAGCGCCTCGAGCTCCTCGCCGCGCGCGGCCAGCAGGGCGGTCGCGGTCGACGCGTCGAGCCGCTCGCCCCGACCCGCTCGTGCCAGCGCGTCGCGGATGCGGCCGACGGGCGCCTCGTCGTCCTCGGGGACGCGCAGCATGCGGACCACGGGCACCACCGCCTCTTCATGACGTTCGGACGGTTCGTCGCTGAGCCGCGGCGGAGATCCGGGCCCGCGAGGTCGACGGGGGCCCGACTCCAAGGGCATCGAGCCTAAGCGCGCCCGCCTCCGCGTCGAGCCGAGCACCCCCAGTGCGGGGGACGCCGTCGCCGACGCCCGCGTGGCGCCGCGCCGGCGGGCGGCGGATTCCTATGCTCGCCCGCTGACGACGATCCGTACCGGTTCGTGGTCGACGACCGCGCGTGCCGATGCCGCACCGCGGCCGGATCGGATCCTGGGGAGGTCACGA
Organism: Amnibacterium soli; assembly: GCF_039544415.1. Lineage (NCBI taxonomy): Bacteria > Bacillati > Actinomycetota > Actinomycetes > Micrococcales > Microbacteriaceae > Amnibacterium > Amnibacterium soli. Next base: position 306,360 of record NZ_BAABLP010000001.1, on the reverse strand, counting down.
TGACGAAGCGCATCGCACTGCCGCGCGCGGTGTCCGGAGGGCTCGCCGTCGCGGCCCTGACGCTGACCGGGCTGGGCCTGTCGGCCGCCCCGGCGGACGCCGCGCCGCAGAGCCCCTGGGACGCGATCGCCCGCTGCGAGAGCGGCGGCAACTGGTCGATCAACACCGGCAACGGCTACTACGGCGGGCTGCAGTTCAGCGCCTCCACCTGGCGCGCGCACGGCGGCCGCGGGTCCGCCGCCTCCGCCACCCGGGCCCAGCAGATCACGATCGGCGAGCGCGTGGTGAAGAGCCAGGGCTGGGCCGCATGGGCGGGCTGCTCCGCGCGCCTCGGCCTGCACGGGCATCACGTGCCGAAGGCGCCCGCCGTGCACCACGCGTCGAAGCACGACGCGAAGCCGAAGGCGCACCACGAGGCGAAGCACGACCCGAAGCCGAAGGCGCACCACGACGCGGAGCACGAGTCGCACCACGAGGCGAAGCCCGCGGCCAAGCACCGTTCGCACGAGGAGGACTCGCCGAAGAAGTCGGCCGAGAAGGCCGAGCACCGCTCCGCACCGCGACACGCGGCGCACAAGGTCGGCCGGCACGCTGCGGCGCCGGCTGCGCACGGTGCGAAGTACACGGTGCGCAGCGGGGACACCCTGCAGGGCATCGCCGCGCGGCACCACGTCGCCGGCGGCTGGCGGGCGCTCGCGGACGCCAACGCGGCGCACATCGCGCACCCCGGCCAGATCTTCCCGGGTCAGGTCCTCCGCCTCCCGGCGAAGTAGCGGCGGAGAGGCCTCAGCGCCGTCCGGACGCACCGACCGCGACCCGCTCGCGGTCCTGCTCGGCGGGCTGCGCGGCGCCGTCCCGAGCCGCCTCCTGCGAGACCGCCTGCGATCGCCGGCGGAGGCGGATCGACGCCGGCTCGACGGCCCACCGCGTCGCCGTCCGCACCCACGGGGTGGCGAGCAGGAACGGCAGCACGATCGCGCCCGCCGTGATGGCGGCGATGCCGAGCGCGCCCTGGTCGATGAGGAACGAGTGCACCCCGAAGTGCTGCAGGGTGCGGACCACGAGGCCGTGCAGCAGGAACGGGTACATCGTGAAGGCGCCGAGCGCCGTCAGCAGGCTCCGGCTGCGGGGCACGAGGGCGAGCGCCGCCACGATCATCACCGCGGTGACGACGTGGAGGCCGAGCGCGAAGACGACGTCGACGACGGGGCTCACGCCGAGCGCGTCGGCGCTCCACTCCCGGTCGAACCACCGCACGTCGAAGGACGGCGCGAGGGCGTAGGCCGTCAGTGCAGCGGCCACCACGACGGGCACGGCGGCGACGCGCACCCAGCCCTGCCGCAGCAGCGCGAAGTGGCGCTGCTCCAGGAACAGGCCGATCGCGAACCACGGCAGCAGCTGCAGCGTCCGTGACAGCGCGAACCCCGTGTCCGTGATGGTGACGCCGGTGACGAGGGACACGGCGATCGAGATCAGGATCGGGTGCGGGAGGCTCTTCAGCAGCGGCGCGCTCGCGCGCCAGAAGAACAGCGCGAGCAGGAACCAGCAGACGTAGATCGGCCCGGAGAGGTGCAGCGAGAAGGGCTCGTCGGCGACCCACGAGGTGACCGCCGCGTAGGCGGTCTGGAAGACCAGGTACGGCACGAGGACCGTGGTCACGAGCTTGCGCCACTGGTCGCGCCGCCCCTCGAACCCGCGGGAGAAGTAGCCGCACAGCAGCACGAACGCCGGCACGTGGAAGGAGTACACGACCATGTACGCGGCCTTCACGGCGCGGGAGTCGTCGAGCGCGGGCACCCAGTTGTGCCCGACGACGACCAGCACGATCAGCAGGAACTTCGCGTTGTCCAGGAACGGGTCGCGGACGCGGCGCTCGGTCCTGACCTGACCGCGGGCGAGATCGGCCGGGGCAGTCATCCCGGCATCGTCTCGAAGACCGCTGAGGAGACCCTGCACGCACGCCGCGAGCGGACCGGAGACGGCCGCACGTCCTCCGGGCTCATCGACCGGTGCGGAAGCTGAAGCGGCCGACCTCCTCGAGCACGCGGTCGCGCCGCACCTCCGCCTCGTTGGACGGGGTGAGCCCGAACACCTTCCCGCGCGTCAGCACGTAGGCGTCCGCCCGGCGCAGGTACGCCATTGCGCTGCGCTGCCACCTCGGGTTGTCCGGCCGGAACACCTGCTTCCCCCCGGCCGGCACGAGCACGTACCCGTAGCCGCTCGGGTCCGACCGCACGACGCAGCCGTTCCGGATCTCGGGCGTCAGGCGGTCCATCAGGATCAGGAAGGTCGGGTCGTCGGTGACGATGCAGCCGGGGATGCGGGCGGAGGCGGCGCGCATCGCCGCGACCGAGACGACCTTCTGGTTCGCGATGTCCACGACCTCGCGGAGACTCACCGACAGCTGCAGCAGCAGCGCGGCGGCGACCGACAGCACGAGGATCGGGCGCCGGTAGCGGCGGACGCGCTCCCCGAGCTGCACCGCGCCCACGCCGCCGACGAGCGCGAGCGGCCCCGCCGCGTACTGGGCGTAGTGCTGGAAGTACGACGGCGAGTACACGAGCAGCAGCCCGCAGGCGAGCATCAGCACCACGTAGCGGCGACCGCCCCGCACGGTCAGCGCGGCGAGCGCGAGCACCCCGACGAGCACCAGCACGACCGTGAGCACCGTCGGCCCGAGCAGCGCGAAGACGTCGCCCGTCGAGTCGTCGGGCGCGATGCCGAGCATCGAGCTCAGCCGGACGTTCGTCGGGTTGCCGGTCGACAGCGGCCGGCCGAGCTGCGCCCGCACCACGTCGCGCCACATCTTGGCGGGCGCCGCGGCGAAGAACGGCAGGTAGACCGCGACGACCGCCGCCGCGGCACCGAGCACGAACCAGCCGACGCGGCGCCGGGCGACGACGGCCAGCACCACGGCGGGCACCAGGTACCAGATCTTGAAGTCGATCGAGACGCCCGCGGCGACGCCCGCGAGCACGATCCACCGCCGCGCCGGGTGCCGGTCCGCGACGTCGAGCAGCAGGAGGGAGGAGAGCACCCCGGTGGCGCCGATCACCTCCAGCGTGACCGTCCGCTCGTCGTACGCGGCCGCGAACGACACCGCGTAGAGGAATCCGCCGACGACCATCGCGGAGAGTCCGAAGCGCCGCAGCACGAGTGCGATGAGCGCGCCGTTCAGGCCGCCGATCAGGGCGAACACGACGCGGGCGTCGATGAAGGCGTTCGCGTCGCCGATCCAGTTCGCGAGCAGCGCGAAGGGGGCGACGGCGAGCAGGAGCCCCGGCGGCTGCAGGAACAGCACGTCGCGGTAGGGCAGGTTGCCGTGCACCAGGTTCACCGCGGCGCTGAAGTGCACCCCGTCGTCGTAGACCCCGTAGAAGAGCGGATCGGGGTCGAACAGCATGTGCAGCCGCACGATCGAGCCGAGCGCCCCGACGAGCACCACGACGAGCAGGACCTGCCAGCGCCTCGGCGACAGCGGTGCGAAGCGCCCCCACAGCGGTGCCCGGGTCGAGGGCAGGCCGCGTTCGCTCACCGGCGGAGGGTAGTGGCGGCGGGAGGCGGCGGCGCGCACGACCCCCCGATCGCCGCGGCACCCGACCGAGGGCCCTCGACCGCCGGAGGGATCGAGGGGCACCATCGACGCGTGACGACGTACCTGATCCCGTTCCCCGGCGCGGCGATGCAGGTAGCGGAGGCGGAGCTCGCGGCGGTCGGCGCTTCGGCGCCGGCGGCGGTCGCGGAGGCGCAGGACGCCGGCGTCCTCGTGTTCGCCGGCGGGGTCCACGAGGGCGCCGTGAGCTGAGGCGGCCGCACCGCTCGAACGGCGCGACCGCCGACGCGGTCAGGCCGCGGAGCGCTGCGCGGCCGGACGACGCCGCAGGCCCGGGTCGCCGACCTCGGGGCCGCGGTAGACCATGTCCATCGCGCCGATGCTCTCCCCCGGCGGCACGATCGCGTCGATGCGGTCGAGCACCTCGTCCGACAGGGTCACGTCCATCCCGGCGAGCGTGTCCTCGAGCTGCTCCATCGTGCGCGGCCCCGCGATCGCGGAGGTCACGCCCGGGTGGGCGATCACGAACGCCATCGCGAGATGGGTGAGCGGGATGCCCGCCTCCTCGCTCAGCGCGACCAGCTGCTCGACCGCGGCCAGCCGGCGCTCGTCCCGGAAGTGCCGCATGCCCGTGCGCACGGAACGGAACTCGCCGTTCTCCTGCCCCGCCCGGTACCGCCCGGTGAGGGTGCCGCCGGCGAGCGGGCTGTAGACGAGCGTCCCCATCCCGTAGCGCTGCGCGACGGGCAGGATCTCGCGCTCGATCTCCCGGTCGAGGATCGAGTAGTTCGGCTGCTCGGTGCGGAACCGCTCGAAGCCGCGGCGTTCGGACACCCACTGCGCCTCGACGATCTCCGACCCGCGCATGGACGAGGTGCCGATCGCGCGGACCTTGCCCTGGCGGACCAGGTCGGTCAGCGCGGAGAGCGTCTCGTCGACGTCCGTGTCCGGGTCCGGCCGGTGCAGCTGGTACAGGTCGATCCAGTCGGTCTGCAGCGCGCGGAGGGAGCGCTCCACCGCCTGCACGATCCAGCGGCGTGAGGCGCCGCGGTGGTTCAGGTCGTCGTCGACGGGACCCCAGAACTTCGTCGCCAGCACGACCTGGTCGCGGCGCCCCTTGAGCGCCTCTCCGACGACCTCCTCGGAGTCGCCGTAGCGGTCGGCGGTGTCGATGAAGTTGATGCCGGCGTCGAGCGCGCGGTGCACGATCGCGACGCCCTGCTCGCGGTCGGGGTTGCCCATCGCGCCGAGCATCATCGCGCCGAGCGCGTAGGGGGTGACCTTGATGCCGGTGCGGCCGAGGGTGCGGTGCTGCATGTGAGAACTCCTCGCTCGCCACCTGCGCCGCAGCGGCGGAGGTGACCTATCATGACTGATGCGGAACATCGTTCCGTACTCACCACTCTAAGCGGAACACTGTTCCGACTGCAAGCGAGGAATCCATGCCTTCGACTCCGGACGCGCCCGAGCAGGTCGCGCCCCGCCCGCGGCGGGCCGATGCGCGGCAGAACCTCGACGCCCTGCTCGAGGCCGCGAAGGCGGAGTTCGCGGTCGCCGGCGTCGATGCGCCCGTGCGAGCGATCGCCGAGCGCGCCGGCGTGGGGGTGGGCACGCTCTACCGGCACTTCCCCCTCCGCTCCGACCTCATCTCCGCGGTGTTCCGCCGGGAGATGGACGCCTGCGTCGCGGCTGCGGAGGAGCTCGAGGCCGCGTTCCCGCCCGGCGAGGCGCTCGACCGCTGGATCCTCCGGTACACGGAGTTCGTGGCGACGAAGCGCGGCCTGGCCGCGGCGCTGCACTCGGGCGACCCGGCGTACGAGCCCCTCGCGGTGTACTTCTCGACGCGGCTCGCTCCGACCCTCGAGCGCCTGCTCGACACCGCCCGTGCGGACGGGGCGATCGCGCAGGACGTGGAGGCGGAGGAGTTCCTCGGCGCCGTCGCGAACCTCTGCCACGGCGGTGGCCCGACCGCCCGGGGCGCGGCGCACGCGGAGCGCATGGTGCGCCTGCTGCTCGCCGGGCTGCGCACCCCCGTCGCCTGAGCGGTCGTTCCGCTGTCGAACACGAGATCTACAGTGCTGCGGTGCCAGCCATCGTGCTCGACGACGCCGCCGTGCAGCAGCGTCCGATGCAGTTCCCCGTCAGCCGCGGCCCGGCGAGCGCCGCAGTCCTGAAGGTCCTCCGCGACCCGGACGACACCTCCGGCCTGCAGGACGCGATCGCCGCAGCGGTCGACGCCTCCGCGGACCTGCTCGTCGACGAGGACCTGCAGCTCGCGCTGTTCTGCCTGAACGAGCTGCACTACGGCGGCTTCGCGGAGGCCCGCGAGGACCTCGAGTGGGCGCCGGAGCTGAACGCGGCGCGCATCCGCATCGAGGGGCCGTTCGAGGCCGCCCTCCGCGCCGCGGTGCCGCCGACCGAGCGCCCGGAGCCGACGATGACCGGCGTCGCGGACGCGCTCTTCGCCCTCACCGCGGCCGACTCCGGCCCGAGCCTCTCCCGCTACCTCGCGCGCAGGGCCACGCTCGAGCAGGCCCGCGAGTTCCTGATCCAGCGCTCGATCTACACGCTGAAGGAGGCGGACCCGCACTCCTGGGGCATCCCGCGGCTCAGCGGCCGGGCGAAGGCCGCGCTCGTCGAGATCCAGTCCGACGAGTACGGCGGGGGCCGCGCCGGCCGGATCCACTCGGCGATCTACGCGGGCACCATGCGCTCGCTCGGGCTGGACGACGCGTACGGCACCTACATCGACGCGGTGCCTGCGGTGACGCTCACGGCGCTCAACATGAGCTCCCTGTTCGGGCTGAACCGGCGGCTGCGCGGCGCGCTCGTCGGTCACCTCGCCGCGTTCGAGATGACCTCGGCGATCCCGAGCCGCCAGTACGGCAACGGGTTCCGCCGGCTCGGCTTCGACGAGACGACGACCTACTACTTCGACGAGCACGTCGAGGCGGACGCCGTGCACGAGCAGATCGCCGCGCGCGACCTCGCTGGCGGGCTGATCGAGGCCGAGCCGCAGCTGCTCGACGACCTGCTCTTCGGCGCGGGCGCGTGCCTGGTCATCGACGGCCTGCCGGGCCTGCACATGCTCGAGCGCTGGGAGGCCGGCGAGTCCTCCCTGCGCACGCCCGCGCCGGCGGACGACGAGGCGCCCCGTGCCTGAGCGCGAGGAGCCGCCGCTGATCGTCGCGTACCCGAACGGGCCCCTGCTCGTCCGCGGGAACGTCGAGATCCTGACGCCCGAGGGCGCGCCGCTCCCCCGGCGTCGGAAGACCGTGGCGCTGTGCCGCTGCGGCAAGTCGACCATCAAGCCGTACTGCGACGGCACGCACAAGCTGATCGGCTTCGTCACCGAGCCGGAGGAGCCGGAGACGCCCTCCGGCTCCTGAGCCGCTCAGACCAGCGGGCCGCCCCGGTCGTCCAGCATCCGCTGGAGGTGGCGCACGACCTCGCCGCCGCTCGCGCCAATGCCGTCGTGCTCCCACTCGTCGGTCACCCAGGTGGTGAGGTTCGCGATCTCGCGCGCGGTCTGCAGCTGCAGGTCCGCGTCGACGTAGAGGTCGTCGAAGTAGACCGCGGCGACGACCGGGACCTCGTTCGCCGCGAGGCGGGCGCGGTCGTACCGCGCCGGCCAGTCGGTGCGCTGCTGCAGCACGTCCACGGCCGGGCCGAACGGCCGCAGCAGGCGGATCTCCTCGAACATCCACGGGTAGAACATCTCGCCCGTGAAGCGCAGCGGACGGGCGTCCTCGGCGAACTCCGGGTGCCGCTCGTGCTCCGTCTGCACTGCCCACCGCGTCGCGCCGGAGGTGTCGTCGGTGTACTCCGCGGCCTCCTGCAGCGCCGCCCAGAGCGGGTTCTCCTCGAACGAGGTGGCGGCGAGCGCGGAGCCGAGGAAGGCGTCGGAGAGCCGGCCGTCGCTGCCGAAGGCGGTGTCGAGCAGCCAGTGCAGCTCCTCGAAGCCGTGCTGCATGCCGAAGCGGGCGCCGCCGAGGAACTGCAGGCGGCGCACGGTCAGCCGGTCGCCGTCGGGCAGGCGCACGTCCTCGGCCGCCAGCAGGTCCGCGATGCGCGCGATCACCGCGGTGTCGCCCGGGTACCGCTGCTCGTACCGCCGGTTCTTCGACAGCGCCCGCGGGTAGGTGCGGCGGTACAGGTCGGCGGCGTCGGGTCGCAGCGACGGCAGCCCGCCCGTGATCATCGAGGCGGCCAGGCCCTCCGGCGCCGCGGACAGGTACTCGAGCGTGATCCACCCGCCGTAGCTCTGCCCGAACGTCGTCCACCGCCGCCCGCCGAAGACCGTCTTCCGCAGGTGCTCGGCGTCGCGCACGATCGAGTCCGCGCGGAAGCAGGCGAGGTAGGACGCGCCCTCCTCCGCGGACCCGAACGACGCCATGCGCCTCGCGTCGACCGGCGTGCTGCGGCCGGTGCCGCGCTGGTCGAGCAGCACGACCCGGTGGCGCTGCAGCAGCACGCCGAGCCAGCCGGAGGCGTCGAGCGGGCGCGGCGACCTCCCGCCCGGGCCGCCCTGCAGGAACACCACGAGCGGCAGGTCCTCGCGCTGCCGGTGGGCGGCGACCATCTCGCGGGCGAAGACCGTGATGGTCGGGCTCGCGTCCGGCGCCGACCAGTCGAGGGGCACCGCCACCTCGTGGTCGACCAGGTGCAGCCCGGGGATCGTGTACTCCGCGGTGATCATGCGTCGATCCTGCACCGCGGTCCGTCGACGTCGATGAGCGGACCGGTCAGCCCGCTCGCCCGTCCGCCTCGGCATCCGCCGGCACGGCGCCGCGGAAGCGCTGCTGCGCGCCCTGCTTGCTGAGCCCGTAGAGCGCGCCGATCGCCTTCCAGGTGGCGCCCGCCGCGCGCGCCTCACGCACGGCGGCGGCCTCCAGCGCCTCCATCCGCTCGCGCGCGGTCCGCATCGCGTCCAGCCGCCGCAGCGGATCGGGCACGGCCGCGAGCACGTCGACGGCGCGCTCGAAGCGCTTGAGCTCGGGACCCTCGGCCACGGCAACAGGCTACCCGCGCGAGCGATCCCGTCAACGGCCGGTTGCCTTGCTCGTCAAGGAGACGTTGACTATGGTCGACGGCGCGCTCCCGTTCGGAGCCCTGACCGCCGATGGAGGGAGGACTCGATGGCGAAGGACAAGAAGAAGGACAAGAAGAAGAAGAAGGACAAGAAGAAGAAGAAGAGCAAGAAGAAGTAGGCGCTCCGGCTCCTCCTCGGGGCACCCGACCTGCCGTGCGGCAGCGGGTGCCCCCGATCGCAGCCGGCCTCAGGCGTCCGGGACGACCCGCGGCACGAGCTTCGCGAGGCGCAGCAGCGCCTCGGCCGGGGACTCCACCCGCACCGGCCGCGGCTTCGTCCACACGATCGCGTAGCGCCACAGCGGCAGGCGCCGCCAGCGCATCGCGGGCAGGACCCGGGCAGCCGCGCGCCGCACCTGCGCGTACGTGTGCGGCGGCGGCCAGACGGTCGGCGCCGTGTGCTTCCACACCTGCCGACGCCGGGCCAGCACCCGGTGCTCGACCGCGCCGGCCAGGTCCGCGACGCGGTCGAGCGGCGTCGAGCTGCGCGCCAGCCCCACGACCGCCAGCACGCCGCCCGGCGCCGTCAGGTCCGCGAGCCGCTGGAACGTCGCCTCGAGATCGGGCAGGTGGTGCAGCGTCGCGACCGACGCCACCACGTCGAAGGAGTCGAGAGGGAACGGGTGCGTGCGCACGTCGCCCTCGATCCAGTCGACGCCGTCGTCCTCCTGCCGCGCCCGCTCGAGCACCGCGCCGTCCACGTCGATGCCCGTCACGCGCGGCACGACCCGCCGCAGATCGCGGGCGAGCAGCCCGTCGCCGGTGCCGACGTCGAGCGCCGTGCGCGCCCCCGGCGGCACCGCAGCCAGGATCAGCCGGTGGTAGTGGATGTTGTGGTTCCACCGGCCGTCGGGCACGACGTGCTGCACCCGCTCAGCATCCCGCCGCGACGCCCGCGGACCAAGCACCCCGCCCGCACATGACGACGGCTCCCGTTCCTGCGGACGGGAGCCGTCGGGCGCGTCAGCTCGCGGAGCGGAGCAGGTGCGGCACGTGGAAGTCGGCCGGCAGCAGCCGCCGCACGCGTCGCTTGAGGCGTGTGCGCAGGGGCACCGGCACCGGCACCGGCGCCTTGTACTTCGCGACCCGCAGCACGAGGCGGCCGGTGTCGAGGAAGCCGAACGTGGTCTCCTCGATCCGGCGCGCGCCCGGCTCGACGTGCAGGTCCGGCGCCGCGTCGGCGGGACGGCGGCGGCGGGTGCGGTGCTCGCCGGCGAGGGCGATCAGCGTCCACTTGCCGTTCGCGAGCCGCTCGTCGCCCGGCTTCAGCACGGCGTGCGCGACGCCGCCGTCCTCGTGCGTGACGTGCATCGGCCGGCGGACCCGGGAGCCGCCGTGCTGCAGCTCGACGCCCACGTGCGCGTACGCGGAGACCTGCTCGAGCAGCTCCTCCGCCGTCGGGTAGGGACGGCTGCCGGCGGCGGCCTCGGGCAGCTCGCCGTCGATGGTCAGGGCGGACCGGAGGTCGATGCGGATCGTGCCGTCGGCGTCGATCGAGGCCGCGGTCGCCTCGCTCGTCACGAGGACCGACGACTCCCACGCGGCGAGCGCCGCGACGTCCTCGTCCCTGCCGTCGAGCAGGAGGCAGGCGAGCATGCGGTCGACGGGCTTGAGGTCGGCGAGGTCCGCGTCGTCGTACCGGTCGAGCAGCAGCTGCCGCACCTCGTGCACGAGCTCCGGGGTGCCGAGCTTCTTGTAGCCGTCGCCGCGCAGCCGGGACAGCGCCTCGGCGCGCAGCCAGCGGCCGCGCATCAGGCGGCGGAGGTGCGGATCGCGCGCCTCCTCGTCGACGCGGTCGAGGCAGGCGCGGACGCTGCCGAAGTAGCCGTGCCAGTCGGGCTGCTGCTGCGAGATGTGCGGACGGCCCGGCTGGAAGGTGAGGTAGTAGCAGGGGTAGTCGGCGTAGACGCTCACGCGCTCCGCCCGCAGGTAGGCCGTGGTGACGAAGAGGTGGTCCTCGAGGCGGAAGTGGCCCTCGACGAAGCGGATGCCGTGCTCCTGCAGGAATGCGCGGCGGAACAGCTTCTGCGGCGCGAGCGACGACATGATCAGGCCCGGGTCGGCCTGCGCGTCGACCACCGTGTGCGTGATCGACGGGACGCCGCGGTTCTTGCCGACGGTCCGCGGCACGACGACGTCGGAGCCGTGCTCGATCGCGAAGGAGGTCAGGCGCTCCAGCGCCTCCGGGCCGAGCGTGTCGTCGTCGTCGCTGAAGAAGACGTACTCGCCGGAGGCGGCGTCCATCCCGACGTTGCGGGGTCTGCCGGGCCAGCCGGAGGGGGCCTCGCGCAGCAGCCGCATGTTGGCGTCGTCGGCGATGAGGCCCTCGACGACGTCCGCGGTGTCGTCGGAGGAGCCGTCGTCGACGAAGACCGCCTCCCACTCGTCGGTGGACAGGGTCTGCGCGCGCAGGGAGTCGATCAACCCCTCGACCGCTTGTCCCGTGTTGTACACGGGGACGACGACGGAGACCTTCATGGGCCACCTACCTCCTGTTCATGCGCGGCGGGCCGGTGTTCGAGCGCCCGCCGCCGGCGTGTGGTCGGGACATGCTGCACGCCATCGGGACCGAAGACGCGCCAATGTCTCGGCGTGGCACATCGCGTTGACCCTCGTTGCAGGTACATGCCCCGGGAACCCGGGGCGATCCCTCTGATCCCGCGGGATGCAGGTCGGCGATGCGCGCACGGCCTCCTGCGTCGCATGCCGGAGCGGATTCCGATCGCGCACGACGGACCCGGATCCGCTGCGGATCCTGGACCCTCGATCACAGGTCGAACCAATTCGCCGCGGCCCGGCGAGGCGCGGCTCAGTGCCCGCACAGAAATCTATGCTCGCGCCATGACGACCTTCGCGCCCCGCAGGCAGTCGCCTGTCGCAGCGGGACACGGCGCGCCCCTCCGCCTCCCCTTCACGAGCACCGCTCCGGCACCGTCGCCGATCGCGGCGCCCGTCGTGACGCCCGTCCGCGGCCGTCTCGCCGCATTCGTCGCCGGCCTCCGGCGCCGCCCCGCGAGCGTCAGCGCGCACGACGCGGTGTACCGGAACGATGACGGCGGCTCGGGCGACGACGGCGGCTGGGACTGACCGCTTCCCCTTCGATCACGGACGGGGTCTTGCCGCCCCTCCGCGTCAGGAGTAGTCAGTGCGGATGGATCTCCTGAGCCTCGCCATCGGCGGCGGCGCCATGGTCGTCGTCGTCTTCGCCGTCGGCGTGCTGATCGAGGTGCTGGTCCACCGGCGCTGGGGCCTCCGCTCGTCGTCGCCGCGGGAGGACCCGGCGCTGCAGGCGCACCAGCAGGCCGTGCGCAGCGGGACCGGGGGCTTCGGGTCCGGTGGCCCGCAGCACTGAGCACCGCGGACGTGCCGACGCGGTCGTGCTCCTGGGCACGGCGCTGCTGACCTCGGTGCTCCTCGCGCCGTGGACCGGCGCGATCTCCTCGACCGGCGGGACCCGGGCCTGGAACGTGCTCGGGTGGCCGCTCACGCCCGGCAGCGCCGGCGTGGCCGTCTGGCTCGGCGTCACCGCTGCAGCCCTGATCGCGGCGCGGCTCCTGATCCGACTCCATCGCGACCGCGCGTCGCGCTGACCGCGTCCCCGCTCCTCCACTTCCAGCGGACGGCTCCACCTGCTGCAGCGGGTGGAGCCGTCCGCAGCAGGTGGAGTCGCCGCTGGAGGGTCAGCCCTGCGGGGCGAGCATGCCGAGGTCGCGGAGGCGCTCCGCCGTCTCGACGATCGTCTCCGCCGCGGGCCGCGGGCGGAAGCCGAGCTCGCGCTTCGCCCGGTCGTTGTGGATCACGAGCGGCGCCGGCTCGTCGCCGGGCGCCTCCTGCACGGGCACCCGCGCCGCGAGCGCGCCCAGGCGCTCCCGGAGCACCTGCGCGACGCCGAGGAACGTCGTCGTGGGCCCGTCGGCGAGCGCCAGGTAGCGCTTGCCGGCCGCCTCCGGCACGGCCATCGCCGCGACGTGCAGCGCGGCGACGTCCCGCACGTCGGCGATGCCGAAGCGCTGCCGGGGCACGGCGGTCATGGTGCCGTCGAGCATCGCGATGAACAGCTGCAACGACGACCGGGCGGCGGTCGTCAGGGTCGGCCCGGCGATCCAGGTCGGGTTGAGCGCGACGAGCTCGGTGCCGCCGCCCTCCTGCTCGATGAAGTCCCACGCGGCGCGCTCGGCGACCGCCTTCGACAGCGGGTAGGCGGGCAGCCCGGGCGTCGACGGGTCGGTCCAGTCCCGCTCGTCGTAGTCGCGCACCGGCTTCGGCGAGTAGCCGACCGCGGCGAAGGAGGAGGTGAGGACCACCCGCCGCGCACCGGCGTCGCGCGCGGCGCGGAGCACCCGCAGCGTGCCGTCGCGCGCGGGCACCACGACCTCGTCGGGGTCCGTCGTCTGGATCATCGGCGACGCCACGTGGTGGACCTCCTCGACGCCGACGGCGGCGCGCGCCCACCCGTCGTCCTCGGTGAGGCTCGCGACCACCAGCTCCAGCCCGGCGTCGTCGGCCCCGCCGCGGCGCACGGCCGCGCGCACCTCCGCCTCGCTGTCGAGCGACCGGACGGTGCCGCGCACCTCGCTGCCCGACCGCAGCAGGTCCGCGATCAGATGCGTGGCGAGGTAGCCGGACGCGCCCGTGACCAGCACGGCGCTCATCGGATCGACGCCCAGAGCTTCGGCACGACCGCGTCCACGCCCCGCTGCGCCGCCGCCTCGGCGGCGGCGTCCTGCCGGTCGCGCGCGTCCCACAGCGCGGCCTTCGCGCGCAGGTAGTCGAGGTGCACCGCGAGCGTCTCGATCTCCTCCTGCACGCGGACGGCGTGCCGCTGCAGCAGGTCCCGCTGCTCGCCCGCCGCCGCCCTGCCGAGCGCCCGGTTCGCCTGGTAGGTGCGCATGTCCTCGATCCCGACGCCCATGGCGCGGAGGCACGCGAGCGCCTGCAGCGCATCGAGGTCCTGCTCGCCGTAGCGGCGGTGCCCGCTCTGCTCGTCGCGGGAGATCGGGCCGATCAGCCCGACCTCCTCGTAGTACCGCAGCGTCGGGCCGCTGAGCCCGCTCCGCTGCGACACGTCCTGGATGGTCATCGTCATGCGGCCATGACAGCAGGGTTCAAGCGCTTGAGGTCAAGCGCCTGTCCTAGTTGGCGTGGTCCTGACCGGTCACGTGGACGGAGAGCCCGTGGCAGCCCGCGGTGCGCCAGTCGTACGGGCCGCTCCTCGGCGGACCGTCCATCGCCACCTGGTACGCGGCGTACTGGGCGTCCGTCATCCCTGCGCGCTGGGCGGCGAGGCTCGCCGAGTACTCGAACTGCGCGTCGTAGATGAAGCCGTGCTCCGCCATGCAGTGGGTGTCGAGCACGAGCTGCTCGATCCAGATGTCACCGTTGCCGAGGGAGGCGCCCCACGCGCGCAGCTCGGCGTCCGACCGCTGCCGTGCGCCGGTCGCGCCGATCAGGCCGCTGCTCGAAGCAGGCGTCGGAGGCGTGGTCGCGGACTCGGTGGGGGCGACCGGAGGCGCGCTCGTCGGCGGGGGCGCGGTCGGCGGGGCCGTGGTCGTCCTCGTCGTCGGCGCGGGAGGTGCGGAGGTCGGCGGCGCCGAGGTGGTGGGCGGAGGCGTCGGGGTGCCGGTCGGCACGAGGGACGGGCGCGGGGCCGCGGTCTGCGTGTCGACGACGGCGGGCGCCTGATCGCCCGTGAGCGCGGGACGCAGGGCCTGCACCCCGGCGGCCGCACCGGCGACGAGGACGAGCACCCCGGCGATCGCGGCGAACTCCGTGCGCCACGTCTTCCGCGGGCGGAACGGCAGCGAGAGGGCGACCGCGCCCGCGTCGGGACGGGCCGCGCGCACCCGCCGCTCCAGCTCGGCTCGGGCGGCCGCCGCGAAGACGGGGTCGGGGGTGGTGCGGCTCATGAGGCGGGTCCCTTGACGAGTCGGGGCTGGCTGGCGGGTTCGTGGGCGTCGTCGAGCAGGGCGCGCAGCCGGCCGCGCGCCCGGGAGAGGCGCATCCGGGCGGCGCCGGGCGCGAGGCCGACGGCGGCGCCCGCTTCGGCGGTGGAGAGCCCGTCGAGGACGGTGAGGGTGACGAGGGCCGCGTCGATCGCGGACACCTGCCGCAGCGCGGCGCTGATCTGCCGCCGCAGCTCGAGGCGTTCGAGGGAGTCGGTCGCGGTGTCCGCGGCGTCCTCCGCCTCCTCCCGCGGCAGCCGCGACAGCACCCGCTGGTAGCGGACCATCCCGCGGACGCGGTTGCGACTGAGGTGCGTGGCCGTGACGAGCAGCCACGGCAGCACGGACCCGTCGACGAGGCGGACGTCGTTCCGGCGCCGCCACAGCTCGAGGAACGCGGAGGCCATCACCTCGTCGGCCTCGGCCGGCAGCACGACGAGCCGCAGCGCGTGGCGGAACACCCGCGGGTGATGCCGCTCGAAGAGGTTCCCGAACGCGCGATCGTCGGCCGCACGGGCGCGCGACCAGTCGTCCTCGTCGCTCTGGAGCACCGTCACACCTCGGAATGTCCGGACCGGGGCCGGATGTCACACGCCGAGGCGGAGAAGGTTCTCGAGGAGTTCCAGGGCGTCCGGAGGCAGGATGAGGCCGTGGGCGGACGGGCGGTGCGCACGGGTCCGCTGCGCGACCGGCCCGTGGAGCGCACGGTCCGCCTCCTGGCCGGGCTGCTGGTCTTCGGCGCGTCGCTCGCGCTGCTGATCAAGGCGGGCCTCGGGCTCGACCCGTGGGACGTCTTCGCGCAGGGCTGGTCGCGCCGCACGGGCGCGAGCATCGGCACGGTCACCATCGTCACCTCCCTGCTGCTGCTGCTCGCCTGGATCCCGCTGCGGCAGCGGCTCGGCATCGGCACCCTCGCCAACGCGCTGCTCGTCGGCGTCGTCATCGACACCGCGCTGGTCGTGCTGCCGGATCCTCCGGGTCCCGGCTGGCAGGTCGCCTACCTCGTCGTCGCGGTGGTCGGCTCCGGCGTCGGCAGCGGCCTCTACATCGGCGCCGGCTGGGGTCCCGGCGCGCGGGACGGGATCATGACCGGGCTCGCCGCCCGGGGCGTCCCCCTGTTCCTCGCCCGCGCCGCGATCGAGCTGTCCGCGCTGCTGGTGGGGTGGCTGCTCGGCGGCTCCGTCGGCATCGGCACGATCGTGTTCGCGCTCGCCATCGGACCGGTGGTCGGCCTGCTGCTCCCCCGCCTCACGATCCGCCCCGCCCGCTGAACCTCAGACGGCGAGCGCGACGACGCCGAGCACGACGAGCCCGACGCCCGCGAGCACGAGGACCACGTTCGTCGCCCGCACGGCCTGGGCGACCTCGCCGCCGGCGCGCTCGGCGGTCCGCGCGGTGCGGTCGGCTCGGATCAGCCCGCCGACGAGCGCGACCGCGCCGGCGACCACGAGCAGCGCCTCGGGCTGCAGGGCCGGCTGCGGTGCCGTCGTGTACCGGGCGGGGCGGCCCGGCGATGCGGTGGCGGAGACGCCGAGCAGCGCGGTCGTCGCGAGCGCGAAGACGGCGACGGTCGCCGCTGCGGCGAGGTGCGGCCCGCGCAGCGGGCGGCGGGCACGGGATGCCGCGAGCACCTCGGCGAGGGCCGCGATCGTCGCGGCGACGGCGGCGAGCAGGGCGATACCGGCGGGCAGCAGCACCGCAGGATCCTGACAGCACGGTCGGACGACCGGAGGGCGTCTGCGTACCCGCGGCGTCGGCGTCGGTGGCCCCAGCGACCATCGGACCGCTCATGCCCGCCTCCGCCGATCCCGTCGCCTGCGTCGTCCCGGGCTGCACCGCCCTCGCGGAGCGCCCGGACGTGCTGCCGCTCTGCGCCGCGCACCTGGCGCTGGCGGCGGAGGTGCACGCCGCCGGGCAGGGCGTCACCGATCTGCTCCCCTCCCCCTGTGTGCTCTGTGGCGCCCGGCTCGGCGTCCGCCTGCCCGCCGGCTGGGTCTGCGCGATCTGCGAGTGGCCGCTCGGCGAGCACCCCGACGGCGAGCTCGCCCGGCCCCGCGTCGACGTCGTCTACTACGTGCGCTTCCGCGACCGCGTGAAGATCGGCACCAGCGGGAACCCCCGGCAGCGGTTCACGGCGATCCGGCACGAGGAGGTGCTCGCCTTCGAGCGCGGCGACCGCCGGCTCGAGCAGCGGCGGCACGCGGAGTTCGCGGAGGAGCGCGGGGGCACGAGCGAGTGGTTCGACCTGAGCGATCGCCTGCGGCGGCACATCGACGTCCTGGCCGGCGGTGCCGACCCCTGGGACCGCTGGCGGCGGTGGGTGGCGGAGGCGACCGCGACGCGCTGACCACGTGCAGCGGCGCCCGGCCCGAGAGGGGTCGGACGCCGCGCTGACGCTCGGTGCGGACTAGGCGGCGGCGAGCCCCGCACGGTCGACCTTGCGGTGGTAGCGCATGCCGGCGAGGCCGCCGAGGATCGCGCCGATGAGGGTGATCACGAGCACTGCGAGGGCGCTGAGGATGCCGGCGAGCGTCATCTGCGAGCCTGAGAACGGCAGCTGCGCGACGCTGCCGAGCTGGTTCGCGACCCCGCTGGCCGAGCCCGCGATCGCACCGACGATGCCGAGCACGACGGCGATGATGATCGCCCACAGCCACACGGCGACGCCCTGCTTCACGCCGCTGAACCGGGCCATGCGTCCGGCGACGTAGCCGCCGGCGAAGTAGGAGACGAGCAGCACGACGAGCAGCGCGATCCCGCCGCCGATGCCGAGCGCGTTCAGGGTGGCGCCGGTGGCCTGGTTCTGCACGCCCGTGAGCGCGGTGATGCCGGTGATGAGGGCGGTCAGCAGCACGGTGAGCCCGGTCGCGGTGAGCCAGCCGAAGAAGCCGACCCCGAGCTTCATGCCCGAGAACTGCTCCTTCTCGCGCTGGAGCATGCGGTCGTGCTCGACGCCCGGGTCCGTCCTCGGGGAGGAGAGCCGGGCGTCGCCGCCGGCGGCGACCGCCGTGGGGCGCTCCGGCGTTGCGGAGTCGTGCGTATCTGTCATGGCCGTGACCGTACTGAGGAGCGGGTGTCGGATCCGTGCGCGTCCTCCCTACTGACGGCGAGCGCGCGGGTGACGCCCAGACGACGTGGACCGTTTGCGCACCTCCAGCGCGTACTCATTGAGCGTTTAGCGGGCGCTCCGGCGGCGCTGGACGAATGCAGACGTCGGCCGCAGGACAGCGGTCGACGAGCAGACCAGCCCTCCTGCCGCCGTCCCGGCGTGCAGGCGAGGCCGGGCGGACGCCCCGTGCGGTCGCCCGAAGCAGTACGACAAGAGGAGATCTCGCATGGTCGACATCAACGACATCGACACCCTGTACAGCGCCACCGCGGTGGACCGCGACGGCGACAAGCTCGGCAAGGTCGGACAGGTCTACGTCTCCGACGACGGCCGCCAGCCGCTGTTCGTGACCGTGCACACCGGCCTCTTCGGCACGAAGCAGTCCTTCGTCCCGCTGCAGGGCGCGGACCTGCGCGGTGACACCGTCACGCTGCAGTACGACAAGGACACCATCAAGGGCGCGCCGAACATCGACGACGACGGCGCACTGTCCGACGACGAGCAGGAGAGCCTGTTCGACTACTACGACGGCCGCTCCGGCGGCACCGCCTCCGGCGTCGGCACCACGACCGCCGGCCTCGGCACGGACGTCGACACGGACCGCCGCGACGGCTACTCGGACACGGACGGCACCCGCGGCGCGGGCTTCACCGGCACCGAGCGCACCGACACGGACCGCACCGACACGGACCGCTCCACGGTCGGTCACGACACCTCCGGTCCCACGACCGACGACGCGATGACCCGCTCGGAGGAGCGCCTCAACGTCGGCACCCAGCGCCAGGAGGCGGGCCGCGTCCGCCTCCGCAAGCACGTCGTCACCGAGCGCCAGACCGTGGACGTCCCCGTCTCGCACGAGGAGGTCCGCCTCCAGCGCGAGCCGATCACCGACGCGAACCGCGGCGACGCGCTGAGCGGCCCGGACCTGTCGGACGAGGAGCACGAGGTCGTCCTGACCGAGGAGCGCCCCGTCGTCGAGAAGGAGACCGTGCCGGTCGAGCGCGTGCGCCTCGACACGGAGCAGGTCACCGAGAACCGCCGGGTCTCGGAGGACGTGCGCCACGAGGAGATCGAGACCGACGGCGACACCACGCCGGGCACCGAGCGGCGCTGACCCGCGGATCGCAGTGAGGGGGAGGACGCCGACCGGCGTCCTCCCCCTTCCGCGCACTCTCGCGCAGCACCCCCTAGGGTCCGGGGGTGGTCGATGCCCTGCTCCGCTTCACCTACGCCGCCGCCGACGCGAGCGCGGCGACCCTGGCCGCCCGTGCGGTCCTCGGCTCGGCCGAGGTCTCGATGCGCGGTGACGCCCTGTCGTGGAAGCAGACCTCGCTCGTCGACGACGGCATCTCCGTGTCGCGGGTGGAGGTGCGGGGCGACGCCGTGCGGCTCGTCATCGGGAGGTCGACGGAGCTCGTGGTGGTCCACGTCCGCACCGGATCCGCGGTGCTGCAGAACGGCGAGCACGAGACGACGCTGACCGCAGGCGGCCTGGGGCTCGTCCCGATCGACGCGAGAGCGCAGCTGCAGACGTCCGGCGCCGATCTCGAGCTGTTCAGCCTGCCGCCGGCGCCGCTCGCCCGCCTGCTCGGGGTGTCGAAGCACGCCGTCCAGCTGCATGCGCCGCGGATCACACCCCGGTCCCCGGAGCTCGCGGAGTATCTGCGTCGGGTCGGGCACCTGCTCACCTCCGCCGTGTTCGGCGTGCCCGAGGTCTACGCCCGCGACCTGGTGCGCGTGCAGACGATCGACACCCTGACAGCGGTCATCGTGGAGGCGTTCGAGCTGACGAACCGCTCGGAGGACGCCACGGACCGCGACGGCGCGGTGGTGCGTCGCGCGCTCGCGGAGCTCCGCGCGCACCTCGCCGACCCCGTGTCGATCCCGGAGGTCGCGGAGGCGGCGGGCGTCTCCGTCCGCGGGCTCCAGCTGATCTTCCAGCGGCAGCTCGGCGTCTCACCGCTGCTGCACCTGCGCATGCTGCGGCTGGAGGCGGCGCGGCAGGCGCTGATCGACGAGGCGAACGCCGGCACCACCGTCGCGGACATCGCCCGGCGCTTCGGCTACTCGAACGGCGGCCGCTTCTCGACCCACTACCGCAACGCGTTCGGGGAGTCGCCGGCGGAGAGCCTGCAGCGGGTGCGCAGCAGGCCCGAGCAGCCGCTGCCGGACGACTCGGAGGCGGAGATCGTCCGTCCCTGAGGGCAGGGGCTCCCCGACGTCGATGACGACGAGGCCGCGCGGGCGCTCCGCGGACCGGACGAGCACCTCGATCCACGCCCGGTCGAGCGCGGGCGCGCGCGAGCCGTCGAACCGGAATCGGGTCGGCACGGGTCGGCGTCAGCCGCATCGCGCTGCGCCCCCGGCCGCTGGTGGGGTCGTCGACCCAGGACGTCGGGAACGACTCCCACGTCGTGTGGGGGGCGGTGCTGCGCCCACCGGCTCGGTGACGGCCGGCTACTCCGCGGGCTGCGGCTCGGCGGGCCGCACCTCGGCGTACTGCGCGAAATCGGCCATGCGGTCCTCGATGTACTCGAGCGCGTCCTCGTTCAGCGGCTCGGGCAGCGTCGAATCGGAGTGCTCCGCGACGAGCGGCACCCAGCCGCCGAGCGGCAGCAGGAAGGACACCTCCCGACCGTCGGGGTCGATGGCGCGGATCGTCACGTCGTCGACGCTGCGGGTCGCGTCCAGGTGGGCGGCGTAGCGCAGCACCTCCCCCGCGATGCGGTCGCCGATGAGCAGCGAGGTGTGGTCGATGGTGACGGTCTGCATGGTGGGGCCGTGCGGGTCCCGGATCCCGTGCGCGCGTGGTTCGCGCAGGTCCGAGCCCTCGGGTCGTCCTCTCCGAACGCCGAACGGCGCCGCTCCCCCCGTGGAGGAGAGCGACGCCGCTCGTGGATGTGGCTGGGCTAGTTCTTCGCCGGTTCCGGCTCGGGTGCCGGGTTCGCGTACACCGGCGCCTCGACGCCCTTCGCGCCCGGCAGCTCCGGCTCGACGTCCGGCTTCTTCCGGGCCCGGGGCGCGCGCTTCGGCGCGGCCGGGTCGGCGTCCGGGACGACCGCGGCCGGCGGCTTGGGCCGGGACGCGAACGTCTCGAACGCGACCCGCGGCTGCTCGCGGGCGATCAGCTGGACCATGTCGCGGCCGAGCACGAAGTTGAGGACCCAGTTGCCGACGACGCGGATCTTGCGCTCCCACGTCGGGATCGCGAGGCCGTGGTAGCCGCGGTGCATGACCCACGCCGGGAAGCCCTTGACCGCGATCCTGCCGGACTGGAACGCGCCCTCGTAGAGGCCGAGGCCCGCGACGGCGCCGAGGCTGTCGTGGCGGTACTCCTTGACGCCCTCGCCGCGCAGGCTGGCGGCGATGTTCTTCGCGAGCAGCTTGCCCTGGCGCACCGCGTGCTGCGCGTTCGGCACGCACATGCCGCCGACGCCCTTGCCCGTGAGGTCGGGCACGGCGGAGACGTCGCCGGCGCCCCAGGCGTCGGGCACGATCTCGCCCTCGGCGGTGACGACCCGCAGGTCCGCCTTCACGCGGAGGCGACCGCGCTCCTCCGTCGGCAGGTCAGTGTTGCGCAGCATCGGGGACGCCATGACGCCCGCCGTCCACACGATGACGTCCGACTCGAAGCTCTCGCCGGTCGACAGCTGGATCACGCCGCCCGTCGCGTCCTTCAGCTGGGTGTCGAGGTGCACGTTCGCGCCGCGCTCGGCGTAGTTCTTCAGCACCCACTGGGAGGTGGGCAGCGACACCTCGGGCATGATCCGGCCCATGGCCTCGATCAGGTGGAAGTGCGTGTCCTCGAAGGTCAGCTGCGGGTAGCGGGCCAGCAGCGCCGACGCGAGCGAGCGCATCTCGCCGAAGACCTCGATGCCGGCGAAGCCGCCGCCGACCACCACGAAGGTGAGCAGGCGGTCGCGCGCCGGGCCGGCGGGCAGGTTCGCCGCGAGCTCGAAGTTGCGGACGATGCGGTCGCGGATCGCGACGGCCTCCTCGATCGTCTTCAGGCCGATCGCCTCGTCGGCGACCCCCGGGATCGGGAAGGTGCGGGAGACGGAGCCGGCGGTGACGACGATCTGGTCGTACGTCATCTTCCAGGGCTCGCCGACCTCGGGCGTGATGTCGACGGTCTTCGAGGCGTGGTCGATGCCCGTGACCTTCGCCGTGATGACGCGGGCGCGCTTGAGGTGCTTGCGCTGGTCGACGACCGCGTGGCGGGCCTCGACGGCGCCGCCCACGACCTCGGGCAGGAACGGCTGGTACGTCAGGTACGACAGCGGGTCGACGACGACGATCTCGGCGTCCTTGGCGGAGAGCCACTTCTCCAGCTTCCACGCGGTGTAGAAGCCGGCGTAGCCGCCGCCGACGATGAGGATGCGAGGCACGAGTCGGTCAGTTCCTTTCGAGAGGGCCGGCCATCGAGGCGGTCGGCCTTCGAGGTGGTCGGATTGCCAGGGAGCGATGCTACCGGGCTGCCGGGGCGGGCCAGCGACCGATGGCCGCGCGCACAGGCGCCTCCGCCTCAGCGGCCTCGCTGAGCGCGAGGTCGCCGATCGGGTTCACGCCCGGGCCCGCGGCGAGCGCGTGGCCGGCGAGGGCGTGGAGGCACTTCACGCGCAAGGGCATGCCGCCCGCGCTGAAGCCCGCGATCTCGGGCACCTCGCCCGCCGCCTCCCGGTCCGCCAGGTAGGCCGTGTGCGCCGCCGCGTACTGCTCGGCCCACACGCCGTCCGGCTGCTCGACGAGCGCGGACCACTCCCGCATGCGGCCGTCCGCCTCGAGGCGGGACACCGCTGCGACGAGCGCCGGGTGGGTCAGGTAGTAGAAGGTCGGGAACGGGGTGCCGTCCGCGAGCCGCGGCGCGGTCGAGACCACGGCCGGGGTGCCGTCGAGCGTGCGCGCCGCGATGCCGAGGACGTCGCGGACGGGGCGGCCCAGCTGCGCGGAGACGACGGCGAGGTCGGCCTCGGTCGCGGGCGTCATCGGGCGGGCTCGGTGGTCGTGCCCGCGGCGACGAGCGACTGCAGCAGCGCCGCGGTCCAGGGGGTGCGGTCGGGCTGCGCGGTGGTCGCGGGCGTCGGGACGCCGGACGTACCGGCCTTCGCGTGGATCACGCGGTAGGCCGTGGTGCCCGGCGTCACGTAGAAGAGGCGGCTGCCCGCCTGCGCCCGCACGTAGGCGGGGTCGTCCCAGCGGGCGCGCTGCTCGTCGAGGCGCTGCAGGTCGGCCTTCTGGGTCGCGATGCGCGCCTGGACGTCGGCGATCTCGCGCTGCTGCCCGAGGTAGGTGCTCACCGCGGGCGCGAGCGAGAGCACCCCGAGCACGAGGAGTACCAGCGCTGCGATGGCCGCGCCGGGGATGCGCACCCGCGTCGCGGGCGGTCGCAGGTCCTCCGCGGCTCCGCTCATCGTCCGTCCCTCTGCGTCCATCCGGCGGGGCCCACCCCTCGCCGAAGCAGCGAGTGTATTCGGCCCGGGAAGCGGGCCCCGCGGGCGCGCCTCATGCGCGCGGATCCGCATATCGTCCGCCGATCCGCAGAAAAGGGCCGACACGCCGGATCCGGGAGCCCTGTGCCCCGCGTGTCGCGGAAGAACTGCGGATCCGCGAAGGTGGTGCGCATGACCGCCATCCGTCACACCGTCGCGTTCACCCTGCCCTTCGAGGCGGGGTCGAGCGGCGAGCAGGCGTTCCTGGCCGAAGCGCGGGCGCTCACCGCGATCCCGGAGGTGCAGGGGTTCCAGGTGCTCCGCGTGCTCGACGAGGGCGCCGAGCTGCCCCTCGCGCTGTCGATGGAGTTCGCCGACCGCGCCGCGTACGAGGCGTACGACGACCACCCGCTGCACCGCGAGTTCGTGGCGCGGCGCTGGCTGCCGACGGTCACGGCGTTCCAGGAGTCGGACTTCGCGGTCGAGCCCGCCTGATCCTGGTCACCGCGGGAACGCAGCGGCACGCCGGGCCGAGGTGGTCTCGGCCCGGCGTGCCGGGGTGATGCGATCCGCGGGTCAGGCGCTGAAGCGCGGGAAGGCCGCGAGACCCGGGTACACGGCGGCCTCGCCCAGCTCCTCCTCGATGCGGAGCAGCTGGTTGTACTTCGCGACGCGCTCGCTGCGGGCCGGGGCGCCGGTCTTGATCAGGCCGGCGTCGGTGGCGACGGCGAGGTCCGCGATGGTCGTGTCCTCGGTCTCGCCGGAGCGGTGCGACAGGATCGCCGTGTAGCCGTTGCGCTGCGCGAGCGCGACGGCGTCGAGCGTCTCGGTGAGCGTGCCGATCTGGTTCACCTTCACCAGGATCGAGTTCGCGGCCTTCAGCGAGAGGCCCTTCGCGAGCCGCTCCGGGTTGGTGACGAAGAGGTCGTCGCCGACGATCTGGACCTTGCCGCCGATCTCCTCGGTCAGCGTCGCCCAGCCCTCCCAGTCGTCCTCCGCCAGCGGGTCCTCGATGGAGACCAGCGGGTAGTTCGCGACGAGGTCCGCGTAGTAGGCCGACATCTCGGCGGCCGACGTCTTCCTGCCCTCGAACGTGTACGAGCCGCCCTCGAAGAACTCGGTGGAGGCGACGTCGAGCGCGAGCGCGATGTCCTTGCCCGGCGTGAAGCCGGCGGCCTGGATGGCCTCCATCAGCAGGTCCAGCGCGGCGCGGTTGCTCGGGAGGTTCGGGGCGAAGCCGCCCTCGTCGCCGAGGCCGGTCGAGAGGCCCTGCTTGCTCATGAGGCCCTTGAGCACGTGGTACGTCTCGGTGCCCCAGCGGAGGGCGTCCCGGAACGACTCCGCGCCGACCGGCAGGATCATGAACTCCTGGATGTCGACGTTCGACTCGGCGTGCGAGCCGCCGTTGATGACGTTCATCATCGGCACGGGCAGCACGTGGGCGTTGGGGCCGCCGATGTAGCGGAAGAGCGGCAGCTCGGCGGAGGCGGCGGCGGCCTTCGCGACGGCGAGGCTGACGCCGAGGATCGCGTTCGCGCCGAGGTTCGACTTGTTGTCGGAGCCGTCGGTCGCGATCAGGGTCGCGTCGACGATGCGCTGATCGGCGGCGTCGATGCCCTCCACGGCCGGGCCGAGCTCGTCGATGACGGCCGCGACGGCCTTCTCGACGCCCTTGCCGCCGTAGCGCTTCTTGTCGCCGTCGCGCAGCTCGTACGCCTCGAAGGCACCGGTGGAGGCGCCGGAGGGGACGGCGGCGCGGGCGACCACGCCGTCCTCGAGCAGGACCTCGACCTCGACGGTCGGGTTGCCCCGGGAATCGAGGATCTCGCGGGCGTCGATGGTGTCGATAGCAGCCATGCGGAAAGACTACTCAGGCCGTGCAGCACTCCTTTCGACGCCCGGTGCGAACAGGAGGCGTCTGGTCAGGGGCGCCGCGGGCGGCCACACTCGCTCGCATGGCGCACCCGATCATGTTCGACGCCGACGACCCGCTGCTCGAGCGGGTCCGCGGCCTCGCGCTCGCGCTGCCGGAGGCGGAGGCGGAGGAGCGGATCAGCCACGGCCGCCCGTGGTTCTCCATCCCCGGCCGGACGGCGTTCGCGGTCTACGGCAGCGGCACGCGCGGCCCGGACAAGGTGATGCACCCGCACGCCGTCGTGGTGCACGTCGACGACGACGAGCGGCCCGCGCGGCTGCAGGACCCGCGCTTCTTCGTGCCCGCCTACCTCGGCCCGCGCGGCTGGCTCGGCCTCGACGTCGACGGCCCCGACACCGACTGGGCCGAGATCGCGGAGCTGCTCGACGCCTCCTGGCGGCGCTCCGCCCCGGCCCGCCTCCTCCGCTGATCCGGTTCTTTCGTCTTTACGGAGATCTGGCTGCGCCAGATCTCCGTAAAGACGAAAAGGGGTCAGCCGAGGGGGCGGAGGTCGCCGAGGCCGTCGGCGGTCACGAGCGCGAAGCGGGTGAAGCCGTCGGCGGTCAGCGCGTCGAGCTGCGCCTTGCGGTTCTTGCGGGCGCGCTCGAGGCGGACGCGACCGCCGTCCTCCTGCACCTGCCGCTTCGCCGCCAGCAGCGCCGCGACGGGCACGTCGGCGTCGTGCAGCAGCGCGGTCGCGGAGGCGCCCGCCCGCCGGTCCGGTAGCAGGTCGACGATGCGCTCGAACCCGATCGAGAAGCCCACCGCGGGCACGTCGCGGCCGAGGAAGCGGCCGATCATCCCGTCGTAGCGCCCGCCGCCGCCGAGCGACGAGGTGGAGGAGGGGTGCGCGATCTCGAAGATCGTGCCCGTGTAGTAGCCCATGCCGCGCACGAGCGTCGGGTCGAAGACGAGCTCGACCCCGGGCAGCGCGTCCTTCAGCGCGAGCAGGTCCGCGTACGCCTCGACGTCGAGCCAGGCGGGCGGGTCGACCGCGAGGTCCCAGCCGGCGGTCGCGAGCTCCGCGAACGCCTCGGGCAGACCGGCGGTGTCGACGCCCTGCTCGCCGAGCTCGGTGACGACGCCCGCGACGCCGATCTTGTCGAGCTTGTCGATCGTGATGAGCGCCTGCGAGCCGGCACCGTCGGCGACGCCCCAGGTGGTCAGCAGGCGGGTCAGCACCCGGCGGTCGTTGATGCGGACCGAGGTGCCCTCGATCCCGAGCGCGTCGAGCGCGGCGGCGGTCGCACCGATCAGTTCGAGCTCCGCGATCGCGCCCGGCTCCCCCAGCACGTCGATGTCGCACTGGATGAACTGGCGGTACCGCCCCTTCTGCGGGCGCTCCGCGCGCCAGACCGGCCCGATCTGCACGGACCGGAACACCGCGGGCAGCGCCGCCTGGTTCGACGCGTAGAAGCGCGCGAGCGGCACGGTCAGGTCGTAGCGGAGGCCGAGGTCGGCGAGCGCCGCCGCGTCCTGCGCCTCCCGCCACTGCTCCGGGCCGAGCCCGCGCTTCAGCACGCTGAACGACAGCTTCTCGTTGTCGCCGCCGAGGCCGGCGTGCAGGCGGTCGTAGTCCTCGAGCGCGGGCGCCTCGATCTCGTCGAAGCCGTGGCTGCGGTACACGGCGCGGATCACCGACAGCGCGTGCTCGCGCTTCGCCTTCTCGGCCGGGAGGAGATCACGCATGCCGCGCGGCGGGTTCACGGGTGCTGCCACGGCAGCAATCCTCCCAGGCGCCGCAGCCCCGCCTCGCTCCGCCCACATCCCCCGACGTCGCGCGGTCGCTGCGGCGTCGCGCGGTGGGCATGCGGACCGCGTGACGCCACGGGGACCGCGCGACGGGACGCCCGCCCCGAAGTGGGACCCGGGGTTCCCCCTGCAGACGGAAGCGGCGGATCGCGCGCCGTCGCTACCGTCCCCCCATGGACCCTGCAGGCATCGTCGTCGAGGGGGTGCGGCGGTCCTTCGGATCGACGCACGCCGTGCGGGACATGCGCTTCTCCGCCTCCCCCGGCCGCGTCACCGGGCTGATCGGCCCCAACGGCTCGGGCAAGACGACGCTGCTGCTGATGCTCGCGACGCTGCTGGCGCCCGACGCCGGCACGATCCGCATCGGCGGGATCGACCCCGTCCGCGACCCCGTCGCCGCGCGCGCGATCATCGGCTGGATGCCGGACGTGCTCGGGTCGTGGGCGTCGCTGACCACGCGGACCACGCTCGAGCTGACGGGCCGCCTGTACGGACTCCCGAAGCCGCGCGCCGCCGCCCGGGCGGACGAGCTGATCGCGCTCGTCGGCCTGGGCGACCTCGCCGACCGGCCGACCCGCGTGCTCTCGCGCGGCCAGAAGCAGCGGATGAGCCTCGCCCGCGCCCTCGTGCACGACCCGTCGGTGCTGCTGCTCGACGAGCCGGCGAGCGGCCTCGACCCGGAGGCGCGGGTCGACCTGCGGCTGCTGGTGCGCTCCCTCGCCGCCGAGGGGCGCACCGTGCTGGTCTCGAGCCACGTGCTGGCCGAGCTGGAGGAGATGGCGGACGACGCCGTCTACGTGCAGCAGGGCGCGACCGTCGACCCGGACCGGCTGGAGGCGCTGCGGGAGGGCCCGCGGACGTGGCGGGTGCGGGCGGAGGACCCGGCGGCCCTCGACGCCGCGCTCGCGGGGCGCGCCGACCTCGACGAGGACCACCTCGGCCGCCTCGTGCCCGTGCGCGACGAGGCGGAGGCGGCGGACCTGCTCGCGCGGCTCATCGGTGCCGGCGTGCGCGTCGTCGCCTTCGCGCCCGCGTCGGGCGAGCTGGAACGCACCTTCCTCGAGCTCAGCAAGGAGTCCCGCGCATGAGGTCCTCCGTCCTCGCCGTCGGCACGGTCGTCGACCTCGAGCTGCGGCAGCGCGTCCGCAGCACCGCCTGGTACGTGCTGCTCGGCGTCGCCGCGGTGCTGCTGCTGTCGGTCACGCTGCTGCTGCTCGCGACCGCGGGCATCTTCGGCCGCGACGGCGGACCGCAGACCGTGTCGGCCGTCGTCTTCTTCGTGCTGCTGCTCGGCACCCTCGTCACCCCGGCGCTGTCGGGCGGCGCGATCAACGGCGACCGGGACGCGGGCACCCTCGCCACGACGCAGGTGACGCTGATCCGCGGCTGGCAGCTCGTGCTCGGCAAGTTCCTCGCGGCGTGGACCGCCGCGCTCGCCTTCCTCGTCGTCGCGCTGCCGTTCCTCCTGATCGCCGCCGCGTTCGGCGGGGCGGACCCGGCGGTGCTGCTCACCGCCCTCGCCGTCACCGTGCTCGAGCTCGGGGTGATCGCCGCGCTCGGCGTCGGCTTCTCCGCCGTGATCTCGCGACCGATCTTCTCGGTGGTGACCACCTACCTCGTCGTCGCGGCGCTCTCGCTGGGCACGCTCGTGGCGTTCGGGCTCGGCGGCCTCGTCGCACCGGTCAAGGTGACGAACACCTCCGTCTTCTACTCGGAGGGGGCCTTCGACGCGGACGGGAAGCTCGTGCGCCCCGTCTGCGACCCGCCCGTGGTCCAGACGTACGACGTGCCGAGCTACGACCGGCTCTGGCCGATCCTCGCCGCGAACCCCTACGTCGTGCTCGCGGACGCGGTGCCCGGCCGCTTCGACCGCACGGGCTCCCCGGTCGACGCGTTCGCCGCGCTGAAGGTCGCGGAGCGCGGCGTGCAGGTGCCGATCGCGCGCACCAGCTACCACAGCGACTGCGACCCGAGCCGCGACACCGACGACCAGCGCCGCCCGGAGTCGGTGCTGGCGAGCACCGTGCCCACGTGGACCGTGGGGCTCGCGATCCACCTGGTGCTGGCCGTGCTGGCGCTGCTGGCCGCGGTGCGCGCGGTCCGCACCCCGGCGCGCCGGCTCGCCCGGGGCACCCGCATCGCCTGATCGGCGGTCGCCGCTTCGGACACGTCTCCGGGCGGCGGCTGCCGACCGGGAGGGCTAGGCCTCCGGGTCCGGCTGGGCCTCGACCTCGCGGATGCGCGCCGTGAAGCGGCGCAGGGCGGACCGGAGGGCGCGCTCCGCGTCGAGTCCCTTCGCCGCCGAGGCGATCACGGTGTCGAGCAGGGCGTCGCCGAGCGCGTCCTCGTCGTCCGGCACCGGGACGCCGGCACGCACCTCGAGGCCCGCGCGCTCGGCCCTGCCGACGAGCTTCTCCGCGAGCAGCAGGGACGGCATGGCCATCGGCACGCCGTCGAGCACGCTCGTGCGGTCGGCCTTCTCGCGCCGCTTCTGCGCCTCCCACACCTCGACGACCGCGTCGGCGTCCGCCGCCTCGGCGTCGCCGAACACGTGCGGGTGGCGGCCGACCATCTTCGCCGCGGTGTCGCGGGCCACGTCCTCGATGTCGAAGCCCTCGCCCGGCGTCGCGGCGGCGAGGTCGGCGTGGAACAGCACCTGGTAGAGCACGTCGCCGAGCTCCTCCCGCATCGCGGGCACGTCGTGCGTCTCGATCGCCTCGACGAGCTCGGCGGTCTCCTCGAGCAGGTACCGCACGAGCGAGCCGTGCGTCTGCTCCGCGTCCCAGGGGCAGCCGTCCGGTCTCCGGAGGCGGGCCATCACGGCCACGAGGCGGTCCAGCTCGGAGGCGTCGGTCACTGCCCCATCCTCGGTCACGCCGCCTCGGGCGCGACCGGCTCGACCCGCGCCTCCGGTGCGGCCGCGTGCTCCGCGCGGAACGAGGGCATGAAGGCCGCGGCGACGAGGGTCAGCACGCCCGCCACGACGACGCCGATGAACACGCCCGTGGAGGCGCTGCTCACCGAGGCGGCGTCCGTCCGGCCGCCGAGCACGCCGTTCGCGACCGCGCCGAACACCGCCACGCCGACGGCGGAGCCGACCGAGCGCAGGAAGGTGTTCGAGCCGGTGACCACGCCGCGCTCGGCGAAGCCGACGCTCGACTGGCCCGCGATCAGCGTCGGAGTCGCGACGGTGCCGAGCCCCAGGCCGACCACGAGGCAGGCGACGCCGGTGAGCCAGATGGAGGCGAGCGGCGTGACGAGCAGCACGCCGATCGCGCCGACGAGGGCGACGGTCGAGCCGATCAGCGCGGTCGGGCGGAAGCCGAGCCGCAGGTAGAGGCGGCCGGCGTTCGAGGCGGCGATCGGCCAGCCGATCGTCAGCAGCGCGAGCGCCAGGCCGGACTCGAGCGGCGTCGCGCCCGCGGCGGACTCGAGGAAGTTCGGCACGTAGGAGGTGAGCCCGAGGATCAGCGCGCCGACACCGGCGCTGATCAGACCCGTCGTGAGCAGCAGCCGGCGGGAGAACACCCATAGCGGCAGGACCGGCTCGGCCGCGCGGCGCTCGACGAGCACGAACGCGACGAGCAGCACGCCGGCGAGCACGAGCAGCCCGACGCCGGGCACGGAGTTCCACGCCCACGCCTGGCCGCCCTGCAGCAGGCCGAGCAGCAGGGCCGTCAGCCCGCCCGTGAGCAGCAGCGCGCCGGGCACGTCGACGCGGCGGCGGGTGCGCTGCGCGGACTCCTCGTAGCGGCGCACCAGCACCGCGGCCACGATGCACAGGGGCACGTTCACGAAGAAGATCCAGCGCCACGAGACGAACTGCGAGAACACGCCGCCGAGGGTCGGGCCGACGACGGAGGAGATCGCCCAGACGCTCGCCAGGTACCCCTGCGCCTTCGCCCGCTCGGCGACGGTGTAGATGTCGCCCGCGACCGTGATCGAGGTCGGCATGATCGCGCCGGCGCCGAGGCCCTGCACCGCGCGGAAGAGGATCAGCAGCAGCATCGACGGCGCGAACCCGCAGAGGATCGAGCCCAGCAGGAACATCGCGATGCCGAACAGCAGCAGCGGCTTGCGGCCGACCGTGTCGATGAGCTTCGCGTAGATCGGCACGGACACCGCCTGCGCGAGCAGGTAGACCGAGAACAGCCACGGGAAGCTGGCGAAGCCGCCGAGGTCGTGCACGATCGACGGCACCGCGGTCGCCAGGATCGTGGAGTCGATCGCGATGAGGCCCGTGGACAGCATCAGGGCGAGCAGGATCGGCCCGCGCTCGCTCCGGAGCCCCACGTCTCGACGGCTGATCGCGGGCGCAGCGGATTCACTCACTCGAGGTCCCAAGCCTTTGCACCGCCTCCGCATTCCCGATGCACGGACCGGGATCCCGCTCGGGAGGCGTCGACGCGGGGTGGAGCAGACCGCACGGCGCGGCACCGACCGCGCGGCGTCGGTGCGCTCCTCAGGGCCGCCGCACGGGCGCGGCGAGCAGGGCGACGCGATAGGCGCCGCCCTTCGTCTCCTGCTCCCCCAGCTTCGTGAAGCCGAGCCGCCCGTGGAACGCGAGCGACTCGGGGTTCGCGGGTCGCACGTTCACCTCGCACGTCACCTCGGCCCTCCCGTGCTCCGCGGCGCGGTCGAAGGCGGCGGCGTGGAGCGCGCGACCGATGCCGGTGCCGCGCTCCCCCTCCGCCACCACGATCCGGTCGACGTACACGAACGAGTCGCTCCGGGCGCTGAACCAGCGGTAGTTCTCGCTCTCGTAGCCCACGCCCGGATCCATCGCGAGCAGGAAGCCGACGGGGCGGCCGGGGTCGACCTCGGCCACTACGGCGAGGCCCGCGACGACCACGAGCTGCGCCAGCTCCTCCTTCGTCGCCGGCGGCACGGCCGGCACGGCGGCGTTGTTCAGCGCGAGGACGGCGGTCAGGTCGAAGGACTCGAGGGGACGGACGACGAGGGGCACGACCGGTCACGATATCCAGCCAGCCCGACGACCGAGAATGCCGGGGTGATCCTCCGCGCCCTCGCCCTGACCGCGGTGCTCGCCGCGGCGGCGCTGTCGACCGCCGGCTGCGCGGCGGCGCAGCCCGAGGCGACCGCCTCCCCCACGATCAGCCGCACCGCGACGGTCGCCCCGCTGACGACGCCGAGCCCGCAGGCCGGGGAGGTGACCCGCTCGACCTTCGGCGGCGGCGCCTCCCGCACCCCGAGCGGCAGGACCCCGACCGCCGGGCAGCTCGCGGTCGACGTCGCGTGCGCCGGCACGGACGGCAGCCGCATGCGCTGGAGCCTCGTCTCGGGCGACGGCGCCGCACTGGGCCTGTCCGGCGACGCCGACTGCTCGGGGCCGCCCTCCACGCAGTGGCTCGGGATCACCGCCGAGCAGCGGCCGGACCGCGTCCGGGTGCGGCTGCTGCCCGCCTCCGGGGTCGTCTCCGGCTGGGCGGTCGTGCGCAACGGGACGCCCTAGCGCGATCGGAGCACCGGGCGCACGGATGGAAGGATCGGGCCGTGCCCCACCGCGCAGACCGCCTCCAGCTCGCCGCCCCCGCCCTGGACGACCTCGTCGCCGCCCGGGTGCGCGACGGGAAGGCGCCCGCGTCCTCCTGGGCCGTGTTCGGCCCGGAGGGGGTCGTCGCGACCGGCGCCGCCGGGGACGAGGCGGTCGGTCCGCTGCCCGACGCCCGCACGGCGTTCCGCGTCGCCTCCTGCACGAAGAGCTTCACCGCCGCGACGCTGCTGACCTTCGTGGCGGAGGGGGCGCTGACGCTCGACACCCCGCTGACGGAGGTGCTCGACGCGCGGGTGCTCGGCGCCTCGCGAGCGCCGACGCTGGGCGAGCTGGCGTCGATGTCGGGCGGCATCCCCATCGACGACCCGTGGGCGGACCGCCAGGAGTCGATGACGACCGACGACTTCGACCGGCTGGTCGGCGAGGGCGTGCGCCTCGTGTCCGAGCCCGGCACCCGCTACGAGTACTCGAGCTTCGCCTACGCGATCCTCGGGCGCGTGCTGGAGCGCGTCGGCGGCCGCCCGTATCCGCAGCTCGTGCGCGAGCGGATCATCGACCCGCTCGGCCTGACCGGGCTGGCGTTCGACCGCTCCGTCGACGCGACGGTCGCGGAGGGGTTCGCACGCGTCGATGGCGAGTGGGCCCGGCAGCCGTGGGCGGAGCCGGGCGCGTTCTCCGCGCTCGGCGGCGTGGTCGCGACGCCCACCGCGCTGGCGACGTGGGCCGGGTGGCTGGCGAGCGCCCTGCGCGACGGCGCCGCCGACGACGTCCTGCCCGCCGCGCTGCGCCGGGCGATGCAGGAGCCGCGCACCCCGGAGGACCCCGCGGGCCGCGTGCACTACGGCCTGGGGCTCGTCGTGGAGGAGGCCCCGCGGCACGGCCGGATCATCAGCCACTCGGGCGGCTACCCCGGGTACGGCGCCCACATGCGCTGGCACGCCGCGAGCGGCATCGGCGTCGTCGTGCTCGAGAACGCGCGCTACAGCGGCGCGACCCTGCCCGCGACGCAGGCGCTCACGATGCTGCTCGACAGCGCGGTCGAGCCCGAGGCCGAGCCGGCGCTCTGGCCCGAGACGGCCGCTGCGCGGGACGTCGTCGAGGGCCTGCTGCGGGGTTGGGACGATGCGGCGCTGGGCGCGATCGCGGCGGACAACGTCGCGCTCGACGAGTCGTTCGCGCTCCGCCGGGCGCACGCGGAGCGTCTGCGGGAGCGCGTCGGGCTCGCGGCGGACGCGCCCGTGCCGCCGCTGACCGCGGCCGCCGCCCGCAGCGACTCCCCCGCGCACCTCGCCTGGACCGTCGCCGGCGAGCGCGGCCGGGTCCGCTGCGAGATCCGGATGACCCCGGTGCGCGAGCCCCGCCTCCAGATCCTGCACCTCCGCCTCGCCTGACCCGGCGCCGGGCGCAGGCGAGGCCGGCGGTCAGGTGCGGGGGAAGCCGAGGTCGACGCCCCCGTGGCTCGGGTCGAGCCAGCGCGCGGTGACGGCCTTCTGCTGCGTGAAGAACCTGACGCCCTCGGCGCCGTGCGCCTTCGTGTCACCGAAGAGGCTCTGGCGCCAGCCGCCGAAGGAGAACGTGGCGACGGGCACCGGGATCGGCACGTTGATCCCGATCATGCCCACCTCCACCTCGTGCTGGAAGCGGCGTGCGGCGCCGCCGTCGTTGGTGAAGATCGCGGTGCCGTTGCCGAACGCGCCCGTGTTGATGAGGGCCACGCCCTCCTCGTACGACGCCACCCGGACGACGGCGAGCACGGGGCCGAAGATCTCCTCGGTGTAGACGCGGGAGGAGGTGGGCACCCGGTCGATCAGGGTCGGTCCGAGCCAGAACCCGTTCGGGTCGCCGTCGACCTCGACGCCGCGCCCGTCGACGACGACCTCTGCGCCGTCCTCCTCCGCGATCGCGATGTACGACGCCACCTCGTCCCGATGCGCCTCGGTGACCAGCGGGCCCATGTCGCAGCTGCGGCGGCCGTCGCCGACGGTCAGGCCGGCCATCCGCTCCCGCACCTTCGCGATGAGTGCGTCAGCGACGGTCCCTCCCGGCTCGGCCGTGCCGTCGCTCCGCGCCGCCCCGGAACCGGCCGGCAGGGGCCCATCCACCGCGACGACCACGGAGATCGCCATGCAGCGCTCCCCCGCGCTGCCGAAGCCGGCGTTCACGGCGGAGTCGGCGACGAGGTCGAGGTCCGCGTCGGGCAGCACGAGCATGTGGTTCTTCGCGCCGCCGAGCGCCTGCACCCGCTTGCCGTGCTGCGCCGCGGTCTCGTAGATGTACTGCGCGATCGGTGTCGACCCGACGAAGGAGATCGAGCGCACGTCCGGGTGCGTCAGCAGCGCGTCGACGGCCGCCTTGTCACCGTGCAGCACGGTGAAGACGCCGTCGGGCAGGCCCGCCTCCTGGAGCAGCCGGGCGATCCAGACGGCGGCCGACGGGTCCTTCTCGCTCGGCTTCAGCACGACGGCGTTGCCGGCGGCGATGGCGATCGGGAAGAACCACATCGGCACCATCGCCGGGAAGTTGAAGGGGCTGATGATCCCGACGACGCCGAGCGGCTGGCGCAGCGAGTACACGTCGACCCCGCTCGAGACCTGCTCCGAGTACTCGCCCTTGAGGTGGTGGGCGAGGCCCGTCGCGAACTCCACGACCTCCTGGCCGCGGCTGATCTCGCCGAGCGCGTCGGACAGCACCTTGCCGTGCTCGCTGGTGATGATCTCCGCGAGCTCGCCCTTGCGCGCCTCCAGCAGCTCGCGGAAGCGGAACATGATCGCCTGGCGGCGGGCGAGGGACAGGTCGCGCCAGGCCGAGTAGGCGGCCTTCGCCGCGGCGACCGCGGCGTCGGCGTCGGCCGCATCCGCCAGCGGCACGCGCTTCGTCGCGACGCCGAGCGCCGGATCGAACACCTCCGCGGTCCGCGTGCTCGACCCGGCCACGGCGGCGCCGCCGATCCAGTGCGGCACGAGGGGCGGGTCACCGCCGGTGTCGGTGGCGGACGCGGCGGCGGTGATCGTCATGTCGTTCCTCGTCGGGGAGCAGCGGCCCGGAGCGCGGGCCCGTCGGATGCGGCTCAGCCTCCCACCTGCGGCGCCTTCCGGCCCACCGCCTCCATGTGTACGGTGCGCACATCGAGGTGCAGGAGGCGGAGCGATGGTCGCGATCGAGCGGGCGTTCGGCGGGATGTCGGTGCGGGACGTGCCGGAGGCGGTGCGGTTCTGGCGGGAGACGATCGGGCTGCAGGTCGACGACGGCGACATCGCCCGCGTGCACCTGCCGGGCGGCGGCACCGTGATCCTGTACCCGAAGGCGGACCACGAGCCCGCCGGCTTCACCGTGCTGAACCTCGTCGTCGCCGATGTCGGACGGGCGGTCCAGGAGCTCGCGGCGGCGGGCCTGCAGCCGCAGCGCTACCCGGGGATGCCGCAGGACGACGACGGCGCGATGCGCGGCCGCGGCCCCGACATCGCCTGGTTCACGGATCCCTCGGGCAACGTCTTCTCGGTGCTGACGGACTGACCCCGGTCAGACCACCGCTTCGGCGTGCGACGGGAAGCCCCGGCGCAGCACGAGCACCAGCAGCGCGGACAGCGCGAACGAGGCCGCCGCGAGCACGACGACGGCCGGCACCCCGGACGCCGCGAAGACCGCGCCGCCGACGGCCGCGCCCAGTCCGATGCCGACGTTCGACGCGGCGTTGTTCACCGCGGAGGAGAGGTCGGGCGACAGCGCGCGGGCCCGGAGGCACGCGGCCGTGCAGAACACCGGGATCGCACCGAAGCCGACGATCCACGCGCTCACGGCGGTGACCGTGCCCGCCGTGCTCGCCTGCAGCAGCAGGAGGGCGCCCGTGCAGACCGCGGCGAGCACGAGCGCGCCGATGAAGCCGGCGCGCGGGTGCCGGTCGATGACCAGCCCGGCGAGCCACAGCCCGATCACGCCGGTCGCCCCGAAGAGGAACAGGGCCGCGCCGATCGCCCCCTCCGCGACGCCTGCGGTCAGCAGCACGGACGACACGTACGTGTAGAGCGCGTAGTGGCCGAAGAACGCGAGCGCGTTCACCCCCGCCGCCGACACGAGCGCGCTGCGCGGACCGCGCGCCTGCTCGCTCGGCGCGCCGGCGATGCCGACCGCGGGCAGCGCCATCGCGGTCGCGGCGCCCGCGAGCAGCCCGCCGACGGACAGCGCGCCGAACGCGACCCGCCAGTCGAAGGCCGCGCCGATGGAGGTGATCAGCGGCACCCCGAGCACGTAGCCGAGGGAGGCGCCGGACGCGGCGATCGCGAGCGCGCGGCCCTGCACCCTGGGCGGCACGAGCGACGCCGCGTAGGCGGACAGCACGGAGAAGAACAGCGCGTGCGCGACGCCGCCGACGGCGCGCCCCAGGCAGACGACGGCGAAGCCCGGCGCGAGCGCGATCATCGCGTTGCCGATGCTGTAGAGCACGATCGTGCCGAGCAGCAGCGGCTTGCGCGGCAACCGGGCGGTCAGCCGGGTCAGCGGGATCGCGAGCACCGCCACGAGCGCCGCGTACACGGTGACGAGCAGCCCGGTCACCGCCTCCGACACCGAGAACGCGCGGCTCAGCTGCGGCAGCAGGCCGACCGGCACCACCTCGGTCGTGATGGCGACGAAGGTGGACAGCACGAGCGCCCCCAGCCCGACGGCCGAGCCGAAGCCGATGCGTTCGTCGTCCTGCCGCGCCACGCGCCCATCCTCCCGGTTAGGACGGACTTCGCTCACGCTTCATGCCGCCCGACGACCGCATGGGCGGCACGAAGCGTGAGCAAGGTCAGGTGCGGCGGGTGAAGACGTGGTGCACGACGCCGGAGGGGGACGCGGTCGTCTCGAGGTCGAAGCGCTCCTCGAGGCCCTCGAGCCCGTCCCACAGGCGGACGCCGCGGCCGAGCACGATCGGCGACACCACGACGTGGAGGTGGTCGACCAGGTCGGCGGCGAGGAACTCCCGCACCGTCGTCGGGCCGCCGCCGAGGCGCACGTCGAGGCCGCCGGCGAGCTCCGTCGCCTCCGCGAGCGCCTCCTGCGGGCTCGCGTCGCGGAACAGGAAGGTCGTCCCGCCGACGACGAGGTCCGGCCGAGGCGTGTGCGTCAGCACGATCACGGGCGTGCGGAACGGCGGCTCGTCGCCCCACCAGCCCTGCCAGTCGAGGTCGGGCCACGGCCGGTCGAGCGGCGCGAACTTGTTGCGCCCCATGATCTCGGCGCCGATGCCGCGGGACCACGCGGAGGCGAAGGCGTCGTCGACGCCTCCGGTACCGGCACCGCCCGCCGCCGACCCGTTGCCGATCATGCCCTGGAAGGTGGCCGTCGGGAAGAACCAGCCCATCAGCCGCTGGCCCGCGTGACCGAAGGGCGCCTCGAGCGACTGCCCCTCCCCCGTGCCGAACCCGTCGAGCGAGACGGCGATGTTGTGCGCGCGGAGTCGAGCCATGCCGGGACCGTAGCGCGGGCCGGCGACGCCGGGGAAGCCGGGCTCAGGCGCGCGGGACCACCGGCTGCACGAGCTCCGTCACCCACTCCTCCTGCGGGTGGCCGTCCGGGGTCAGGTAGATCTCGCGGGCGGGGCCCGCGATCTCCCAGCCGTCCTCCCGGACCCGGTCCGCGAGCGCCGCCCACGACCGGTCGATGGCGGCCACGGGACCGCGATGGGTCGCGACCGCCGCGTGCTCGGCGGCGGGCAGCACCTGCACCTCGAGGCCCTGCACCGCCGTCACGGCGGCCTCCACCTCGAACCCGACCGTGACGAGCACGCCCGACCCCTCCGCGGCGTAGGTCGCGATCGCGGGGCCGGACTCGACGTCGGCGGCCGCGAGCAGCGCGGCGGCCTCCGAGAACATCGGCGAGACGACGGGCCCGATCCGCGCCGAGCCGAACCCGGTCGCTCTGCCGGTGATGCAGGCGATGCGGGCGGACGGCACGGCCTGGAAGACGACGTCGATCGCCGGTCCGGTCATGGGAGGTGCTCCTTCGAGTGGGTCGGATCGGCGCCGGTCAGGCGGCGGCCTGCGGGACCTTGCCCCAGATGGCGCCGAGCAGCTGCTGCACCCACTCGATGAGCGCGGTGTCCGCGAGCGGCTCGCCCGCGGTCTGCGGCCACGGCACGTTCACCGCGCCCTGCACGATGCGGGCGCCCGGGTACATGCGCTGCAGGCGCACCTGCATCGAGTCCGGCAGGTCGGCCGGGGCGATGCGGAGGAACTTCGGCAGCGAGACGACGTCGGAGAGCCCGGCCTGCTGCGCGAGACGGCGCAGCTTCGAGATGCGCACGAGGCTCTGCACCTCCTCCGGCGCCTGGCCGTACCGGTCGACGAGCTCCTCGAGCACGAGGTCGATGCGCCCCTCGGCGGAGGCGGGCCCGGCCGCGGCGGACAGCTTCTGGTAGGCCTCGAGGCGCAGCCGCTCGCTGTCGATGTAGTGCTCGGGGATGCGGGCGTCGACCGGGATCTCGAGCCGCAGCTCGGTCTGCCCGTCGGCGACCTCGCCGCGGAAGTCGCTGACCGCCTCCCCGATCATCCGCAGGTACAGGTCGAACCCGACGCCCGCGATGTGCCCGGACTGCTCGCCGCCGAGCAGGTTGCCCGCGCCGCGGATCTCGAGGTCCTTCAGCGCGACCTGCATGCCCGAGCCGAGGTCGTTGTTCGCGGCGATGGTCTCGAGCCGGTCGACCGCGGTCTCCGACAGCGGCTTCTCGGAGTCGTAGAGGAAGTAGGCGTAGGCGCGCTCCCGGCCGCGTCCGACGCGGCCGCGCAGCTGGTGCAGCTGCGACAGGCCGTACTTGTCGGCGCGGTCGACGATCAGGGTGTTCGCGTTCGCGATGTCGAGGCCGGTCTCGATGATCGTGGTGGAGACGAGCACGTCGAACTTCCGCTCCCAGAAGTCGACCATCACCTGCTCCAGCTGGTGCTCGCCCATCTGGCCGTGCGCGACGGCGACGCGCGCCTCCGGCACCAGCTCCGCGATCTCGGCGGCGATGCGGCCGATGGAGGACACGCGGTTGTGCACGTAGAAGACCTGGCCCTCGCGCAGCAGCTCGCGCCGGATCGCGGCGGTGATCTGCCCCTGCGAGCGCGCGCCCACGAACGTGAGGATCGGGTGGCGGTCCTCCGGCGGCGTCGCGAGCGTCGACATCTCGCGGATGCCGGTGACCGCCATCTCGAGCGTGCGCGGGATCGGCGTCGCGCTCATCGCGAGCACGTCGACGTTCGTCTTGAGCTTCTTCAGCTGGTCCTTGTGCTCGACGCCGAACCGCTGCTCCTCGTCGATGATCACGAGGCCCACGTCCTTGTACTCGACCTGCTTCGCGAGGATCGCGTGGGTGCCGATCACCATGTCGACGGTCCCGTCGGCGAGACCCTTCAGCGTCTCCTTCACCTCGCGGTCGGTCTGGAAGCGGGAGAGGGGTCGCACGTTCACGGGGAAGCCCGCGAACCGCTCGGTGAAGGTCTCGAGGTGCTGGCGCACGAGCAGCGTCGTCGGCACGAGCATGGCGACCTGCTTGCCGTCCTGGATCGCCTTGAACGCGGCGCGCACGGCGACCTCGGTCTTGCCGAAGCCGACGTCGCCGGAGATGAGCCGGTCCATCGGGATCGGCTTCTCCATGTCGGCCTTGACCTGGTCGATGGTCTCGAGCTGGTCCGGCGTCTCGGCGAACGGGAACGCCTCCTCCAGCTCGTGCTGCCACGGGCTGTCCGGGCCGAAGGCGTGGCCGCGGGAGGCCATGCGGGCGGAGTAGAGCTTCACCAGCTCGACCGCGATGTCGCGGACGGCCTTGCGCGCCTTGCCCTTCGCCGCGGCCCAGTCCGAGCCGCCCATCTTCGACAGCTGCGGTGCCTCGCCGCCGACGTAGCGGGTCAGCAGGTCGAGCTGGTCGGTCGGCACGTAGAGCTTGTCGCCCGGGTAGCCGCGCTTGCTCGGCGCGTACTCGATCAGCAGGAACTCCCGCACGACCTTCTCGGCCGGCTTCTCCCCGGCCCGGCGCGGGCCGGACTTCTGCACCGGCGCGACCTCGCGCCGGGTCAGCTCCACGAACTTCCCGATGCCGTGCGTCTGGTGCACGACGAAGTCGCCGGCCTTCAGCTGCAGCGGGTCGACGACGTTCTTGCGGCGGGAGGCGAGCTTCTTCGGCCCGCGGTTGTCCATGCTCGCGGTGCGGCCGTAGAACTCGCGCTCGCTGACGACGGCGAGCGACACCTCGGGCTGCTCGAACCCGGTCTCGAGGTCGCCGATCATCACGTAGGCGACGCCCGGCTCCAGCTCGGCCGGCAGCTCCTCCACGATGCGGGCCGCGGCGCCGCGCTCGGCGAGCACGTCGCGGGCGCGCTCGACGAGCCCCTTGCCCGCCGCGGTGACCACCGTCGACCAGCCGTGGCGGAGCCGGGAGGCGACGTGGTCGAGCAGCTCGGCCGGGCGCCCCGGCGTGACCGGCGTCGCCCCGCCCTTCACGCGCAGGTACTCCGCGGAGTCGGCGAGCAGCGCCGCCGCCTTGGCGGGGTCGAGGTCGGCGACCGACTCGGCGCCGTCGGGCTGCGACTCGAACGAGCTGATCGTCCACCAGGTGCCCTCCGGCACCGCCTCGCGCAGCCGGTTCACCGTCAGGAAGTCGCCGGACTCGAGGTCGATGGGCGCCTGAGCGCCCGCCGTCGCCGCGGCCCACGCGGCGTGCAGGAACTCGCGGTTCGTCTCGGAGAGGCTGACCGCGCGGCTCGCGACCCGCTCCGGGGACAGCACGCAGACGGCGGCGCCCTCCGGCAGGTAGTCGGTCACGGGGATGAGGCCGTCGGCGAGCACCGGCGCGAGCGACTCCATCCCCTCCACCGGGATGCCCTCGGCGATCTTCGCGAGCATCTGCGCGAGGTTCGGGAACTCGTGGCGCAGCTCGCGCGCCCGCTGCTGCACCGACTCGGTGAGCAGCAGCTCCCGCGCCGGCACGAGCTCGACGCGGTCGATCTCGACGTCGAGCGTGCGCTGGTCGGCGACCGAGAAGCCGCGCAGCCCGTCGACCTCGTCGCCGAAGAAGTCGACCCGCACCGGGTGCTCGCCGATCGGCGAGAACACGTCGAGGATGCCGCCGCGCACGGCGAACTCGCCGCGGCGGGTCACGAGGTCGACGCGGCTGTACGCGAGGGCGACCAGGCGCTCGACGACCGCGTTCAGGTCGACGCCGCGCTGCCGCAGCCGCAGCTCGACGGGCTCGACCGAGACGAGGCCAGCGACGATCGGCTGCAGCGCGGACCGGACCGGCGCGACGACCACCAGCGGTGCGTCGCCCGGCCGCCACTGGTGCATGCGGCGGATGGCGTGCAGACGCCGCCCGACCGTCTCGACGCCCGGGCTGAGGCGCTCGTGCGGCAGCGTCTCCCACGCGGGGAACTCGAGCAGCTCGGCGTCGGGCAGCAGGCAGTCGAACGAGGCGCGCAGGGCGTCCGCCTCGCGCTCGGTCGCGGTGACGACCAGCAGCGCGTCGGCGGCGCCGTGCTCCCGCCGGCGCTGCAGCAGCGCGGCGATCAGCGGCGCGTGCAGCCCGGGGGTCGCGGAGAAGTCGGCGGCTCGCGAGGCGGCGACCAGCGCATCGCTCATCGAGTCGGCATGGCTCAGCAGACGTGGCAGACCCGCGAGACTCACTCCCCTCATTTTACGGGCGCCGGTGACAGCGCCTGCACGGCGGCGCCCCCGAATCGGGAAGGTCGGCCGAGGGGCAGCCGCTTCCCAGCGTCATCCGAGCCTCTCTTCAGCGGACACTCCGGAATGACAGCGTCCCCGGTCGTACCGTCGGCGATCGATGACACCTGACAACGGCCCGCTCCGCCCGCAGCGGACGGCGCCGCGCGACCTCCGCGGGCTCGCGCAGCACCTGTCCGCCTCGGTGGCCGCCGACCTCGATGCGGCCGTGGCGACGGGCATCACCCTCCGCAGCCAGGACGTGCGCCCCGGCGA
Source organism: Amnibacterium soli (assembly GCF_039544415.1). NCBI lineage: Bacteria > Bacillati > Actinomycetota > Actinomycetes > Micrococcales > Microbacteriaceae > Amnibacterium > Amnibacterium soli. The sequence goes on along the minus strand of NZ_BAABLP010000001.1, from coordinate 264,106 downwards.
CGTGTTCGCTGCGCTGCCCGGGGCCGCGACGCACGGAGCGGCCTTCGCGGCGGCGGCACGGGCGGCCGGCGCGGTCGCCCTGCTCACCGATGCGGCCGGCGCCGCGCTCGCGGTGGACGCCGGCCTGCCGACGCTCGTCGTGGACGACCCGCGCCGCGTGCTCGGCGACGCCGCCGCATGGCTGCTGCGCACCGAGGACGCGGTGCCCCTGCTGCTCGGCATGACCGGCACGAACGGCAAGACCACGACGGTGACCCTGCTCGACCACCTCCTGCGCCGGCTCGGCCGGCGGACCGGCATCAGCACGACCGCCGAGCGGGTCGTCGACGGCGTGCGCATCCCGAGCCGCCTGACGACGCCCGAGGCGGACGAGCTGCACGGCCTGCTCGCGGCGATGCGCGAACGCCGCGTCGACGCGGCCGCGATCGAGGTGAGCGCGCAGGCGCTCGTGCGGGCGCGGGTCGCGGGCGTGCGGTTCGACGTCGCGGGCTTCACGAACCTCTCGCACGACCACCTCGACGACTTCGGCGACATGGCGACGTACTTCGCCGCGAAGGCCGCGCTGTTCGAGCCCGACCGGGCCCGCCGCGGCGTCGTGTCGCTCGACTCGCCCTGGGGCGCCCGGCTCGCGGCCGAGGCGCGGATCCCCGTGACGACGGTCGCCCTGCACGGGGACGCCGACTGGCGGGTGGCCATCACCGAGCGCTCGCTCGACGGCACCCGCTTCCGGGCGACGGCGCCGGACGGCCGGGTCCTCGAGACGCGCGTGCGGATGCTCGGCGACCACGCCGCGGCGGACGCCGCACTGGCCGCGGTGATGCTCGTCGAGGGCGGCGTCGCACTCGACGCGATCCAGGAGGCGCTCGGCGACGACGGCTTCGACGTGGCGGTCCCCGGGCGGCTCGAACGCCTCCCCTCCTCCGCCTGCGGACCCGCCGTGCACCTGGACGTCGCGCACACCCCGGACGCGTTCGAGAAGTCGCTCGCCGCGCTGCGCGCGGTGACGCCCGGGCGGATCGTGATGGTGTTCGGGGCCGACGGCGACCGGGACCCCTCCAAGCGGTTCGACATGGGCCGCGTCGCGAGCAGCACCGCCGACGTCGTGGTGATCACCGACCACCACTCGCGGTTCGAGGACCCCGAGGCGATCCGGCGGACCCTCCTGCAGGGCGCGCGCTCGACGGGGCGGGCGGAGGTGCTCGAGGTGCCGGACCCGGGCGCCGGCATCCGCGCCGCCGTCGCGATGACCGGCCCGGGCGACGCCGTGCTCTGGGCGGGCACCGGCCGCACGGACTACCGGGACATCGGCGGGACGAAGCTCCCCTACTCCTTCCACGACGAGGCCCGCGCCGCCCTCGCCGAGCTGCAGGCCACCGCTGCGTAGTCGCGGCTGACGGGCGCGACCGGACGGGACGGGCGGGAACGGCCGCCCGTCCCGTCCGAAGACGCCCGCGTTGGTGGGCCCGGATCACGCGGCGCTCCGGACACGCCGACGACACGCCGAGCAGTTCTCGCGACACGCGTGTCGCTGCTCGCCCCCACTTCAGGGGGTGCCTAGCTTCGACCGGTCGGGCCGCCGCCCGGCGACCGGGAGAGGGGCTCGCGCTGCGCTGGGACGAGGAACCGACGAGGGACGGCCAGGCGCCGGACCCCCGCCGACGCACCCTTCGTGAGCCGCTGCAGGGGCTCCGCGGCCCCCGCATCCCCCAGGACCCGCGCACGGCCCGACCGGAGCAGTCCGCCCCCGAGCGCACGCCGCAGCGCGCGCCGCGCCCCGCGGTGCCGGAGCAGGACCCGCGCCAGGGCACCGGCCGCCCCCGCCCCGGCGGCACCGCCGCCACCGGGCAGCACCCCGTCGCCCGGACCCGCGAGACCTCGGCGGGCCCGAGCGGCACCGCGCCCGTCCCCGTCGTCCGCCAGACGCCCGCCGGCCCCGCCGCCCCCCGCCCCGGCGTGCGGCAGCCCGAGTCGCAGCGCCCCACCGGGCAGCCGCCCGTGCGGTCCCGCCTGCGGACGGCTCCGCCCGCCGCGCCCCAGCAGCAGCCCGGCGCCCTCCGCCCGGTGACGCCGCCGACCCCGCCGCAGCGCGCGCCGCGTCCCGCGCCGGTGCAGCCGTTCTCACAGCTCGCGCCGGTCGTCGCGCCGACCCTGCGGACGCCGGCGCCCCTCGCCCCGCCGCCCGAGCCGCCGCGCCGCCGTCGCCCGGTCCGCGGACTGTTCGCCGCGGCCGCCGTGCTGGGCCTCGGCGTGCTCTGGGGCCTGCCCGCCTTCGCGAGCGAGGCGCTCGACGCGCCGCCCGTCGCGGGCGTCGCCGCGGACGGCGTGCAGAGCCTGCAGGTCGACGCGGACGCCGGCACCGGCAGCGCCTCGGCCGACTCCGTCTCCGGTTCGCTCCGCGCCGCGGCCCCCTCCATCGCCTCCCCCGTCGAGGCCGTCGGCGCCGGCTGGATGAAGCCCGTGCAGGGCCACCTCGGCGACCCGTTCGGCCCTCGCCCCGAGCAGCCCGTGCCCGGCGTGAACCTGTTCCACCGCGGCCAGGACGTCGTCGCCGCCTGCGGCGCGCCGATCCGCGCCGCCGCGTCCGGCACGGTCGAGGCGGCGACCTACTGGGGCACCTACGGCAACTGGATCCTCGTCGACCACGGCGACGGCGTCGCGGTCGGCTACGCCCACGAGTCGCGCATGCTCGTCTCCGTCGGGCAGCACGTGTCGGAGGGGCAGCTGATCGGGCTCGTCGGCCAGACCGGCGCGGCCACCGGCTGCCACCTGCACCTCGAGGTGCACCTGAGCGGGGTCGCGGTGAACCCGGTGCCGTTCTTCGCCGCCAAGCACATCTCGCTCGGCTGAGCCCCGCCGGTCAGCCGCGCCCGATGTAGGGCATCGTCGTCGCGGTCACCGTCAGCCACTGCACGTTCGCGGTCAGCGGCAGCGACGCCATGTAGACGAGCGCGGCGCCCACCTCCGCCGCGTCGAAGGTCGGCTCGGGCCTCGTCGCGCCGTCCGCCTGCAGCACGCCGTCGGCCATGCGGGCCGTCATGTCCGTCGCCGCGTTGCCGATGTCGATCTGCCCCGCGGCGATCGAGAACGGCCGGCCGTCGAGCGAGGTCGAGCGCGTGATCCCCGTGACCGCGTGCTTCGTCGCGGTGTAGGCGATGGAGCGGGGCCGCGGTACCTGCGCGGAGATCGACCCGTTGTTCACGATCCGGCCGCCCTGAGGGGCCTGGCGCCGCATGATCCCGAACGCGGCGCGGGTGCAGAGGAAGGTGCCCGTGACGTTGAGGTCGACCACCCGGCGCCACTCGTCCATCTCGACCTCGTCGACGGGCACGGCGCTGCCGCCGCGCCCCGCGTTGTTGAACAGCAGGTCGAGGCGGCCGAAGCGGTCGACGACCTGCCCGAACACCCGCTCGACGTCGGCGGGGTCGGTCACGTCGCACGGGAACGCGTGGATCCCCTCCGCCCGCCCCGCGACGTCGTCGAGCGGCTCGCGCCGCCGCCCGAGGACCGCGACCGTCCAGCCCGCCGCCGCGAGCGCGGTGGCGCACGCCGCACCGACCCCGGTGCCGCCGCCGGTCACGATCGCGATGCGCTGCTCCGTCATGCGTCAGGCGTAGCAGCACGTCCCTGCGCATCCGAACCGCGGCTCGGTCGAGCACCCGCCTCAGGCGTGCGCACCGACCCGGACGGGGCCGAGATCAGCCGCCGCCGCCGATGCGCGGCTCAGCGGGCGTCGCGCGGCGCGTTCCAGCGCTGCTGCGCGGGCTCGAGGCCGAGCCCGGCGAGGTCGACCACCGCATCCGCCGCGTCGCCGACGAGAAGCGGCAGCTCCTTGCGCTCGGTCGGCGTGAAGTCCTTCAGCACGAAATCAGCGGCGGGCTGCCGGCCCGGCGGGCGGCCGATGCCGACGCGGACGCGCGGGAACTCCGGGGTGCCCAGCACCGCCGCGATGTCGCGGACGCCGTTGTGGCCGCCGTGCCCGCCGCCGGTCTTCAGGCGCAGGTCGCCGAACGGGATGTCGAGCTCGTCGTGCACGACGATCAGCCGCTCCGGCGGCAGCGAGTAGAACTTCGCGAGCGCGCCCACGGGGCGGCCGGACTCGTTCATGTACGTCTGCGGCGCGGCGAGCACGAAGCGCGTGCCACCGGGCCGGTCCCGCCCCTCCGCGACGCCCGCCCCCGTCTTGTGCCGGGAGAAGCGGGCGCCGAAGCGGGAGGCGAGCTCGTCGACCACCATGCGGCCGACGTTGTGGCGGTTCCCGGCGTACTGCGTGCCGGGGTTGCCGAGCCCGACGACGAGCCAGGCGTCGTCAGGCATCGGCGTCCGTGTTCCTGCGGGTCAGGACTCGTCGGGGACGACGTCGCCCTCGGCGGGCGCGTCCTCACCGGCGGTGGCGTCCTCGAGGCCCTCGGCGGCCGGCACCGAGACGCCGACGATCAGCAGCTCGGGGTCGGAGGCCAGCTCGGCGCCCTCGGGCAGCTTCAGGTCGGCGGCGGTGATCTGGGTGCCCTCCTCGGCGCCCTCGACGCTCACGACGACGTGCTGCGGGATCGCCGTGGCGAGCACCTTCAGCAGCACGGTCTGCGAGTCGAGCGTCGCGATGGTGCCGGAGGCGGACTCGCCCTCGAGGACCACGGGCACGTCGACCTCGACCTGCTCGCCCGTGCGGACGATGATCAGGTCGAGGTGCTCGATGATCTGGCGCACCGGGTCGCGCTGCACGTCCTTGACCAGCGCCATCAGCGGGCCGGTCGGCAGGTCGAGGTCGAACACCGCGTTGGCGCGGCGGATGATCAGGCCGGTCTCGTGCGCGGGCAGCGAGATGTGCACCGGGTCGGTGCCGTGCCCGTAGATGACGGCGGGGATGCGGCCGGCGGTGCGCAGCTTGCGGGCCGCGCCCTTCCCGAACGACGTACGCGCCTCGGCGGCGATCTTCTCAGCCATGCTGGTCCCTCCACACGGGGCCGCAAGGCGACCCGCTCGATTACGGTCGGCGGTGCCGCAGTGGCCCGAGCCGGGCGCCCTGCGTCGATCACGGCCGCGACAGACGCGTCGCGGCCCTCGCCGAAGTCCAGCGGGAGAGCATACCGGACGCGGCGGGGACGCGTTCCCCGCGGGTAAGGCCCGGACGCGTTCCCCGTCAGCACTGCAGCAGGACAGGACGACGTCTGCAGGACGGAACGGGACGATCCGTCCTGCAGGACGCGTCCTGTCCTGCTGTCGTGCTCCGCGGAGGCGGGTCGACGGCGGACGCCGGGAGGGGCACGATGCTGCGGTGACCGACGCGCGCACGGCGACCGAGGCCCTCCGCGGGCAGCCCGAGCCCTACCGCTGGGAGGGCGTGGCCGAGCTCGCGTACAAGGAGCACGACACGACGTTCCGCGGGGTGACGCGGCGGGTGCTGTTCGGCGCCGACGACGACCAGGCCGTCGAGGTGCGCTACTTCGAGGTCGCGCCGGGCGGCTGGAGCACCCTCGAGCACCACGCGCACACGCACCAGGTGGTGGTGCTGCGGGGCTCGGGCGCGTGCCTGGTCGGGGACCGCGTGCTCCCCCTCCGGCAGCACGACCTCGTGTTCGTGCCCGCCTGGGCCTGGCACCAGTTCCGCGCGACCGGCGACGAACCGCTCGGCTTCCAGTGCATCGTGCCGCTCGACCGCGACCGCCCGGTCCTGCCGACCGACGACGAGCTCGCGGCGATGACCGCGGACCCCGACGTGGCCGCCTTCGTCCGGCACTAGGACCTTGCTCACGCTTCTTGCCGCCCGATCGGCGATGGAGCGGCAAGAAGCGTGAGCAAAGTTGCTCAGGGCTCGACGAGGGCCCGGAAGCGCTCGGCGGTGCCGCGCGGGTCGCCGTCGCGGTGCAGCTCGCCGCCGATGAGCAGCACGACGTCGCGGCCGTAGAACTCGATCAGCTCGGGCACGCGGTCGAGGCGCATGCCGCCGCCGGGGGCGGGCAGGGAGGCGGGCAGCCCGGCGAACGGCCGCGCGCAGCCGTCCGCGATCGAGCGGCACTCCTCCGGCGTGTAGCTGAAGCGCCCGCCGTAGGAGGGGAACACCGCGGCGTCCGCGCCGGCGAGGCGCAGCAGCAGCCCGTAGAGCACGTCGGGGTCGATGCCCGCGGTGGGCGCGACGGTCAGCCCGCCGAGCAGCGCGGGGTGCGCGAGCAGCACGAAGTCGTCCGGGGTGTTCCGCGCGAGCCAGCGCAGCAGTGGCAGGCCGCCGACCCCGGGCACGACGAGCAGCCCGCCGGCCCCGGATTCGACGGCGATGCGGAGGCGCTCCTCGACGTGCTCGGGCGGGGCGTCGAAGCACGGCAGGTAGCGCGCGGCACGCCCGGAGGCAGCGTTGCCCTCCGCGATCGCCTCGGCGACGCGCGGCACGCGCTCCGCGTACGACGACCAGCGCTGGTTCCCGAGGCCCTGATCGTCCTTGATCAGGTCGATGCCGCCCTCGGCGAAGGCGCGGCCGAGGGCGGCGAGGTCCTCCGTCGGCAGGCCGACCGGCTTCAGCGCCGTCGCCAGGATCGGCCGCTCGGGCACGCCGAGCACGCGGCGGACGCCCGCCGCGCCGAGCGCCGGCCCGGCGCCCATCGCCGCCGCGAGCGCCTCCGGCACCTCGAGGTCGACGAGGCGCACGCCCGGCAGCAGCGCGCAGTTGCCGAACACCATGACCAGCAGCTGGGTCAGCTCGTCTCCCGCGAGCTCGTCGGGGAACTCGATCGTCGCGAGCGCGAGGTCCGGCCCCGCCTCCTCCACCGCGAGCACGGAGGCGCGGGAGGAGGCGGCCTTCGCGGGGGCGAGATCGGGCGGGAACTCGTGGCTCTGCTCGACCGCGAGCGCCTCCGCGCGCGCCGGCGCCTCGGCGACGTCGCCCGTGAGCGCGTAGACGGCGCGGACGGTCATCGCCCGAGCTCCGCGATCGCGGCGCCGAACGGCGGGTGCAGCACGCCGCGCTCGGTGACGATGCCGGGGATCAGCGCGGCGGGCGTGACGTCGAAGGCGGGGTTCCAGACCGTCGTGTCGGCGGCGGGGGCGCCGGGCCCGCCGCCGAGCACCTCCTCCGCCCCGCGCTCCTCGATCGGGATCGCCGCGCCGTCCGGTGCGCCCGGGTCGATCGCGTTCCACGTCGCGGCGACGTAGAAGGGGACGCCGGCATGCGATGCGGCGATCGCCAGGGCGAGGGTGCCGATCTTGTTCGCGGTGTCGCCGTTCGCCGCGATGCGGTCCGCGCCGACCACGACGGCGTCGACGCGCCCGGTCGTCAGTGCCGCGGCGGCCGCCGCGTCGACGAGCAGCGTGACCGGCACGCCGGCCTGCTGCAGCTCCCAGACCGTCAACCGGGCGCCCTGCCGCAGCGGCCGGGTCTCGGTCGCGAGCACCTCGACGCGCTCCCCCGCCTCCGCCTTCGCGTAGACGATGCCGAGCGCCGTGCCGCGACCCGTCGTCGCGAGCACGCCGGTGTTGCAGTGGGTGAGCAGACGGGAGGCGCCCGCGAGCTCCCGCCGGCCGTGCTCCCCGATCGCGAGGCACGCCGCGCGGTCCGCCGCCAGCAGCCCGAGCGCCACCTCGAGCGGGTCCTCGCCGCCCACGAGCGCGGCGTGCACCAGCTCGACCGCCACCCGCAGGTTCACCGCGGTCGGCCGTGCGGCGATGAGCCGCGCCGCCGCATCGTCGGGCGTCAGCCCGCCGCGGACGCCGAGCACGAATCCGAACGCCCCCGCCGTGCCGAGCACGTTCGCGCCCCGCACCGCGAGCGCGCCGATCGCCTGCACGACGCCCTCGATCGTGCGCAGCTCGAGCACCACGGTCTCGTCCGGCACCCGGCGCTGGTCGACGACCCGCAGCGCGTCGCCGGTCCACGCGATGCTCTCGAGGGTCGCGCCCGCCACGTCCGCTCCGCCGATCAGCGCGCGTCGACCACGCGGGCGAGCACGGTCTCGACGACCTCGCCGCCGGGCCCGACGATCGGCACGGTCGTGCCGGGCTCGTCGGGGGCGAGGCGCTCGAGCGTCGCGAGCTGCGAGTCGAGCAGCGACGCCGGCATGTAGTGGTGCTTGCGCTCCCGCATGCGGCGCTCGAGCTCCGCGCGGTCGACGTCGAGCAGCACGAAGAACGCGTCCGGCTCCTCCGCGAGGATCCGGAGGCGGTACGCCCGCTTCAGCGCGGAGCAGGCGACGATCGGCGTGCGGCCGGCCGCGCTCGCTTCCCGCATCGCACGGCCGACGGCGTCGAGCCACGGGGCCCGGTCGACGTCGGTGAGCGGGACGCCGGAGCGCATCTTCTCGACGTTGGCGGCGGGGTGCAGGTCGTCGGCGTCGATGAACACGCTGTCGGGCACGCGCTCCGCGAGCCCCTGCCCGACCGTCGTCTTCCCGCATCCGGAGACGCCCATGATCACCAGCGGAGGCACGCTCATGCGCCGAACGCTAGCCGGTCGGCCTCCTCGCCGTCCGGCCGGGGCAGGCGCCGGGGAGCCGTGCGCGGATCCGCAGTTCCTCCTCGACGCGCCGGGGCACGCACCGGTCCGCGCGGCGCGTCGGGCCGGAACTGCGGATCCACGGAGGATCTGCGGATCGACGGACCCTTCGGGATCAGTAGAACTCGCGGGTGTTCACCGGGTTGATCAGGTCGTCGCCGTCGAGGTAGCGGGTCGCGTTTCGGGCGAAGAGGTCGGCGATCAGGGCGTCCTCCTTGTCGCTCAGCGCCGCGGTGTGGGGGCTGATCAGCACGTTCGGCAGGTCCCACAGCGGCGAGTCGGCGGGCAGCGGCTCGGGGTCGGCGACGTCGAGGGCCGCGAAGCCGATGCGGCCGGAGCGCAGCTGCTCGATGAGCGCGTCCTGGTCGATGACGGTGCCGCGGCCGACGTTCGCGACGCTGACGCCGGGCTTCACGGCGGCGAGCACCTCGGCGCTCACCAGGTGCTGCGTCTCGTCCGTCCCCGGCAGCGTGACCACGACGCCGTCGAAGTCGCCGATCCGCGACACGAGGTCCGCGGGGCGGATCACCTCCTCCACCCCCTCCACCTGCACGTCGCGGCGGCTCGTGCCGGCGACGTGCACGCCCTGCCGCGCGAGGCGCTGCGCGAGCTCGCGCCCGATCGAGCCGAGCCCCACGATCAGCACGCGGCTGTCCTCGAGACGGCGCATCATCCACCGCGACTCCGCCCAGTCGTGCGCCCGCTGGTGCTCCTGCAGGCGGGGCAGGGTCTTGAAGCCGGCGAGCAGCCCGAACTCGCACCACTCCGCCAGCGGCACCGCGTGCACGCCGGCGGTCGTGGTGAACCGGACGCGGTCGAGCTCGTCCTGCTCGAGCCGCGCGGCCTTCACCTGCCCGCCGCCGCCCGCGGGCATCAGCTGCACCCACTCGAGCGCCGGGTTCGCGCGAAGGGTGCGCGCGAGCTGCGACGGCCGCTCCCCCGGGATGCCGTAGAGCACCTGCGCGGAGTCGACCAGCTCGCGGTACCGGTGCTCGTCCGCCTCCGACCGGCGGAACCCGGGGTCCCCGGCGTGGTCGCCGGGGTGCTGCTGCGGCGGCAGCAGGTCCTGCTCGACGATCAGGTCGAGCCGCGGCTCGGCGTCGCGGATCCGCTGCGCGAGCTCGTCGGAGAGGGGTCCCGCGGCCACCGCGCGGAGGCGTCGTTCGCTCATGCGCCGAGGGTAGGAGGGACCGGCGGGCCCAGGCTGACCGGACCGCCCGGCGATACGCTCCCGCAGAGTTCGAGGCGAAGGAGACGCACGTGAGCGAGAAGCCGGTCGGGGTCGCCGACATCGGGGTCGTCGGGATGGCGGTCATGGGATCGAACCTGGCGAGGAACCTCGCCCACCACGGCAACACGACCGCGGTCTACAACCGCACGGACGCGAAGACGGACGAGCTGATCCGCGATCACGGGTCCGAGGGCGAGTTCGTGCCGAGCCACGACATCGACGACTTCGTCGCGAGCCTGAAGAAGCCGCGCGTCGCGATCATCATGGTCCAGGCGGGCAAGGGCACCGACGCCGTCATCGAGCAGCTCGCGGACCGCTTCGAGCCGGGCGACATCATCGTCGACGGCGGCAACGCGAACTTCCACGACACCATCCGCCGCGAGCACGACCTCCGCGAGCGGAACCTCAACTTCGCCGGCACCGGCATCTCCGGCGGCGAGGAGGGCGCGCTGAACGGCCCGTCGATCATGCCGGGCGGCTCGGACGAGGCGTGGGACCGGCTGAAGCCGATCCTGGAGTCCATCGCCGCGGAGGCGGAGGGCGAGCCCTGCGTCACCCACATCGGCACCGACGGCGCCGGCCACTTCGTGAAGATGGTGCACAACGGCATCGAGTACGCCGACATGCAGCTGATCGCGGAGGCGTACGACCTGCTCCGCCGCGTCGGCGGTCATGACACCGCCGGGCTGGCCGACGTGTTCGACGAGTGGAACCAGGGCGACCTCGAGTCGTACCTGATCGAGATCACCGCCGAGGTGCTGCGCCAGCAGGACGCCGAGACGGGGAAGCCGCTGGTCGACCTGATCCTCGACCAGGCGGGCAGCAAGGGCACCGGCGTCTGGACCGTGCAGAACGCGGTCGGCCTCGGCATCCCGGTGTCCGGCATCGGCGAGGCCGTCTTCGCCCGCGCCGTCTCGAGCAAGCCGAAGCAGCGCGAGGCCGTGCAGGCGCTCGAGAAGGGCCGCCCCGAGCCGGTGGCGAAGCCGACGGGTTCGAGGACGACGTGCGCGCAGCGCTCTACGCCTCCAAGGTCGTCGCGTACGCGCAGGGCTTCGACATCATCATCGCCGGGGCCGAGCAGTACGGCTGGACCATCGACAAGGGCGCGGTCGCGAAGATCTGGCGCGCGGGCTGCATCATCCGCGCGCGGTTCCTGAACCGGATCGTGGAGGCGTACGAGCGGAACCCCGAGCTGCCGACGCTGCTCGCCGACGAGTACTTCGCGAAGGTCGTCGCCGACGGCGAGGCCGCCTGGCGCCGCGTCGTGTCGACCGCGGCGCTGTCCGGGGTGCCCGCGCCGGGCTTCTCCTCCGCGCTGTCGTACTACGACTCGCTCTCCTCCGACCGCCTGCCCGCCGCGCTCATCCAGGCGCAGCGCGACTTCTTCGGCGCGCACACCTACGGGCGCATCGACAAGCCGGGCACCTTCCACACCCTCTGGAGCGGTGACCGCAGCGAGGTCGAGTCCGCCGGGTCGTCCCACTGAGCGCCCTCAGGGAGCTGCTGCTCGTCCGGCACGGCGAGAGCGAGGCGAACGTCGCGGCCGCCGAGGCCGAGCGCACGGGCGCCGCGCGGATCGCCGTGCCGGCGCGCGACCCCGACGTCGAGCTCTCGCCGACCGGCGTGGAGCAGGCGGAGGCGCTCGGCCGCCGGCTCGGCGACCTGACGGCCGACGAGGCCCCGCAGGCGCTCTGGGTGTCGACGTACCGGCGGGCGCGGTCGACCGCGGAGCACGCGTTGCGGGTCGCGCAGCTGACCCTGCCGACCACGGTCGACGAGCGCCTGCGCGACCGCGAGCTGGGCGTCCTCGACACGCTCACCTGGCGCGGTGTCGAGGAGCTGCACCCGGAGGAGGCCGCGCGGCGGCGGTTCCTCGGCAAGTACTACCACCGCCCACCCGGCGGGGAGTCGTGGGCGGACGTCTCCCAGCGCCTCCGCTCGGCGCTGCGCGACCTCGCCGACTCGGGCGCGGAACGGGTGCTCGTCGTGTCCCACGACGCGACGACGCTGATCATCCGCGGCATCCTCATGGGCATCCAGGAGGCGGAGCTGCTGGAGCTGTCGCGCACCCAGCCGGTGCCGAACGCCTCCGTCACCCGGATGGTGCGGCGCGAGGACGGCTGGCGCGCCGAGCCGGTCAACGACGTCAGCCACCTGCGGGGCGACGTCCCGACCACGCACCACGGAGGCGAGCACCATGGCACGCGACCCTGAACCGTTCGGGCCCGGCGACCTCGCGCCCCTGCCCGCGCCGGGCTCCGGCAAGCGGGACCGCGGCGACGTGCTCGTCATCGGCGGTGCCCGCAAGACGCCCGGCGCCGCGGCGCTGACCGGCATCGCGGCGCTGCGCGTCGGCGCGGGCCGGCTGACCGTCGCGGTCGCCGAGTCGGTCGCGGGCGCCTTCGCCGTCTCCTTTCCGGAGGCGGGCGTGATCGGGCTGCCCGAGACGACGGGCGGCGCGGTCGCGGGGCGTGCCGCGGCGGACGCCGTCGCCGACGACCTCGACGTCGACTGCCTGGTCATCGGCCCCGGGCTCGACGACCCGGACGAGGCCGGCGCGCTGCTCGAGCGCGTGCTGCCCGCCGTGCCGGAGCACACGCTCGTGCTGCTCGACGCCTACGCGCTCGGCGCGCTCGGCAACGCGCCCGAGCTGGGCGAGTCGCTCAAGGGCCGCCTGATCCTCACGCCGAACGCGACGGAGGCGTCCTTCCTGCTCGGCGAGGACGTCGACGACCTCGCCGAGGCCGGCCCGCGGGTCGCCGAGCGCTTCGGCGCCGTGGTGAGCGGCGGCGGCATGGTGATCGAGCCGTCCGGCCGGATCCGCGTGGTGCAGGCCGGCGGCCCCGGCCTCGGCACCTCCGGCAGCGGCGACGTGCTCGCCGGCGCGATCGGCGGGCTGCTCGCGCGCGGGGCGGACATCGCGGACGGCACGTGCTGGGCGACGTACCTGCACGCGCGCGCCGGCGACCGGCTCGCGGAGACGGTCGGCCCCCTGGGCTTCCTGGCCCGCGAGCTGGCGGACGAGCTGCCCTTCGTGCTCGCCCGCTCCGCCACCGCCTAGCGCGTTGCTCACGCTCCGTGCCGCCTCGGCCTCCGCCGGGCGGCACGAAGCGTGAGCAAAGAAGTCAGTGGACGGAGAAGCCGCCGTCCACGTGGATCGACTGGCCGGTGACGTAGCCGGAGGCGGGGCTCGCCAGGAAGAGGGCGGCCGTCGCGAAGTCGTCGGGCACCCCGTTGCGGCCGACCATCGTACGGGCCGCGAGCGCGGCGACGCGCTCGGGGTCCTGCTGCAGCCGCGCGTTCAGCGGCGTGAGCACGAAGCCCGGCACGAGCACGTTGCTCGTCACGCCCGAGGACGACCACGCCTCCGCCTGCGAGCGGGCGAGCCCCTCGAGGGCGGCCTTCGAGACGCCGTACGCGCCGCTGGAGACGAAGGCGCGGTGCGCCTGCTGCGAGCTGATGGCGATCAGGCGCCCGTAGCCGCGCTCGGCCATGCCCGGCCCGAACCGCTGCCCGAGGAGGAACGGCGCGTCGAGGTTCAGCCGCATCGTCGCGTCCCACACGGCCTCGTCGATCTCGGCCATCGGCGGCCGCAGGTTCACCCCGGCCGCGCTGACCACGACGTCCGGCTCCCCCGCGACGGCGACGACCGCCTCCGCCGCCGCGCGCACGGCCTCCCGGTCGCCCAGGTCGGCCGGCACCACGGCGACGTCGCCGCCGTCCGCCCGCATCGCCGCCGCGGCCTGCTCGAGGCGGTCCGCGTCGCGGGCCACGAGCACCGTGCGGGCGCCCGCCCCCGCCAGCGCCGCGGCGATCGCCCGGCCGATGCCGGAGCTGCCGCCGGTGACCACCGCGGTGCGGCCCTCCAGCGAGAACAGGCCGGTCAGGTGCGCGGCGGCGGACATCCCGGCACGCTACCGAGCCGGCGTCGCCGCGGTCACGCGCTGCCGCCCAGCAGGGTCAGCACCACGACGACGCCGAGCTGCAGGAGCGCGAGGGGCAGCAGCACGACCGCCGCCGGCTCCAGGAGGCGCTGCGGGCGGAGCACCGGGAGCCGCTGCCCGGCGACGACCACGACGGCCGCGAGCACCCCGGAGGCGAGCGCCGCCGGTGCCGCGCCCGAGGGCGATCCGCCGACGCCGAGCAGCAGCACCGAGGCGACCGCGGCCGCCGACACCGGTTGCACCGCCCGCGCCGAGACGATCAGGAGGCGCGCGGCACCCGTGCCGCGGACGGGCACGGCCGCGGGCAGCAGGAGCCCGCCGACGACGAGCGCGACCAGGAGCGCGACGGGCGCCTCGACCGCGAACGGCAGCGCCTGCTGCGCCGCGAGGAGGTCGGCCGCGCGAAGGCTGCCGGCCGCGACCGCCGCCGTCGCGAGCGCCACCAGCAGCGGCGCCTCGACCACGGCGGCGCGCAGCAGGGCGCGGCCGCGGTCGTCGCGCTCGGCCAGGAGCACCGCTCCTGCCCACCAGAGGCCGTCGGCGACCACGAGCCAGAGCAGACCGAGGGTGCCGCCGAGCAGCGGCGCGCCGGCGAGCGGCAGCGCGAGCAGCCGGAGCGCCGCGGCCGCGAGCAGNTCCTGCCCACCAGAGGCCGTCGGCGACCACGAGCCAGAGCAGACCGAGGGTGCCGCCGAGCAGCGGCGCGCCGGCGATCGGCAGCGAGAGCAGCCGGAGCGCCGCGGCCGCGAGCACCGCGGTGCCGGCGACGGCCGGCCGCCGGGGCGCCGGGCCCGCGACCGGGCGAGCGCGCAGCAGCCGAGCCGACTCGGCGAGCGGGGCGACGACCGAGACGGAGGCGGGCACGCCGACCCGCAGCCCGTCGAGCACCGCCCGCAGGGCCGCCGCGCCCGCGCCGAGCACCAGGAGCACGACGAGCGCCGCCGCTGCGACGACCTCAGGCACGCGGCAGCACCTCCTCCGTGACGGCGACCAGGATCGGCACCGCGGCGGCGTCGCGGCCGAGCAGGCGGCGCGCGGCGGGCCGGGGCGGCTCCTCACCGACGGCGGCGGCCCGCAGCAGCGCGAGCAGGCGCGGGGCGACCGCGACGCCGTGCCCCTCGCGCCGCAGCAGCCAGCGCAGCGTCTCGGAGCGCCGGACGGTGCGCTCGACCGAGCGGAGGCGCCCGCGCAGCCGCTCTGGCGCGGTGCCGCCGACCGCGAGGTCGAGCACCCGGTCCAGCCGCAGCGCGAGGGCGGGCCAGCCGACGAGGCGCAGCAGCCGTGCGGCGTCGGCCACGGGCAGCACGAACGGGCGCAGCCCGTCCGGGTCCTCCTCCTGCTCGGCGGACAGGCGCCGCACCCCCGCCGCCGCGATCCGGCCGCCGTCGTCGAGCGCGCAGTCGATGATCAGCCCTGCGGGCCAGTGCGCCCGCACCGGACCGTAGCGGCCGTCGGGTACGGGTCGGACGCCCGCCACCGCGGCCGCCGCGGCCTCCCGCTGCAGGGCGTCGTCCCCGATGACCCGCGCCGCGCTGTCGAGCACGTCGGCGAGGTCCGCCTCCGCCCGGACCGTGCGCCGGGCGCGCGGCAGCGGCACGCGGGCCCAGAGCGCGTCGACCGCTGCGGCGACCTCCGGATGCGGGGCGCCGCACACGAGCACGAGGTCCGCGTCCTCCGGGTCCGTCACGACGACCCAGCCGCGGGCGCGGAGCGCGGCCTCGGCGCGCAGGCGCAGCAGGGGCCGGCCGGGCAGCTCGACCACGAGCACGTGGACGCGGAGCAGGGCCAGCGACGCGCTCAGCCCCACCGGCGGATCCTGGGGCGGGCGGGCACGTGGTCAGTCTGCCCGGAAGCGGGTGAGTCGCAGGCTGTTGCCGACCACGAGCACCGACGACGCCGCCATCGCGCCGCCCGCGATCATCGGGTTCAGCAGGCCCAGCATCGCGACCGGCAGCGCGGCCGCGTTGTACGCGAAGGCCCAGAACAGGTTGCCGCGGATGGTCCGCAGCGTGCCGCGGGCGAGCCGCACGGCGGTGGCGACGAGCGCCGGGTCGTCGCGCACGAGCACGAGGTCCGCCGCCGCGCCGGCCGCGTCGGTGCCGCCGCCCATCGCGATGCCGAGGTCCGCCGCCGCGAGCGCCGCCGCGTCGTTCACCCCGTCGCCGACCATCGCGACGACGCGGCCCTCCTGCTGCAGCGCGCGGATGCGGGCGAGCTTGCCCTCGGGCGTCTCCCCCGCGAAGACCGTCGTGATCCCGGCCTGCTCCGCGATCGTGTGCGCCGCGCCCGCGTTGTCGCCGGTGAGCAGCACCGGCTCGAGGCCGAGGGCGCGGAGGCGCCGCACGGCGTCCGCGGACCCGGCCCGGAGTCCGTCCGCGACCTCGAGCACCCCGAGCGCCGCGTCCCCGCGCGCGACGACGACCGCGGTCGCGCCGCGCGCCTCCGCCGCCTCGACCGCGGGCCCGGCCGCCTCCACGGCGACGCCCTCCGACGCGAGCCAGCCGATGCGGCCGACGCGCACGGTCTCGCCGTCCACGCGCGCCCGCACGCCGCCGCCGGCGACGGCGGTGAAGTCGGCGACCGCCCGGGCGACGCCCGCGGTGGCGAGCGCCCGGCCGACCGGGTGCTCCGAGTCGTGCTCCGCCGCGGCGGCCAGGGCGCGCACCTCGTCGGCGTCGGCACCGCCGAGCGGCACGACGCCCTGCACGGTCATGCGGCCGGTCGTGAGCGTGCCGGTCTTGTCGAGCACGACCGTGTCGACGCGGCGCGTGCGCTCCAGCACCTCGGGACCGCGGATGAGGACGCCGAGCTGCGCGCCGCGGCCCGAGCCGACGAGCAGCGCCGTCGGCGTCGCCAGGCCGAGCGCGCAGGGGCACGCGATGATCAGCGTCGTCACCGCGGCGGCGACGCCGCGGTCGAGGTCGCCGGCGAGGGTCCAGCCGGCGAAGGCGACGACGGCGAGGCCCAGCACCACGGGCACGAAGACGGCGGAGACCCGGTCGGCCAGCCGCTGCACCGCCGCCTTGCCGTCCTGCGCCCGGGCGACGAGCCGCCCGATGCGGGCGAGCTCGGTGTCGGCGCCGACCCGCTCCAGCTGCACGAGCAGCCGGCCGCCGCCGACCGCGACGGTGCCGCCGGTGACCCGGTCGCCCGGCGCCACCTCCACCGGCACCGACTCGCCCGTCAGCAGGGAGGCGTCGAGGGCGGATCGGCCGTCGAGCACCCGGCCGTCGCTCGGCACGGTGTCGCCCGGCCGCACCACGACCCGGTCGCCGACCGCGAGGGCCGCCACCGGCACGCGCTCCTCCCGGCCGTCGACGACGCGCAGCGCGTCCTTCGCCCCGAGCGCGATGAGCGCCCGCAGCGCGGCGCCCGCCCGGCGGCGGGCGGCCGCCTCCGCGAGCCGCCCGGCGAGCACGAATACCGTGACGACGACCCCGACCTCGAGGTAGGTGTCCCCGCCCGCGGTCAGCAGCGCGGCCGCCGACCAGGCGGTCGCCGCCAGCACCCCGAGGCTGATCAGGGTGTCCATGGTGGTCGCGCCGTGCCGGAGGTTCACGAGCGCGGCGCGGTGGAACGGCCACGCGGCCCAGGTGACGACCGGCAGCGCGAGCACCGCGGCGATCCACTGCCAGCCCGGCACGTGCAGCGCCGGCACCATCGACAGCAGGACGACGGGCACCGCGAGCACCACCGCGACGATCAGCCGCAGGCGCAGCCGGCGACCGTCGCGCTGCTCGGGACCGGAGCCCGCCGGGCGCGCGCCGTACCCCGCCGCCTCCACGGCCGCCACGAGCTCCGGCAGCCGCACGGCGCCGTGCACGGTCGCCGTCTCGGTCGCGAAGTTCACGGTGGCGGTCGCGCCCGGCACCCGGTTGAGCTTGCGCTCCACCCGCGTCGCGCAGGCGGCGCAGGTCATCCCGGAGATGTCGAGGCGGACCTCGGAGGCGGTCGGCATCAGGAGGCGAGCGTGTAGCCCGCCTCCTCGACGGCGGCGCGGACCTCGTCGCCGCCGAGCGGGCGGGAGGCGGTGACGACGACCGTCGAGAGGGCGCCGGGGCGCAGGTCGACGGCGACGCCCTCGACGCCGTCGAGCGCCGTGAGCTCCTCCGTGACGCTGGAGACGCAGTGGCTGCAGGTCATGCCGGCGACCTCGAACGCCTGGCCGCCGTCGCTCGGCGCCGCCGCGTGCTGGTCGCCGTGCGCGTGCCCGTGGGCTCCGCCGTGCCCGCCGCACGCGCCGCCGCAGCCGCAGCCGCCCGCGGCCGGCGCGCTGACGTCGGTGATGCCGAGGCCGAACCCGCTGAGGCGGCGGCCGGTGATGGTCTGCTCGTTCACGTCGTCCATGCGTCGCTCCTGTGTCATCGGGGGTGGTGGTCGATCCGGTGCCGTGCTCAGCGCACGAGCCGCGCGATGGCCGCGGAGGCCTCGCGCAGCTTCTCCTCGGCGACGGGCCCGCCCTCGGCGCTCGCCTCGGCCACGCAGTGCGCGAGGTGGTCGTCGAGCAGGGCCAGCGCCACGGTCTCCAGCGCCTTCGTCGCGGCGGAGACCTGCGTGAGCACGTCGATGCAGTAGGTGTCGTCCTCGACCATCCGCTGGATGCCCCGCACCTGGCCCTCGGCCCGGCGCAGCCGCTTCAGCAGCTCGTCCTTGTTCGCGACGTAGCCGACGTGCGCCTCCTGCATGCAGGCGATGGTACCCCCCTGGGGTATCGATCGACACCGCGCGGCGTGCCGTGAGAGGACCGGGGCGCCGCGGGACACTGCCGGGCATGCGGATCCCGTCCGTCCTCCTCCTGCCTGCGACCGCGGCCTGCCTCGCGCTCGCCCTGACCGGCTGCTCCGGCGGCTCGACCGGGGGCGGCGGCGCCCCGTCCGCCTCCTCCGCCGCGGCCGCGTCGGCCGTGGACCTGGCGGGCACCACGTGGCGCGTGTCCGACGCGGACGACGCGACCAGCGGCACGACCGCGCACTTCGACGGGTCCGCGGTCACCGTGACGGCAGGCGGAGGGTCGTCGAGCTACGCGTGGAGCGCGCAGGGCGACCAGGTGCTGGTCGGCGGCGGCACCTCGGGGCTCGCCGGCGCGGCGCCCGCCGAGTGGCTGACCCGCACCGCCCGCGTGCAGCGGGACGGCGACGGCTGGGTGCTGCTCGCCGCGGACGGGTCGCGGACCGCGCGGCTCACCGCGGCCGGCGGGTCCGCCTCCCCCGCGCCCACGACGCCCGTCTCGCTGCTGCAGTCCGGCACGCCCGGTCCCGGCGTCGGCGCCACGACGGCGAAGGCCCTTGAGGGCCGGTGGACCGTGGCGGGCGCACCGACGAGCGCGATCGTCTTCGAGGCGGGGCAGTGGCAGGCGACCTCCTCCTGCGCCACGGGCGCGCTCGGCGGCCGCGGCGTCTACCGCGTGCTGCCGGGCGGGCGCCTGCTCGTCGTGCGCACGGCCACGCCGATCCGCGGCTGCCCGATCGTCCAGGGCGTGCCGCGGCTGCGGCCGAACGCGATCACCGCGATCGCCCGCGCCGCTTCCTTCCGCGTCCGTGGCGACACCCTGCAGCTGTTCGACCGCACCGGCACGGGCCTGGGCGCGCTCGTCCGCGGCTGAGCGCGGATCCGGAGATCCTCGGCGACACGCTGCACGCAGCCCCTCCGCTGCGGCGTGTCGCCAGATCGATCCGGATCCGCGCACGATCTCCGGATCCGCGAGGACGGATCAGGAGGCGGGGGTGATGCCCGGCTCGCCGACGCCCTGGAACGACTCGATGGCCTCCTCGAGCACGCCCGCGGCGTCGTCGATCAGCGCGTCGGAGATCACGACGGGCGGCAGGAGGCGCAGCACGCTGTCCCAGCTGCCGGCGTCGAGCGGGACGACCCCGTGCTCGGTCGCGTGCTTCAGCACGTGCTTCAGCAGCGCCGGGTTCGGCTTGCGCGTGCCCGGCTCGACGAGCTCGACGCCGAACATCGCACCCTTGCCGCGCACCTCGCCGACCACGTCGTACTTGTCGGTCCAGCCGCCGATGCGGGAGACGAGCGTGCGCTCGACCCGCTGCGCCTCGCCGATCAGGTCCTCGCGCTCGATCACGTCGAACACCGCGAGCGCGGCCGCGGTCGAGACCGGGTTGCCGCCGAAGGTGCCACCGATGCCGCCGGGCTGCACCGCGTCCATGATCTCGGCGCGGCCGGTGACCGCGGCGAGCGGCATCCCGCCCGCGATGCCCTTCGCGGTGCAGACCAGGTCGGGCACGACGTCGCCGTGGTGCTCGATCGAGTACCACGCGCCGGTGCGGGCGATCCCCGCCTGGATCTCGTCCGCCACGAACACGATGCCGTTGTCGCGGCAGTACTCGGCGATGCGGGTGAAGTAGCCGGGGGCGGGGATGACGATGCCGCCGTCGCCCTGGATCGGCTCGGCGAAGAACGCCGCGACGTCGCGGGGGCCGACGTGCGTCTCGATGTAGTCGATCGTGCGCTCGGCGGCCTCCTCGCCGGTCAGGCCGTCGCGGAAGGGGTAGCTGACGGGCACGGAGTAGATCTCGCCCGGGAACGGGCCCATCCCCTCCCGCTCCGGCCAGGGGCGGTAGGTCATCGCCATCGTCATGTTCGTGCGGCCGTGGAAGGCGTGGTCGAGCACGACGATCGCGCGGCGGCCGGTGAAGCGGCGGGCGATCTTCGCGGCGTTCTCGACCGCCTCCGCCCCGGAGTTCACGAGGATCGAGTGCTTCTCGTGCGTGCCGGGCGTGATCTGCGCCAGCTTCTCCGCCACCCGCACGTAGTTCTCGTACGGCGTGACCGTGAACAGCGTGTGCATCAGCTTCGTCGCCTGCTCCGCGACCGCGGCGGCGACGTCGGGGTGGGCGTGGCCGATCGTGTTGACGCCGATGCCGGAGCCCAGGTCGATCAGCCGGTTGCCGTCGACGTCGACGAGCACCGCGCCGGCCGCGTGGTCCATGTAGATGTTGGCGAGCGTGCCCGCGCCGCGGCTGACGCTGGCGACGCGGCGGGCCTGCAGCGCGAGGGAGTTCGGGCCGGGCAGGGCCGTGGCGACACGGCGCTCCTGGGGGACGGAGAACGAGCGGGACGAGCCCTCGCGAAGCGACATGCACCTAACGCTAGGCACTCGGCACGACACCCCGCCGTGAAGCGCGCGGCACGCCGGGCTGCGAGCCGCTCCCGGAAAGGTCCGGAAGAGTGGGGCCGTGCTCGACTTCGACCAGGCGCTCGACCGCGTCCTGACGCTGCTGCGCCGCGGCGACCGCGTGCTGCTCGGCATCGCGGGCGCGCCCGGCGCCGGCAAGACGACGGTGGCGGAACGGCTCGTCGCCGCGGTCGAGGCGGACGGCCGCTTCCGCGCCGCGCACGTGCCGATGGACGGGTTCCACCTGGCCGACGCGGCGCTCGAGCGGCTGGGCCGGCAGGACCGCAAGGGCGCGATCGACACGTTCGACGGCTGGGGCTACCGCACGCTGCTCGGCCGCCTCCGCGACCGGGAGCTCGAGCCCGTCTACGCCCCCGGCTTCGAGCGCGACCTCGAGCAGCCGATCGCCGCCGCCATCGCGGTCGACCCGGGCGTCGACCTGGTGGTCTCGGAGGGGAACTACCTGCTCGTCGACGCGAGCCCGTGGACCGAGGCGGCCGCGCACCTCGACGAGGTGTGGTTCTGCGACGCGCCCCACCGCGTCCGCCGGGAGCGCCTGATCGCGCGGCACGTGCTGTTCGGAAGGACGCCGGAGGAGGCGGAGGCGTGGGTCGACGCGGTCGACCTGCCGAACGCGGCGCTCGTCCTCTCCACGCGGCGGCGGGCCGACGCGGTCGTCCGCACCGCCTGACGCCGGCTCGAGGCTCAGCCCGCGAGGACCTGGAACAGCTCGTGGTCCTGCCACTCCCCCGCGATGCGGAGGAACTGCGGCGCCATGCCGATGTGCTCGAAGCCGTTGCGGGCGAGCACCCGCTGCGACCGGACGTTGTGGCGCAGGGTCTCCGCCTGCACGCGGTGCAGCCCGAGCTCGCCGAACGCGAGCGCGAGCATCTCGGCCACCGCCTCCGTCGCGTAGCCGCGTCCGTTCGCCGCCTGGTCGACCCAGTAGCCCATCGAGCAGGACTCGAAGGCGCCGCGCACGATCCCGTTCAGCCGGATCACGCCCACGATGCGGCCCTCGTCGTCGAGCACCGCCGACGCGGCGGCGGTGCCCTCCGCCCGCCGGTCGACGGCCCGCTGCAGCTCGACCCGCTGACCCGCCTCCGTGTAGAAGGCGTCGGGGCGGATCGCGTCCCAGGGCGCGAGGAAGTCGCGGTTCGCGGACTGCAGCCGGGCGATCGCCCGTGCGTCGTCGACGGTCACGGGTCGGGTGCGGCCGGGCATCCGCCGATCGTGCCACCCGGCGGCCGGGCGGCGCGCGTCGGTCACGCGGCCCCCGTGCCCGGCGCGGTCGGCACCTCGATGCCGAACACCGCCGGCGAGCGGCTCACGAGCACGGCGTCGCCGCCGACCGAGCGGGCCAGGCGGCGCGCGAGCGCGAGCCCGAGGCCGGCGCCCTCGCTGCGCTGATCGCGCACCCCCGGCTCGAACACGTCGCCGACCTCCACCGGCACGCCGTCGCCGTCGTCCTCGACGGTCACGAGCACCCGCTCGCCGCGCCGCTCGGCGGAGAGCCGCACCGCGGTGCGGCCGTAGCGGGCCGCGTTGTCGACCAGGGGTGCGACCGCCCGGCCGAGCACCTCCGCAGGCGCTGCGGCGACCAGGCCCTCGGGCACCCGGTCCACCTGCACCGGCACCGCGAGCCCGCCGCGCGCCGCCTGCTGCGCGAGCACCTCGGCCACCGTGCTCGTCGCGGCGGAGCCGGACCCGCGCGCGGCGTCGAGCAGCGTCGTCATCGCGGCGCCCATGTCGTCGGCGGCCGCGACGATGCGCTCGAAGCGGTCGTGCTCCGCCTTGCGCAGCCGGGGCGTCGCGGCGCCGAGCTCCGCCTCCCCGCGCATCACGGTGAGCGGCGTCCGCAGCTCGTGGGCGACCTCCGCAGTCAGGCGCTGCTCGGCGCGGATCGCCCGGTCGACGCGGTCGAGCAGGCCGTCGAGCACCGCGGCGAGCGCGGTGATCTCGTCCCGCGGCACCCCGAGCCCGAACCGGCGGTCGGGGCGCTCGTGCGACCAGGCGTCCGCCGTCGCGGTCATCGTCGCGACGGGTGCGAGCGCGCGGCGCACGATCAGGCCGGCGAGCAGCGTCACGCCGGTCACGACGACGACGCCCGTGATGACGGACGCGGCGATCAGGCGCCCGAGCCCGGACCGGTAGGGGCCGGTGTCGATCGCGACGATCGCGCGGCCGTCGCGGGAGCCGGGCACCAGCGAGGTCGCGCGGACGCGCCAGGAGCCCACCTCCATCACGCCGCCGCCGTGCGCGGCGAGCTGCCGGACGGTGGACCGCAGCGGCTCCGCCACGGTGGGGCCGGCGACGAGGCGCCCCGACGGATCGGCGATCCAGCTGGCGGTCTCGAACGTCGGGTCGTCCGGGTCGACCACCTGCGGCCGGCCGGACACGACCTCGACCGCGTCGCGCGCCGCCGCGAGGCGCGTCGCGAGCACCTGGTCCATCTCGTGGTCCGTGGTGCGCCAGGCGACGAGAAGGACCACGACGATCAGCACGAGCATGCCGACGGTGCTGATCAGGGCCGTCGTCGCGGTGAGGCGGCGGCGGACGGAGGCGCTCGAGCGCAGCGGTCGCGCCGTCATTCCAGCCGGAAGCCGACGCCGCGCGCCGTGTGCAGGCGCTCGGCCGCGCCGACCTGCTCGAGCAGCCGCCGCAGCCGGCGCATGTAGGAGTCGAGCGTGTTCGCCTGGACCACCGCCCCGACGGGCCACGCGGCGCCGATCAGCTCGCGGCGGCGCACGACCTCGCCCGGGCGGGCGAGCAGCGTCGCGAGCAGCCGGAACTCGGTGGGGGTCAGCCGCTCCTCCGCCTCCCCGTGCCGCACCGAGTAGCGCTCGGGGTCGAGGTGCAGGGTGCGGGGCTCGGCCGGCTGCACCGGCGCGCGGCGCACCAGCGCGGAGACGCGGGCCTGCAGCTCCGCCACCGCGAACGGCTTCACCAGGTAGTCGTCGCCGCCGGCGCCGAAGCCCGCCACGACCTCGTGCACGCCGCCGCGGGCGGTGAGGAAGAGCACGGGCGCCGTCACGCCGCTCGCGCGGAGCGCCTGGCAGAGGTCGCGCCCGTCGCCGTCGGGCAGCCCGATGTCGAGCACGAGGGCGCGCAGCCCGGAGTCGGGCGTGAACTCCCGCACCGCCTCCGCCGCGCGGTGGGCGACGACCACGTCGAGGTCGACGGCGGCGAGCGCCTCGACGACGACGCTGCGGACCTGGGGATCGTCCTCGCACAGACCGACCGCGACCATGGTGCCTCCTCGTGTCATGCGCGCAGGTGCCAGTAGTGGATCACGCCGCGGCCGCCGTGCTCGGCGATGAGCCGGTCGACGGAGTCGTGCAGCCCCGCCGGGGAGTGCTCGGCGACCTCGACGACGACGCGTCCGCCCTCATGCTGCACCCGGGTGACGACGGCCGTGTGGTCGCGGTCGCCGCTCGCGTCCCAGTCGAACTGCGCGACGTCGCCGACGGCCACCTGCGCGCGGTGCCGGTCGTCGAGCGGGGTCGCGAGGTCGGGGCGGGTGCCGAGCCAGCGCATCATCGCGGTCGAGCCGACCCAGGCGGGCGTCGACGAGCGCCGGCCGAGCACGGTCGAGGTGCCCCAGTCCGCGCTCATCGCCCACCCGCGGGCGTGCAGGGCCTGGCTGGTGAAGTCGACGCAGTCGGTGCCGCCGAGGGTGCCGTAGGCGGGGTTCGCGTGCCGCCACCACCGCTCGACGTACGCGGTCTCGCGGACGACGGAGGCGGAGCGCGGTGCGGCGTCTGCGGGCGGCACGTACGGGATCGCGCGCCAGCCGAGCACCCCCGCACCGACGAGCGCGACGGCCAGCCCGCCGCCGAGCAGCAGGGTCCGTCGGCGCATCTGCCGAAGCTACAACCGCGACCCGCCGCGGGCGATCGCCCGGCCGCGGCGCATCCAGACCCGTTGCAGGTCGCGGCCGAGCGGCTGCACGGGGCTGGCTCCGGCGGGCGGACGGGCGGATACTCCGGGGAGGCCCGTGCCGTCCGCGGGTCGGAGGAGCGCACGATGCGCAGGAGGAACCGACCCGCGGCGAAGCCGTGGGTGCACCTGACGAGCGACGAGAAGCCGTTCGACCAGACGAACGGCGCCGTCGACTTCGACGTGGAGGACGCGCACGACGCGACCGACCGCGAGGGCGACCTGCTCGCGAAGGGCGTCGCGAGCAACGCCGTCAACGCCGGCTTCTTCGGCGGCGGCCTGGGCTGACGCGCGCTCCGTCCCGCAGGGAGGTCCTCCCTGCGGGACGGAGGACGCGGGCCGGTCGCCCTCGACGTCCACCAGCCGGCGCAGCACGTGCCGCACCCTGCGAGCGCCAGGCGGCGACCGCAGGGGCTCAGGCCTGCAGGTTGGCCTCGAGGTCCGCGAGCAGGCTCAGGTGCGTCGGCCGCCAGCCGAGCGCCTCGCGGGTGCGGGCGCTGGAGGCGGGCTGGTCCATCGCGAACACCGGCCCGAGCGGGCCGAACGCCTCCTCCGGCAGCGACCGCACGGGCAGCCCCAGCTTGCGTCCGATGACCGCCGCGATGTCGCGCACCGCGTCGCCCTCGTCGTCGACCGCGTGCCAGGCGGTGCCGGCGGGCGCCTGCTCGAGCGCGAGCCGGAAGAGCGAGGCCGCGTCGAGCGCGTGCACCGCCGGCCAGCGCTGCGCGCCGTCGCCCGGGTAGCCCGAGACGCCCGTCTGCCGCGCGAGCTGGGTCAGCAGTCCGGCGAACCCGCCGGCGCCGTCGGCGTGCACCGTCCGAGGCATGCGGATCGCGGAGGTGCGCACGCCGCGCTCGGCGAGCGCCAGCGTCGCGGTCACCGTGCGGCCGCGTCCGCCGACGATGCCCTCGGTCGGCAGCGGGTCCTGCTCGGTGGAGGCGCGGCCCGGGATCCACGGGGTGCCGGACACCACGGCGAAGGGTCGGTCGCTGCCGTCGAGCACCTCGCCGATGGCGTCGATGGCCGCGGTCTCCTCCGCGATCGACCTCGCGACGGCCTCCTCGCTCGAGAAGTCGTTGCCGAAGGCGAGGTGGATCGCGCCGTCGGCCTCCTCGACCCCGGAGCGGATGACGTCGAGGTCGGCGAGCGAGCCGCGCAGGGGCGTCGCGCCGACCCGGCGGACGGCCGCCTCCGCGGCGTCGGAGCGGGCGAGCACGAGGGCGGTGTGCCCGGCGCCCTGCAGCTCGGCGACGACCGCCGAACCGATCAGGCCGGTGCCGCCGGTGAGAAAGACCTGCATGGGGACCTCCGCGAAGTGATGGGACTGAAGTCCCATCACCGTAGCACCGTGACGGGACGCCAGTCCCATCACTGGGGAGATCCTGCTGCGAGGTCGCTCCGTACGATGAGCGGGTGAGCCGTTGGGAGTCGAACGCGCGCGAGCGCCTGGTGCTCGCGGCCGTCGACCTGTTCCACGAGCAGGGCTACGACGAGACGACGGTGGCCCAGATCGCGGACCGCGCGGGCGTCACCCGCAGCACGTTCTTCCGGCACTTCCCGGACAAGCGCGAGCTGCTCGTCGCCGGCCAGGCCGTGATGAGCGCCCTGCTCGCCGAGGGCATCGAGGCCGCGCCCCAGGGGTCGGCCCCGCTCGACGCGGTCGCGGAGGGCCTGCGCCGCGCCGCCGGCGCCTACGGCCCGATGAGCCGCGAGATCGCGCCCCGCATCGAGGCCGTGGTCAGCGCCAACGCCGAGCTGCGCGAGCGGAGCGCGCAGAAGTC
Organism: Amnibacterium soli; assembly: GCF_039544415.1. Taxonomy (NCBI): domain Bacteria; kingdom Bacillati; phylum Actinomycetota; class Actinomycetes; order Micrococcales; family Microbacteriaceae; genus Amnibacterium; species Amnibacterium soli. The sequence continues at coordinate 237,603 of NZ_BAABLP010000001.1, read as the reverse complement.
CGTCGGGCTCGCGGCGGCGATGGAGGCGGCCCTCGTCCGCCGCGGCACTCCGCCGGTGGTCGCCCGCCTCGCCGCCGAGCTGGGCGTGCTGGCGCACCACGACGCCTTCGTGCGCTGGGCCGCGGAGCCGGACGCGCCGACCGAGGCGATGGCCGACTACTCGGTCGCCGCGCTCACCGAGTTGCGGGCGGCGGCCGGCGCGCTCTGACCCGGGCGCCTACTGGTAGGTGATCAGGTCCGGCGTCGGGTGCACCTGCTGCAGGGTCTGCTTCGGCGTCAGCACCGGGTGGTCCGTCTCGAGGAAGTTCTTCCAGCCCCAGGCGACGTGGGGGGCACCGTTCCGGACCGCGCGCCAGGTGGCCTGCTTGTCCGGCTGCCCGCCCTGGCCGTCGACGTGGATCAGGGTGTCGAGCTCGGGCCGGTCGACGACGATCGACGACCGGTCCTGCAGCATCGTCAGCCGGAACTCGTGCAGCACGAACGGCTTCGGCGGCAGCCCCTTCGCGCGCACCAGGCCCGCGAGCCACGCGGAGGTGCGGTTCACCTCGGCGGCCGACACCCGGCCGATCTGCACCAGCGGCTTCTGCTTCGGCCCCAGCCGCCACTCCGGATCGAGGGCGAGCCCCACCCCGGGCTTCTCGAGCAGCGACGCGTACTGCTTCGCCTGGCTCAGGAAGTCCTGGCGACCGGGCTGCAGGTCGAGGATCACCGGCACGTGTGCCGCGAGCGCCGCGTCGACGTAGGGCTCGAGGCGCGCCGCGTCGACCTCCCCCGAGTAGTCGCCGTCGTCGGTCGGGCCGCCCGCGGCGACCGTCGCGATGACCTCCAGCATCGGCGAGACGGTGCGGTCGGTCAGCGCCGCGTACTGCGCGCCGAGGGCACGGACCCGGGTGAGGGTGGCGGCCTCGCCCTGGTGCCCGAGCACGCCGAGGGCCCGGTCTCCCGGGGTGCCGTAGAGCGCGACGTGCAGGCTGCGGCCGTCGAACGCGCGCTGCGAACCGCCCGCGTAGGTCCAGCCCGTGCGTGCGGCAGCGACCGACCAGGCGAGGTCCGTCCCGCCCGCGAACGCGCGGCCGACGAGCACGGCCCGGGCGTCCTTCGCGCCGGAGAGCGCGCGCACGGCGCTCGCGTCGCCGTTCAGGTCGGTCCCCTCCGGCAGCCGCACGACGCGCGCCCTGGCGGCCGTCGCGGTCGCGAGCGCCGCGACGTCGTCGTCCCCGGTCGCGACGACCACCGCCGAGTCCGGTCGGGGTGCGGGCTCCGGCTCGGTCCTCGCGGCGGACCGCGGGCGCAGGCCCGGGATGCGGAGGCCCGGCCCCACGCTCCAGCGCGCGCCGAGCCGGTGCGCCTCGGCGGCGGCGGGTCCGGTGCTCGGCGCCGGGCTGCCGGTGGAGGCGGGGACGAGCAGCAGCGGCACGTGGAGGCGCTCCGCCGTCCTTCCCGCCGCGCGCTGGGTGTCCGGGTCCCCCTCCGGCGCCAGCACCACGCCCGGTGACGCGGCGAAGAGCGCGCGGCTCGTCTGCACCGCGCGCTGCGCCGGCGACGCGGCGTCGACGACCGCGGTGGTGCGGCCGCTCGCCAGCCGCAGCGCGGGCTCGGTGGGCCTCGGCGGCTCGGGTCGGGAGGCGGTGCAGCCCGCGAGCAGCAGCGCCGAGACCAGCGTCAGGGGAAGCAGCAGGCGGCGCATCCTCCCCATCATCCGTCGGGTCGGCGCGGATCCGGACCCGTCGCTCGGGCGATCCGGATCCGCGCCGCCGATCAGGCGAGGCGGGAGGCGGGGGCGTTGGCCGCCGTGCGGCCCGCGTCGCGCTCGACGGAGTCGCCGAGCACCTCGTCGATGCGCTCCATCAGCGGCAGCGGGATCGTGACGCCCGCGGCCTTCACGTTCTCCGCGACCTGCTCGGGCCGCGAGGCGCCAATGATCGCCGAGGCGACGTTCTCGTTCTGCAGCACCCAGGCGACCGCGAGCTGCGCGAGCGACAGGTCGAGCTCGGCCGCGATCGGCTGCAGCCGCTGCACCCGGGCGAGCAGGTCGTCGCGGAGGAAGCGCTGCACGAACTGCGCGCCGCCGCCCTTCTGGTCGGTGGCGCGGCTGCCCTCGGGCGGCTGCTGCCCCGGCTTGTACTTGCCGGTCAGCACGCCCTGCGCGATCGGCGAGAAGACGACCTGCGAGATGCCGAGCTCGGCCGACGCGGGCACGACCTCGCCCTCGATCACGCGCCAGAGCGCGGAGTACTGCGGCTGGTTCGACACGAGGCGGAACCCGAGCTGCGCGGCGAGCGCCTGGCCCTCCCGCAGCTGCTCGGCCGTCCACTCCGAGACGCCGATGTAGAGCGCCTTGCCCGAGCGCACCACGTCGGCGAACGCCTGCATGGTCTCCTCGAGCGGGGTGGAGCGGTCGTAGCGGTGCGCCTGGTACAGATCGACGTAGTCCATGCCGAGGCGGGTCAGCGAGCCGTCGATCGACTCGAGGACGTGCTTCCGCGACAGCCCGGTGTCGTTGTGCCCCGCGGGTCCCGTCGGGAAGTACACCTTCGTGAACACCTCGAGGGAGGCGCGCCGCACGCCGGAGAGCGCCCGGCCGAGCACCTCCTCCGCCGCACCGTTCGCGTAGGCGTCCGCGGTGTCGAAGGTCGTGATCCCCGCGTCGAGCGCCGCGCGCACGCAGGCCGTCGCCGCGTCGTCCTCGACCTGCCCGCCGTGGGTGATCCAGTTGCCGTAGGTGATCTCCGAGACCTTCATCCCCGAAGCGCCCAGATGCCGGAACTCCATCGCGTCCTCCTCCGTGCCGGGCTGCAACCTATCTCGGCCGCCCGACAGGCGATTCCCGGCGAAGCACGGACCGACGCCCAGCCGATGCCGGTGCACCGCTCAGTACCGTGATGCGCCGCTTCCAACGAAAGGTGTCGGATGCCGACCACCCGGTCCCTGCCCTACCCCCTCGGCGTCACGCTCGTGGAGGGCGGCGCGAACGTCGCCGTCTACTCCGAGAGCGCGACCGAGGTCTTCTTCTGCGCGTTCGACGGGGAGACCGAGACCCGCACCGCGCTGCCCGACCGCACCGGCTACGTGTCGCACGGCTTCGTGCCGGACGTCGTCGTCGGCACCCGCTACGGGCTGCGCGTCGACGGTCCGTGGGACCCGGCCGCGGGCCTGCGCCACAACGTGCACAAGCTGCTGCTCGACCCCCACGCCCTCGCGATCTCCGGCGACTACTCCTGGGACCAGCGGCTCTTCGGCCACGACATGACCGAGCCGACGGAGCGGGACGACACCGACTCCGCCTCCGCGATGCCCCGCTGCGTCGTCGTGGACCGGGCGTTCGACTGGGGCGACGACGTCGCGCCGCGCGTGCCGCTCGAGGAGACGATCGTCTACGAGACCCACGTGAAGGGCTTCACCAAGCGCCTGCCGGGCGTGCCGGAGGAGCTGCAGGGCACGTACGCGGGCCTCGCCCACCCCCGGGCGATCCAGCACCTCGTCGACCTGGGCATCACCTCGGTCGAGCTGCTGCCGATCCACCAGTTCGTGCAGGACAACACCCTGCTCGACAAGGGCCTCTCGAACTACTGGGGCTACAACACGGTCGGCTTCTTCGCCCCGCACGGCGCCTACAGCTCCGCGGGCGACTCGGGCGCGCAGGTCGCCGAGTTCAAGACGCTCGTGAAGGCGCTGCACGCGGCCGGCCTCGAGGTGATCCTCGACGTCGTCTACAACCACACGGCGGAGGGCAACCACATGGGCCCGACGCTGTCCTTCAAGGGGCTCGACAACCCGGCGTACTACCGCCTCGTCGACGAGCAGAAGGACGCCTACTTCGACACCACGGGCACCGGCAACAGCCTGAACACGGCCCACCCGGCCGCGCTCGGGCTGATCATGGACTCCCTCCGCTACTGGGTGGAGGAGATGCACGTCGACGGGTTCCGCTTCGACCTCGCGACGACGCTGACCCGTCAGGGCGCGGAGGTCGGGCTGCGCAGCGCGTTCCTCGACCTGACGCTGCAGGACCCGGTGCTCGCGCCGGTGAAGCTGATCGCGGAGCCGTGGGACACCGCGGGCTACCAGGTCGGCGAGTTCCCGGCCGAGTGGTCGGAGTGGAACGGCAAGTTCCGCGACGACGTGCGCGAGTTCTGGGGCGGCGTCGACAGCCAGCTCAGCACCACGAGCCAGCGCATCCTCGGCAGCCCCGACGTGTACCAGCCGGACCGCCGCTCTCCGCTCTGCAGCGTGAACTTCGTCACGGCGCACGACGGCTTCACGCTCGCGGACCTCACGGCCTACAACTCGAAGCACAACGATGCCAACGGCGAGGACAACAACGACGGCGAGAGCGACAACAAGTCGTTCAACGGCGGCGCGGAGGGCCCCACGGAGGACGAGGCGGTGAACCAGCGGCGTCTGCGGCAGCGCAAGAACCTGCTGGCCACGCTGCTGCTGTCGACCGGCGTGCCGATGCTGCTCGGCGGCGACGAGATCGGGCGCACCCAGGGCGGCAACAACAACGCCTACTGCCAGGACAACGAGATCTCCTGGTTCGACTGGAAGAACGTGGACGTCGACCTGCTCGAGTTCACGCAGCTGCTGATCCGCCTCCGCCGCGAGCAGCCCGCGCTGCGGCCGAAGTGGTACCGCTACGCCCCGGCGGAGGGGGTCGTCGACGCGGTCGTGCTGGCGCGCTCCGACGGCGCGCCGTTCGCGGACGAGGACTGGGACAACCCCGACGCCCGCACCATCGCGTTCGTGTTCGAGCACGAGGGCGCCGACGCGTTCGCGCTGCTGCTGAACTCCGCGGAGAACGGCGTCGAGTTCCAGGTGCCGAAGGCGCCGCACGGCGAGTGGGAGCTGGCGGCGTCGAGCGACCCCGACCAGCAGGTGGCGGGCGAGGTCACGACGCTGATCGTGCGCGACGCCTCCTTCACCCTGCTGCGCTCCCCCGCCGCGGCCTGACGACGCTGCTCCGTGCCGGCCGCACCGCGGTCGGCACGGAGCGGAGTCCGTGCCCCGCTAGCGGACGAGGTCCGCGGCGGTGCGCCGCGCGCTGACCCGGGCGAGGGCCGCGGCGAGCAGCACGTTCACCGCGGCGACCGCGAGCACGGCCGCCAGCACGATCGCGCCGAGCGCGAGCGACGGCGGCCCCTGCAGCGCGGGCAGCGCGAACGCCGCGGCCAGGACCCCGATCGGGCCGAGCGGCACCGCGACGACGGCGACGGCGAGCGGCTGCACAAGTCCCGCCGCGACGAGCACGAGCATCAGCACGGCGAACGCCGCGACGGCACCGACGTAGAGCGCGCCGATCGTGGGTCGGCGGCGGTGCGGGACGAGCAGACCGGCGGTCATGCGCACGATCCTGCTGCTGGGGCGGCGCCTCCGGCAGCCCCGGTTCCGGGCACATCAGGCGACTTCGCTCACGCTTCGTGCCGCGCCGCCTCCGGTCGCGCGGCACGAAGCGTGAGCGAGGATCCTCAGGGCAGGTAGTAGTTCGGGTTCGGCAGCTTGAAGCGCTTGTCGGCGAAGCCACCCTTGAGGTCGGAGTACTGGTCGCCGAAGTTGGCGACGATGTCGTACCCGAGCGACTCGATGTGCTTCCGGGTCGCGGACTTGTACTCGATCGTCGTGCACGCGTCGCCGCCGCACGCGGTCGTCAGGTACGACGGGTAGTCGGCCAGCGCGGGCTTCGTGTAGAGCCCGTCGTCGGCGCCCTTCGGGTCCGTCGGCTCCGGGTAGCCGGCGTCGACGCCCACGTTGTCGTCGGTGAGGTTGCCGAGCGTCGCGGCCTCCTGCGCGGCACCGCGGCCGGTGAGGAAGAACACGGCGTAGCCGTGCGCCTTCGCGGCCTTGACGAGCTCCACCATGCCGGGCACCGCCGGGAACCTCTGGTCCGTCACGTACTCGCCGTTGGTGGCGGGGTTGTAGGCCCAGTTGCTCGCGACCTCGTAGTTCCAGGTGGCCAGCGCGGTGTCGTCGACGTCGAGCAGCACGGCCTTCTGCTTCCCCTTCGCGTGGCGGGCGTGCAGCAGGTACTGCGTCGCGCGCTGCTCGACCCGGTGCACCTCCTTCACGTAGTTGGAGTGCGCGCCGATGACGCCGGTCTTCAGCGGGTCGCCGTAGTAGTTCGCGATCTGCTGGCGCAGCACGTCGATGTTGGTGACGTCGGCGGCGTGCTTCGGCGTCGTGGTGCGGATCGCGGGTTGGACGGTCGCGCCGACGGCTGCGCCGCCTCCGGCGAGCAGGGCCGCGGTCGCGAGGGCGATCGCGACGGTGCGGCGGGGTCGATGACGGGCGCTGCGGAGCAGGGACATGGCGGTCCTTCCGATCGGGCGGGTGGCGCGTTCACGCTATGCGGCGGCTCGGACGGCGCGCCAGGCCGCGTGCCGGGCCGATCCTCCGGCCGGGGTCACCGGACGTTCATCCCCGCTCCCTACGGTCCGGGAGTGATCAGCACCGTCGACCTGTCCGACCTCCTGGGCTTCCGCGTCCTCGACGAGGACGACGACGACCCCGTGCTGGTCGACCGCGACGGCGGCGCCATCGACACGTGGCGGGAGGGCTACCCGTACGACGAGCGGATGGACCGGGACGACTACGAGGCGCAGAAGCGGCTGCTGCAGATCGAGCTGCTGAAGCTGCAGAAGTGGGTGAAGGCCGAGGGCCGCCGCCTGGTGATCGTGTTCGAGGGCCGCGACGCCGCGGGCAAGGGCGGCACGATCAAGCGGTTCACCGAGCACCTCAACCCGCGCGGCGCGTCCGTGGTCGCGCTCGAGAAGCCGAGCGAGCGCGAGAGCACCCAGTGGTACTTCCAGCGCTACGTGCAGCACCTGCCGGCCGCGGGCGAGATGGTGCTGTTCGACCGGTCCTGGTACAACCGCGCGGATGTGGAGCGCGTGATGGGCTTCTGCTCGGACGAGCAGTACGACCGGTTCCTGCAGGACGCGCCCCGCTTCGAGCGGATGATCACCGCCTCAGGCATCGATCTCGTCAAGTTCTGGTTCTCGGTGTCGCGCAGCGAGCAGCTGACGCGCTTCGCGATCCGTCAGGTCGACCCGGTGCGGCAGTGGAAGCTGTCGCCGATGGACATCGCGTCGCTCGACAAGTGGGACGCGTACACGGCGGCGAAGGAGGCGATGCTCGCGACGACGAGCACGCCGGAGGCGCCGTGGACGATCGTGAAGAGCAACGACAAGAAGCGCGCGCGCCTCGAGGCGATGCGCTGGGTGCTCGCCCGCTTCCCCTACGCGGACCGCGACGACGAGGTCGTCGGGGAGCCCGACGGCCGCATCGTGGGCCCGCCCTCGGTCGTCTACGAGGTCGGCGAGCACGTGACCCTCGAGGCGCCGAGCGCCGCCTGAGCCTCAGGCGGGCCAGGAGGGGGCCGCGCTGCCGAGGGGCGCGGGGCCCGCGTCGAAGCGCAGGTGGACGCCGTCGACGCGCAGCGGGAACGGCAGGAGGGCCGCGGCGCCCCAGGGCGTGTCGATCGCGCCGCCCTGCGGCACCGCCGGCGCCGTCTCCGGCGCGGGCTCCGGCGCGGGCTCCGCCGGGAGCAGCTCCGCCGCGGTGCGGGCGAGGGACAGGAACGCGGTCGATCCGCTGCCGCCGCGCAGCCGGTCGCGCAGCCCGGCGACGGCGGCCGCCGCCATCAGCCAGCCGGTCGCGTGGTCGAGCGCCTGCACGGGCAGCGGCACCGGGCGGTCGGCGCCGGTGACGCGCATCCCGCGCTCGGCGATCCCCGCGGACATCTGCACGAGCGAGTCGAAGCCGCGACGGCCGGTCCACGGGCCGGACCAGCCGTAGGCCGTGAGCGCCACCTCGACGAGCCCCGGTCGGATCCGCTGCCGCTCGGCGTCGCCCAGCCCGATGGGCTCGAGCGCGCCCCGGCGGTAGCCGTGCACGAGCACGTCGGCGCCCGCCAGCAGCTCGGCGAGCCGCTCACGCCCCTCCGGGGTCCGCGCATCGAGGCGGGCGGGACGCTTGCCCAGCGTCATGTCGGGCGCCACGGCGGGCTCGTCCCAGCCGGGCGGGTCGACGCGCAGCACCGTCGCGCCGAGCGCCGCGAGCGCCCGCGTCGCGACCGGGCCCGCGATGACCCGGGTGAGGTCCAGCACGCGCACCCCGGCGAGCGGGCGGGAGGGATCCGGTCGCCGGTCGACCGGGGCCGGCACCGTGTGCAGCCGGTCGATGAGCGGCTCCCGCTGCGCCGCGGCGCCCTGCGGGTGCGCGAGCCACGCCTCGGGCGAGCGCATCGTCGCCGCCGCGCCGCCCGCCGCGACCACCGCGGACTCGAGGTCGTCCGCTCCCCACCCCGCGACGCGGGCGGCGATCGCCTCCCGGTCCGGCGCCGCCTCGAGCACCTGCAGCGCGGCCGCCCGGTGATGCGGCGCGTTCGTGTGCAGGCGGATCCAGCCGTCCGCCGCGCGATAGTCGCCGGCGATCGGGTCCCACGGCGAGGGCGGCGACCAGTCGATCGGCGTCAGCGCCTGCCGGAACCACGCGCCGACGAGCGGGGCGTCGACCGCGGCGCTCGGCGCACCGCCCGCCTCCCGCAGCAGCGCGACGACGGCGTCCGCGAAGGCCGCGACCGCACCCGTGGCGAGCGCGTCGACGTCCCACGCGGCGACGAGCCCGGTGGTGCCGTGCACGCCGGTCTCCGCAGCGGTGTCGAGGAGGCGGGCCGACTCGAGCTGCACCGGGTTCACCATGCGTCCGGAGTCTTCCGCGCGGCGACCGGGAACCTTCCGAGAGTCTCCGCACACGTCGCGCGGTCCGCATGCCGACCGCGCGACGCCGCAGGGACCGCGTCAGGCGGGCACGTCCTCCCCGCCGAACCAGAGCACGCGCCCCGCGGTCAGCGCGGCGTGCAGCGCGCCCGCCAGCTCGAGCGCGTCGGCCCGGTGCGCCGCGGGAGGCAGGTGGTCGCCCGAGCCGCGCCAGGCCCGCTCGCGGCGCACGAGCGCGGCGTCGAAGCGGTCGAGCGCGGGCTCGACGGCGGCCGGCGTCCACGCGACCGGACCACCGGTCCGCAGCAGCACGGGCACGCCGGACGTCCGCGCCTCGAGCCCGAACGCCCCGCGGTCGCGCAGCCCGCCGTCCCCGCCGCCGGCCAGGCACCACACGGTCCAGGCGTCCCCGAGGCCGCGCTGCACCCGCGCGGCCAGCGCGAACGCCTCCGCGCCGAGGTCGCGCCACTCCCGCGCCGTCACCGGGACCGGCAGCTCGTCATCCGGATCCGCAGCGGTCTCGCAGCGGTCGTTCCAGTCGGCCAGGTCGTCGCGCAGCGCCTCGGCCAGGCCGAGCTCCCTGGCGTCGATCGGCCCGACGTCGAGGTCGTCGCTGCGCGACCAGATCGGCGAGTGGGCGCACGTGTACTCCCACATCACGAGCACGGTGCGCTCGCGACGCCGGTCGGCCACGGGTCAGGCGGCGCCGTTGAACATCGAGGTCACCGAGCCGTCCTCGAACACCTCGTGGATCGCCTGCGCGATCGTCGGCGCCATCGACAGCACCTCGAGCTTGTCGAACCGCTTCTCGGGCGGCAGCGGCAGCGTGTCGGTGACGATCACGCGGTCGATCGCGGGCGAGGCGAGGCGCTCGACGGCCGGGTCGGAGAAGATCGCGTGCGTCGCCGCGACGATGACGCCGGTGGCGCCGTTCGCCTTCAGCGCCTCCGCGCCCTTCACGATCGTGCCGCCGGTGTCGATCATGTCGTCGACGAGCAGGCACATCTTGCCCTTCACGTCGCCGACGATCTCGTGCACGGTCACCTGGTTCGGCACCGCGGGGTCGCGGCGCTTGTGGATGATCGCGAGCGGCACGTCGAGGGTGTCGCTCCAGATGTCGGCGACGCGCACGCGGCCCATGTCGGGCGAGACGACGATCAGGTTCGAGCGGTCGACAGTGTTCTGGATGTGCTCGATCAGCACGGGCATCGCGAACAGCTGGTCGAGCGGACCGTCGAAGAAGCCCTGGATCTGCGCGGCGTGCAGGTCGACGGAGATGATCCGGTCGGCGCCCGCGGTCTTGAACAGGTCCGCGACGAGGCGGGCGGAGATCGGGTCGCGGCCGCGGCTCTTCTTGTCCTGGCGCGAGTACGGGTAGTACGGCACGACGGCGGTGATGCGCTTCGCCGACGCCCGCTTCAGGGTGTCGATCATGATGAGCTGCTCGACGAGCCACTCGTTCACCGGGCCGCCGTACGACTGGATCACGAACGCGTCGGAGCCGCGGACGCTCTCCTCCATGCGCGTGTAGATCTCGCCGGAGGCGAAGGTGCGGAGGTCGACGGGCAGCAGCCCCGTGTTCAGCTCGTCCGCCACCTTCGACGCGAGCTCGGGGTGCGAGCGGCCGCTGATGACGACGAGGCGCTTCTCGCCCTGGGACTTGATGCCGGTCACTTCGGTGTCTCCTCGGGCGCGCCCGTCGCACGGGCCGCGGTCGTGGCGGCATCGGTGCCGGGACGGTGGGAGGCCACCCAGCCCTCGATGTTGCGCTGCGGCGCCACGTTCACGGCCAGCGCGCCGGCGGGCACGTCCTTGCGGACGACCGTGCCGGCACCCGTGTAGACGCCGTCACCGATGGTAACCGGGGCGACGAACACGTTGTGCGAGCCGGTGCGCACGGCGGACCCCACGGTCGTGCGGTGCTTGTGGACGCCGTCGTAGTTGGCGGTGATCGTGTTGGCGCCGATGTTCGAGCGCTCCCCCACCTCGGTGTCGCCGATGTAGGAGAGGTGCGGCACCTTCGAGCCGTCGCCGATCACGGCGTTCTTCGTCTCGACGAAGGTGCCGATCTTGCCCTTCGCGCCGAGGCGCGTACCGGGCCGGAGGTAGGCGAACGGGCCGACGTCGGCGCCCGCGCCCACCACGGCGAGGGTGCCGTCGGTGCGGTTCACGCGCGCGCCCGCTCCCACCTCGCAGTCGACGAGCGTCGTGTCGGGACCGACGACCGCGCCGCCCTCGATCGCGGTCGCGCGCAGCAGCTGCGTGTTCGGGCGGATCTCCGCGTCCTCCCCGATCGTCACGGTCGCGTCGATCCAGGTCGTCAGCGGGTCGATCACGGTGACGCCGGCGAGCTGGTGGCGGCGCACGATCGCGTCGTTCATCCGGCGCGCGGCCGCGGCGAGCTGCACGCGGTCGTTCACCCCGGCGACGACGGACTCGTCCGCCGCCGGCACCGCGAGCACCGTGGCGCCGACCGTCCGCGTCACCGCGACGAGGTCGGTCAGGTACTGCTCCCCCTGCGCGTTCGCGGTGCCGAGGCCCGCGAGCCGCTCGGCGAGCCCGTCGGTGCGGAACAGGTAGACGCCGCCGTTCCCCTCCGGGATCGCCCGCTCCTCGGGGCTCGCGTCCTTCTCCTCCACGATCCGGAGGAAGGCGCCGTCCGGGTCGCGGACGATGCGGCCCGCGCCGCTCGGGTCCGCGAAGAACGCGGAGAGCACGGTCGCCGCCGAGCCGCGGAGGGCGTGCTCGAGGCGCAGCGCCCGCATCGTGTCCGCGTCGACGTGCGGCAGGTCGCCGTTCACGACGAGCACGTCGCCGTCGAAGCCGTCGAGCGCCTGCACCGCGACCTCGAGCGCGCGGCCGGTGCCGGGCACCTCGTCCTGGTCGACGATCAGCGCCTCGGGCGCCGTCTCGAGCGCGGCCGAGGCCACCGCGTCGCGCTCGTGCCGCACGACGACCGCGAGGCGGGCGGGCTGCAGCGCGCGGGAGGCGAGCAGCACGTGCGCGAGCATCGGCAGCCCGGCGATCTCGTGCAGCACCTTCGGGCGGCTGGAGCGCATCCGGGTGCCCTGACCGGCTGCGAGCACCACCACCGCGAGGGGCCGATCGGCCCCCTCGGAGGCGCTGCCGCCGGACGGCTCGGGACTGGAAAGGGGGCTGGGGGTCACACGACTCCTTCGAGTCCTCGCCGACGGATCGCTGCTCCGCCTCCAGGATTCGAACCTAGTCCTCACAGCTCCAAAGGCTGTCGTGCTGCCGTTACACCAAGGCGGATCGGGCGCCCACAGTCTGCCCCACGCCGCCCGTCAGCGGACGTCGGCGGGCTCCCGGCGGGGCGTCCCGCGCGTCGCGCGGTTCAGCACGACCGTGAGCGCCCAGAGCACCAGCCCGAGGGCGAGCAGCGCGCCGGCGATCCCGTACTGCTCGACGTCGCGGCCCGACGTCCACGGCAGCACGAGCAGCACGCACGAGACGACGCCCACGAGCGGCAGCGCGGTCGGCGTGCGGAAGTGCTCGTGGTCGACGGCGTCGCGCCGCAGCACGAGCACCACGACGTTGACGACCGCGAAGACGCTGAGCAGCAGGAGGGAGGTGGTGCCGCCGAGCAGGCCGACGATCGGGTCGTCCGCGCCGAGCGACAGCACCGTGATCAGCACGACGGCGAGCGCCGTGGTGAACGCGATCGCCGCGTACGGCGTGCGGCGGCGCGGCAGCACCCGGCCGAGCACGGGCGGCAGCACGGCCTGCCGGGCCATGCCGTAGATGAGGCGGCTCGCCATCATCATGTTGATCAGCGCGCTGTTGGCGACCGCGAACATCGAGATGAAGGGCAGCAGCGCGGCGATCGGGAACCCGGGCACGGCCTGCTCGACGACGGTCGTCAGGGGGGTGGCGCTCTTCGCGAGCTCGCCCACGGGCACGACGGCCACCGCGACGATGGACACGAGCACGTAGATGATCGCCGCGAGCGTCAGGCCGGTGAGCAGGGTGCGCGGGAAGACCTTCGACGGCTGGTGCGTCTCCTCGGCCATGTTCACGCTGTCCTCGAAGCCGACCATCGCGAAGAAGGCGAGCGACGTCGCGGTCGTCACCGCGAGCAGGAACGACTTGTCCTCGGGCCCTTCGAACAGCACGACGCGGGAGAAGTCCGCGTTCCCGGCGAAGATCGCGACGGAGCCGAGCAGCAGCACGAGCAGCAGGCCGGACAGCTCGATCAGCGTGAACACGACGTTGAGCCCGACCCCCTCCGCGACGCCGCGCAGGTTCACCGCGAGGATCAGCAGCATGAACACGAGCGCGACGCCGAGCGAGACGCCCACGCCGGGCTCGATGCCGAACGCGGCCGCGAAGTTCGACGCGAACGCGACGGAGGCGGCGGAGGCGGACGTGATCCCGGAGGACATCACCACGAACATCACGAGGAACGTGACGATGTGGATCCCGAACGCCTTGTGCACGTACAGGGCGGCGCCGGCCGCCTGCGGGTACTTCGTCACGAGCTCCAGGTAGGAGAACGCGGTGATCGTCGCGACCACGAACGCGACGAGGAACGGCAGCCACGCCGCACCGCCCACCTCCCCCGCGACCTGGCCGGTGAGGGCGTAGACGCCGGTGCCGAGGATGTCGCCGATGATGAAGAGCAGCAGCAGCTTGGGGCCGATGGCCCGCTTCAGCTCGGTGTGCTCCTCGGCGGAGCGGGGTGCGGTCTCGGTGCTCGTCACGGGGCCTCCTCTGCTGGGACGCCCAGCGTCCCGGAGGCGGCCCGCCCGCAGCCGTTTGTGCAGGTTCTTTGCAGGTTCAGCGGGTTCGCGGATCCGCATTTCCGGCCCGACACGCCGTTCAGCGTCGAGCCGGACCCGGCGTGTCGCCCGGTTCCTGCGGATCCGCGGAGGAAGTGCGGATCCGCGAACAGGTCAGGACTGCTCGAGGCGCTCCGCGGCGTCGAGCCACTCGAGCTCGAGGTCCTCGCGCTCGGCCTCCCGCTGCCGGATCCGGCCCGCGATCGCCTCGAGGCCCACGTAGTCGCTCTGGTCGTGCGTCGCGAGCGCGTCGTGATCGGCCTGCGTCTGACTGGCCAGCCGCTGCATCCGTCGGTCCAGCGCGGACAGCTGCTTCTCGAGGTCGCGCCGCTCGGCGCCCGAGAGGCCGGCCGAGCGCACGGGCGCGTCCGGCACGACCGCGATCTCCGCGTCCTCGAGCCGCAGGTACTCGTCGACGCCGCCCGGCAGGTGCCGCAGGCGGCCGCCCGCGACGGCGTACTGCTGATCGGTGACGCGCTCGATCAGGTACCGGTCGTGGCTGACGACGATGAGCGTGCCCGGGAAGGTGTCGAGCACGTCCTCCATCGCGGTGAGCATGTCGGTGTCGAGGTCGTTCGTGGGCTCGTCGAGGATCAGCACGTTCGGGGCGTCCAGCAGCACGAGCAGCAGCTGGAGGCGCCGCTTCCAGCCGCCCGACAGCTCCCCGACGCGCGTGGACAGCTGCTGGGAGGGGAAGCCGAGGCGCTCGAGCAGCTGGCCCGGCGCGAGCTCGGCGTCGCCCACCGAGTAGCTCGTGCGCAGCCGGCCGATCACGTCGAGCACGCGGTCGCCCTGCACGTCGGCGAGCTCGTCGAGCTGCTGCGTCAGCCGCCGCACCCGCACGGTCTTGCCGGTCTTGACCTTCCCGCCCGACGGGGCGAGGGTGCCGTCCACGAGCGCGAGCAGCGTCGACTTGCCGGCGCCGTTGCGCCCGAGGATGCCGGTGCGCTCCCCCGGCGCGATGCGCCACTCGACGTGCTCCAGGATCGGCGTGCCGTCGTAGCCGGCGGAGGCGTCGATCAGGTCGACGACGTCCTTGCCGAGACGCGCGGCGGCCATGCCGTGCAGCTCGACGCTGTTCCGGGGCGGCGGCACGTCCTCGATCAGCTCGTTCGCGGCCTCGATGCGGAACTTCGGCTTCGAGGTGCGCGCGGGGGCGCCCCGGCGCAGCCAGGCCAGCTCCTTGCGCAGCAGGTTCTGCCGCCGCTCCTCCATCGACCGGGCCTGCCGGTCGCGCTCGACGCGCTGCAGGACGTAGGCCGCGTACCCGCCCTCGAACTGGTCGACGGTGCGGTCGTGCACCTCCCACATCCGCGTGCAGACGGCGTCGAGGAACCAGCGGTCGTGGCTCACGGTGATGAGCGCGCCCTGACCGGCCGCCCACCGCGCGTTCAGGTGCGCGGCGAGCCAGCGCACCCCCTCGATGTCGAGGTGGTTGGTCGGCTCGTCGAGCAGCAGCACGTCGTGGTCGGTGGTGAGCAGCGCGGCGAGCGCGACGCGGCGCCGCTGCCCGCCGGACAGGGACTCGAGGTCCGCCATCGGGTCGAGCCCGTGCAGCAGGCCGGACAGCACCTCGCGGACGCGGCGGTCGCCCGCCCACTCGTGCTCCTCGCGGTGGCCGACGACGGCGTCGAGCACCGTGCCGGGACCGAGCCGGTCCTCCTGGTCGAGCACGCCCATCGTGACGCCGCCCCGCCGGGTCACGCGCCCGTCGTCGGGCACACGGGTGCCGGCGAGGATGCCGAGCAGCGTCGACTTCCCCTCCCCGTTGCGACCGACGACGCCGATGCGGTCCCCGGACTCGAGCCCGAGGGACAGCTCGTCGAGGATCACCCGGGTCGGGGTCTCGAGACGGATGCGCTCGGCGCCGACCAGATGTGCCACGACGGTCAAGCCTAGGGACGGCGGGCCCCGCGCCGGTTCCGTGGGAAATCCTCACCGGGCTGAGAGGATCGGCGCCATGGCAGCTCCGCGTCCGCTCGACATCGGCATCATCGGCGGCGTGGGCCAGCAGCTCGAGCTGCAGGACGTGGAGGAGCTCGACGTCCCGACGCCCTACGGGCCCACCTCGACGGCGGTCCGGGTCGGCACCCTCGGCAGCAAGCGGGTCGCCTACGTCATCCGCCGCGGCGTCGGCGACGCGCTGCAGCCGCACCTCGTGCCGTTCCGCGCGAACGTGTGGGCGCTCGCCTCCCTCGGGGTCACCTCGCTGATCACGACGACCGCGGCGGGCGGCCTGCGCGACTCGTTCCCGCCCGGGATGTTCGTCGTGCCCGACCAGGTGATCGACACGACCTCCGGCCGCGCGCTGACCTTCTACGACGAGGACGTCGTCTTCGAGCTCGCGCCCGCCGATCCGTTCGACCCGACGCTGCGCGGGCTGGCGGCCGAGGCGCTCGGCCAGCAGGCCGTGCGCTACCGCGACTTCGGCACGGCCGTCGTGATCGACGGCCCGCGCTTCTCCACCCGCGCGGAGTCGCGCTGGCACGCGGCGCAGGGCGGCGACCTCGTGGTCACGACGCTGATGCCCGAGACGGTGCTCGCGCTCGAGCTCGGCATGGGCGTCGTGAACGTCTCGTTCGTCACCGACAGCGACGCGGGCGCGAGCGGCCATCCGGCGGAGGCGGTCAGCCAGGACCTGGTGCGCCGCCGCGTCGCGCAGGCCCGGCCGGTGCTCGTCCGCACCGTCACCGAGATCGCGCACCGCATCCCGGCCGGGTTCCGGCCGAGCACCGCGGTGCCGTCGGACGCGATCGCGGGCGTGCTCGCGCGGGACCCCCGCTAGATGCTGCTCGTCACGGGCGGCGCAGGCTTCATCGGCGGCGCGGTCGTGCGCGCGGCGCTCGCGCGGGGCGTCGCCGTACGGGTGCTCGACTCGCTGCGCGGCGACGTCCACCCGGCCGACGCCGCTCCGCCCGACGGCGTCGAGACCGTCGTCGGCGACGTCGCGGACCGGGAGGCGGTCGCCGCGGCGCTCGAGGGCGTCGACGTCGTGTGCCATCAGGCCGCGAAGGTCGGGCTCGGGGTCGACTTCGCCGACGCGCCCGACTACGTGCGCTCGAACGACCTCGGCACGGCCGTGCTGCTCGCCGGCATGTCCGCCGCGGGCGTCGACCGGCTGGTGCTCGCGTCGTCGATGGTGGTCTACGGCGAGGGCGCCTACGCCTCCTCCCGCGGCCCCGTCGCCGTGCCGCCGCGCCGCGCCGAGGACCTCGCGGCCGGCCGATTCGAGCCGATCGACCCGGAGACCGGGGAGGCGCTCGAGCCCCGGCTGGTCACGGAGGACGCGGCGATCGACCCGCGCAACGTGTACGCCGCGACGAAGGCGCAGCAGGAGGCGCTCGCGGCGGTCTGGGCGCGTGAGACCGGCGGCCGCGTCGCCGCGCTGCGGTACCACAACGTGTACGGGCCGGGCATGCCGCGGGACACCCCGTACGCCGGCGTCGCCGCGCTGTTCCGCTCCCAGCTCGAGCGGGGCGAGGCGCCGACGGTGCTCGAGGACGGCCGGCAGCGGCGCGACTTCGTGCACGTCGACGACGTCGCGGCCGCGAACCTCGCCGCGATCGGCTGGACCGCCGAGCGACCCGCGGGCGCGGTGCGCGCCTTCAACGTCGGCAGCGGCGTCGTGCACACGATCGGCGACCTGGCTGCGGCGCTCTCCGCCGCCCGCGGCGGCCCCGAGCCCGTCGTCACCGGCGGCTACCGGCTGGGCGACGTGCGCCACATCACCGCCTCCTCCGAGCGCCTCCGCGCCGAGCTCGACGTGCCGGCGCCCGTGCCGTTCGAGGCGGGCGTGCGCGCCTTCGCGGCGGCGCCGCTGCGGGGCAGGCCGTGAGCGTCGACGTCGTCCTGCCCTGCCTCGACGAGGCCGCGGCGCTGCCCGGCGTGCTCGGCGCGCTGCCGGCCGGCTACCGGGCGATCGTCGTCGACAACGGCTCCACCGACGGGTCGGCCGACGTCGCGCGGGCGCACGGCGCGGTCGTGGTGCACGAGGCGCGCCGCGGCTTCGGCGCCGCGGTGCACGCGGGGGTGGAGGCGGCGGAGGCCGACCTCGTCGCGATCCTCGACGCGGACGGCTCCCTCGACCCGGGCGACCTGCCCCGCCTCGCGGCGCCCGTGCTCGCGGGCGAGGCGGACCTCGTGCTCGGGCGGCGGCGCCCGGTGCCGCGGTCCGCGTGGCCGCTGCACGCGCGCACCGCGAACCGGGCGCTCGCGGGCGCCATCCGCCGCGCGACGGGCGTGCGCCTGCACGACCTCGGGCCGATGCGGGTCGCGCGCCGCGCCGACCTGCTCGCACTCGACCTGCGCGACCGGCGCAGCGGCTACCCGCTCGAGATGCTGCTGAACGCCTCCCGCGCCGGCCTCCGCATCCGCGAGCTCGACGTGCCCTACCGGCCGCGGGTCGGCCGGTCCAAGGTGACCGGCACGGTGCGCGGCACGCTCACGGCGATCGGCGACATGCGGCGGATCCTGAAAGAGCACGCGGAGCACCCTGCGAACCGCGACGACGCTCCGAACGCCTGACATGAGCACCGTGATCGTCCTGGCCAAGGAGTGCCTCCCCGGCCGGGTGAAGACCCGTCTGACCCCGCCGTTCTCCGCCGAGGAGGCGGCCGCCCTGGCCGCCGCGAGCCTCGAGGACACGCTGGCGGCGGTGCGCCGGGTCCGTGCGGACCGCTACCTGCTCTGGTTCGACGGCACGGCCCCGGATAGCACCGGCTTCGAGGTCGGCGCCCAGCCCGCGGGCGGGCTCGACGAGCGCATCGCGACGGCCTTCGAGGCGGTCGACGACCGCGCCGTGCTCGTCGGCATGGACACCCCGCAGCTCGACGCGGCCGTGCTGCAGTCGGTCCTCGACGACGACGGCGCGGACGCCTGGTTCGGGCGCGCGACCGACGGCGGCTTCTGGGCGCTCGGCCTCGATCCGATGGCGCACCGCGGCGACCTGGTCCGCGGCGTGCCGATGTCGACCGCGCAGACCGGCGCCGAGCAGCTGGTGCGCCTGCACGGCGCCGGCCTGCGGGTGCGGACGCTGCCGGAGCTGACCGACGTCGACCACGTCGAGGACGCCCGGGTCGCCGCCGCCGCGGCACCCGCCTCACGCTTCGCGACGCTGCTCGCACGCCTGACCGCGAACGTCGCGGCCGCGGCGTGAGCCTGCTCGCACCGCCGCCGTCCCGGTTCGGGGCCGGCGGCGCGGAGCCGTGGGCCGCCGCCCTCCGCGGCGCCTCGACCGCGCTCGCGCTCGTGTCGGAGGACCCGGCGGTGCCCGTCGAGCACCTCGACGTCGCCCGCTGGACGGCGCCCGCCGACGAGGCGGACCGGTCTGCGCTCGACGACCTCGCCGGGCCGCTGCTCGACGTCGGCTGCGGCCCGGGCCGCATGGTCCGCGCCGCGCTCGACGCGGGCCTGCAGGCCTGGGGCGTCGACGCCGACCCCGTCGCGGTGGCGACCTGCCGCGCGATCGGCCTGCCCGTGCTGCGCCGCAGCGTCTTCGACCGCCTCCCGCTCGAGGGCGCCTGGTCGGCGCTGCTGCTGCTCGACGGCAACGTGGGCATCGGCGGCGACGTGCCCGCGATGCTCGCCCGCTGCCGCGCGCTGCTGCGGCCGGGCGGGGCGCTCGTCGTCGAGGCCCACCCGGACCGGACCCGCGACGCGGCGGCCCTGCGCCGCGTGCGCGACGCGGCCGGCGGGGTCAGCGAGGCGTTCCCGTGGTCCCAGGTCGGCGAGCCCGCGCTGCTGCGCGCCGCGACCGCGTTCGACCTCGACCGCCGGTGGACCGTCGACGGCCGCTCGTTCGTCCGCCTCCGCCGCCCCTCCCGCTCCGCGCTCTAGGAGAGGAGGTCCTCCGAAACGGGGTCAGGCGCGGCGACGGCTGAGGACGAGCACGACGACCGCGGTGACGACGCCCAGGGCGATCCACGCCAGGGCGAGCTGCAGGCCGTAGTCGAAGACGAGCACGGACGGGTTCCGGGCGCCGAGCTGCTGCGACCGGATGCCGGGGAAGGCGATCGCGGTCAGGGCCCCGCCGATGACGAGCGCGACCTGCACCACGGCGACCGCGGCCCACGACGTGCGCCGGCCGATCCGCCGCAGCAGGCGCGTGCCGAGCAGCACGAGCGGTGCGAACACCGCGTCGTGCAGGACCACGGCCCCGGCGAGCCAGAGCAGGATGCCGCTCCACTGCCGCACGGGCACGCCCGCGGCGAGCGCGAACGCCGCGACGCCGAGCAGCACGACGCCGACCGCGACCAGCGCGACGCGGGCGACGCGCACGGCGGTCACCGGACCTCCAGCGAGCGCAGCCACTTCGTCTGCAGCACGCCCGGCCGCGCCGGCGAGATGAGTCGCGCGGGGTAGCCGTGGTCGACGTGCAGCACCTCGCCGTTCAGCTCGAGGGCGACGAGCGTCAGCGGGTCGTCGGCGAACTCGCGCTGCAGGATCGTGCTGCTGTAGGCGCCGCGGGCGAAGCTGCGGACGAGCAGCTCGCGGCCGGTCGCGCCCACCAGGGCCGCGAGGTCCCGCACGGGCACGCCGCGCCAGGCCGCCTGGGTGCTCCAGCCCTCGACGCAGGCGATGGGCAGGCCGGCGTCCGTCTGCGCCATCGCGCGCAGGTCCGCGAGCGACAGGTCGACGCTGCGCTCCGGGCCGCGGACGGTCAGGCGCCAGGCGGGGTCGAGCGCGGAGCGCTGCACCTTCGCCTCCGCGGCCGTGCGGTTGATCGGGAGCCCCTGCGGCCCGTACCGGAGGCGCCGGGGCGCGAGCACGTTCAGCGGCGCGAGCGCGGGCAGCGTCTCGCCCGCGGTCGTCACGACGACCGCGGCGGTGGCGAGCCCGGTCGCCGCGAGCACGGACCGGCGGCTGAGCGCGGGCGGCGGCACGGGCGCCCCGTCGAGGCGGCGCTGGAGGAAGCCGGTGACGCCGGAGGCGGTGGGCTCGGGCCGGAGGTCCCCCTCCCCCTCCCGCACGGGCAGCAGCGCGCCGGCGGCGTCGACGCTGCGGCCCCGGCGCCACCAGCGCACGATCACCGGCAGCTTCACCGCGATGTGGATCGCGAGCGCGCCGACGATCGCCCAGGCGAGCGCGAAGTGCGTCTCGCGGAAGCGGAACGGCCACGGGTACCACTGGTAGGTGTTCGCGAGGCCGGTGGCCAGCTCGACCAGGGACGCGGCCACGAGCAGCGCGATCATCGCGCGCTCGAGCACCCCGCCGAGGCTCTTCACCGGCGGCCATTGGAACAGCAGCGGGTAGACCGTCCAGAGCTTCGCGAGCAGCAGCGGGATCAGCGCGGTGCCGACCACGACGTGGACGCCCTGCGTGATCCGGTACAGCGCGACCGGGCGGGTCGGGAACGCCATGCCCGGCAGCGGGTCCTGCACGAAGTGGCTGAAGAGGCCGGTGCCGAAGCAGACGAGGAAGCCCAGGCCGAGCAGCCGGCCGATCACGACCGCGGTGCGCGGGTGGCGCGCCGGCGACGCGAGCGCGGACCGGACCAGGAGGAGGGTGGACCCGACTCCTCCGCGGCGCTCCGTCTGCATACCCGGATGTTCGGAGCAGAGCGCCAGGATGACGGGATGCGCGCCGCGATCCCTCGAATCGCCCCCGTCGCGGTGCTGCTGCTCGCCATCGCTGGGGTCACGACCTGGCTCGTCGCAGGGGTCGGGGTGCTCACCGGGAAGCAGATCCCGATCCACCTGGCGGCGGAGGGCGTCTGCTGGACGCTGTTCACCGCGGCGGTGCTCCTGCTGCAGCGGGTGCCGCGGCGGGCCGCGCCCGCGCTCGTGCTGGCCGGCGCGCTGCTCGTCGGCGCCGCGGGCGCGACCGGGCAGCCGACGATCAGCACCGACTCCGCCCGCTACAGCTGGGACGGCATCGTGCAGGACGCCGGGATCTCCCCGTACGCGCACGTGCCCGCCGACGCGGCGCTCGCCCCCCTCCGCCCCTCCTGGCTCTTCCCCGCCGCGGGCACCGCCCCCGACGGCACCACCGTCTGCCCCGGCCCACGCGCGGAGCCGACCGAGCAGGTCGGCGCCCCGGGCGAGATCTGCACGAGCATCAACCGGCCGCGCGTGCCGACGATCTACCCGCCGGTGGCGGAGGCGCTCTTCGCACTGGCCCGCATCGCCGTGCCGCCGGAGGTCGGGTACCTGCCCGTGCAGCTGCTGGGCCTGCTCGCCGTGCTCGCGACGACCGCGCTGCTGCTGCGGACGCTGCCCCGCGTCGGCCGGGACCCGCGCTGGGCGGCCGCGTTCGGCTGGTGCCCGTTCGTGACGATGGACGCCGTGACGAACGCGCACGTCGACGCGGCCGCCGCGTTCCTCGCCCTCGCGGCCACCGTGCTGCTGGTGTCCGGGCGGTCGGTGCGCGGCGGGATCGTGCTGGGACTCGCGATCGCCACGAAGTTCCTGCCCCTGCTCGTCGTGCCGCCGCTCGCCCGCCGGCGCCCGGTGCTGCTCGCGGCGACCGCGCTCGGCACGGTCGCGCTCGTGTACGTGCCGCACGTGCTCGCCGTGGGCCCGTCCGTCATCGGGTACCTGCCGGGCTACCTCAACGAGGAGGGCTACGACGACGGCAGCCGCTCCGCCCTGCTCGCCGTGCTGCTGCCCGACGGGGCGTCGACCCTCGTCGCGGTCGCGCTGCTCGCCGCACTCGCCGTCCTCCTCCTGCTGCGGACGGACCCGCGCGACCCGTGGGCGGCGCAGACGGCGATGATCGGCGCGGCCCTCGTGCTGCTCAGCCCGCGCTACAGCTGGTACTCCCTCCTGCTCGTGCCCTTCATCGTGATGAGCGGGCGGTGGGAGTGGTTCGGCGTCGTGCTCACCCTGTCCGTGCTCGCGCTGCAGCGGGACCTCTGGGCGTTCCGCAGCGTGCTGCTCGTCGCCCTCGCCCTGGTGCTCGTCGCGTCCTGGGCGCGACGGCGGCTCG
Source organism: Amnibacterium soli (assembly GCF_039544415.1). NCBI lineage: Bacteria > Bacillati > Actinomycetota > Actinomycetes > Micrococcales > Microbacteriaceae > Amnibacterium > Amnibacterium soli. The sequence continues at coordinate 215,165 of NZ_BAABLP010000001.1, read as the reverse complement.
CGACCCCCCGCCTGAAAGCTGGCTGAGAGCACCAAACCCTTCCGGCGTCTCCCCCGAACCCTCGTCACCTGCACCACAGGAGCCGGGAGCGAACCGGATGCGGACCGTCCGCACGCCGTGCGCTCCCCGAGAGGAAACACCGCATCATGCGTACCCCGACCAAGTCCCTGACCGCTCTGCTCAGCGCCGGCATCGTCGTCGCGGCACTGGCCGGCTGCTCGCAGTCCGGCACCGGCGACTCCAGCCAGTCCGGCGCCGGCTCGTCCGCGCCCGCCGCGTCCTCCGCGGCCCCGTCGGCCGCGCCGACCCCCGCGCTGAAGACCGAGATCGGCGGCAAGACCACCGCGATCACGCTCGACGCCGGCTTCCTGAAGGCGCTCACCACGCTGAAGCTCACGCCCGGCACCATCGGCAGCGCCACGCTCTCCAAGGCCGGCGTCCTCACCTTCCCGATCACGGGCGGCAACGTCACGTACTACGACCCCGCCACGAAGGTGCGCCCGTACGTCCAGGGCGAGATCGACCACGACGGCTCCGGCCTCTCGCTCAGCGCGGGCGGCAAGAAGGTCGAGCTGAAGGACTTCGTCATCGACCCGGGCAACAACAGCCACGTGTCGGGTGACGTCTACCTGAACGGCAAGTCCGTCGTGAAGGGCGCGAACCTGTTCCGCCTCGACGGCAGCACCCTGAACCCGGTCACGATGGACGGCGACGCCTACGTGCTCGAGGGCACCACGGTCTACGTGTCCGAGGACGCGGCCGCGCTGCTGAACAAGACGTTCGGCACCGACGCGGTGACCGGCGACCTCAAGGTCGGCGTCGCGAAGCTCACCGTCACCGGCAAGTAGTCGCACCGCCGTTCACAGCACGGCACGCAGCACGGAAGGCCCCTCACCGCCAGGTGGGGGGCCTTCCGCTGTCTCCGCCGCAGGACGGGGGCCACCGGACGTCCCGGGCGCGCACGGACGCCCGCGAGACCGGGGACCGCCCGCCGACGGCGGGTCAGCCGATGAGGCGGGCGCCGGGTGCCGGGCCCGTCGCGCGCAGCACCGTGTGCCGCGCGGCCGAGAGCGCGATCTGCAGGCTCAGCGCCGCGTCGAGGTCCGCTGCGAGGAAGGCGATGGAGGGGCCGGAGCCGGACACCACGCCGGCGAGCGCGCCGTTGCGCTCGCCCAGCTCGAGCAGGTCCGCGAGCTCGGGGCGCAGGTGCAGGGCCGCGACCTGCAGGTCGTTGTGGAGCGCCTCCGCCAGGGCCGTGGGATCCCCGGAGCGCAGGGCCTGCAGCACCGCCGCGTCGACCTGCGGGGTGCCGACGGGCGGCAGGTCGGCCGCGTGCCGCTCGCGGTGCTCGTCGAGCGCCCCGTAGACGAGCGGGGTGCTGAGCCCCGGCTCGCTGAGCGCGATCACCCAGTGGAACGGCCCCTTCGCGAGCGCCGGGCTGAGCCGGTCGCCGCGGCCGGTGCCGATCGCGGTGCCGCCCGTCAGCGCGAAGGGCACGTCGGCGCCGAGCTCCGCGCCCAGCTCGAGCAGCTCCTCCCGACCGAGGCCGAGGCCCCACAGGGCGTCGAGCCCGACGAGTGCGGCCGCCGCGTCCGCGGAGCCGCCGCCCATCCCGCCGGCGATCGGCACGCGCTTCACGACCTGGATGCGCGCGCCGCCGCGGTACCCGGACCGCGCCTGCAGCAGGTGCGCGGCGCGCAGCACGAGATTGGTCCGGTCCACCGGCAGCCCGGCGGTCGCGATCGGCCCGGAGAACTCGAGCGACAGCTCGGTGTCGCGCTCGGCGTGCAGCTCCTCGTAGAGCGTCACCGCCTGGTAGGCCGTGGCCACGTCGTGGTAGCCGTCCGCCATCGGCGCCCCCACGCGCATGGAGACGTTGATCTTCCCGGGTGCCCGCACCTGCACCGAGCGGACCGCAGCGCCCATGCAGAGCAACCTATCCACCCTTCGCCCCTGCACTTCCCGACAGGGTGTCGACGACCGCGATGGCCTACGCTCCGCACTGCCCGCCGACCCAGCGCTGATCAGGAGTTCCACCCGTGCTCGCAGCCGATGCCGATCCGTCCGATCTCGCGGGGCTCGAGGTGGTCGACCGCCGCGGCGAGCGCATCGGGCGCGTGCGGCAGGTCTACCCGGACGGCGGCGCGCTCGGCTGGGTCGGGGTGCGCGGCAACCTGTTCGGCACGGAGGAGGCGCTGGTCCCGCTCGACGGCGCGGTGCTCGACGACGACGTGATCGCGGCGGCGGTCGATCGCAGCCGCTTCGCGTCCGCCCCGCGGCGCCGGCCTGACGCGGTGCTGGCCGACGCCGAGCGCGCCCGCCTGCGCGTCTTCTGGTCCGGCAGCGCTGAGACGGAGGTGCTCGAACCGGCGGCGACCGAGCCGGAGGAGCCCGAGGCACAGGCGGAGGAGCCCGACGAGGACGAGGCGGGCGTGATGACCGCGTCGGCCGAGCGCCTCCGCATCGAGACCGAGCGGGTGCCCCGCAGCCGCGTGCGCCTGCGCAAGGTGGTCGTCACCGAGCAGCGCACGGTGACCGTGCCCGTGCGCCGCGAGGAGTACCGCCTCGTCCGCGAGCCCATCGTCGACGCCGCTGCGGTCGCCGGCGCGACGCTCGGGACCGAGGAGCAGGAGGTCGTGCTCTACGAGGAGCGCGTCGTCGTCAGCACCGAGGTCGTGCCCGTCGAGCGCATCCGCCTCGTGAAGGAGGAGGTCGTCGGCACCCGCCAGGTCTCCGGCGAGGTCCGCCGCGAGCGCATCGAGCTCGTGGACGCCGACGACGAGCCCCGGGCCGAGCAGCCGGAGCAGCGGGCCGAGCCCGCGCGTCAGCCCTCGATCGCCCGCGCGATCTCGACGAAGCGGTCGACGTCGAGGCGCTCGCCGCGCAGGGCCGGGTCCACGCCCGCCCGCTCGAGCACCTCGGAGGCGGACGGCGCGCCGCCCAGCACGGGCGCCAGCGACTGACGCAGCGTCTTGCGGCGCTGCACGAACGCGGCGTCGACGAGCCGGAAGACGGACCGGCGCAGCGCCTCGTCGCCCGGCGGCGCCGCCCGCTCGAAGCGCACGAGCACCGAGTCGACGTTCGGCACTGGCCAGAACACCCCGCGCGGCACCGTGCCCGCGAGGGAGAACGCGCCGTACCAGGCCGCCTTCACGCTCGGCGAGCCGTAGATCTTCGAACCGGGCGCCGCGGCGAGCCGCTCCCCCACCTCCGCCTGCACCATCACGACGCCGGAGACGAGCGACGGCACGTCGGCCAGCAGCCGCAGCAGGATCGGCACCGCCACGTTGTACGGCAGGTTCGCGACGAGGCGCAGCGGCTCCCCCGGCACGCCCACGCGGACGGCGTCGCCGGTGACCACGGTCAGCCGCGCCGCCGCGCCGGGCAGCCGGTCCGCGGCGGTGTCCGGCAGGGCGGCGGCGAGGCGCTCGTCGATCTCGACGGCGGTCACGCCGGCGCCGGTCTCGAGCAGCCCGAGCGTCAGCGACCCGAGCCCGGGCCCCACCTCGAGCACCTGCTCCCCCGCCGCGACGCCCGCGATGCGCACGATGCGCCGCACCGTGTTCGCGTCGTGCACGAAGTTCTGCCCGAGCGACTTCGTCGGCGCGACGCCGAGCGCCTCCGCCAGCCGGCGGACGTCGGCGGCACCGAGCAGTCCGGGTCCCGATTCCATCCGCACCTCCGTGACGACCAGGCTATTGGCCCGCACGACCATCGAGCGCCGCCCGGGCGATAGCCTGGGAGCCGTTCGTCGCGACCGATGGAGGCGCAGGATGTCGACCCTCACGCCTTCGGCGCGGCCGGCCTCCATCCGCGATGTCGCCCGCGTCGCCGGGGTCTCGCACCAGACCGTGTCGCGCGTGCTGAACAACCACGTCAGCATCCGCGACGAGACGCGCAGCCGGGTCCTCGCCGCGATGGCGGAGCTGCAGTACCGGCCGAGCGCCGCCGCGCGCGCGCTCAGCACCAGCCGGTCGAAGACGATCGGCGTGCTCGCGTCCCGGAGGGCCACCTACGGGCCCTCGCGCAGCATCCAGGCGATCGAGGAGGCGGCGCGCGAGCGCGGCTACTTCGTCACGTCCTCCTCCGTCACCGAGGCCGACGAGGCGTCGCTGCGGGCCGCGCTCGCGAACCTGATCGACCAGGACATCGAGGCCCTGGTCGTCATCGCGCCGCAGCAGCACGTCTTCGAGACGATCGCGGACCTGGCCCCGCGCGTGCCGTACATCACCATGCGGGCGCTCGCGACGGGCGACCCGACGGCCCTCCGCGTCGACGAGATGGCCGGGGCGCGCATGGCGACCCGGCACCTGATCGAGCTCGGCCACGAGTCGATCCGGCACCTCGCGGGACCCCGCGACTGGATCGAGGCGGAGGCGCGCATGCAGGGATTCCTGCAGGAGCTCACCGCCCAGGACCTGCCCGTCGCGGTGCCCGTGCTGGGCGACTGGACCGCGGACTTCGGCTACCGCGCCGGCATGGAGCTGCTGCACTGGCGCGACACCACCGCCTACTTCTGCAGCAACGACGCGATGGCCATCGGCCTGATGCACGCCGCGCGCGACCTCGGCCTCGACGTGCCGGGCGACGTGTCGATCGTGGGCTACGACGACGTGCCCGAGGCCGCGCACCTGTGGCCGCCGCTGACGACCGTGCGCCAGGACTTCGCCGAGATGGGCCGGCGCTGCATCACGACGCTGCTCGGCGACGGCGAGGCGCCGGCGCCGCTCGTCCCCGAGCTGCTGGTCCGCGCCACCACGGCGCCACCGCGCCGCCGCTGAAGCCTCCCGTCCCGCTCCGCCTCCGGCCGGACGGCACGGGCACGACGAAGGGCCCCGTCCGAGGACGGGGCCCTTCGTGTTCGCGGGAGGTGCGGACCTAGCGGCCGCCGCTCCTGCGCTTGTTGTAGATGTCGAACGCGACCGCGCCGAGCAGCACGAGGCCCTTGATGACCTGCTGCACGTCGATGCCGATGTTCAGGATCGACATGCCGTTGTTCAGGATGCCGATGATCAGACCGCCGACGATGGCGCCGGGCACGGTGCCGATGCCGCCGGTGACCGCGGCGCCGCCGATGAACACCGCGGAGATCGCGTCGAGCTCGAACCCGTTGCCGTTCACCGGGCTCGCGAGGTTCAGCTGGGCCGTGAAGACGAGCCCGCCGAGCGCCGCGATGACGCCCATGTTCACGAACAGCAGGAACGTGGTGCGCTGCGTCTTCACGCCGGACAGCTGCGCCGCGGCGAGGTTGCCGCCGATCGCGTAGATGTGGCGGCCGAAGACGCTGCGGCCCATGACGAGCGTGTAGATCACGACGAGCGCGCCCAGGATGAGCAGCACGATCGGGGTGCCGTTGTAGCTCGCGAGCAGGAACGCGACGAGCAGCACGAGCCCGACCGTGAACGCCAGCTTGACGATGAACCACCACAGCGGCTCGTCCTCGAGGTCGTACTTGCTGCGGACGCTCCGCCCGCGGAGGCCGGTGACGATGATCGCGACGGCCGCGATCGCGCCGAGGATCAGCGTGAGCGGTTCGTACCCCGTCGTGCCGAACGCCGGCAGGAAGCCGGAGCCGAGCGCGCGGAAGCCGTCCGGGAACGGCGAGATCTGCGTGCCGCCGAGCACGACCTGCGCCGCACCGCGGAACAGGAGCATGCCGGCCAGGGTGACGATGAAGGCGGGGATGCCGAAGTAGGCGATCCAGAAGCCCTGCCAGGCGCCGACGAGCGCGCCGAGCACCAGGCAGAGCACGATGGCCAGCGGCCACGGCACGCCCATGCGGGTGATGAGCACACCGGCGACGGCGCCCGTGAACGCGACCACGGACCCGACCGACAGGTCGATGTGGCCCGCGATGATCACCATCACCATGCCGACCGCGAGGATCAGGATGTAGCTGTTCTGGTTGATCAGGTTGGAGACGTTGTCCGGCTGCAGCGTCACGCCGTCCGTGGTGATCTGGAAGAAGATCACGATCACGATCAGGGCGATGAAGAGGCCGGTCTGGCTCAGCTGGCTGCGGAGGTAGCCGAGGACGTTCCCGACCGGGTTGTTGCGCTTGGCCGGGGCGGGCGCGGCGCCGCGCTGCTCGGGGGTGAGTGTGCTGGTCATGCGTCCGTGGTCTCCCGGTAGGTGGTCATGTGCTGCATCAGTCGCTCGGGCGTGGCCTCGGCCCGCGGCACGTCCGCGGTGATGTGGCCCTCGCTGAGCGTGTAGATCCGGTCGCAGATGCCGAGCAGCTCGGGCAGCTCGGAGGAGATGACGATGACGCCCTTCCCCTCGTCCGCGAGCTTGTTGATGATCGTGTAGATCTCGTACTTGGCGCCGACGTCGATGCCGCGGGTGGGCTCGTCCAGGATCAGCACGTCGGGGTCGGCGTACATCCACTTGGACAGCACGACCTTCTGCTGGTTGCCGCCGGAGAGCTTGCCGGTGATCGCGGCGACCGTGGGCGCCTTGATGTTCATGCTCTTCCGGTAGCCGTTCGCGACGGTGGTCTCCTGGTTGGCGTTCACCAGGCCGAAGCTCGCGAGCTTGCCGAGCGCGGAGCCGGAGATGTTCCGCTTGATGTCGTCGATCAGGTTCAAGCCGTAGCGCTTCCGGTCCTCGGTCGCGTAGGCGATGCCGTTCTTCACGGCCTGCGCGACGGTGCCGACCTTGATCTCCTGGCCGCGCTTGTACACGTGGCCGGAGATGTTGCTGCCGTAGGAGCGGCCGAAGACGCTCATGGCGAGCTCGGTGCGACCGGCGCCCATCAGCCCCGCGATGCCGACGATCTCGCCGGCCTTCACGTTGAGGTTCGCGTCGAACACGATCTGCCGCGTGCGGTCGATGGGGTGGAACACGTTCCAGCCCTCGATGCGCAGCAGCTCCTCGCCGACGTGCGACTCGTGGTCGGGGTAGCGGCTCTCGAGGTCGCGGCCGACCATGCCCTTGATGATCCGCTCCTCGGTCACCTCGCCGGCGCGCAGGTCGAGCGTCTCGATGGTGCGGCCGTCGCGGATGATCGTCACCTTGTCGGCGATCGCCTCGATCTCGTTCAGCTTGTGGCTGATGATGATCGAGGTGATGCCCTCATCCTTGAGGTTGGCGATCAACTCGAGCAGGTGGGCGCTGTCGTCGTCGTTCAGCGCGGCGGTCGGCTCGTCGAGGATGAGGAGCTTGACCTCCTTCGACAGCGCCTTCGCGATCTCGACGAGCTGCTGCTTGCCGACGCCGATGTCGACGATCTTCGTGATCGGGTTGTCCTTGAGCCCCACGCGGCGCAGCAGCTTGCCGGCCTCGAGGTTCGTGCGGTTCCAGTCGATGAAGCCGCCGCGGGCCTGCTCGTTGCCGAGGTAGATGTTCTCCGCGATGGAGAGGTACGGGCTGAGCGCGAGCTCCTGGTGGATGATCACCACGCCCGCGGCCTCGGAGTCGTTGATGGAGCGGAACTCCACGGGCGAGCCCTCGAGCAGGATCTGCCCGTCGAAGGTCCCCGCGGGGTAGACCCCGGACAGCACCTTCATGAGGGTCGACTTGCCGGCGCCGTTCTCGCCGCAGATCGCGTGCACGGTGCCGCGCTCGACCTGCAGGGTGACGTCCTGCAGCGCCTTGACACCGGGGAAGGTCTTCGTGATGCCGCGCATCTCGAGGATCGTGTCGGCCATGCCGCTCCTGTCTCTTGCGTTGTCCTGCCCGACGAAGGACCGCGCCGTGTCCACGGCGCGGTCCTCCGTCGGTCGAGAGGGGGACGGACCTACTTGAGGTCGCCGTCCGAGTAGTAGCCGCTGTCGACCAGGACCTTCTTGTAGTTGTCCTTGGTGACCACGACGGGCTGGAACAGGTAGGACGGGACGACCTTGACCTTGTTGTTGTAGCTCTTGGTGTCGTTGACCTCGGGCTTCTTGCCGTTCAGCAGGTCGTCCGCCATCTTCACGGACTCGTCGGCGAGCTGCCGGGTGTCCTTGTAGATGGTCGAGTACTGCTGGCCGGCGATGATCGACTTGACGCTGGGGATCTCGGCGTCCTGACCGGTGATGACCGGGAGCTTGGTGCCCGAGCCGCCGTAGCCGGCGCCCGTCAGCGCCGAGATGATGCCGATCGAGATGCCGTCGTACGGGGACAGGACGCCCTGCACCTTGGTGCCGCTCGAGTAGGACTTCGCGATGATGTTCTGCATGCGCTGCTTGGCGCGGTTCGCGTCCCACTGCTGGGTCGCGACCTGCTGGAACGCCGTCTGACCGCTCTTGATGTCGATCGTCTTGTCGTCGATGTACGGCTTCAGCGTGTCCATCGCGCCGTTGAAGAAGAACGTCGCGTTGTTGTCGTCGGCGGAGCCGGCGAAGAGCTCGACGTTGAAGGGGCCCTTCTCGTCGGTCTTCTTGCCGTCGGCGTCGACGAGGCCGAGGCCCGTGAGCAGGCTCGTCGCCTGGTCCACGCCGACCTTGTAGTTGTCGAAGGTCGTGTAGTAGTCGACGTTCTTGTTGCCGTTGATCAGGCGGTCGTAGGCGATGACCTTGACGCCCTTCTTGCCGGCCGTGTCGAGCTGGTCGGACAGCGCGGTGCCGTCGATCGACGCGATGATCAGGACCTTGGCACCCTTGGTGATGTCGTTCGACACCTGCTTGACCTGGGTGGGGATGTCGTCGTTCGCGTAGTCGAGCTGGACCTTGTAGCCGAGCTTCTCGAGGCCGGACTTGACGGCGTCGCCGTCCTTGATCCAACGGGTCGAGGTCTTGTTCGGCATGAGCACGCCGACGAGGGCGCCCTTGTTGCTGCCCGGGGTGGCGGACGCGCCGGCGTCGGTGGCGCCTCGGCCACCGGAGCAGGCCGCGAGCGAGAACGCGAGACCGACGGCGGCGACGCCGACGGCCAGCTTCTTGAACTTCACTGTGGTTCCTTTTCTGTCCTGCGAGGACGTCATCGTGTCGCTGTGGTGCGAGGAACCCGGGCGCGAACGACGGGTGCACTTCGAGAGGTGCGACGTTCGACCGCGGATACGGCGGGAAGGCCGTCGCGGGCGTCCCGTACGGGCGCCGAGAGGAGCCGATCAGCCATGAGCCGACTCCTTCGTCGTCGTACGCGCGCCGTGTGAACGGTCACATCCAATGGAGGATCGTGCCGGGAGACGCCGGTCAGGTCAAGTGCATGCGGAAGGTGTCCCCTGATCGTGATCCGCTCGTTATGAGCGCTCACTTTCCGGACGCAGGAGGAGGCGCCCGGCGGACCGGACGCCTCCTCGTGCGGCCGACGGCCGCAGCGGGGTCAGACCCTCGCCAGCGACGCGCCGGAGCGCTTGCGGGAGAGGGCGTCGACGGTGGCCGCGAGCACCAGCACGCCGCCGGTGATCAGCAGGTTCACGCCGCCCGGCAGGGCGAGCAGGCCGAGGCCGTTCGTGATCATCGAGATCAGGATCGCGCCGACCGCCGCCTGCACCAGCCGGCCGCGGCCGCCGAAGAGGCTGACGCCGCCGACGACCGCCGCGGCGACGCCGTTCAGCACGATGGTCGAGCCGAAGCTCGAGCCGACGGTGCCGACGCGGCTGGCCGTGAACAGGCCGGACACGATGGCGAGCGTGGAGCAGATCATGAACGCCGAGATGCGGATGGCCGCGACGTTGATGCCCGCGCGACGGGCCGCCTCCGGGTTGCCGCCCACCGCGTAGATGTGCAGGCCGAACCGGGTGCGGTCGAGCACCTGCGTGCCGATCCAGATGATCGCGAGCGTGATCGGGACCACGATCGGCACCCCCTCCACGGGGATGACCGACACGGAGCGGTTCTGGTTCAGCAGCAGCACGAACACGAGCGCGCCGAGCGCGACGAGGCCGACGCGGATCCAGAGCATGCTCATCGGCCGCACGGGCACCTGCGCCTTGCGGCGGCGGCTGCGGTCGTAGAACGCGGTGGCGATCGAGACCGCCACGATGACGACCCACATGACCCAGCCGCCCCAGATGGGCAGGTTGTTGTTCATGATCGCGAGGACCTCGGGCGCCTGGATGCGGTACGTGTTCCCGTCGCCGAGCATGACCAGCAGCAGGCCGGGCAGGCCGAGGAACAGCCCCAGGGTCACGACGAAGGACGGGATGCCGACCTTCGCCACGAAGTACCCGATGAACGTGCCGATCGCGAGGCCCACGAGCAGCCCGACCAGCAGCGCGGGGATCCAGTCCCAGTTCGCCAGGCTGTTCAGCAGCACGAACGCCGCCATGCCGACGCCGGCCGTGACGCCCGCGGACAGGTCGATCTCGCCGAGCAGGATCACGAAGACGAGCGCGATCGCGAGCACCGCGAGGGAGGCCGACTGGGTGAACAGGTTGGCGATGTTCAGCCGCGTGAGGAAGTAGGGGCTCAGCCCCGCGAACAGGGCGGTCAGCACGATGAGCCCGGCGATGGCCGGCAGCATGCCCATCTCACCGCTGCGCACGCGGGACACGTAGGCGCGCAGCTGGTCGCCGATGCCGCCCTCGTAGCCCGTCGCGATCCCCGGAGGAGTCGCTCCCCCGGCGGTGTCGACGGCCGCGGCCATCGACGTGTCGGCGCCCTTCGTCGTGGTCATCGGGCCGCTCCTTCGAGGTCGGGCTCGTACGTCTTCAGGCCGGTGATGTAGCCGATGACGTCGTTGTTGTTCGTCTTCGCGGTCTCGACCTGGGCGACCATCGTCCCCAGGTAGAGCACGTTGATGTGGTCGGCGACCTGGAACACGTCGACGAGGTTGTGGCTGATGATCAGCACGCCCACGCCGGCGTCCGCCAGTCGGCGGACGAGGTTGAGGACCTGCTCGGTCTGTGCGACGCCCAGTGCCGCCGTCGGCTCGTCGAGGATGACAACCCGCGCGTCCTGGAGCACGGCGCGGGCGATGGCCACCGTCTGGCGCTGACCGCCGGACAGGGACGACACCTTCTGCCGCACCGACTTCATCGTGCGCACGGAGAGGGAGCCGAGCGTCGCGGAGGCCTTCTTCTCCATCTCGCCGTTGCTGAGCATGCCGTGCTCGCGATCCTCGCGCCCGAGGAACATGTTCTGGACGATGTCGAGGTTCTCGCACAGCGCGAGGTCCTGGTACACGACCTCGATGCCGTGCCCCGACGCGTCCTTCGGGGAGTGCAGGGCGACCGGGGCGCCGTCGACGAGCACCTCGCCGGAGTCGTAGGGCTGCACGCCGGCGAGGCCCTTGATCAGGGTCGACTTGCCGGCGCCGTTGTCGCCGACGAGGGCGCTGACCTGGCCCGGGTAGATCTTGAGGTTGACGCCCTTCAGCACCTCGACCGGGCCGAAGCCCTTCCGGATGTCCTTGAGCTCGATGATCGGGGCGACCATGCCCCCTCCTTCCGCGTCCGCCGCGCACGGCGGCGGATCGATCCGGCGATGACGAACGGACCGAGGTCCCCGCACCCTCGAGGAGGATGCGGGGACCGCGGTCCGATCAGGGACTACTTGATGCCGGCCTTGTCGCAGGCGGCCTGGACGTCGCCCTTGCAGATGTCGGCGACCTTCGCGTTGCCGTCGGCGATGACCTGCTTGATGCCGTCGGCGTCGGTGACGAGGATCGGGGTCTCGTTGAAGAACGGCACGCCGTCGCTCTCGGTCGGGGCCGTGGGCTTCTTGCCGTTCAGCAGGTCGACGGCGAGCTTGCCCGCCTGGTCGGCCTCCTTCTGGAAGGGCTTGTAGACCGTGCCGGTCTGCTTGCCGAGGAGGATGTTCTGCAGGCCGGCGATGGAGGCGTCCTGGCCGCTGACCGGGACCTTCTTGCCGTTCTTGTCGAGGATGGCGATCACGCTGGCGGCGTTCGCGTCGTTCGCGACCCACACGGCGTCCACGTTCCCCTTGAGGGCGGTGTAGGCCTGCTCGAAGTTGGTGCCGGACTTGTCGGCGTCCCACGTGCCCTTGGGCTCGAACGCCGGCTTGATGCCCGCCTTGCCCATCACGTCGGCGGCGCCGTCGTGGAAGAACTTCGCGTTGCCGTCGGTCGGGTCGCCGCCCATGAAGACGACCTTCGCCGACTTCGGGTCCTTCTTCTCGGCCTTGAGGCCGTCGACGATCAGCTGGCCCTCGAGCTCGCCGACCTTGGTGTTGTCGAAGGAGACGTAGTAGTCCGCGCCCTTGATGGGACGGTCGTAGGCGATGACCGGGATGCCCTGGCTCTTCGCCTTGGTCAGGACCTGTGCGCCTGCGCCGTTGAGGTCGACGAGCAGCATGACGCCGCAGCCCTTGCTGAGCTGCTGGTCGGCGATGGTCGCGTACTTCTCGGTGTCGTTCTGGGCGTTCTGGATGTCCGCGGAGAAGCCGGCGCTGGCGAGCGCCTTGCTCAGCGCGGGACGGTCGCCGGACTCCCAGCGGGGCGACGACTCGGTGTCGGGCAGGATGACGCAGGCGCGCTTGCCGGCGGCGCTGGTCGCCTTGCCGGAGCCGCTCGAGTCACCGGAGCTCCCCGGGCCGGCGGCGGAACACCCTGCGAGGGCGAGGGTCGAGAGGGCGACGACGGCCGCCATCCCCATGATCGTGCTCTTCAAGGCTTCATTACCTTTCGTCAAGCGGGGCGAGGGCCACCGCGTCCTCGACGTCGAGGAACTCGCAGACTGTATCCAGGTTGGGGTGCTCCGCATGTGACCAGTCACATAACGATGCCGTAACAACAAATGGGGGTCGCGCCTCTGCGATGCTGACTTCCCGCAAGGGACGGATCAGGGCGAGGACGCCCGGAAGGCGGCGGCACGTGCGCTTCACGAACGGCTTCTGGCTGATGCGACCCGGCGTGGAGGCGCACTACGCCCGGGAGGCGTACGACCTCGACGCCACTCCCGAGGCCCTCGTCGTGACGGCGCCGACGAAGGCGATCACCACCCGCGGCGACACCCTGAACCTGCCCGTGCTCACGGTGACGGTCGCGCCGCACCTGCCCGGGGTCATCCGGGTGCGGATCGAGCACCACACCGGCGGCGGCGAGCCGCTGCGCTTCACGACCGCGCCCGCCGAGGGCGGCACCGTGCGCATCGCGGACGACGGCGCGGGCGTCGTGACGAGCGGCGACCTCGAGGCCCGCGTGACGCCCGGCGCGCCCTGGAGCCTGCGCTTCTCCTCCGGCGGCCGCGTCCTCACCGGCAGCGGCCACCGCTCGCAGGCCTGGCTGCGGCTCGCACCGGACGCGGAGGTGGACGCGCCGCCGGTCGGGCTCCCCCGCGGCGGCGCCTACGTGCACGAGCAGCTCGACCTGGGCGTCGGCACGCACGTCTACGGCCTCGGCGAGCGCTTCGGCCCGCTCGTCAAGAACGGGCAGACGGTCGAGATCTGGAACGCCGACGGCGGCACCTCGAGCGAGCAGGCCTACAAGAACGTCCCCTTCTACCTGACGGACGCGGGCTACGGCGTCTTCGTGAACGAGCCGGGCCACGTCTCCTTCGAGGTCGGATCGGAGGCGGTGCAGCGCGTCCAGTTCTCCGTCGAGGGCGAGTCCCTCGAGTACTTCGTGGTCGCGGGCGCGACGCCCGCCGAGATCCTCGAGCGCTACACGGCGCTGACCGGCCGCCCCGTCGAGGTGCCGGCCTGGAGCTACGGCACCTGGCTCACGACGAGCTTCACCACCCCCTACGACGAGGCGACCGTCACGTCCTTCCTCGACGGCATGCGCGACCGCGACCTGCCGCTGTCGGTGTTCCACTTCGACTGCTTCTGGATGCGCGAGTTCCAGTGGTCCGACTTCGCCTGGGACGCCCGCGTGTTCCCCGACCCGGACGAGATGCTCGCGCGGCTGCACGAGCGGGGACTCAAGGTCTCCCTCTGGATCAACCCGTACATCGCGCAGCGCTCCCCGCTGTTCGCCGAGGCCGCCGCGGCCGGTCACCTGCTGCGCCGACCCGACGGCTCCGTGTGGCAGTGGGACCTCTGGCAGGCCGGCATGGGCGTCGTCGACTTCACGAGCGACGCCGCCGTCGCCTGGTTCCAGGACCGCCTGCGCCCGCTGCTGCGCCAGGGCGTCGACTCGCTGAAGACCGACTTCGGCGAGCGGATCCCGCTCGACGTGGTCTACGCCGACGGCTCCGACCCGAAGCGCATGCACAACCTCTACGCGGAGCGGTACAACGCGGCCGTCCACGAGGTGCTCGAGCAGGAGCGGCCGGGCGAGGCGGTGCTCTTCGCCCGCTCGGCGACCGCCGGCGGGCAGCAGCACCCGGTGCACTGGGGCGGAGACTCCACCTCCACGTTCGCGTCGATGGCCGAGACGCTGCGCGGCGGGCTCTCCCTGTCGCTGTCCGGCTTCGGGTTCTGGAGCCACGACATCGGCGGGTTCGAGGGCACGCCCGACGCCGCCGTGTTCAAGCGGTGGGTGCCGTTCGGGCTGCTGTCGAGCCACAGCCGGTTCCACGGGTCCGACTCGTACCGCGTGCCGTGGATCTTCGACGACGACGAGTCCGCGCCCGACTCGGCCGTCAGCATCACCCGGCGCTTCGCGAAGCTGAAGAACCGGCTCTCCCCCTACCTCCTCGCCGCGGGCCGGGAGGCGGCGGAGACCGGCATGCCGGTGATGCGGCCGATGGTGCTGGCGTTCCCGGAGGACCCGACCGCGCGCCCGCTCGACCGGCAGTACCTGCTGGGCCCGGACGTCCTGGTCGCGCCCGTGTTCTCCGAGCAGGGCCACGTTGAGCTGTACCTCCCGGCCGGCACCTGGACGCAGCTGCTCACGGGCGAGCGCGTCACCGGCCCGGCCTGGCGGCGGGAGCGGCACGGCTTCGACTCCCTGCCCGTCTACGTGCGCGAGGGCGCCGTGCTGCCGCTCGGCGAGCGCGACGACCGGCCCGACACCGACCACCTCGACGGGCTCGTGCTCCGCGTGTTCCCCGGCAGCCCCGCCCGTCGCACCGTCCACGTCGCGGGCGCAGCGTTCGACGTGGTCACGACCGGGGACCGCGTGACGGCGTCGGGTCCCGCCGGCCGCTGGAGCCTCGCCGTGGGCGAAGCGCTCGTCGCCGCCGCGGACGGGACCGCCTCGATCACCCGGGACGGCCGCGCGGAGGCGCCCTCCCCGCTCTGAGCACCCGAGCCCCGCTGCGACCGTCGAGCCGCAGCGGGGCTCCGGCGCGCCAGTGCGATCAGGTAATTAGCAGATGGTAACGATCGGGTATCACTGGAACACCGATCGCCCCTCACGCGTCCTACCCGGCCAGGAGGGGTCTACATTCCTCCAGGCGATGTGACCGGTCACACCGATGCACCGCCGCACTCGTCGATGGCCGAGGGAGACCCCGCCATCGCCGACACCGGAGTCGACGACCGCCACCGGTTCGGCAGTGCACGGCTCGGCGGCCGAAGGGAAGCGACGTGGCGGAACGGAACGGTTCGGCGATCCTCGAGATGCGGGACATCACCAAGGAGTTCCCGGGCGTGAAGGCCCTCTCCGACGTGACGCTCACCGTGCGCGCGGGCGAGATCCACGCGATCTGCGGCGAGAACGGCGCCGGCAAGTCGACGCTGATGAAGGTGCTCTCCGGGGTCTACCCGTACGGCACCTACAGCGGCGACATCGTCTACCAGAACGAGGTCGTGCGCTTCTCGAACATCAAGCAGTCCGAGGCCGCGGGCATCGTGATCATCCACCAGGAGCTCGCGCTGATCCCCGAGCTGTCGATCACCGAGAACATCTTCCTCGGCAACGAGCCCTCGCGGTTCGGCGTCATCGACTGGACGGCCGCGCAGCTGAAGGCGCAGGACCTCCTCGCCCGCGTCGGCCTCACCGAGGACCCGGACACCCAGATCAAGACCATGGGCGTCGGCAAGCAGCAGCTCGTCGAGATCGCCAAGGCGCTGAACAAGAACGTCAAGCTGCTGATCCTCGACGAGCCCACCGCGGCGCTGAACGAGGCCGAGTCGCAGCACCTGCTCGACCTGATCGTCGGCCTCAAGGCCCGCGGCGTGACCTCGATCATGATCAGCCACAAGCTGAACGAGATCGAGGCCGTCGCCGACACCATCACGATCATCCGCGACGGCCGCACCATCGAGACGCTCGACGTCAAGGGCGGCGGCGTCGACGAGGACCGCATCATCCGCGGCATGGTCGGCCGCTCCCTCGAGAGCCGGTTCCCGGACCGCACGCCCCACATCGGCGAGCCCTTCTTCGAGGTCCGCGACTGGACGGTGCAGCACCCGCTCGACCCCGACCGCCTGGTCTGCAAGGCGGAGAACTTCTTCGTGCGCCGCGGCGAGATCGTCGGGTTCGCGGGCCTCATGGGCGCCGGCCGCACCGAGCTCGCCATGAGCATCTTCGGCCACTCCTACGGCACGGTCCTCGGCGGACAGGTCCTGAAGGACGGCAAGGAGATCCGGACCAACACGGTCAAGCGGGCCATCCAGCACGGGCTCGGCTACGTCAGCGAGGACCGCAAGGCGCTCGGCCTGAACCTGCTCGACACGATCAAGCGCTCCACGGTCGCCGCCGACCTGCCGAAGATCTCGCGGGCGGGCGTCGTCGACGGCGTGGAGGAGTTCGAGGTCGCCGAGCGCTACCGCAAGCAGCTCCGCACCAAGGCCTCGAGCGTCGAGGAGGGGGTCGGCAAGCTCTCCGGCGGCAACCAGCAGAAGGTCGTGCTGGCGAAGTGGATGTTCACCGACCCCGACCTGCTGATCCTCGACGAGCCCACCCGCGGCATCGACGTCGGGGCGAAGTTCGAGATCTACGGGATCATCCAGGCCCTCGCCGCGCAGGGCAAGGGGATCATCCTCATCTCCTCCGAGCTGCCCGAGCTCCTCGGCCTCTCCGACCGCATCTACACGATCTTCGAGGGCTCGATCACGAACGAGCTCGCCGTGCAGGACGCGGACCCCGAAACGCTCATGCGCAGCATGACCGCCAACACCAGCAAGAAGGCCTGACCCCTCATGAAGACCCTGCAGCGCCTCTTCGGCAACGCGAACATGTCCGGCGCCGGACAGTTCGGCATGATCATCGCGCTCGCCGCGATCCTGATCATCTTCTCCGCGCTCGACGGCGGCACGACGGTCCTGCCGACCAACGTGATCAACGTCTTCCTGCAGTACTCCTACATCCTGATCCTCGCGATCGGGATGGTGCAGGTCATCGTCGCCGGCCACATCGACCTGTCCGTCGGCTCGGTCGCCGCCTTCACCGGCATCGTCGTGGCCCAGTCGATGGCCGCCTGGCACTTCCCGACCGCGCTCGCGATCGTCCTCGGCCTCGTCGTCGGCGCGGCCGCCGGCGCCTGGCAGGGCTTCTGGGTCGCCTTCGTCCGGGTCCCCGCGTTCATCGTGACGCTGGCCGGCCAGCTGATCTTCCGCGGCCTGAACCAGCTGATCGGCAACTCGGACAGCGTGCCCGTCGGCGAGAGCTACCAGCAGATCGGCGCCGGCTTCATCCCCGACTTCGGCCCCAACACCGGCTTCAGCAACGGCACCCTGCTCATCGGCCTCCTCGCGATCATCGCGATCATCGTCACCGAGCTGCGGGCCCGCCGGCGCCGCGCCCGCATGCAGGCCGACATCCTGCCCGTGTGGGCGAGCGTCGTCCGGATCGTCGTCTTCGGCGCCGTCGCGGCCGTCGTGACCTACGAGTTCGCGGCCGGCCCCGTCGGCACGTCCGTGCCGATCGTCGCGCTGATCCTCGGCGTGCTGGTCCTCGTCTACGGCTTCGTGACCCGCAACACCATCCTCGGCCGCCAGATCTACGCGGTCGGCGGCAACTCCGCCGCGGCCGTGCTGTCCGGCGTCTCGGCCCGCCGCGTGAACTTCTTCGTGATGTTCAACATGTCGGTCCTCGCCGCGATCGCCGGCATGGTCTTCGTCGCCTACTCGAACGCCTCCGGCCCCCAGGACGGCACCGGCTGGGAGCTCGACGCGATCGCCGCCGTGTTCGTCGGCGGCGCGGCGGTCGCGGGCGGCATCGGCACGGTGAACGCCTCGATCATCGGCGGCCTCGTCATGGCCTTCCTGCAGAACGGCCTGCTGCTGATCGGCGCCGGCTCGAGCCAGCAGCAGATCATCCGCGGCCTCGTGCTGCTGATCGCGGTCGGCTTCGACGTCTACTCCAAGACGCAGGGCCGCCCGTCGCTGACCGGCCGCCTGCTAAACGGCCTGCGCATCCCGAAGGAGCCGTCGAAGACGGGCGCTCCGGCCGTGCAGCCCGAGAGCATCCAGGACCAGCCGAAGGTCACCCTCCCCTAGCGCTTCCGCACCCCGGGCATCCCCGGGGGCGGGACCGGGACCCAAGCGTCCCATCGATCAGAATGAAGAAGGCAGACTCAATGAAGAAGAAGCTCATCGTCGGGGCCACCGCCGTGACGCTTGCAGCCATGGCCCTCACGGGCTGCTCTGCGCGCAGCACCGCGCCCGCCGCCTCCGGCTCCGCCGCGGGCGCCACGATCCCGAAGGGCTCGACCATCGGCGTCGCGCTGCCGGCCAAGACGAGCCAGAACTGGGTGCTCGCGGGCCAGGACTTCACCCAAGCGATCGCCAAGGCCGGCTACAAGGCGGACGTGCAGTACGCGCCGGCCTCGAACACCGTGCCCGGTCAGCAGCAGCAGATCACCGCGATGACGACCAAGGGCGACAAGGTCATCGTCATCGGCGCGGCCGACGGCAGCCAGCTCGGCTCGCAGGTCTCCGCGGCGAAGAAGGCCGGCATCACGGTCATCGCCTGGGACCGGCTCATCACGAACACGCCGAACGTGGACTACTACGTCGCGTTCAACAACTACCACGTGGGCGAGCTGCAGGGTCAGGCGCTGCTCGACGGCCTCAAGGCGAAGGGCAAGGCGCCCTACAACGTCGAGCTGTTCGCCGGTTCGCCCGACGACTCGAACGCGAAGATCTTCTTCAACGGCGCCATGAGCGTCCTGCAGCCGAAGATCGACGACGGCACCCTGAAGGTCGTCTCCGGCCAGAAGAGCTTCACCGAGGTCGACACGCAGGGCTGGCTGCCCGCCAACGCGCAGGCCCGCGCGACGAACCTGCTGACGAAGTACTACTCGAAGACGGACCTCGACGGCGTCCTCTCCCCCAACGACACCCTCGCGCGCGGCATCCTCACCGCGGTGAAGGCGGCCGGCAAGTCCAACCCGGTCATCACCGGTCAGGACTCGGAGACCGCGTCGATCCCGCTCATCATGAACGGCACGCAGTACTCGACCATCTACAAGGACACGAACCTCGAGGCCAACGCCGCGGTGAAGCTCGTCAAGGAGCTCGCCGCCGGCAGCAAGCCGACGGGCGTCGTGAACGACCCGAAGCAGAACAACAACGGCAAGAAGGTCGTCCCGGCCGTCGAGCTGACCCCGGTCCTCGTGACCAAGGACAACGCGGTCAAGGCCTACGCCAACAACCCGACCCTCGAGGCGCTCGCCAAGAAGGGCTGATCCCCCAGGGATCCCGCTCGTGAAGGGGCCGTCGCCGGACATCCGGTGGCGGCCCCTTCCGTCGTTCCCGGCGACGATCCGGCCTAGTACCGGCTGAGGTCGACCTCGACGATCGTGCGCACGCCCTTCGGCACGTCGACCCGGATCGTCGTCGGCACGTGGTGCGGCCGCGGCACGAACGTGGCGGTGACGATCGAGCCGCCGCAGTCGTCGCCCGAGGCGCCCGTGCGCGACGCCGCGCCGGCCCCGCCGAGCACCCACGAGTAGCGCGTCGACCGGTCGCAGGTGAGCAGCACGGTCAGCAGTCCGGTCGCCTGCCCCGGCGTCGCGATGCCCCGCAGGGAGAGCACGAGTGGTCCGGTGCCCGTGCCGTCGACGGCGATGCTGTCGCTGCGGATGGAGGCGGAGAGCGCGGTGCGGTGCTGCGCGAGGTACAGGCCGAGGAACGGCTTCCGCTGCCCGAACAGCGCGGCCAGGTCGCGGGCGGCGTCGAGGCGGTCCTCGTCGTCGCCGAGCACGGGCACCGGGGTCGAGGCGACGACGGGGTAGGGCGGCGGCGCTGGCCGGACGAGCACGCCGATCCCGAGCGCGGCGCCTCCCAGCGCCGCGACGAGCACCGGCACCAGCGCGCGGCGGAGGCGGCGAGGGCGACGGCCGACGGCGGCCGCGTACCGGGCGAGGTCCTCCCCCGCGGCGTCGCGCCGGTAGACGGCCCGCCGCAGCGACTCCTGGTCCCGCCGTCGCCGCATCCTCCGATCCTCCCCCGGTCGGTCGGCGGGCACCGCCCTGGCGCGTCCTGCTCGACGGGGTAGCCTGATGAGGACGAAACCGGGTGTCACCGCCAGGAAAGTTTCGTGACGAAGGAGTCACATGCCGAACGCCGCACTGCCGCCGCTCCGCACGGACGGGTCCCGGTTCGTCGACCCCGACGGCCGCGAAGTGCTCCTCCGCGGCGTCTGCCTCGGCGGCTGGCTCAACATGGAGAACTTCATCACGGGGTACTCCGGCAACGAGTCGCTGATGCGGCGCACCGTGGCGGAGCGCATCGGCGCCGACCGCGCGGACCGCTTCTTCGACCGCCTCCTCACCCGCTTCTTCGCGGAGGAGGACGCGGCCCTCCTCGCGGACGAGGGCTTCACGGTCGTGCGGATCGCGGTCGGCTACAAGCACTTCGAGGACGACTCGCGGCCGTTCGAGCTGCGCCCCGACGCGTTCGCCCACCTCGACCGCGCGATCGAGGCGCTCGCGGCCCACGGCGTCTACTCGATCGTGGACCTGCACGCGCTGCCCGGGTCGCAGAACCAGCACTGGCACTCGGACAACGAGACGCACCGGGCGCTGTTCTGGGAGCACCCGCACTTCCAGGACCGCGTGGTCCGGATCTGGGAGGCGATCGCCGAGCACTACCGCGGGAACGCCGCCGTCGCCGGGTACAACCTGCTGAACGAGCCCGCCGACGAGTCCCGCGCGGTCGTCGGTCCCTTCTACCGCCGGCTCGTCGCCGCGATCCGCGCCGTCGACCCGGACCACACGGTGTTCCTCGACGGCAACACCTACGCGACCGAGTTCGGCTTCTTCGACGAGGACCCGTTCGAGAACGCGGTCTTCACGCTGCACGACTACGTGCCGGCGGGGCTCGGCCGCAGCAGCAGCTACAGCACGGAGGAGGCCCGGGCGAAGTTCCTGCAGCGCTCCGAGTACGCCCGCCGCACCGGCACCCCGATCCTCGTCGGCGAGTTCGGCCCGATCTACACGGGCGACGCCGACGAGGACGCGCTGCGCCGCCGGATCCTCGACGACCAGCTCGCGCTCTACGACGAGTTCGGGGCGAGCTGGACCGTGTGGATGTACAAGGACATCGGGCGGCAGGGCCTCGTCTCGGTGCGCGAGGACACCCCGTACCGCCGCCGGTTCGACGCGTTCGTGGCGAAGAAGCGGCGTCTCGGCGTCGACCAGTGGGGCAGCGACGGCATCGACCCGATCGAGGTGACGAAGCCCGTGCAGGACCTGGTCGCCCGCGAGTTCCCGGACTTCGACCCGTACCCGTGGGGCAGGGTCGACTTCGTGCGGACGCTGCTGAACAACATCACGCTCGCGCAGCCGATGGCGCACGAGTACGCCGACCTGTTCCGCGGCCTCGACGACGCCGCGCTCGACGCGCTCGCCGACTCCTTCGCGCTCGCCGCGTGCGAGGTCCGGCAGCCGCTCCGCGACCGCCTCGTCGCGCACCTGGCGGGGGTGCGGGCGTGAGGGCGGCGGTGCTGCGCGCGCCGGGCGAGCCCCTGGCTATCGAGGACGTCGCGCTCGACGCGCCGGGGCCCGGCGAGGTGCTCGTGCGCATCGAGGCGGCGGGCGTCTGCCACAGCGACCTGCACTACATGACGGGTGACCTGCCCGCGAAGCTGCCGATCGTCGTCGGCCACGAGGGCGCGGGGATCGTGGAGGCGCTCGGTCCGGGCGCCGGCGAGCGCGTGGCGGTGGGCGACCGAGTCGCGCTGCTCTGGCGTCCCCGCTGCGGCGAGTGCGACGCCTGCGTGCGCGGCAACCCGGTGCTCTGCCGCTACGGCCGCGTCTTCGCGCAGACGAACGGCCTCTTCGACGGCACCACCCGCCTCTCCTCCTCCGACGGGTCGGAGCGCATCCACCACCTGATGGGCGTCTCGTGCTTCGCGGAGCGCGTCGTCGTGTCGGAGACGAGCGTCGCGCTCGTGCCGGACGGCGTGCCGCCCGAGGTCGCCGCCATCGCGGCGTGCGCCGTCATCACCGGCGTCGGGGCCGTGCTGAACGCGGTGGAGTCCCCCGGCGGCCGGCCGCTCGGGATCCTGGGCGCCGGCGGCGTCGGCCTGGCCGCCGTGATGGGCGCCCACCTCGCGGGCGCCGAGCCGATCATCGCGATCGACCTCGACCCGGCGAAGCTCGAGCTCGCCCGCCGCTTCGGCGCCACCCACGCGATCGACGCGGGGAACGAGGACGTCCTCGCCCGGGTGCAGGAGCTCACGGGCGAGGGGGTGCCGTGGATGATCGACGCGGTCGGCGCCCCGGCGACCATGCAGCAGGCGGTCGCCTGCCTCGCGCCCGAGGGCGTGCTGGTCGCGATCGGGCTGTCCCGCGCCGACGCGACGTTCCCGGTGCCGATCAACGAGCTCGTGCAGCGGCAGAAGCGCATCGTCGGCTCGCTGTACGGCTCGAGCAACCCGCGGATCGACCTGCCGCGGATCTTCGCGCTCTACCTCGCCGGGCGGCTGCCGCTCGACGAGCTGATCGGCACGAGGCGGCCGCTGGCCGAGGTCAACGAGGCGTACGCGGAGCTGCGGCAGGGCGCCGCGGGCCGCGGCATCCTGATCCCGTAGGAGGAGAGCACATGGTGGCGGAGAACATCGGCGGCGGCTCGGAGCAGCGGCTGCGCAGCGACGAGTGGTACGGGTACGGCGACGGGGACGGCCGGGACGGGTACATCCACCGCGCCTGGATGCAGCGCGGCTACCCCGCGGACGCGTTCGACGGGAAGCGGCCGCAGATCGCCATCGCGAACACCGCGAGCGACCTGACGCCCTGCAACATGCACCTCGACGAGATCATGCAGTCGGTGAAGCTCGGCGTGGCCGAGGCCGGCGGCATCGGCCTCGACCTCCCCGTGGTCTCCCTCGGCGAGACGCTCGTCAAGCCGACGGCGATGCTGTGGCGCAACATGGCCGCGATGGCGATGGAGGAGATGTTCCGCGCCAACCCGATCGACGGCCTGGTCCTGCTCGGCGGCTGCGACAAGACGATCCCCGCGCTGCTCATGGCCGCCGCGTCGGTGGGCATCCCCGCCGTGGTCGTGCCGGGCGGTCCCATGATGAACGGGATGTTCCGCGGCCAGCGGATGGGCTGCGGCACGGGCACCTGGCAGCTGAGCGAGGAGGTGCGGGCCGGCACGCTCTCGAAGGAGGCGTTCCTCGCCTCCGACCGCTCCATGATCCGCAGCAAGGGCCACTGCAACACGATGGGCACGGCATCGACGATGGCGGTCATGGCCGAGGCGCTCGGCATGACCATCCCCGGGCTCGCGGGCACGCCGGCGCCCGACGCCCGCCTCCTCGAGGGCTCGCAGGCGACCGGCCGGCTGATCGTCGACATGGTGCACCAGGGCCGGACCATCGGCGACGTGATCACCCGCGGCTCCCTGCTGAACGCGATCACGGCGATCGCCGCCTGCGGCGGATCGACGAACGCCGTCATCCACCTGATGGCGATCGCGGGGCGCCTCGGCATCGAGCTGACGCTCGACGACTTCGACTCGGTCGGGGCACGCGTGCCGCTGCTCGTGAACCTGCAGCCCTCCGGCGCGTTCCTCATGGAGGACCTCTACAACGCGGGCGGCCTGCTGGCCGTGCTCGCCGAGGTGAAGGACCTGCTCGACCCGGCGCCGATCACCGTCACGGGCCGGCCGCTCGTCGACTACCTCGACGACAGGGCGATCTGGAACACGGAGGTCATCGCGCCCCGCGACGCGCCGCTGATCCCGGCTGCGAGCGAGGAGACCTCCGGCGCGGGGATCGCGGTGCTGCGCGGCAACCTGGCGCCGAACGGCGCGATCATCAAGCCCTCGGCCGCGTCCGCCCACCTGCTGCAGCACCGCGGGAAGGCGATCGTCTTCGACTCGATCGAGGACTTCCACGCCCGCGTGGACGACCCGGACCTCGACGTGACGCCGGACTCGGTGCTGATCCTGCGCGGCTGCGGCCCCATGGGCTACCCGGGCATGCCCGAGGTCGCCAACCTGCCGCTGCCGCAGAAGATCCTGAAGCAGGGGATCCGGGACATGGTGCGGATCAGCGACGGCCGCATGTCCGGCACCGCGTACGGCACCGTCGTGCTGCACGTGGCGCCGGAGGCCGCGGCGGGCGGCACGCTCGCGCTCGTGCAGGACGGCGACGAGATCGTCCTCGACGTCGCGAACCGCTCGATCGTGCTCGACGTGCCGGAGGAGGAGCTCGCGCGCCGCACGCCCTCCCCCGCCCTCGTCGCCGGTCTGGCGAGCGCGAAGCGCGGCTGGGAGCGGCTCTACATCGAGCACGTGCAGGGCGCGGACACGGGCGCGGACCTCGACTTCCTGGTCGGGGCCTCGGGGTCCGAGGTCACCCGCGAGTCGCACTGACGTGCGCGACGACCGGCGCGAGGAGGGGCTCCCGGTGCGGCACCGGGAGCCCCTCCGAACGGTCGTCGGATCAGCTCCGGTGCGGGACGCCCTTCGCGGTCCGGAGGACGCTCTGCAGCGCCGTGTACTCGGGCTTCGCGACGAGGTTCTCGTCGTAGATGTCGGCGGCGCCCTCACCGGGGAAGACCCCGGGGATCCAGGAGTACTCGTCCCCGAAGCCCCAGACCGTGTACGAGATGCACGCCTTGACGAGCAGGCAGGCCTGCAGCGTCTGGGCGTAGCCCGCGTTCTGCGCCGACTGCTCCACCGCGGTGACGGGGAGGGTCGTGCGGACGTCGACCTCGGTCTCGGCCGTCTTCAGGCCGAGCTTCGCGAAGCGCCGCATGGTCGTCTCGAGGTCCGGGATGCCGTACTGCGTGTCGAGGTGCGTCTGGAAGCCGACGCCGTCGATCGGGACGCCCTTGCGAACGAGGCCCTCGACGAGGTCGTACGCGCCCTGCTGCTTCGGCCCGTCGTACTCGATGTTGTAGTCGTTGTAGAACAGCAGCGCCTTCGGGTCCGCCTGGTGCGCCCAGGTGAACGCCTTCGCGATGTAGCTCGGCCCGATCTTCTGCAGCCACAGGTTGTCGCGCAGCGTGCCGTCCTCGTTGAACGCCTCGTTCACGACGTCCCACTGCCAGATCTTCCCCTTGAAGTGCCGCATCTCCGTGAAGATGTGCTGCTTGAGGATCGACTCCGTCTGCTTCTTCGTCAGCGACGGGCCGATGTCGTTCAGCCACTGGGGCAGCTGGTTGTACCAGACGAGCGTGTGGCCGCGGACGAGCTGGTGGTGCTGCTTCGCGAAGCGCACGAGCTCGTCGGCGGCCGTGAAGTCGAACTGTCCGCGCTTCGGCTCGATCGCGTCCCACTTCATGACGTTCTCGGGGGTGACCGAGCTGAACTGCTGCGCCGCGATGCGGTCGTAGGCCGCGTTCGACCCGAGCTCGTCGGTGTTGATCGCGGTGCCGATGCGGACGCCGGACGAGGAGGCGGCGAGCGCGCGGAGGCTGCTGCGCCCCGTGCCCTCGGTGGCGGCGGAGGCGCTCAGCACGGAACCGGCGGTGAGCGCGACGGCGAGGGCCGCTGTGACGGCCACGGCGCCTGCGCGGCGCCGTGGGATGGACGGAGGAACGGACATGACGTGCTCCTTGCAGTGGTCGACTTCATCGTGACCGGGCCGACTTCGGCGGCGGTTGCCATGAAGGAGAAACGTTTTCCACATGGACTGTCAACGGTTTCGACAGGGTTTCGCACGACGCGCCGGGCAGCCGGTGCGCGGAGTGCGCGCTCGGGAACCATGCGTCAGGCTGGAGCCGCTCGAGCGGTGCGGCACGAGCGGATCGGAGTGCGCAGTTGAGTCCCACTGATGTCCCGGAGGGCGCCATCCGCCACGCGGTCACCCGCGGCGGCCGGCGCTGGGTGGTCCGCACCGACGGAGCCGACCGGCTGATCGAGGGCGGTCTGGCCGACCTGCTCGCACTGCCGCTCGACGAGGCCCGCGCCCGCATCGACGCGGCGACACCCGTCGACCACCCCTTCGACGTGGCCGCTCCGGTCGACGTGCAGGAGGTCTGGGCCGCCGGCGTCACCTACGAGCGGAGCCGCGACGAGCGGATGGCCGAGTCGACCGAGGCGTCGATCTACGACCGCGTGTACGTCGCCGAGCGCCCGGAGCTGTTCTTCAAGGCGCCCGCGAGCCGCGTGGTCGGTCCGGGCGAGCCGGTCGGCATCCGCGTCGACTCCGACTGGGACGTGCCGGAGCCGGAGCTCGGCCTCGTCTTCACCAGCCGCGGCGAGCTGTTCGGCTACGTGCCGGGCAACGACATGTCCAGCCGCTCGATCGAGGGCGACAACCCGCTGTACCTGCCGCAGGCGAAGGTCTACGAGGCCGCGTGCGCCCTCGGCCCGGCGATCGTGCCCGTGTGGGCGGTCGAGGGACCGTTCGACATCGGGCTCGAGATCGAGCGCGACGGCGCGATCGCGTTCTCGGGCACCGCCTCCTCCGCCTCGATCACCCGCACGGCTGAGGACCTCGGCGCGTGGCTGTTCGCCGCGATGCCGTTCCCGTCCGGCGCGGTGCTGCTGACCGGCACGGGCATCGTGCCCCCGGAGTCGTTCACGCTGGCCGCCGGGGACGTCGTGCGCGTCTCCCTCGGCGGGGTCGGCGTGCTGGAGAACCCGGTGCGCGAGGTCGGGACCGACCTGCGCGGCCGCACGAAGGAGGGCACCCGATGACGGACACCACCCCCGACGAGCTCGACCAGGTGCTCGACGACGCGGTCGCCGCCGCCGCGGTGCTGCGCGGGCGCTCGCCCGCCGAGCGCGCCGACTGGCTGCGCGCGGCCGCGGACGCCCTGGACGGCGCGGCCGAGCGCCTCATCCCGCTCGCGCAGGAGGAGAGCCGGCTGCCCCGGCCGCGCCTCACGGGCGAGCTGAAGCGGACCACCTTCCAGCTGCGGCTGTTCGCGGACGAGATCGCGGCGGGCGCGTACCTGCACGCGACGGTCGACCACGCGGACCCGGCCTGGGGCATGGGCCCGCGGCCCGACCTGCGCCGCATGCAGCTGCCGCTCGGCCCCGTCGCGGTGTGGGCCGCGAGCAACTTCCCGTTCGCGTTCTCGGTGGCCGGCGGCGACACCGCGTCCGCGCTCGCGGCCGGCTGCCCGGTCGTGCTCGTCGCGCACCCCGGGCACCCCGGGCTGTCGCGAGCGACCGCCGAGGTGCTGATCGCGGCGCTCGAGGGCGCGGGCGCGCCGCAGGGCGTGTTCGCGCTCGTCGAGGGGCAGGAGACGGGCCGCGCGCTCATCACCGATCCCCGCGTCGCGGCGGGCGCGTTCACCGGCTCCCTGCGCGGCGGCCGCGCGCTGTTCGACCTCGCCAGCGGCCGCGAGACGCCGATCCCGTTCTACGGCGAGCTCGGCAGCGTCAACCCGGCGTTCGTCACGACGGCCGCGGCCGCCGCGCGGGCGGAGGAGGTCGCCGCCGGTTTCGCGGGCTCGATGGCGCTCGGCGTCGGGCAGTTCTGCACCAAGCCGGGGCTGCTGTTCGTGCCCGCCGACTCCCCCATCCCCGGCCTCGTCGCCGAGCGGCTCAAGGAGGTCGCGGGCGCGCCAATGCTGAACGACCGCATCCGCGAGGGCTACGGCGAGGCGCTGAGCGCGCTGGCGTCGCACGAGGTCGTGGAGGTGCTCGCCGGCACCGCCGACCCCTCCGGCGACCCCGCCCCGACGCTCCTGCGCACGAGCGCCGCGGAGATCCTCGCGGACCCGCGCCCGCTGACCGCCGAGCTGTTCGGGCCCGCCGCGCTCGTCGTCGAGTACACCGACGACGAGGAGCTGCTCGCGGCCGCGCGCACCCTCGAGGGCCAGCTCACGGCGACGATCCAGGGCGAGGAGGGCGACCAGATCGCGCCGGCGCTGCTCGAGGTGCTCTCCGAGCGCGCGGGCCGCGTGCTCTGGGGCGGCTGGCCCACCGGCGTCTCGGTGACGTACGCGCAGCAGCACGGCGGCCCGTACCCGGCGACCACCGCGGTGGGCACGACCAGCGTGGGCACCGCCGCGATCGAGCGCTTCCTGCGCCCGGTGGCCTACCAGGACCTCCCCGAGGCGCTCCTCCCCGAGCCCCTCCAGGACGCCAACCCCTGGTCGGTCCCCCAGCGCATCGACGGCGTCCACCCCTCCTGAGGCTTCGCGGATCCGCATTTCGTCCGCGGATCCGCAGTTCCTGGTCGACACGCCGCGCTCTGACCTCCAGCGCGCGGCGTGTCGACCGATTTCTGCGGATCGGCGAACCCGACCCGCGGAGGTCGCCTCCTCCCCAGTCCGATCCCGGCCGCAGGAGGAGGACCGGACTGGCCGGAGCGGTGCCCTCGGCGTCAGGCTGCTCGGCCATGACGACCGACCGCACCCTCCTCGTCCGCACGGCCCGCGGGGTTCTCGCCCAGCACAGGGGCGTCGCGCATCTGCAGCGCTTCGTCGAGGCGGGGATGACCCCGATGCAGGTCGCCCACCTGCGTCACCTGGGCGCCCTCGCGCGGCCGCGGATCGGCTGGTACGCCGACCCCGCGGTACCCGAGCCCGGCATCCGGGCCGTCCGGGTCGGCGGTGCGCTCGGTTGCACGGCGGCCGCCGCGTCGTGGGGCATCGTCGTGCCGGAGCACGCGGAGCAGCACCTCGAGGTCAGCATCGCGCCCGGCACGACGCGGCTGCGGCGGTCCACCGACGCCTCCCGGCGGGCGCGAGCGTCGTCGGAACCGGCGGTCCGGTGGCACTGGGAGCAGCGCACGGACCCCGTCGTCGGTTGGCGCGTCTCACCGCTCGACGCGCTCCTGCAGATGGCCGCCTGCGTGGAGTGGCGCTGGCTCGTCGCCGCGATCGATTCCGCCCGCTGCACCGCGCAGCATCCGCCGCTGCTTCCGGAGGTGGACGTCCGGCGGCTGCGCGAGCTGCTCCCCGAGCACCTCCGATCAGCGGTGGATCGCAGCGACCCGCGCTCGGAGACGTCGGGCGAGACGATGGTCCGACTCGCGTGCGAGGACGCCGGCATCCCCTTCGTGCCGAACGCGCGGGTGACGAGCGCCTACCGGCCGGACGGCCTGGTCGCGGGCTGGCTGCCGGTCGAGGTCGACGGCATGGCCACGCATTCCGGACCGGAGGCGGTCGAACGCGACCGGGAGAAGGACGCGATCATCGCGCAGTTCGGCACCCACCCCCTCCGCTTCACACAGACGCAAGCCGTGCGGGAGACCGCCTGGGTCGTGGAGACCATCCGCCGGGTGTGGCTCCGCGGATCCGCAGGAACTCGGCGACACGCCGCGCAGTAGCGTCCTGCAACCGGCGTGTCGGGCGAGAACTGCGGATCCGCGAAGGAAATGCGGATCGGCGAACCGGTCAGCCGGCGAAGGAGTACTGCTCGGCGCCGCGGACGCCCGCCTCATGGGCGAAGACGGCGCCCGCCTGCGGCTCCGCGTCGGCGTCGCCCCACCCGTCGCGGGAGGTGGTGATGAACAGCGTGGTGCCGTCGGGGCCGCCGAAGGTGCAGGAGGTGACGTCGCGGGCCGGCAGCTCGACGACCTCGGTCAGCGCGCCGTCCTGGTCGTAGCGGTGCACGGCGTGCCCGCCGTAGAGCGCGCACCACAACCCGCCCTCGGCATCGATCGCGAGCCCGTCCGGGTTGCCCTGCTCCTCCGGGATCTCGACGACCGTCTCGCGGTCGCCGAAGGTGCCGGAGGCCGCGTCGAACGCGAACCGCGAGATGCGGTGCGTCGGGGTGTCGTTGTAGAAGACGGCCTGCCCATCCGCGCGCCACTGCAGGCCGTTCGAGATGGTCACGCCCGGCAGCACCTCGTGCACCGAGCGGTCCGCGTCGATCCGGTACAGGGTGCCGGCGCCCTCGGTCGCCTCGTAGGCCATGGTGCCGAGGTACAGCCGGCCCTGCGGGTCGCAGCCGCCCTCGTTCATCCGGATCGAGGGGTCGGAGAAGACCTCCTGCACGTCCCCGACGGGCTGCAGGTCGTCGTCGAGCAGGCGGAACCCGTGCTCGACCGCGAGCACGAAGCCGCCCGCGGTGCGGCGACGGACCACCGCGGCGACGCCGCCGAAGCCGTGGCGGACCGCTCGGGAGCCCGGCTCGAACTCGACCACCGCGCCCGCCAGCATGTCGACGAGCAGCAGCCGCCCGGCCGCCGCGTCCCAGTACGGGCCCTCGCCGTGGTTCGTCACCACGTCGGTCACCTGCGTCGCCTTCGTCACATCCAGCCTCCGTCCACGATCCAGCGCTGCGCGGTGCACGAGCGCGAGTCGTCGGCAGCCAACCACAGCAGCATGCGAGCCACGTCGTCGGGGTACAGCTTCTGCGGCAGGCACTGGTTGCGCGCGATCGACGCCTCCGCCTCCGGCGTCACCCACTCGGTGAGCTGCTTCTCCGTCATGATCCAGCCCGGGATGATGCAGTTCACCCGCACGGCCCACGGCCCGTACTCGCGGGCGAGCGTGCGGGTCAGGCCCTCCACCCCGGCCTTCGCGGTGATGTAGCCGGGCAGGTCCATCAGATCGATGTGCGCGCTGATGGAGCCGAGGTTGATCACCGAGCCGCCGCCCGCCTCGCGCATGCCGGGCGCCACCGCCTGCGTCGCGAAGAAGTGGTGCCGCACGTTGACCGCGATGCGGTCGTCCCACAGCGCCTCGTCCATGTCGGCGACCTTGTCGCGGTGGTCGTTCGCGGCGTTGTTCACGAGCACCCGGACCGTGCCGAGCTCCTCGGCGACCTCGGCGATCGCGGCCTGCAGCGCCGGCACGTCCCGCACGTCGCACGGGAGGAAGCGCACGGCCGCGCCGGCGTCGGCGAGGCGCCGCTCGAGCGACCGCCCGCGCTCGACGTCGACGTCGACGAAGCCGACGGCCATCCCCTGGCCGGCGAGCTGCTCGACGAACTCCGCGCCGAGCCCGGAGGCGCCGCCGCTGACGAACGCGGTGCGCCCCCGCAGGCTCGGATAGACGGCGTACTGCGTGGTGTCGGTCACTCGAACCCCTTCGTCCGATGGTGCGGGAGGAGCGATCAGGCGGGCGGGTCGAGCCAGCCGTCGGCGGGCGGCACGAGCGTCTCGAGCTCCGCCCACAGCGCCTCCGGGATCGCGACGGAGGCCAGCTCGACCGTCTGCGCGATCCGCTCGGGCGACGAGACGCCGACGACGGTCGAGTGCACGTCCGCCGAGCGCATCGAGAACTGCAGCGCTGCGGCCGCCAGGGGCACGCCGTGCCGCGCGCACGCCTCCCCCATCGCCGTCGCGGCCCGCGCGACGCGGTCGTCGCGCTCCCCGTACGCGTACTTCGTCTGCACCTCCGGTCCCTTCGCGAGCATGCCGCCGCCGTAGGGCGCCGCGTTGATCACGCCGAGCCCCGCCGCGGCCGCGCGCGCGAAGAGCCCCGCGGCGGAGCGGTCGAGCAGCGTGTACCGGTTGTGGCTCAGCACCACGTCGAACGCGCCGGTGTCGAGGTAGCGCTGCAGCAGCGGCACCGGGCCGCCCGCGACGCCGATCCGGTCGACGAGGCCCTGCTCCCGCAGCGCGACGAGCGCCTCCACCGGGCCGCCGGGCGCGACGCCCTCCTCGAAGGGGATGCGCTCCGGGTCGTGGAGGTGCAGCAGCGGCACGCGGTCGACGCCGAGGCGCTCCAGGCTCTCCGCGAACGACGCGCGCACGCGGTCGCCCGAGAAGTCGTCCGAGCCCGGAGCGGGATCGACCTTCGTCGCGAGCACGATCCCGGGCGGCAGCCCGCCCGCACGACGGACGGCGGCGCCGATGCGCACCTCCGCCTCGCCGTGCTCGCCGTACCCGTTCGAGGTGTCGATGAAGTCGAGCGGCCCGGCGAACGCGGCCTCGACGGTCGCGACCGCCCGGTCCTCGTCGACGTCGTACCCGTAGAGGCGGGCCATGGAGGCGAGCGGGCTCGTGCCCACGCAGATCGGCGTCACCGAGATGCCGGTGGCGCCGAGCGGCCGCGGGGCGAGCGAGGGCGTGCCGGTCACGCGTCCACGGTCGCAGGCGCGTGCTCGGCGAACGCCGCACGGCCCGCGTGGTACGCCGCGACGATGCGGGAGAGCACCGCGTCCGTCGTCGGGTCGGCCGCCGTCTGCCCGGGGTGCGCCTCGCGCCACTCGAGCATCCGCCGCACCGCGCGGTGGAAGGTGAGGCGCTGGCCGAACGACGGCACGAACCGCTTGATCTTCGTGTT
The DNA here is from genome assembly GCF_039544415.1 of Amnibacterium soli. NCBI lineage: Bacteria > Bacillati > Actinomycetota > Actinomycetes > Micrococcales > Microbacteriaceae > Amnibacterium > Amnibacterium soli. The sequence continues at coordinate 182,911 of NZ_BAABLP010000001.1, read as the reverse complement.
GTCGAACACGGCGCTGTGCGCGAGGTCGCCGACGAGCAGGTCCGACCAGAACCAGTCCGGCGCGACGACCGGGTACAGCTCGCTCGGCACGTGCACGAGCTTCGCCGGCACGCCCAGCGCGTCGGCGATGACGGTGTAGATCTGATCCCAGGTGTGCACGTCGTCGCCGGTGATGTGGAACGTCTCGCCGATCGCGCGCGGGTTGCCGAGCAGCCCGACGAGCCCGACCGCGAAGTCCTCCGCGTGCGTGAGCGTCCAGAGCGACGTGCCGTCGCCGTGCACGGGGATCTCCTCGCCGCGCGCGATGCGGTCGACGACGGTCCAGTCGCCGGGCAGGGGCGGGTTCGCGTCGTCGTACGTGTGCGACGGGCGCACGATCGTCATCGGGAAGCCCTGCTCGGCGTACGCGTCCTGCAGCACCCGCTCCGCGCGCAGCTTGGCACGCGCGTAGGAGAGGAAGCGGTTGTGCGTCGGCGTCGACTCCGTCACCGGCGTCTGCAGCACGGGCTTGCCGTACACGGACGCCGACGAGATGTACACGTACTGGCGCGTGTGCGGGCCGATCAGGCGCACCGCGCGCTCGGCGTCGTCCGCGTCGTAGGACAGGAAGTTCACGATCGCGTCGAACGTCCGCCCCTCGAGGGCCGCGGTGAGGGAGGCGTCGTCGGTGACGTCGCCGACCAGGGACTCGACGCCCTCGGGCAGCTCGCGCTGCTTGGCGTTGTTGCCGCGGTTCAGCACCGCGACGTGCATCCCGCTCTCGACGGAGAGCCGCACGCACGAGGCGCTGATGGTGCCCGTGCCGCCGATGTAGAGGACGGAGAGCGCCGCCCTATCGCGTTCCAGCATGGTTTCCTTCCGGCCGGGCGTGCGCCCGGCGTCGATCGTGGGAGCGGAACCCGTCCGATCGGGTCCCGCTCGTGGTGCGTCAGCCCGCGGTCGGGTACGACACGTAGGCGAACCGGCGCGAGTCCGGGGCCCAGCTGTTGACGTTGACGGTCCCCTGACCGCCCGGGAGCGCGATCCGCTCGCGCGGGGCGCTCCAGTCGGCGGTGTCGACGACGACGAGCGACACCGCCTTGTCGGCGGGGTGTCCGAGGGTGCCCGCCGGGAACTCGATGTAGACCGCGGTGCGCCCGTCGGGCGCGAGGTGCGGGAACCAGTCGACGGTCCCGCTCGTCACGAGCCGCTCGACCTCGCCGCCGCCGTCCGGCACCCGCGCGAGCTGCGCGTGGCCGGGCTCGGTCGCCCAGCGCTCGGAGTTGAAGTAGATCCAGGCGCCGTCCGGCGACCACTCGGGGCCGTCGATGTGTCCCTCCCCCGTGTCCACGAGCGTCGAGGGCCCGCCCCCGCTCGCGATCACGGCGAGCCGGCCCGGCTCCTCGAACGACGCCATCCGCACGTAGGCCAGCCGGCGGCCGTCGGGCGAGACGCCGTGCAGGAAGTGCCAGACGCCCTCGTCCTCCGTGATCCGCTCGGCCGGACCGCCCGCGACCGGCGCGCGGTGGATGTGGCCGTCCATCGCCGAGAGGAAGACGTGCCGGCCGTCCGGGTCGAGCACGTGGTCGTTGTTGATCTCGGGCAGCGCCTCGTGCTCGATGCGGACGGGCTCCGCGCCCTGCGCGGGAGCGAGCGACCAGAGCACGCCCTCCCCGTTGATCAGGAGGGAGGCGCCGTCCGCCGTCCAGTTGGGCGCCTCGAAGAGGACCGCGGTGCTCTCGTGCACCACCTGGTCCTCCCCCGTGACGACGTCGTGCACGTGGATCCGGGCGACCTGCCCCGGAGCGAGGGTGCGGAACTCGGCCATGCGGGACGCCGTCAGCCCTCGGCCGCGACGTCGGCCTCGGTGGCCAGCGGGTACCAGGACGCCCCGTGGACCTCGAGGAAGTCGAACATCATCACGCCGCGGGGCACGCCGATCGCCTCCATCTCGTCGGCGATGGCGCTCATGCCCGACTGCTTCTGCTCGTCGGTGAAGCCGACCTGCGCGAGCAGCTCGATGAAGATGATGTCGTCGCGCTGCACGCCGGGGAACGTGCGGTTGAAGAACAGCTCGCCGGGCTGGTGGAGGCGGAACGACTGGAAGAGGTCGAACGCCGGCATCGGCAGGCCGCGGACCATCCCCTTCAGGATGGCCTCGCTGTACTCGGCCAGACGGGGGCGGTGCGACTCGTGGAGGTCGACGCGGGCGTGCGGCATGGATGGTTCCTTATCTAGGTGGGCGGCCGGCAGGATCGCCGGCCGCCGTGAGGGTGGATCCGGCGCTACTTCAGGGCGCCGGCCGCGAGGCCGCGCTCGAAGAACCGCTGGAGGAAGACGTAGGCGATGACGACCGGCAGGCCCGTGAGCACGGCGGCGGCGAGCACCTTCGTCTGGTCGTTGTTGTACTGGCCGACGAAGAACGACGGCACCAGGGTGATCGTCTGCTGGTCGGGGGTCTGCAGGAACAGGAGGGCGAGCAGGAACTCGTTCCACGAGTTGATGAAGACGAGGACCAGCACCGCCGCCATGATCGGTCGGCTGAGCGGCAGGAGGATGTCCCAGAACACCCGGACGATGCTCGCGCCGTCGACGCGCGCCGCCTCGATCAGCTCGCTCGGGATGCCGTCGACGAAGTTCCTCGCGAGCAGCGTCGTGAACGGGATCTGCAGCGCCGCGACCGGGATGATCACCGCCCAGAGCGTGTTGTAGGCGCCGACCCGGGTCACCGTCGCGAACAGCGGCGCGATCAGCACGACGCCCGGCAGCGTCAGGCAGATGAGCAGCAGCCAGAAGTACACCTCCTTGAACCGGATGTGCAGCTTCGAGAAGCCGAACGCCGCCGTCATCGTGCAGAACATCACGATGACGATCACCGCGGCCGAGATGAGCGCGCTGTTGATGAAGAACTTCGGCAGCACCGGCAGCGAGAGCACCGTCGCGTAGTTCCCCCAGCCGAGCCCCTCGAGGGAGCCCTGCACCATGGCGTACAGGGGGAACACGAACGGCACCACGAGCACCGTGAGCAGGATCTGCAGCCCGATCCGGGACCGCAGGCGTCGCGTCTCAAACACCGGCCTTCTCCTCTCGGGTGCGCGATCCGACCTGGATGAGCACCGCGGTGCCGATCGCGAGCAGCAGCAGCACGATCGAGAACGCCGCTCCGAGGCCGACGTCGGAGTACTGCACGCTGATCCGGTAGATCCGCGTGCCGAGGAACTCGGTCGCGTAGGTGGGGCCGCCGCTCGTGATGAGGAACGGGATGTCGAAGGTCTTCAGCGATCCGATCGCGGACAGGATCGCGATCGCGATCGTCGTGCCGCGGACCGAGGGCCAGATGATCGACGTGATGATCCGGATGTCGCCTGCGCCGTCGATGCGCGCCGCCTCGATGACCTCCGGCGAGATCTGACCGATCGCCGCGAAGTACAGGATGAACACGACGCCCGTGGACTGCCAGATCTGCACCGAGATGATGATGAACAGCGCGAAGGTGCCGTTCGAGAACCACGGCTGGGCGAGCCCGCCGAGCCCGATGCCCTCGAGGACGGTGTTCAGCGTGCCGGTCGGCGCGTAGATCTGCCGGAACACCGGCGCCGTGGTCGCGGGGGCCAGGACGACCGGGACGAAGATCAGGACCTTGTAGAGCGTCTTCAGGTACAGCCGCGAGTGCAGCAGGCACGCCAGCACGATCCCGAGCGCGACCTGCACCGCGAAGGTCACGACGTAGAACAGCGCCGTGTTCCCGAGCGCCCGCCAGAAGATCGGGTCGCGGAACATGCGCGCGTAGTTCTCGAGCCCGACCTGCAGCTGGAGCGGCGAGGCGCCGTCCCACTTGAGGGTCGAGAGGTAGCCCGTGTAGCCGATGCAGTAGTAGAGGACGCCGACCGAGACCACCAGGGCCGGCAGGATCCAGGGGATCCCCGTCGGCCGGGCGAGGCCGCCCCGCCGGCGTGACGACCTCTCGGTCGCCACGCCGGCGGCGTTCGTCGTCGCCGACGTCGTCATGCCCGTCCCCGCATGGGGCGTCCCGCCGTCGCCGACACCGGTCAGCCCTGCGAGTCGGCGACGGACTGCAGGCCGTCGGCGACGTCCTGCGCGGACTTGTCCGAGCTCACCATCGCCTGGCTGGCGTCGATGATCGCCTGGCTGGTCTCCGCCGCGAGCGTCGTGCCGTACCGCGGGTCGAGCTTGCCGTCGAGCGACGTCGCGAGCTTCTCCAGCTCGGGCCGCTGCACGTCGGGGGCGACCAGCTCGATCTTGTCGAAGTCCGGCTGCACGCCCTTCAGGGTCGCGACGGAGTCGAGGCCGTTCACGACCGCCTGCTGGCCCTCCGTCGTGTGCCCCATCCAGAGCGCGAAGGTGATCGCCGCGTTGCGGTTCTTGCTCTTCGCGTTCACCGCGTGCCCGGCGTCGACGTCGGAGAACACGGTCGAGGGGTTGCCCGCGCCGGCCACGTCCGGGAACGGGATCGGGAGCTCGACGACCGAGTCGCCGCTCGAGGACCCGCCCGCGCCCTCCACGGCGGCGGCGAGGTTCTTCTTGACGGAGTACTGCGCGTACCAGGTGCCCATCTGCACCATCGGGACCTTGCCGGTCAGGAAGGCGTTGTTGACGTCCGGGTACTGCATGATCCCGGTCGAGCCCTTGTCGAGGATGCCGTCGTCCTGCATCTTCCGGAGGATCTCGAACGACTTCACGAAGCCGGGCGAGTTCCACTTCGCCTTGCCGACGAGCGCCTTGGCCCAGAGGCCGGGCTCGACGCTGTCGACGATCGAGTGCATCGTGTCGACGACGAAGCCGGCGCTGCCGGCCATGCCCTCGCGGAAGCAGCCGAGCCCCTTCGACCGGAAGGTCTTGCAGACCGACACCCACTCGTCGTACGTCTTCGGCGGCTGCAGCTTGTACTTGTCGAACGTGGACTTGTTGATCCACATCAGGCCCGCGCCGACCTTGGCGAACTGCGCCCCGACGAGCCGACCGTCGATCGTGAACGCCTGGGTGCCGCCGTCGAAGACCTTGGACTTCCAGTCGTCGCCGAGCAGCTTCTTGATGTCCGGCGTCAGGTCGACCGCGTAGGCGGCGAACGTCTTGGCCGAGAAGGAGCCGGTGGCGTTGACCGAGAAGACGTCCGGGCCGTCGTTCGAGGCGAGCGCCGGGCGCAGCAGCGCGGCGTAGTTGTCGATCGGGACCTTGCGGTAGTTGACCTTGATGTCCGGGTACTTCTCGTTGAACGCCGCGATCTCGGCGTCGGCCACGTTGTTGTCCGGCGTCCAGCTCCACCACGTCACCGTGCCCTTGGTGGCGGACCCGCCGTCACCGCCGCCGCTGCTGCCGCTGCAGCCGACGAGGCCGGCCGCGAGGACCGCGACGCCGGCCGCGGCGAGCACCGTCCTGAACTTGGAATGGGGAGAAAACCGCATCGTCTTCCGTCCGTCGAGGTGTGGACGGATGGCGACGCACGCCACGTCCACGGGGCTGTGTGGCGGCAGCCTACGAGGACGATCGACGACAAAGCAATACTTGCGAACGAAAGCTCTCGCGTGTTTTCGTTCCGTTGTCGAACGTGCCGCGAGGTCGTTCGCTCAGCCCGTCCGATGAGGTGTCAGGTGGCGATGCAGCACGACCGAGGCCGCGCCCAGGGCCGCCGTCTCCGAGCCCACCGCGGCCAGTCGCACGGTGATCGGGTGCAGCTCCCGCATGAACGCCGTCTGCTCGACGCGGGTCCGGGCCGCGGTCAGGAACGCCTCCCCCGCTCCGGCGAACCCCGCGCCGGCGAGCACGACGAGGTCGAGGTCGAAGGTGTTGACGAGCGCCACGACCGCTGCCGCGAAGTGCTCGGCCGCGCGGCCGAGGATCGCTCCCGCCTGCTCGTCGCCGTCGGCGACGAGGCCGAGGAACCGGCCGTAGACGCGGTCGGGCGGCGTGCCGTCGTCGACGCCGAGCCGGGCCCGCAGCCCGCGCTCCGCGAGCGCCGCCCGGACGATCGACCGGGGGCTCGCGACGGTCTCGAGGCACCCGCGGGAGCCGCACCAGCAGGGCAGGCCGTCGGGGTCGACCGTGGTGTGGCCGATCTCGCCCGCGTTGCCGGAGGCGCCCCGGTAGATCGCACCGTTGATGACGATCCCGCAGCCGATGCCCTGGGACATGTAGATCGCGACGAAGTCCCGCCCGGGCTCCTGGCTTGCCCAGTACTCCCCCAGCGCCGCGCAGTTGGCGTCGTTCTCCCGCACGACCGGGAACCCGGTCCGGCGCTCGAGCTCGGCCTCGACGGGGTACGACTCCCATCCGTCGAAGGACGACGGCTCGATGCCGCCGACGGGCGAGCCGCGACGGCCGGCCGTCGCGACGCCGATCCCGGTGATGGACGCGCGATCGACGCGCTCCTGCTGGAGCAGGCCGTCGACCTCGGCCGCCAGCCGGTCCACCGTCACGACGAGCTCGTCGTCCCCGGTGCCCTGCACCTCCTTGCGCGCGAGCTCGGTGCCGTCGGCCCCGCAGAGCACGATCACGCAGCGGTGGAAGTCCAGCGTCAGCCCGACGGCGTGGGCGCCGCCGCCGTTCAGCCGGAGGAGCGCGGGGCGCTTCCCGCCGGTGGACTGCGCGTACCCGGACTGGACGATCAGCCCGGCGGACAGCAGCTCCTTCACGATCTTCGAGATCGTCGCCTCCGTCAGCGCGGAACGCCGCGCGAGGTCGACGCGGCTGATGGCGCCGCTCGAGCGGATGAGGTCGAGCACCGCGCTCCGCGTCTCGGCCGACGAGCGTCCGCGCAGCGTCGCCGGTGCCTCGGTGCTCCCGCTCATGGTCCGCTCCGCCCTGGTCGCCCGGGACGACACGCCCGGGAGGTCGACGGAATCTACACCGGGCCGGCACGACTCGGCCGCGAGCGGCGAGCGCGCTCGAAGCGCAGCGATCCGGACCGCCGGCGATGGTCGCCGACGGTCCCCGGCCGACAGGAGGCGGATTCATGACCGAGCAGCAGGGAGCGGGACGACGCGTCGTCAGCCCCGCGCAGACGACGGCGTCGGTGCGGACGAGAGGCCTCGAGCGGCCCCCGCGCAGCCGATACGCGGTGATCGGGTCGGGATGGCGGTCCACGGTCTACCTCCGCCTCGCCCACCTCCTGCCCGAGGTGTTCGAGGCGACCGGCGTGCTCACCCGGCGATCCGAGTCGACCGAGCGGATCGACCGGGACTTCGGGGTGAGGACGCACGGCACGGTGGAGGCGCTGCTGGCGGCGGACCGCCCCGACTTCGTGGTGCTCAGCGTGCCGTGGCCCGTCACGCCCGAGCTCACGCGGACGCTCGTGGCCGCGGGGGTCCCGGTGCTCGCGGAGACGCCGCCGGCGCCGGACCTCGACGGGATGCGGTCGCTCTGGGCGGACGTGGGGGCGTCGGGCCTGGTGCAGGTCGCCGAGCAGTACGCGTTCATGCCCCTGCACGCCGCGCGACTGGCGCTCACCCGGGAGGGCCTGATCGGCACCCCGGGGTCCGTGCAGATCAGCTCGACGCACCTGTACCACGTGGTCGCGATGATGCGCGCGTTCCTCGACGTCGGACGGGAGCCGACGGCGGTCGCGTCGCGGACCTTCACCGCACCGCTCGTGGACCCGATCACGCCGCAGGGCTGGACGCACGACCTCGAGCAGAAGCGGGCGCGGACGATCCTCTCCACGATCGACTTCGGCGGCGACCGGATGGGGCTCTACGACTTCACCGACGGCCAGTGGTGGAACCCGGTGCGGCCGGACCACCTCACGGTGCGGGGCGCCACGGGCGAGATCCACGACGAGACGGTCGTGCGCATGCTCGACGCGACCACGCCGGTGACGTCGCGCATCGAGCGCGCCGCCACCGGGATCGGGATGAACTACGAGGGCCTGGACCTGACCCACCTGTCGTTCGAGGGCCGGCCCGTGTTCCGCAACCGGTTCGCGGGCGCCGCGCTCTCGGACGACGACATCGGCACCGCCGAGCTGCTGGCGCGGACGGGAGCGTGGGCGCGGCAGGAGGGCCCGGCGCCCTACCCGCTCGCCGACGGGATGCACGACCACCACGTCGGCATCGCCATCGAGCAGGCGGCCGAGACCGGCGAGGTCGTCCGCACCGGCGAGGAGCCCTGGACGGCCGGCTGACGCCGACGCGGCCCCCCGCCCGGCGGCGGGCCGCGTCAGCCGCTCAGGTCGCGGAGGCGGACGTCCCGCCACCGGCACGCCGCGCCGACGCCCCACCGCTCCTCCCCGAGCAGCGGGTCGTTGTCGTGCACCTCGAACGCGATGTGGCCGCGCGGCCCCAGGACGTCGAGCACGGCCTCCGCGTCGAAGCCGGGCCAGGTGATCGCCGCGACGTCGAGCTCCGCGACGAGGACGTCGTTCACCCAGGTCGTCAGCACCGGCAGTGCTCCGACGCAGCGCACCCGCAGGTCGTTCCAGTCCCCGAAGCGCCAGGCCGCGAGGAAGGCGTCGGCGTCGCCGGCGCGCGCGAGCAGCGCCCGCTTCTCCGGCGTGATCGGCTCGACGCTCGTGGCCGGGTCCTGCTGCACGAGCCGGTCCGGGCGGCCGTCGCCGTCGAGACCGGCGTCGATCGCGAACGGCACGGCGTGGAATCCGGCCAGCCCGTTCCCGTAGAAGCCCCCGATGGAGCCCGACCGGCGGTGGTCGACGAGCACCTGCAGCCCCTCCCACGAGTCGCGGAGGCGGCGGACCATCACCCCCGTGTCGGCCGGCCAGTCCGGCTTCATCTGCAGCCGCAGCTCGAAGTCGCCGAACGCCTCCTCGCTGACGAGGTAGCCGCCGAACCCGCTGCCGGGCGCGTCCTGCTCACCGACGATCGCACCGTCCTCCACGCGCCAGACCGCGGCGTGCGCAGCCGCCTCGGCCGGGTCCGGGAGGGGGTGGTCGGACACGGCGGCGAGCATGGGGCCACCGGGGCGCACCGAGCCGTACACGCGCGGCGCGGGAAGCCAGCCGTCGAGCGTGCGGCCGTCGAACAGCGGCCGGAACCCCGTCTCGTCGTCGCCGTCGACGTCCATGCGCCCGCCTCCCTGCCGCACGTCCGCGGCGGATCCGGCGCCCGGTGAGGCGCTCGATGCGCGAAAGCTTTCATACCCTGCTGTTGCTTCGTCCGGAACCGCGCCCGTACGCTCGGGACCCCGAGCCCGGTCGCGTCGACGACGCCGCACCGGCACGCGCAGACGAGGCCCGATGACGACCACCGCGATCACGCCCGGCTCCCCGGGCTGGCTCCGCCCCCTCGGCTCGACGGGCCTGACCGTGTCCGCGATCGCGGCGGGCGGCGGACCGCTCGGCGGGATGCCCGAGCTGTTCGGCTACGACACCCCGGAGGACCGGGCGATCGCGCTGGTGCGGGACCTCGCGACCAGCCCGATCCGCATGATCGACACCGCCAACGGGTACTCCGACGGGCGCAGCGAGCAGCGCATCGGAGCGGCGCTGCGGGACCTGCCCGACAGCGGGCTGCTGATCGCGACGAAGGTCGACGCGGAGGACGGCGACTACTCGGGCGCCCGCGTCCGCGCCTCCGTCGACGAGAGCCGGGCGCGCCTCGGCATGGACCACCTCCCGCTCGTGCACCTGCACGACCCGGAGTTCCACCCCGGGGCCGGGTTCGACCGGCCGGGCGGTGCGATCGAGGTCCTGCTCGCACTGAAGGAGGAGGGGGTGATCGGCCGCATCGGCCTCGCCGCCGGACACGTGCCGACGATGGAGCGGCTGCTCGACACCGGCGCGTTCGACGTCGTCCTCACCCACTCCAGGGCGACGCTGCTCGACCGCGGCGCGGACCCGCTGATCGACCGCGCCCGCGCCGAGGGGCTCGGCGTGATCAACGCCGCCGTGCTGGGCGGCGGGCTGCTCGCCTCCCGGGCCGCGAGGCCGCTCTACGGCTTCCGGCCCGCCGGCCCCGCGGTGCTGCAGGCGGCCGCGGCGCTCCACGACCTGGCGGACGGGCTCGGCGTCGTGCTCGCCGACGCCGCCGTGCAGCAGTCCGTGCGCGACCCGCGCATCGACACGACCGTGGTCGGCTTCTCCAGGCCCGAGCGGGTGCCGAAGCTGCTCGAGGCGCTCGCCGCACCGATCCCGGACGAGTTCTGGGAGCGGGCGGCCGCCCTCCTGCCCGCCCCCTCCGTGTGGCTCGACGCCGCTGCGGACTGATCGACCACGGAGGAGCGCGCGATGGCACGAGCGGACGAGGGACTCGCAACGTCCCGGTCGCCGGGGCGGCAGGACCTGCAGCCCGGGCAGGTCTCCCGGGTCGTCGTCCACGACGTCGCGACCGGCGAGGGCCGGATCGTGCACGTGTCCGACCGGCTGCTCGAGTCGCCGAACTGGACGCCCGACGGCGGCACGCTCGTCGTCAACGGCGGCGGGGACCTGTACCGGCTGCCGGTCGGGGGCGGCGAACCGCAGCGGATCGACACCGACGGCGTCGGGCACGTCAACAACGATCACGTGCTGACGCCCGACGGGCGGACGGTCGTCTTCAGCGCGGCCGGCCACCTGTACCGCGTGCCGATCGACGGCGGCGCCGCGACGCGGATCTCGAACGACCCGGACACCGAGTACGGCTGCTGGCTGCACGGCATCTCGCCGGACGGCGGGACGCTGGCGTACGTCGCCGTCGAGCCGGAGGGCGGCGACCCGCGCGGGCGGCGCAACCTGGCGACGATCCCCTTCGCCGGAGGACCCGACCGCCTCCTCACCGACGGCACCGGCTACGACGGGCCGGAGTACTCGCCCGACGGGCGCTGGCTGCACTACAACTCGGAGGAGGCCGCGGAGCGGCCGGGCCACGCGCAGCTCTTCCGGATCGCGCTCGACGGCGGCCGACCGACCGGTGCCGCGCCCGAGCGGCTGACCGCCGACGACCGGGTGAACTGGTTCCCGCACCTCGACCCCGGCGGCACCAGGGCGGTCTACATCAGCTACGACCCCGGCACGGTGACGCATCCGGCCGACACGTGGGTCGAGCTGCGCCTGATCCCCGCCGCGGGCGGCGAGCCGGTCACCGCGGTCGCCCTGTTCGGCGGCCAGGGCACGTTGAACGTCAACGGCTGGGCGCCGGACGGCAGCGCCTTCGCCTACGTCGACTACCCGTCCCGCGCCTATGCGGACGAGCACGGAGGAGCAGCATGAGCGACGAGGACCTGCCCGATTTCGACCGGTTCGACATCGACGACGCGTGGCGCGTCGGCAGCGCGCTGGTCGAGCACTGCCGGGCCGAGCGCCTGCCGGTCGTCGTCAGCATCACGCTCGGCGAGCAGCGGGTCTTCCACGTCGCGCTGCCCGGCGCCACCGCCGACAACGACGCGTGGGCCGAGCGGAAGGCGAACGTCGTGCGGCGGTTCGACCGCTCGTCGAAGGCGGTCGCCGAGCACTACCGCGTCGACTCCTGGCCGGAGTTCTACGAGACGTTCGCGCTGGCGCGCACCCGGTTCGCCGTCGGCGAGGGAGCGGTCCCCCTCCGGGTGCACGGCGCGCAGGTCGGCGTGCTCGCGATCTCGGGCCTCGAGACCGGCGGCGACCACGACCTCGCGGTCCTGGGGCTGCGCCTGCCGCACGGCGCCGGGCGCCGCTGAGCGGTCGGCTCAGTCGGCGGGGGTCGGCGCCGGCGCCGTGGAGTGGCGGACGACCAGCGACGTCGCCAGGTCGATGTGCGACACGGCGAAGCCCGGCTCGTCGCGGAGCCGCACGAGGAGGCGGGTCGCCTGCTCCGCCATCTCCGCGAGCGGCACGCGGATCGTGGTCAGCGCCGGCACCACCCACGCCGCGGCCTTCAGGTCGTCGTAGCCCACCACGGAGAGCTGCTCCGGGATGCGCACGTCGAGCGCCCGCGCCGCCTCGTACACGCCGAGGGCCTGCAGGTCGTTCGACGCGAACACCGCGGTGGGCGGATCGCGCAGCTCGAGCAGGGCCCGGCCCTGCTCGAGGCCGTCCTGCCGGTGGAACTCGCCGTGCCGCACGTACTCGTCCGGCAGGCCGACGCCGGCGGCGTCGAGCGCGGCCCGGAAGCCGGACACCCGCGCGACCGACGCGATCATGTCGTCCGGACCGGTGATGATCGCGATGCGCCGGTGGCCGAGGTCGAGCAGGTGCCGGGTGGCCGCGAAGGCGCCGCTCCAGTCCGCCGAGCCGACGGAGTGCTCGGCGAGCCCGGTGCGGCCGCCCTGGTCGATGGCCACGACGGGCACCTGGCGCGACTGCAGCTGGCGCTGCTGCGCCTCCGGCAGCTCGGCCCCCACCAGCAGCACGCCGACGGGACGGCGGGCGATGACCCCCTCCATCCATCGGGAGTCGGACACCTTCCGGTCCTGCGTGTTCGACACGACCATGCCGAGGCCGTGCTCGCGGGCGATGCGCTCGACGCCGGCGATCAGCTCCACGGCCCAGGTGCTGTCGATCTCCCACACGAGCACCTCGACGAGGGACGCGGGCCCCTGCGCCGTCTGCCGCCGGTTGTAGCCCTGCTCCTGCAGCAGCGCCTCGATCCGCGCCCGCGTCTCGTCCGACACCCCGGGGCGCCCGTTCAGCACCTTCGACACCGTCGAGATGGAGACGTCGGCGAGCGCGCCGATCTCGGACAGGGTGGCGCCCGCGGCCTCGCCGTCGGGGACCTTCATCGACATGGTTCCCGAGCGTAGCGACGCCCCGCGCCGGGCTCAGGCCGGCAGTCGCAGCGTGATCGCGCCGTCGCCGCCGGTCAGCCCGAAGTCGGCGGAGGCGCCGCCCGCGGTCGCGCGGTAGCCGCCCTCGAAGCCCTCGACGCGGATCCGGCCCTCGGCGTCGGTGCGCACCGTCGTCGGCGCGAGCCACCACTCCCCCTTGATCAGGCCGTGCAGCGCGTCGTAGGAGGGCTTGCGGCTGCCGTCCTTGCGCAGCACGCCGACGGGCGCGCCGAGCCAGGCGCCCTCGTCCGTGATGCCCCAGGCGTTGATGACGCGGACCGAGGGGTGGCCGACCAGCGTGCGGTAGTGGCGCACCAGCTCGTCCGCCTGCCGCGCCTCCCCCTCCGGCGTGGAGGGCCAGTCGGGGATGCGGTAGTCGTTCAGGTCGTCGATCTCGGGCGGCATGAGGTGCCCCGACACGATCGTCGTCTCGGTCATGTGCAGCGGCAGGCCGTAGCGCGCGAACCGGTCGAGCATCGCGGTGGTCCACTCCTCGCCGCGGTAGCCCTGGTGCATGTGGGTCTGCAGGCCGATCGCGTCGATCGCGACGCCCGCCTCGAGCAGCCCCTCGATCAGGCACTCGTACGCGGAGCCGAGGTCGAAGTCGTTGATGAGGAGCGTCGCGGACGGGTTGCCGGCCCGCGCCTCCTCGAACGCGAGCTTCACGGTCGCGATGCGGCCGCGGTCGCGGGCGAGGTCGGTGATGCGGTTCGCGCCGTTGTCGAAGACCGGCATGATCACGGCCTCGTTGATCGCGTCCCACACGTCGATGAGGCCCGCGAACTCGGCGGTCAGGCCACGGCTGCGCTCCCGCTGCAGCTGCTCGACCTCGTCGAGGGGCAGTCCCGCGAGCCAGGAGGGGGTGATCGTGTGCCAGAGCAGCGGGTGCCCCTTCACCGTCACGCCGCGGTCGGCGAACCACTGCGCGGTGCGGCGCAGCCGCTCCCGGTCGGGCTCCCCGCGCCGGGGCTCGTACCGGCCCCAGTAGAACGGCAGCGTCACCTGGTTGAACAGGCCCAGCCACGCGTCGGACAGCGTCTCGAGGTCGAGCGACGACGCGGTGCCGAACGCCTCCACGTCCTCGACGCCCTCGGGCGCCGGGCCGCCGACGAGCGGCAGGAAGTCGAAGCCGATGTTGCCGAAGCCGAACGCGTGCGAGGTCTGCTCGACGACCACCTCCGCATCGGCGAGCGGCGCGCCGTCCGCGCCGAGCACGACGACGTCGGCCCCCGCGGTCTTGGCGGGGAGGGCGGTCGGGATGCGCGCGACGGAGGGCACAGGGGTTCCTTCGGGAGGAGGGCGGTGCGGAGGGCTCCGCGGAGGATCAGACGGCGGCGATGGTCCAGGCGACGGCGTGCGACGCGCCCGGCTCGAGCACGACGAGGTCGGTGCCCGAGTTGAAGGCGTCGGGCGGGCACGTCATCGGCTCGACGGCGAGGCCGGCCCGGTCGTACTCGGGCTCCGGGCGGTCGGCGGTGTGCACCTGCACCCACGGGGCGCCCTCGTCCCAGCGCAGCTCGGCGCCCGAGCCGTCGGCGGCGAGCACCCGCGCGCGGCGGGCGCGGAGGCCGGTGAACGCGTGGTCGATGAACAGGTCGCCGATGCCGCGGGGCTCGGCGAAGTCGAACGGCCCGCCGGCGACGTCGGCGAGGCCCTGCGGGATCAGCCGCTCGGGGTCCACCTCGAGCACCTTCCCGGCGGCGAGCTCGAGCGTCCAGTCGTCCACGCGGCCGGGCCCGCCGACCAGGTACGGGTGGCCCGAGGTGCCGTAGGGGGCGCGCGTCCCTCCGGTGTTGGTCGCCGCGATGCGGGTGACGAGGCCGTCGTCGGTGAGGCGGTACTCGACCTCGACCCGGAGCCGGTGGGGGTAGCCGGACTGCGCGACGACCTCCGTCTCCAGCGTCACGGCCTCGCTCGTGCGCGTCACCACGCGGAAGTCGGCCCAGCCGAGCAGCCCGTGCAGCGCGTGCCCGCGGTCCGGCTCGGTGAGCGCGAGCTGCTGCTCCCGCCCCTCGAAGACGTAGTGGCCGTCGACGACGCGGTTCGGCCAGGGCACGAGCACGGCGCCCCGGAACAGCGGGCGCACCTCGTCCTCGTGGAACGGCACGACGAGGTCGCGGCCCTCGAAGCGCAGCGCGCGCAGGGAGGCGCCGACGGAGGCGATCTCGGCCGCGTAGCCGCCGTGGCGCAGCGCGACCTGCGTGCCGCTGACCGGGCGGCCGGTCACGCCGTCACCGCCGCGTCGAGCAGCGCCGCGGTCGCGGGGCCGACGAACTTGCGGTCGGGGTCCGTGCGCTCGACGAGCGCGCGGAAGTCGGCGAAGCGCGGGTAGCGCGACGCGACGACCGCCTTCGGCATCGTGTTCACCTTGCCCCAGTGCGGGCGCGGGGCGAACGGCTCGAGCGCGGCCTCGATGCGGGGGCAGAGCGCCTCCACCGCGGCCTGGTCGTTCTTGAACGTGAAGTGGATCGCGAGCGACTCGCGGCCGGTGGCCGGGCTGATCCACAGGTCGTCCGCGGCCATGGTCCGCAGCTCGGTGACGAGCAGGTGCGGGGCGATGTCCGCGCCCAGCTCGCGCACCGCGGCGAGCGCGGCGGGCGCGTCCGCGCGGTCGATGAAGTACTCCGTCTGGATCTCGTCGCCGTTGCTCGGGGTCGAGTCGATGCGGAAGTGCGGGAGCGTGGCGGACCACGCGCCGGCGACGCCGAGCTGCGTGGTGTTGTCGCCGACGCCCTCGACGATCAGCGCCGAGTTGCTGCCGTCGCGCACGGCCCCGGACAGCTCGTCCGCGACCGGCTCGTCCGCGGAGGCGAGCCGCCGCTTCACCCACACCTGCTGGATCGGGTCGGTCACCCAGTCCGTGAAGATGCTCACGCTGTAGCCCGCGCCGGTCACGGCCGGCACGTTGGACAGCAGCGTCGACCAGGCGAGGCCGCGGTACACGTCCTGGCGGATCAGGTACGTCGGCTCGATCGCGAGCTCGACCCGCACGACGACGCCGAGCAGGCCGAGCGCGACGACGGAGCCGGCGAAGTCGGGGTCGCCGTGGCGGACCCAGCGCAGCTCGCCGTCCGGGCCGACGAGCTGCAGCCCGCGGACCGCAGTCGACAGGTTGCCGTTCAGGTCGCCGGAGCCGTGGGTGCCGGTCGAGATGGCGCCGGCGACGGAGATGTGCGGCAGCGACCCCATGTTGTGCAGGGCCCAGCCCTGCTCGGTGAGGTGCGTCGCGACCGCGGCGTAGCGCGTGCCCGCGCCGACGGTGAGCACGCGGCGCTCCTCGTCGATCGCGAAGTCCGCGGGGATCTCCGTCGTCGTGACGAGCACGCCCTCGGTGTCCGCGACGTCGTTGAACGAGTGCCGCGTGCCGAGTGCGCGGATGCGCGGCGAGCGCGCGACCAGCTGCTGCACCTCGGCCACGCTCGTCGGCGCCTCCACCGACGACGCCCGGTACTCGTAGGTGCCAGACCAGTTCCGCACGCGAACCTCCTCGTTCTTCTTCCTCTGCGTCCCATCCTGGCGGACGCCGGTGACCGCCCGCTCCCAGGTGCACCGGACGCCGGCCGCGCGGCGGATCCCCGGCCCGCGGAGGCGCCGCGGGGTTACGGTTGCGGCAGCGCCACGGAGCGGCGGCGCGGCGGAGGGAGCCTGATGGCGGTCGGGATCGCACGGGTCGGGGACGAGGTCGACGCGGATCGCCTCGGCGCGCTGATCGCGGAGCTCGACGCCGGCGCGGAGCGCTGGGCCGTCACCTCCCTCGAGGACCGCGCGGGCCTGCTGCGCCGCACGCACGCCGCCGTCTCGCGGGCCGCCGCCGACTGGGCGCTCACGGCCGCGCGCATCAAGGGGCTGGATTCCTCCTCCCCGCTGGTCGGCGAGGAGTGGCTGGCCGGACCGTACGCGGCGCTGACCTCCCTCGCGCGCCTGGCGAGCACGCTCGACGACCTCGCGGCCGGGCACAGCCCGCTGCGGGGCCTCCGCTTCCACGCGGCGCCCGGCGGACGGCGGGCGGTCGACGTGCTGCCGCTCGACGCCACTGAGGGCCTGCTGCTGCACGGCTTCCGGGCGGAGGTCTGGTTCCCGCCCGGCACGACGGACCAGCGCGCGATGCTCACCGCGGGGCTCGGCGCCCTGCGGGTCGGCGAGTCCGGCGGGGTCGGCCTGGTGCTCGGCGCCGGCAACATCACCGCGATCCCGCCGCTCGACGTGCTCTACGGCCTCGTCGCCCACAACCGCGCCGCGATCCTCAAGCTCAACCCGGTGCTCGCCGACATGGCGGCGCCCTTCGAGGCGGCGTTCGCTCCGCTGGTCGAGGCCGGCCTGCTGCGCATCGTGCAGGGCGGCGCCGACGTCGGCGGCTTCCTCGCGCACGCGCCCGGCGTCCGCCACGTGCACATCACCGGCAGCGTCGTGAGCCACGACGCGCTCGTGTGGGGCACCGGCGAGGAGGCGGCCGCGCGCCGGGCCGCGGGCACGCCGGCGCTCGAGACGCCGGTGACGAGCGAGCTCGGCGGCGCGTCGCCGATCATCGTGGTGCCCGGCGAGTGGACCGCGGCGGAGCTCGCGTTCCAGGCCGAGCACGTCGCGACGATGCGCCTGCACAACGGCGGCTACAACTGCATCGCCGGGCAGGTGCTGCTGCTGTCGACGGACTGGCCGCAGCGGGAGGCGTTCCTCGAGCAGGTGCGGCGCGCCCTCGCCGCCGCGCCGCAGCGGCCGGCCTGGTACCCGGGCAGCGCGGACCGCAGCGCCGCCGCCCTCGCCGCCTACCCCGCCGCCGAGCGGCTCGGAGCCGACGGCGGCCGGCTGCTGATCGACGTCGGGGGCGAGGACGCCGGTGCGATGGGCACGACCGAGTGGTTCGCGCCCGTGCTCGGCGTGGTCGACGTGCCGGGCACCGGCAAGGCGTTCCTCGACGAGGCGGTCCGCGTGGCGAACGACGAGCTGACCGGCACGCTCGGCGCGAACGTGCTGATCCGGCCGGACGTGCGCCGATCGCTCGGGGCCGGGTTCGGCCGCGCGATCGCCGCGCTGCGGTACGGCACGATCGCGATCAACGCGTGGACCGGCCTCGGGTTCCTGCTCGCCGCCACCCCCTGGGGCGCGTTCCCGGGCGGCACGCGGGAGGACGTCGGCAGCGGGATCGGCGTCGTGCACAACGCGCTGCTGATCGACGGCGCGGAGCGCGCGGTGGTCCACGGGCCGTTCCGCCCGTTCCCCGCCTCCGTGCTGGCCGGGGAGCCCGCGCTGTCGCCGCGGCCGCCGTGGTTCGTCACCGCCCGCACCGCCGCCACGACGGGGCGCCTGCTCACGGGCTTCGCCGGCGGTCGTGCGCCGTGGCTGCTGCCCGCGGCCCTCGCGGCCGCCTTCCGGGGCTAGCGCGGGAGGTGGCCGGACGGGTCCGCGAGCAGCGGCCCGAAGGCGAGCTCGGCGGCGCCGATCAGCAGGATGCGGGAGCCGAGCTCGCTGCGCCGGATCTCGACGCGCTCGTCGATGCCGGGCAGCGCCCGGTCGGCGACGAGCGCCTCGAGCCGCGGACCGGCGACCGCGGCGAGCGCCGACAGCGACCCGCCGAGGATCACCCGCGCGGGGTTGAGCACGGTGACGGCGTTCGCGATGGCGGTCGCGAGCGCGTTCACCTGCCGCTCGACCTCGTGGGCGACGGCCGGGTCGTCGGAGGCGGTGAGCGCGGCCTCGAGGCGCTCCGGCGTCGCGCTGTCCAGGTGCAGGACGCGCAGCAGGGCCTGGCGCGACACCGCGGCCTCCAGCGTGCCCGGCACCCCGAGGGTGTCCTTCGCGCCGGTGGGGGCGAGGATCGTGTGCCCGAACTCGCCCGCGTGCCCGGTCGCGCCCGTCAGCGGCACCCCGCCGGCGACGATGCCGCCGCCGATGCCGCTCGCGCCGCCGTTCAGGTAGATGAGATCCGCGACCCCGCGGCCCGCGCCGAACAGCCCTTCCGCCCGGGCGCCGAGGGCCGCGTCGTTCGCGGCGGCGGCGGGCACGCCGAGCGCCTCGGCGAAGCGCGCCGCGAGCGGCACGTCGCGCCAGCCGAGGTGCGGCGCGAGGCGGACCACGCCGTCGGCGGCGCGGACGACGCCCGGCACCGCGAGGCCGGCGCCGACCGGCTGCCGGTCCGGCTGCCGCGCGAGCAGGCGGCGCGCGGCCGCTGCGCCCGCCGCGACGGCCTCGTCCACCGACGGCGCCGCGTCGAACGGCGTCCGCTCGACGGCGAGGACCTCCCCGCCGAGGCGGACGAGCGCGACCGTGATCGCGTCGATCTCGGGGTTGATCGCGATCGCGACCGGGCGCTCCCCCGCGCGCACCACGGGGCTCGGCCGCCCGACCTGCCCGCCGGCGGCCGGCTCGTCCTCGACCACGAGCCCGCGCGCCGCGAGGTCCGCGACGAGCGCGCCCACCGTGGACCGGTTGAGCCCGCTCTCCCGGGTCAGCTCGCTGCGCGTCGCGGGCGACAGGTGCACGCGCTGCAGCATCAGCGCGAGGTTGCGTCGCCGCTCGGCCCCGCCGGCGCGCCCGCCCGGGTCCGTCGTCAGCACCTCGTCAGCATACGGACGGCGGATCGGGCCGTCGCGGGAGGGGCCGGACGGCGAGCCGACGTCACGCCTCGACGGACGCCCTCCGGAACGACGCGCCGGGGTGGGAGGCGGGCAGGTGCGCGTGCCCGAACATCCGCTCCCGCAGCGTGGGCCCGGCCGGTGCGGCCTCCGGCTCGGCCACGAGGCCGCGTCGCCGCATCTCGGGCAGCACCAGGTCGAGGAAGTCGTCGAACGTGCCGGTCGGGTCGGGCTGCACGAGGAACCCGTCCGCCCCGGTCTCCGCGAGGAACGCCTCCGCCTGGTCCACGACCTGCACCGGGTCGCCCACGAAGGGGGCGCCCATGACGGAGTTTCGGCGGAACTCCTCGAGGATCTGCCGCACCGTCAGCGCGGGCGCCCCGTTCGCGCCGGAGAACCGCTCGACGTTGGTCCGGCCCGTCTCCGTGCGCGTCGTCGTCAGCGGGCCGTCGAGGTCCATCGACATGAGGTCGAGGCCGGTGAAGAAGGCGTAGGCGGCGGCCGCGTCCTCGAGCGTCCAGAAGCCGGACTGCGCCGCCCGCTTCGCGAGCGCCTCCTCCTCCGTCGGCGCCACCACGAAGGTGCCCGCGGAGAGGAACACGACGGCGTCGCGGCCGCGGCCGTTCGTCTCCAGCAGGTCGCGCACGGAGGCGATCTGCGCGGCGGTCGCTGCGGGCTCGCTCGCGAGGAAGACGGCCTCCGCGTAGTCCGCGGCGAAGCCCCGGCCGCTCGAGGAGGCGCCGGCCTGGAACAGCAGCGGGGTCCGCTGCGGGGACGGCGGCACCGTGAGCACGCCGCGGGCGCCGTGCCAGCGGCCGTGCCGGTCGATCTCGTGCACCTTCGACGCGTCGGCGTACGTGCCCGACTCGCGGTCCTCGACGAGGGCGTCGTCCTCCCAGCAGCCCTCCCACAGCTCCATCGCGAGGCGCAGGTGCTCCTCCGCGCGGGCGTAGCGCTCGTCGTGCGGGATCAGCGGCTCGTCGAACAGCAGCGCGGAGGCGTTCTGGCCGGCGCCCGTGACGACGTTCCAGCCCAGGCGGCCGCCCGTCAGGTGGTCGAGCGTGGCGAACCGCCGGGCCACGATCTGCGGCTTCTCGACCGTCGTCGAGACGGTCGCGACGAGCCCGAGGCGTTCGGTGGCGAGCGCGAGGGCGGACAGCAGCACGACCGGGTCCGCCTTGGGGAACTGGATCGCCCGCTCGATCGCGCGCGGCACGACGTGCTCGTCCACCACCGGGTAGGCGTAGTCGTCGGCGAGGAACAGGAAGTCGACGCCTGCCGCATCCAGCCGCTTCGCCATCGTCACCCAGTGCTGCAGGTCGAGGAAGTCGGTGGAGGTGTTGCCGGGCAGCCGCCACTGCCCCATCGTCGTGACGGCCTGGAACATGCCGATCCGGATCGGCCGCTGCCCGCTCATGCGGCGACCGGCGCGGGGCTGAGGCGGCGGAAGGTCGAGCCGTGGAACACGAGCGGCTCCGCGGCGGGATCGGTCGCGAGCGCGTGGACGCGCAGCAGCACGACCTCGTGGTCGCCCGCGGGCGTCTCCCCCTCGATGCTGCACTCGAGGTGCACGGGCGCGCCCTCGATCAGGATCGCGCCGGTGTCCGTGCGCCCGGTGGCGATGCCCGAGAAGCGGTCGACCACCTTCGAGGCGAGCTGGCGGCAGGCGGCCTCGTGCGCCTCGCCGAGCACGGAGACGCCGAGGCGCGCGCCGCGGCGGAGCACCGGCCAGGTCTCGCTGGTGCGCTGCACCGCGAAGAGCACGAGCGGCGGGTCGGCCGAGATGCCGACCTGGAAGGAGGAGGCGACGAGCACGCGCGGCGCCCCGTCCACCTCCGCGGCGATGGCGGCGACGCCGGACGGGAACAGCGCGAACGTGCGGCGCAGCGCGCCGTCGTCCCTGCCGAGAGCGGTGAGCGGCGACACGGGGCCTCCTCCTGCGAGAGCTGAACCGAACGGTTCAACGGTAGGGGCCGGGTGTTTCGTCCGGGTTACTTCTCGACGGGCAGGAGGCGGTCGACCAGATCGGCGTACGAGGCGTCCAGCAGGTCCCGCGGCGCCCCGGCGAGCAGGGAGACCTGCAGCCCGCGCCACGCGGTGACGAGCTGGGTCGCGAGGACCCGCGCGCGATCGGCCGGCACCGCCTCGGCCTCGAGCGCCTGCTGCACCTCCGCGACCCACTCGCCGCCGAGCCGCTGGAACAGCTCCGCGTTGCGCTCCGGGTGGTACAGCGCGACGCCGAAGGCCTGGAAGAACAGGGCGAGGAACGGCCGGTTGTCGGGGTGGGCGATGTCGGCCCAGACCCGCAGGAGGCGGTCGCGCAGGGCGCCGTCGTCCGTGCGCAGCCGGCGCAGCGCCCCCTCGAGGATCGGGAAGCGCTCGAACGCGACGAGCGTCGCCTGCTGCAGCACCTCCTCCTTCGAGCCGAAGTAGTAGAGGAGCATCCGGTTGTTCGAGCCGACCGCCCGGGCGAGCTCGCTGAGACTGAGATCGGACGCGCCGTGGGCGAGCAGGTGGTCGGCGACGAGCTCGAGCAGGCGTCGCCGGCCGGTGGCGGGCGGCGACGCCGGGTCGGACGTCGTGGTCACGACGCCGACCCTATGAGAGGTTCAGGCGCGGGCGCCGCCGTCGGGGCGCCCGAAGTACGAGCGCGCGTCGGCCGGCCGGATGTCCGCCACGGCGTCGTCGAAGATCCGCATCGGGTGCCGGGCGTAGGGGTGCTCGGCGATCGCGTCGAGGTCGAGCTCGACGCCGAGGCCCGGGCGGTCGGGGATCATCACGTCGCCCTCGTCGGTGAGCACGAGCGCCTCGTCCGAGATGTCGCCGCGCCACGGCACGTCGACCGCCATGATCTCGAGGTACCGGAAGTTCGGCAGGGCGGCCGCGAGCTGCAGGGTCGCCGCGGTGCTGAGCGGGCCGCTCGGGTTGTGCGGCGCCATCGGGACGTAGTGCGCGGCCGCGAGCGTCGAGATGAACGCGAGCTCGAGCATGCCCCCCGCGTGCGTCACGTCGGGCTGCACGTAGTCGACCGCGTGGCGCTCGAGCACCGGCACGAAGGCGTTCCGGCCGAACCAGCGCTCCCCCGCGGCGACGGGCACCGGGATCTTGGAGCGCACCTCGACGAGCGCGTCGATGCCGTCGGGCGGCGTCGGCTCCTCGAAGAACACGGGGTGGAACCGCTCCAGCTCGCGCCCGACGCGGATCGCGGTCGGCACGTCGAAGCGGCCGTGGCCCTCGATGAACAGGTCGACGTCGTCGCCGACGGCGGCCCGCACGGCCTCGACGGGCTCGAGCATGCGGCGCAGGTCCGCGGTGCCGACGGTGAGGTCGGCGGCCTCGAACGGGTCCCACTTCAGCCCGCGGAAGCCCTGGGCGACGGTCTCGACGGCCGCCTTCGCGAAGTCCTCGGGCTCGCGCGCGCCGGAGTACCAGCCGTTCGCGTAGGCGCGCACCCGGTCGCGCACGGGGCCGCCGAGCATCCGCGAGACCGGCACGCCGAGCGCACGGGCCGACACGTCCCACATCGCGGTCTCGAGGGCGCTCAGCGCCGTCGTGGTCACCGGCCCGCCGCGCCAGTAGGCGTCGCGGTTCAGCGTGTACACCGTCTCCGCGATCCGGGTCGGGTCGAGCCCGACGACCTTCTCGGCGAGCAGCCGGACGGCGCCCCGCACCGCGTGCTCCTGGCCCTCGAGGGTCGCCTCCGCGACGCCCGTGAGGCCCTCGTCCGTGCGCAGCACGACGAAGACGAGGTTGGTCCGGTAGAAGTCGACCACGACCGTGTCGAACCCGGTGATGCGCATGCTGTCCTCCTCGAGAGCGAGCGGCGTTCGGGCGGCACCGCACCCGATCCGCACCCGGTCGGCTCGTCGACCTGCTGCGTCCCGGATCGCCGCGGGCGGCGATCCGGTGTCGATCGGGCGTTCCCCCTTGAACTCGTCCCGAAAGTTTCGACACAATGACCGAAAGCCGCGGGGTGTTTCACCCTAGGAAGCGCCGGAACGGGACGTCAAGCCGACCGGCCCACGGCGAGGAGAGCCATGAGCCGCACCGACGCAGCCCGCCCCGGCCGCACCACCCTCGCCATGCTCGCGACCGAGGCCGGCGTCTCGATGTCGACCATCTCGAAGGTGCTGAACGGGCACACCGACGTGGCCCCGGCGACGCGGCAGCGGGTGGAGCGCCTGCTCGACCAGCACGCGTACCAGCGGCGAGGCACGGTCGCCCGCGGGTCGACGCTGCTCGAGCTCGTGTTCTCCGACCTGTCGAACCCGTGGGGGTCCGAGATCATGGCGGGGGTGCAGGAGATCGCGCACCAGGAGGGGATGAGCGTCGTCCTCTCCCCCAGCGGTGCGCGGCACGAGCCCGGTCCGGGGTGGCTGCCCGGGGTCCTGCAGCGGCGCCCGGCCGGCGTCCTCCTCGTGTCGACGGACCCCGCCCCGCTGCTGCGCGAACGGCTCAGCTCGCGCAGCATCCCGTTCGCGGTGATCGACCCGGCCGGCGAGCTGCCGCCGGGCACGCCGTCGGTCGGATCCACCAACTGGGCGGGCGGGCTGGCGGCCACCCGGCACCTGATCGAGCTCGGCCACACGCGGATCGCGGCCCTGGGCGGCCACGCCCACATGCTCTGCTCCTGGGCCCGGCTCGACGGCTACCGCTCCGCGATGGCCTCCGCCGGGCTCCCCGTCCGCGAGGACTGGGTGCACATGGGCGACTTCCTGGTCACCGGCGGCCGCGCCGCGGCCGAGCGGCTGCTGTCCTCGGACGACCGGCCCACGGCGGTGTTCGCCGGCAACGACCTGCAGGCGCTCGGGATCATCGAGGTGGCGGCGGAGCGGGGGCTGCGCGTGCCCGAGGACGTGTCGGTCGTCGGCTACGACGACACCCAGGTTGCGATGTGGGCGCGGCCCCGCCTCACCACCGTGCACCAGCCGATCCGGCGGATGGCGGAGGAGGCGACGCGCATCGTCCTGCGCCTCGCCGCGGGCGAGCCGGTGGAGCAGCAGCGCCTGGAGCTCGCCACGCACCTCGTGCCCCGGGACAGCACCGCGCGCCCTGCCTGAACGGTCCTCCCGCGCGTCGTCGTGACCTGATCGAGACGTGGACTCGCGGAAGTTTTCGTTGACATCGTCGGGAACCGCAACAAAACTGACCCCGCCGACGAGGGCCGTGCCCGCACACCTCGAGGCGAAGCACAGCAGTTCAACGAAGAACAGTCGACGCACCGGACGAAGAAGCCGGCGTCGGAGAGGACACCGAAGATGGCATCTCTACCCACCGGATCCGGCTTCACGCGGCGCACGCTGCTCGGCGCAGGCGTCAGCGCGCTCGCGGTCGGCGCACTCGCGGCCTGCAGCACCGGCGGATCGACGAGCGGCAGCGGCGGCAGCGGCAACGCGAGCAAGCCCCTGAAGTTCTGGAACATGCCGTGGGGTCCCCCGGCGTTCCTCACCGAGGACAAGCGGATCGCCGCGGCGTACAAGCCGAAGAGCGGTTTCGGGTCCGTCCAGTACCAGCAGATCCAGTGGGCGAACTTCATCCAGTCGTTCTCCACCGCGGTCGCGGCGAACAACGGCCCTGCCGTCTCCTCCGGCGGCGGCACGCAGGCCTTCCTGTTCGAGAGCCAGGGCAAGATCGCGTACGCGGACGACCTGCTCGACAGCTGGAAGAAGAACGGCATCTACGACGACTTCCTCCCGGGCGTCGTCGACACGCTGAAGTCCGACAAGGGCTACGCGGCCGTCCCCTACAACCTCGACATGCGCCTCGTCTGGTACAACAAGGCGCTCCTGGAGCAGGCCGGCGCGGACATGCCGACCGACTGGGACTCCTACGAGGAGATGTGCAAGAAGCTGAAGAAGATCGGCGTCTACGGCTACGGCACGCGCTCCGGCGCGGGCGCCTTCACCGGCTTCCACCAGATCGTGGCGCACATGATCAACAACGGCGGCGGCCTCTTCAACAGCGACCAGAAGCCCGACGTCGTGACCGACAAGAACATCGAGGCGGTCGACTGGGTGCTCGGCCTCGTGAAGAACGGCTACTCCGACCCGCGTGCGGCGACGTACACGAGCGACAACTTCTACGCGCAGGTCAGCGCGAAGAAGTTCGGCGGCATCTGGGACGGCGCCGGCGCCAAGCCGAACGTCAAGGCCGACGTCGCGAAGGACCTGGTCGTGGGCGACCCGCTGACGGGTCCCGGCGGCGAGAAGGGCGCGCTCTACTTCCCGAACAACATCATGATGTACAAGAACACCCCCAGCCAGGCGGCCTCCGAGGCGTTCCTGACGTACTACTACCAGAACATGAAGACGCTCTGGACGAAGAACACCGGCATCGGCCTGCCGGTGCTCAAGTCGATCGCCGACGAGGCGTACAAGAACGACGTCGACAACAAGAAGATCCTCGACGTGTGGCAGCCGATCTCGAAGACGTGGGGTGCGCCGGGTCAGAACACGGTGTTCCTGAACGTCACGAAGGTCGACGGCACGCAGCCGACGATCAACTTCGCGCAGTCGGTCCTCGGCGGCAAGGTGACGGCGAAGGCCGCCCTGGAGACCCTGCAGAAGGCCCTCGAGGCCTGAGCCGCGTCCCTGTCCTGAACCGGATCGGGCGGCGGGGGTCGTGCGCCAGCACGGCCCCCGCCGCTCGCCGAGCGAGATGAGCTGTTAATGACGACAGACACCCTTCCCGATCGCATCGATCGGGCCCGCCGCGGGGTCGCCCCCGGCGGTCAGGGGCCACGACCACGGACCGGCAAGCGGGGATCGCCGCTCAGCCGCGCGGGCATGACGCTGGTGCTCTTCGCGCTGCCGTCGCTGGTCCTGCTGATCCTGCTGAACCTCTTCCCGGTCATCTACTCCTTCCTGCAGTCGCTGCAGCAGGGCACGCCGTCGACGCTGCCCTGGGAGACGCCGTTCGTCGGCTTCCAGAACTACATCGACGTCCTCACGTCGGACCAGTTCGTGCAGTCGGCGATCTTCACGCTGATCTTCACGGTCGTCGGCGTGTTCGGCTCGTGGATCATCGGGCTGCTGCTGGCGCTGCTGCTGCGCACGCGCATCCCCGGCGGCGGCGTGTTCAAGGTGCTGCTCCTGCTGCCCTGGATCGTGCCGGTGGTGGTGTCCGCGACGTCCTGGAACTTCCTGGTCGCGACGCCGCAGAGCCCCGCGCCGATGCTCCTCGCGGCGCTCGGGCTCGGCGACGTGAACTTCCTCGGCGACCCGGTGCTGGCGCAGATCGTGGTCTGCATCTTCAAGGTGTGGATCAGCTTCCCCTTCATGATGATGATGATGTCGTCGGCCCTCGCGTCGGTGGACACCAACGTCTACGAGGCGGCGAAGATGGACGGCGCCACGAGCTGGCAGGCCTTCCGCGGCGTCACGCTGCCGATCATCTCGAGGACCACCTACATCAGCTGGGTGCTGATGACGATCTTCTGCGTCAACGACTTCCCGACGATCTTCCTGCTCACGCAGGGCGGTCCCGTGAACGCGACGACGTCGCTGATCGTGCTCGCGTACCAGTACGCGTTCCAGAACCTGCAGACCGGTCCCGCCACGGCGGTGGCGTTCATGATGACCGCGGTCCTCGTGATCATCTCGACCGTGCTGTACCGGCAGATCCAGAAGGCGGACGTCGAATGAGCCAGACCCTCGCCGCTCCGGGCGCCACCTCGGCGACGCTCGGGCAGGTCCAGCGCACCACCGCGAAGTCGCGGGAGCAGAAGGGCCAGTGGTGGCGCTTCCTGCTGATCGCCGTGGTCACGCTCATCGTGATCATCCCGATCATCACCGTGTTCTACCTCTCGACCCAGCCGGGTCAGGGCAGCACGCAGACCGGGTTCACGTTCGAGAACTTCACGCGGGTCTTCCAGACCACCGACGTCGTCCTCTGGCTCGGTGACAGCCTGCTCGTCGCGCTCGTGACCGTCGTCGTCTCCGTGGCGATCGCGGCCCCGGCCGGCTACGTGCTGTCCCGGCTGCGGAACCGCCTGGTGTCCGGCTACTCCCTGGTGCTGTTCGTCGTGCAGGCGCTGCCGGTCGTGACCGCGGTCATCCCGCTGTTCATCACCTTCTCCGCGCTCGGCCTCGTCAACACCCTGCAGGGCGTCGCGATCATCTACATCGGTTCGACCATGTCGGTCGCGATCTGGATGATGGCGGCGTACTTCGACTCCATCCCGATCTCCCTCGAGGAGGCGGCGTGGATGGACGGCGCGAGCGTGTTCGGCGGGTTCCGCCGGATCGTGCTCCGCAACTCCCTGCCGGGCATCCTGTCCACCGCGATCTTCTCGTTCCTCCTCGCGTGGAACGACTACCTGATCGCCCTGCTGTTCCTGCAGGACTCCACGAAGTACACGCTGCCCATCGGCCTCAACACGTTCTTCCAGCAGAACGCGGCCGACTGGGGAGCGGTGATGGCCGTCGCGGTCATCATGATGCTGCCGCCCGTCCTGCTGTTCGTCTTCCTGAACAAGTACTTCAGCGTGGGCGGCATCGGCGGATCGCTGGCGGGCCGCTAGCAGCACCCGCCGCACCGACACGGGGATCCGGGCGTTCGCGCCCGGGTCCCCGTCTCCATGGACGCCCGCTCGAGGAGGAGCCATGCCCGTGCCGTCACCCACCATCCGCGCCGCGGTCGACCGCATCATCCCGCCCGACTCCCGTCCCGGCGGCTGGGACGGCGGCGTCGCCGCCTACTTCGCCGACTCCCCCGACCTCGGCTGGGCGGACGACGCGCTCGCGCGCCTCGACGCCCGCCTCGCGGACCTCGCGGGCGGCACCGCGTTCGCGGAGCTCCCGCCCGAGCGGCAGGACGAGCTGCTCGCCGCCGTCGCCGCCGACCCGGAGGGCGCCCACGAGTTCGCGGCGCTGCGCCGGATCGTGTTCGAGGGCTACTACGCCGCCCGCGAGGGCGCCTCCCCCGCCGGGCTCGCGCTCGTCGGCTTCCGCGCGGTGCCGGAGGGGGTCGAGCCGGTCGAGCCCGACCTCGTGCCCGACGTCGGCGTCGGCGGGCTGCGCCGCGACTACGACGCGATCGTCGTCGGCAGCGGGCCCGGCGGCGGCGTCGCCGCCCAGCTGCTCGCGCAGGCGGGCCGCAGCGTGCTCGTGATCGAGCGCGCGGAGCGCGTGCCGGACCGGGCGCTGCGCGGCGACCACCTGCGCGGCAAGCGCAACGCGGTGTACCGCCCGACCGCCGGCCCGGGCGCCGGCCACCCCCGGGTGGCGCAGCTGCCCGAGGGCGACCGCGTGCTCGACGGCACCGACGACGCCTGGCTCTACGGCCTGAACGCCGACAGCATGGGCGGCGGCACCCGCATCTGGCAGGGCATGGCCTGGCGCTTCATGCCCGACGACTTCCGCATGGCGTCCGTCTACGGCAACCCCGACGGCGCGAGCCTCGTCGACTGGCCGGTCGACTACGACGCGATGGAGCCGTACTACTCCCGGGCGGAGCAGGAGCTCGGCGTCGCCGGCGAGGAGGGAGCGCTCACCTCCCGCACGCCGCGGTCCGCGGGGTACCCGATGCCCCCGTTCGGCACGGAGCCCGCCCGCGAGCTGCTCGCCGGCGCGGCGGACCGGCTCGGCTGGGGCTGGGGCCCCATACCGCTCGCGCTGAACAGCGTGCCCCACGACGACCGGCCCGCCTGCGTGCGCTGCCCGCAGTGCGTCGGCCACGCCTGCCCGGTGAACGCGAAGAACGGCAGCCACAACACCTTCCTCCCCCGCGCCGCGGCGACCGGCAACTGCGACGTGCTCTACGACGCGGAGGTCGTCGAGGTGCGCGACGGGCGCGGCGAGGCGGGCGTCACCCTGATGGCGAACGCGTCCGGCGAGCCGGTGCGCGTCGACGTGCGCGCCGAGGTCGTCGTCGTGGCGGCCGGCGCCGTCGAGACCCCGCGCCTCCTGCTCGCCAGCGGGCTCGGCAACGACCACGTCGGCCGACACCTGCACGACCACCGCTTCGTCACGATGCTCGGCACCGTGTCGGAGCCGGTGAAGCCGTACATCGGCCCCGGGCACTCCGTCGCGACGCTCGACCACGTGCACGGCGCCTCCATCCCGTGGGGCGGCGGCGTGCTCGTCGACCTGATGGGGCTGCTGCCCCTGACCTGGGCGTCGAACCCGCTGCCCGGCGTCCCGACCTGGGGCAAGGGCCACAAGGACTGGATGGCCGGCGACCGCGCGAACGTGTTCGGCGTCTTCGGCATGGGCCAGGAGGTGCCGATGCCCACCTCCCGCGTCACCCTCGCGGACGTCCAGGACCGCTGGGGCCGTCCGGGCGCCGCGCTCCGCAAGCTCGTGCACCGCGCCTCCGTCGAGGTCGAGGACGGCATGGCCGCCCGCGGCGAGGAGTGGCTGCTGGCCGCCGGCGCCGGCGACGTGTTCCGCCAGCGCGGCACGGCGACCGCGTCGGCCGCGGGCGAGCACTCATGCGGCACGGCGAGGATGGGCACGGATCCCGCCTCCAGCGCGACCGACGTGTTCGGCCGCCCGTGGGGCACCTCCCGGATCGTGGTGTGCGACTCGTCGCTGCACCCGACCAACGGCAGCGTCAACCCGACGCTGACGATCGTGGCGAACGCGCTCCGCGTCGCCGAGCACCTGGTGTCGTCGTGGCCGGCGAGCACCGCAGGAAGGACCGCATGAGCACCCGCTCCGCTCTCATCGTCCGAGGTGGCTGGGACGGGCACATGCCCGTCGAGACCACCGACTCCTTCGTCGGGTTCCTCGAGGACAACGGCTTCTCCGTCGTCGTCGAGGAGTCGAACGAGGTCTACGCCGACGCCGAGCGCATGGCGGGCGTCGACCTGATCGTGCAGGTCGTCACGATGTCGGAGATCTCGAAGGAGGCCCTCGCGGGTCTCATCGCGGCGGTCCGCGCCGGCACCGGCATGGTCGGCTGGCACGGCGGCATCGCCGACTCGTACCGGAACAGCGCCGACTACCTGCAGCTGATCGGCGGCCAGTTCGCCCACCACGCGAACATCGCCCCGCCCGAGCAGCTGTCCGGCGAGCAGTCCGACAACTACCAGGAGTACACGACCGAGATCACCGAGCTCGGCCGCACCCACCCGGTCACGGCCGGCGTCGACGACTTCACCCTCACCTCCGAGCAGTACTGGGTGCTGTCCGACGAGTACAACGAGGTGCTGGCGACCACGACCCAGGCGAAGCGCGACTGGGACGCCTGGGACCGCCCGGTCACGTTCCCCGCCGTCTGGACCCGGCACTGGGGCGAGGGGCACATCGTGGTCTCGACCGCCGGGCACCGCCTCGAGATCGTGCAGGACCCGTCGGTCCGGAAGATCATCGAGCAGGGCCTGCTCTGGGCAGCGCGCCCGGCGAAGGCCTGAGCCGCGACGTCCCCTGTAGACAGACGAGAAGGAGGAGCGCGATGACGCGACCCGTCACCCTGTTCACCGGCCAGTGGGCCGACCTGCCGTTCGAGGAGGTGGCGCGGCTCGCGGGCGAGTGGGGCTACGACGGCCTCGAGATCGCCAGCTGGGGCGACCACCTCGACGTGGTGCGAGCCGCCGAGGACCCCGACTACGTCGCGGACCGGAAGGCGATCCTGGAGCGCAACGGCCTGAAGACCTGGACGATCTCGAACCACCTGCTCGGGCAGGCAGTGTGCGACTCGCCCATCGACGAGCGGCACCGCGACATCCTGTCCGACCGCGTCTGGGGCGACGGCGACCCCGAGGGCGTGCGCCAGCGGGCCGCGGCCGAGATGATCACGACCGCGAAGGCCGCGAAGGCGATGGGCGTCGACACCGTCACCGGCTTCACCGGCTCGTCGATCTGGCACGCGGTGGCGATGTTCCCGCCCGCCTCCGACGCGTTCGTCAAGAAGGGCTTCGACGACTTCGTCACGCGGTGGACCCCGATCCTCGACGCGTTCCAGGAGCAGGGCGTCCGGTTCGCGCTGGAGATCCACCCGACCGAGATCGCGTACGACTACTGGACCGCGAAGCGGGCGATGGAGGCGATCGACCACCCGGCGTTCGGGTTCAACTTCGACCCGTCGCACTTCGTGTGGCAGCAGCTGGACCCGTCGATGTTCCTGCAGGACTTCGCGGACAAGATCTTCCACGTCCACTGCAAGGAGTCGGTGACGCACCTCGACGGCCGCAACGGCCGTCTCGGCAGCCACCTGCCCTGGGCCGACCCGCGCCGCGGCTGGGACTTCGTCTCGGTCGGGCACGGCGAGGTGCCGTGGGAGCGCATCTTCCGCACGCTCAACGCGATCGGCTACGACGGCCCGACCTCGGTCGAGTGGGAGGACGCGGGCATGGACCGCCTCGCCGGCGCACCCGAGGCGCTCGAGATCGTCCGGAAGCTCAACGCGATCCAGCCGCCCGCCGCGGCGTTCGACGCGGCCTTCAGCACGAAGGCGGGTGCGTGATGCCCGAGACGCTGAACGTCGCCGTCGCCGGCTACGCCTTCATGGGGCGCATCCACACCGCCGGGTGGGCGCAGGCCGCGAAGTTCTTCGGCACACCGGCCCGGGTCACCACGGTGATCGGGCGGAACCGCGAGAACACGCAGGCCTTCGCCGACGCGTTCGGCATCCCGAACGTGCTGACCGACTGGCGCGACGCGGTCGCCGACCCGGACATCCACGTCGTCGACGTGTGCACGCCGGGCGACAGCCACGTCGACATCGCGATCGGCGCGCTGGAGGCCGGCAAGCACGTGCTCTGCGAGAAGCCTCTGGCGAATTCCGTCGAGGGCGCCGAGCGCATGGTCGCCGCCGCGGAAGCCGCCAGGGGCCGCGGCATCCGGTCGATGGTCGGCTTCTCCTACCGTCGCACCCCGGCCCTCGCGTACGCGCGGCAGCTCGTGCAGGAGGGGCGGATCGGCGACATCCGCCACATCCGCGCGGTCTACCTGCAGGACTGGATCGCGGACCCCGAGTTCCCGCTCGTGTGGCGCCTCGACAAGGACGCGGCCGGATCGGGCGCGCTCGGCGACGTGGGCGCGCACATCATCGACCTCGCGGCCTTCCTGACGGGCCACCGGCTGACCGGCGTCTCGGGCCTCACCGAGACGTTCGTGAAGACGCGGCCGAAGCTCGCCGAGCAGACCGGCGGCCTGACCGCCAAGGGGTCGACGGAGCACGGCGACGTGACCGTCGACGACGCGGCCGTCTGGGTCGCGCGGACCGACAAGGGCGCCCTGGCGACGTTCGAGGCGACCCGCTTCGCGGTGGGCCGCAAGAACGCGATGCGGATCGAGCTGAACGGGTCGAAGGGCTCGCTCGCGTTCGACTTCGAGCGGATGAACGAGCTGGAGTTCTTCGACTTCACGCAGCCCGCCGCCGAGAACGGCTTCCGCCGCATCCAGGTCACCGAGCCGGAGCACCCGTACGTCGGCGCCTGGTGGCCGGCGGGTCACGGGCTCGGCTACGAGCACACGTTCACGCACGAGGTGAAGGCCTTCACGGACGCGATCGTCGAGGGCCGCGACCCCGAGCCGTCGTTCGCCGACGGCCTCGCCGTGCAGAAGGTGCTCACCGCGATCGAGGACTCGAAGGGGAACTGGGTCTCCCTGTAGATCCCGGGGACAGCAGGAGGGCCCGGCCGCCGAAGCGGCCGGGCCCTCCTGTTCTGTCTTCGTCTTCACGGAGTTCTGGCGGGCCTTCGGCCGGCCGGAACTCCGTCACGATGCGACGCGCCTACCAGGTGTCGGGGGTCGCGCCCTCCGGGACCGCCTCGGGACGGTCGACCGTCGTCGTGAGCGTGATCACCGTGTGCTCGGTCGAGCTGCGCGGGATCGCGTCCATGATCTCGAGCACGTGCTGCGCGAGGGCACCGGAGGCGCGGTGCGGCCGGTCCGTCGCGATCGCCTGCGCCATGTCGGCGAGGCCGTAGCCGCGTCCGGCGCCGACGTAGCCCGCGTTCGGCTCGACGGTGCGCCACTCCTGGTCCGCGGTCGTCCACGCCTCCACCGGGTCGTCGAACCGGTTGGGGTCCGGCACCGCGATGGAGCCCTCGGTGCCGTGCACCTCGAACAGCGGGATGCGCGTCGCCCACGTGTCGAACGAGAAGGAGACGCGGGAGACCGCGCCGCTCGCGTGCTCGAGGATGCCGCTGACGCCGGTGTCGACCGAGACGGGCACGGCCTCCCCCGCGCGCGGGCCGGTGGCGACGCTGCGCTCGCGCGGCGAGCGGATGCTCACGCCCGAGACGCGGACGACCGGACCGAGCATCGTGACGAGCGCGGTCAGGTAGTACGGGCCCATGTCGAGCAGCGGGCCGCCGCCCGGCGTGTAGTAGAAGAACGGGTTCGGGTGCCAGCGCTCGTGACCCGGCGCGCTCCAGTGGGCGTCCGCGGTCAGCACCTGCCCGATCGCGCCGTCGTCGATGAGGCGGCGCGCGGTCTGGATCCCGGTGCCGAGCACCGTGTCCGGCGCGCTGCCGACGCGGAGCCCGCGCTGCTCGGCGAGCTCGAGCATCGGCGCGGCGTCCTCGGGCTTCAGCGCGAGCGGCTTCTCCGCGTACACGTGCTTGCCGGCCTCGAGGATGCGGGTGCCCACCTCGACGTGCACCGCCGGGATGGTGAGGTTCAGCACCGCGTCGATGTCGTCGGAGGCGAGCAGCGCGTCGACGGAGCGGGACTCGACGCCCTGCTCCTTCGCCACCTCCGCGGCGCGGGCCTCGTCGAGGTCGGCGACCGCGACGAGGCGCAGGTTCGGCAGGGACGGGAAGCTCGCGAAGTACTGGGCGCTGATGACCCCGACTCCGACGACGCCGATTCGCAGGGGCTCGGTCATTCGAGGGTCCTCTCGTAGGGGTTCCAGTCGGCGGGCAGGGGCTCGGGCGCGGCGACGCGGCTGGTCACCGCGACCGCGGCCCCCTGCTCGGACGCCTCGGCGGCGGCGAGCATCACGTCGAGCACGTGGGCGGCGAGGGCGCCGGAGGCGCGCTCGGGCACGCCCGCGGCGATCGCGCGGGCGAGGTCGAGCACGCCGAGCCCGCGGCCCGAGGTCGGCCCGACCGGCTCGATCTGCTCGGGAGTCGGGCGGTCCTGCCCGGTGTAGCCCTTCCAGGACTCGAGCGTCCACAGCGCGGACTCGCCGTCGAACATGTTCGGGTCGGGCAGCACGATGGCGCCGGTCGTGCCGGTCACCTCGAAGAAGCCCGAGCGCGGCAGCGCGGACTCGAACGAGAAGGTCGCCTGCGCGGATGCGCCGCCCCCGAACTCGAGCAGCAGCGCGGAGTGCGTCGGCACGGTGACCTCGAAGCTCGTGCCCGCGCGCGGGCCGGACTCGATGACGCGCTCGGGGCGCCCGATCGAGCCGACCGCGGAGACGCGGACGACCGGGCCGAACAGGGTCACGAGCGTCGTCAGGTAGTAGGGCCCGAGGTCGAGCAGCGGGCCGCCACCGGCCTGGAACAGGAACTCCGGCGCCGGGTGCCAGCGCTCGGGGCCCGGGTTCAGCACCATCGTCGTCGCGGTCTGCGGCGCGCCGATGCGGCCGTCGGCGATCGCGCGGAACGCGGTCTGCAGCCCGGCGCCGAGCACGGTGTCGGGCGCGACGGCGACGCGCAGGCCGGCGGCCTCCGCGGCGTCGAGCACCCGGCGGGCGTCCTCCGCGTTCGTCGCGATCGGCTTCTCGCTCCAGACGTGCTTGCCGGCGGCGAGGATCTGCAGGTCCACCTCCGCGTGCACGGAGGGCAGCGTCAGGTTGACGACGATCGCGATGCCGTCGTCCGCGAGCAGCTGCTCCGTGGTGCCGGAGGCGGGCACGCCGAACTCCTCGGCGCGCGCCTTCGCGCGGTCGAGGTCGATGTCCGCCACGAACCGGACCTCGAGGTCCGGGAAGGTGGTGAGGTTCGCGAGGTACTGCGCGCTGATGACGCCCGCGCCGATCAGTCCGACCCCGACGGTCACTCGCCCGCCTCCGCGTCCACGGTGTTCACGTAGGCGAGGGAGGCGGCGAGGCCGTCGACCGTGTCGCCCTCGTAGTCGTCGAACTCGAGCACGCGCATCGCGGAGGGAGCCGCGGCGAGCACGGCGGGGACGTCCATGGCGCCCTCGCCGGCGGGCAGCTGCGCCTTCGTGTCGCGGGTCTTCGGGCCGTCCTTCACGTGCAGGAAGCGCACGCGGTCGCCGAGCCGATCGAGCAGGCCGAGCACGTCGACGCCGCCGACCTCGACCCAGTAGGTGTCGACCTCGAGCACGATGCGCTCGTCGAGGCGGGGCGCGAGCAGCTCCAGCGCGGGGGTGCCGCCCGGCCGCGCCTCCAGCTCCCACCAGTGGTTGTGGTAGCCGAAGGTCAGGCCGTGCTCGAGGGCCTGCTCGGACGCGCGGTTCATGCGCTCGGCGATGCGGGCGATCCCGTCGATCGACTCCCAGTCGTCCGTGCGGTGGGCGGGGTCGATGACCGTCCGCACGCCGATCGCCGCAGCGGCCTCGAAGGCCGGCGACGGGTCGCTCAGGCCGAGCACGCCCGCGTGCGCGGACGGCGCGACGAGGCCGGTGGCGGCGAGCGCCGCGGCGTACTGGTCGGATCCCGTGACGAACGCGCCGTAGGGCTCGACGTTCTGGAAGCCGAGGGAGGCGAGGCGCGCGAGCGTCCCCTCGAGGTCCTCGGCGATCTGCTCACGGACCGAGTACAGCTGGACGGACACGGGTCCTCGAGGCATGCGTGCTCCTTCGCACTTCGATGCGCGGCCGTGCTGCGGCCGCCGATGGCTCCATCCAATCACGCCCCAATGTTGCGAGCCACAACATTCGCGCGCGCGAGGGTCAGCCCCGGCGCGGCGCGGGCGCGGCCGTCGTGTGCCGCTCGACCAGCCGGGTGGCGAGCGTGACGTGCGGGCGGCGCAGCTCCTGCTGCCCCATGAGCGCGGTGAGCATGGCGACGGCCTCGTTGCCCAGCTGCTGCATGGGCTGGCGCACCGTCGTGAGCGGCGGATCGGCGCGCGCCGCCTCCGGCACGTCGTCGAACCCGACCACGGAGAGGTCGCGCGGCACCGCGAGCCCGCGCGACTGCGCGACCTGCACGACGGCGAGCGCCGACAGGTCGTTCGCCGCGAAGATCGCGGTGGGCCGGACGGGGAGGTCGAGCAGCTGGTTCGCCGCCTCCCGGCTCAGCTTCAGCTCGTAGTTGCCGGCGCGCACGAGGTCGGCGTCGAACGGGATCCCCGCCTCCTCGAGCGCGCTGCGGTAGCCCGCCTCCCGCAGCAGGGCCGACCGCAGGTCGTGCCGACCGGAGACGAAGCCGATCCGCCGGTGGCCGAGCCCGATCAGGCGCTCCATGGCGAGGCGCGCGCCGCCGTAGCCGTCCGAGTCGACGGTCGCCAGCCCGGCGGGGCCGGTGTGCGGGTCGATCGCGACGAGCGGGATCGTGCCGGGCAGGTCGACCACCGTCGGCGCGACGAGGATCGCGCCGTCGAGCGTGCCGCCGAGGCGCGAGAGCGACCGGCGCTCCCACCCGTCGTGCTCGTTGCCGGTCAGGCTGCTGTAGGCGAGCACGTCGTTCCCGCTGTCACCGAGAGCCACTCCGATGCCCTTCAGGACCTCGGAGGAGAAGGGCTCGAACGCGGCGATGAACACCCCGACGACACCCGTGCGGCTGGACCGCATGCTGCTCGCGCCGAGGCTCGAGGCGTAGCCGAGCTCGGACGCGATGCGCAGCACCCGGGCGGCCGTCTCGCTGCCCACGCCGTAGCGGCCGTTCACCGCCTTCGACACCGTCGCCACCGACACCCCGGCGGCCGCGGCCACGTCACTGATCGTCGCGCGCCCCTGCACGGGATGACGGTAACGAATGGCAACCGTTTTCGAAACCGTTTGACACCCTTCCGCGGTTCACGGATCGTTCATGCCGTTCGCACGCGGATCGCAGCAGATCGGCGCGGGCACTCCCCTCGATGAAGAGAAGAACAGGTGCACCAGTGAGACCACATCGCCTCATCGCCGCCTCGGCGGTCCTGCTCGCAGGAGCCGCCGCGCTCACGGGCTGCAGCGGCTCCGGCGGCGGATCCTCGGACGGATCCGCCTCGATGACCCTCTGGCAGAACTCGACCACGGGTCCGGGTCTGCAGTTCTGGAAGGACGCGGCCAAGGGCTTCGAGAAGGCCAACCCGGGCGTCAAGATCGACGTCCAGACCGTGCAGAACGAGGACTTCGACGGCAAGCTCCAGACCGCCATGAACTCCGGCAGCGCGCCGGACATCTTCCTGCAGCGCGGCGGCGGGAAGCTGCAGGCGATGGTCGAGGCCGGCCAGGTCAAGGACATCACCGACGGCATCAGCGCAGCGACGAAGAAGGTCATCCCGGCCGCGTCGCTCGGCGCCGAGTCGCTCGACGGCAAGGTCTACGCGATGCCCCTCTCGGTCCTGCCGAGCGGCATCTGGTACTCGAAGGACCTGTTCAAGGAGGCCGGCATCGACGGCACCCCGAGCACGCTCGACGAGCTGAACGCCGACATCGCGAAGCTGAAGGCGAAGGACATCGCCCCGGTCGCCCTCGGCGCGAAGGACGCGTGGCCCGCCGCGCACTGGTACTACAACTTCGCGCTGCGCGAGTGCGCGCCCAGCGCCCTCGAGTCCGCGGCGAAGTCGAAGAGCTTCTCGGACCCCTGCTGGCTGAAGGCCGGCCAGGACCTGCAGCAGTTCAAGGACACGAAGCCCTTCAACGACGGCTTCCTCACCACCGCCGCGCAGCAGGGCGCGGGCAGCTCGGCCGGCCTCGTCGCGAACCACAAGGCCGCGATGGAGCTCATGGGCGCCTGGGACCCGGGCGTGATCGCCTCCCTCACGAAGGACGAGAAGCCGCTGCCCGACCTCGGCTGGTTCCCGTTCCCGGAGATCTCCGGCGGCTCCGGCAAGCCGGGCTCGATCCTCGGCGGCGTCGACGGGTACTCCTGCTCGCAGGCGGCCCCGCCCCAGTGCGTCGACTTCCTGAACTACATCGCGAAGACCGAGCAGCAGACGGCCTACTACAAGGCCTACAACTCGCCGCCCGTCAACACCGAGGCGCAGGCCGCGGTCAGCGAGCCCTACCTGAAGGACGTCGTGAAGGCCTACAACGCGGCGCCGTTCGTGTCGCAGTGGCTCGACACGGTCTACGGCCAGAACGTCGGCAACGCGCTGAACGTCAGCGTCGTGAACCTGCTGGCCGGCAAGGGCGACGCCGCGGGCATCGTCAAGACGACCAACGACGCGGCGAAGAAGGGCTGACGCACCGATCATGACCGTCCGCGAGCAGCTCCCCCAGGGTCAGCGCTCGTCCGGACCGCGATCGACCGCAGGGGGCGGCGTGCACGTCACGCCGCCCCCTGCGGCGCGCC
Source organism: Amnibacterium soli (assembly GCF_039544415.1). NCBI lineage: Bacteria > Bacillati > Actinomycetota > Actinomycetes > Micrococcales > Microbacteriaceae > Amnibacterium > Amnibacterium soli. The sequence continues at coordinate 144,374 of NZ_BAABLP010000001.1, read as the reverse complement.
GTCGCCCCAGGGGCTCCTCCTGGCGCAACCGGCTCGAGATCGCGGTCCTGACGGGCCCCGCACTCCTCGTCTTCATCGCCTTCGTGATCCTGCCCGTGGTGGCGGCGGCCTACTACGGCTTCTTCCGCTGGGCCGGGTACGGCGTCCCCACGCAGTTCGTCGGGCTGCAGAACTACCTGACGATCCTCCAGGACCCGACCTTCCTCGACGCGCTCAAGCACAACGCGATCATCGTCGTGCTGTCGCTCGTGCTGCAGGGCCCCATCGCGATCCTGCTCGCGCTGCTGCTCAACCGGCGCATGCGCGGGCAGAGCGTCATCCGCGTGCTGATCTTCGTGCCGTACGTGATCTCCGAGGTCGTCGTCGGCACCGGCTGGTCGCTGATCCTGCAGACCAGCGGCGCGCTGAACGACGCCCTGCGCGGCATCGGCCTCGGCGGGCTCGCCACCGACTGGCTGTCGAACCCCGACATCGCGATCTGGACGCTGATGGGGATCATCACCTGGAAGTACATCGGCTTCGCGGTGATCCTGTTCCTCGCCGGCCTGCAGGGGATCCCGGAGGAGCTGACCGAAGCCGCGTCCATCGACGGGGCGACGTTCTGGCAGATCCAACGGCGCATCACGCTGCCGCTGCTCGGTCCGACGATCCGGATCTGGGCGTTCCTGTCGGTCATCGGCGCGCTGCAGCTGTTCGACCTCGTCTACATCATCTGGGGCCAGTACGTCGCGTCCACGGCGGGCACCTCCACCATGGCGACCTACCTCGTGGTCAACGGCCGCAACGCCGGCAGCTACGGCTACGGCAACGCGGTCGCCGTCGTCCTGTTCCTGATCTCCCTGATCGTCGCCCTCGTCTACCAGCGCTTCGTGCTGCGCCGGGACACCGAGGGCGCGCTGACCGGAAAGGGCCGCTGATGGCCGTCACCACCGCCCTGCCGTCCTCGACGCTGCGGAGCCCGAGGAAGCGGCGCCCCACCGGCTTCAGCGCCAGGTCGACCGCCGGCGTCTGGGTCGTCGCGGTCGTCGTGATCGGCCTCATGCTTGCGCCCGTCGCGTATATCGTGATCGGCGGGTTCCGCACGAACTCGCAGATCACGGAGTCGCCCGCCGGCTTCCCGGCGCCCTGGGTGCTGCGCAACTACGTCGACGTGCTGACCGGGTCGCTGTTCTGGCGCCTCGTCGGCAACTCGCTGATCGTCGGGCTGGTGACGACGGTCGGCGTCGTCGTGCTCGGGCTGATGGTGAGCTTCGTGATCGCGCGCTACGAGTTCCGCCTCCGCGGCGCGATGTACGCGCTGTTCGCGGCGGGCCTGATGTTCCCGGTGACCGTCGCGATCACGCCGCTCTACATCGTGGTGAAGAACCTCGGCCTGGCGAACACCCTCGCGGGCGTGATCCTGCCGCAGATCGCGTTCGGCCTGCCGACGACGGTGATCATCCTCGTGCCCTTCCTCCGCGCCATCCCGGCCGAGATCCAGGAGGCGGCGGAGATCGACGGCGCCAGCCGACTCGGGTTCTTCTGGCGGATGATCGTGCCGCTGTCGATCCCCGGCGTCGTGACCGTCGGGATCCTCGCGTTCATCGGCAGCTGGAACAGCTACCTGCTGCCCCTCTTCATCCTGAACAACCCGGCCACGTTCACCCTGCCGCTCGGCGTGCAGCAGTTCTCGTCGCAGTATTCGGTGGACACTGCTCGGGTGCTCGCGTTCACATCGCTGTCGATGCTGCCCGCGCTCGTGTTCTTCTCCGTGTTCGAGCGACGCATCGTCGGCGGGCTGACCGGAGCCGTGAAGGGATGACCGACATGACCATCGACGCCGCCACGGCGACCGCGGACGCGGGCGTGTTCTCGGAGCGGGTGCTCGCGCTGCACGCGCGGATGACGCTGGAGGAGAAGCTCGCGCAGCTCGTGGGCTTCTGGGTGGACCAGGGCGGGGAGGCGGTCGCGCCCATGCAGGGCGAGATGGCGCCCTCCCCCGCCTACGACGAGGCGACCCGGCACGGGCTCGGGCAGCTGACGCGCGTCTACGGCACCCGCCCGGTCGACCCGCTCGAGCGCGCCCGCTGGCTGCGCGACGAGCAGCGCCGGCTGATGGCGGAGACCCGCCTCGGGATCCCGGCGCTGGTGCACGAGGAGTGCCTGACCGGGCTCGCCGCCTGGCAGGCGGCGACCTTCCCGACGCCCCTCGCCTGGGGCGCCGCGTTCGACCCGGCGCTCGTCGAGCGGATGGGCGCCCTGATCGGCGACTCGATGCGGCAGCTCGGGATCCACCAGGGCCTCGCGCCGGTGCTGGACGTGATCCGCGACCCGCGCTGGGGCCGGGTCGACGAATGCATCGCCGAGGACCCGTACGTCGTCGGCACGATCGGCACCGCCTACGTGCGCGGCCTGCAGTCGGCCGGCATCCACGCGACGCTGAAGCACTTCGTCGGGTACTCCGCCTCCCGCGCAGGGCGCAACCACGCGCCCGTGTCGCTCGGCCGGCGCGAGCTGCAGGACGTGTTCCTGCCGCCGTTCGAGATGGCGGTGCGCGACGGCGGCGCCCGCTCCGTCATGAACTCCTACACGGAGCTCGACGGCGAGCCGATCGCGGCGTCGCGGCGCCTGTTCACCGAGCTGCTGCGCGAGACGTGGGGCTTCGACGGCGTCGTCGTCTCCGACTACTTCGCCGTCGCCTTCCTGGCCGTGATGCACCGGGTCGCGGCCGATCGCGGCGAGGCCGCGGAGCTCGCGCTGACCGCGGGCATCGACGTCGAGCTGCCGACGGGCGACGCGTTCCTCGCGCCGCTCGCCGAGCGCATCGCCGCCGGCGACGCCGACGAGGCCGTCGTGGACCTCGCGGTGCTGCGCGTGCTCGCGCAGAAGGAGGCGCTCGGCCTGCTCGACGAGACGTTCGACGCGGAGCCGGAGGCGGTCGACCTCGACTCCCCCGCGCACCGCGAGGTCGCGCTGCAGCTGGCCGAGGAGTCCGTCGTGCTGCTCCGCAACACCGGCGTGCTGCCGCTCGCCGGCGCCGCGCGCAGCCGCATCGCGGTGGTCGGCCCCAACGCCGACCGCTCCGAGGCGCTGATGGGCTGCTACTCCTTCGCCAACCACGTGCTCGCCCACCATCCGGGCGTGCCGCTCGGCTTCGAGATCGCGCCCGTCCTCGAGGCGCTGCGCACCGAGCTGCCCGACGCGACCATCGCCGCGGCCGCCGGCTGCGCGGTCGAGGGCGACGACCGGTCGGGCTTCGACGAGGCCGTCGCGGCCGCGGCGGCCTCCGACGTCGCGATCGTCGTCGCGGGCGACCAGGCCGGGCTCTTCGGCCGCGGCACGGTCGGCGAGGGCAACGACGCGGAGTCGCTGGACCTGCCGGGCGTGCAGCGGGAGCTGGTGGAGGCCGTCGTCGCCACCGGCACGCCCACGGTGCTCGTGCTGCTCACGGGCCGGCCCTACGCGCTCGACTGGGCGATCACCGGTGCGAGCGCACCGGCCGCGGTCGTGCAGGCCTTCTTCCCGGGCGAGGAGGGCGGCACCGCGATCGCCCGCATCCTCTCGGGCCGCACGGCGCCCTCGGGGCGGCTGCCGGTCTCCCTCCCCCGCGCCGCGGGCGCGCAGCCGTACTCGTACCTGCACCCCGTGCTGGGCGGGCCGTCGGAGGTGACCGCCGTCGACCCGACGCCGGTGCTGCCGTTCGGCCACGGCCTCGCGTACACGACGTTCGAGCACGCCGACCTGCAGGTCGACGGCGCGGTCGCCGCGGGCGACGTGCTCACGGCGTCGGTGCGGGTGCGCAACACCGGCGACCGCGCCGGCACGGACGTCGTGCAGCTCTACGCGAACGACGTCGTCGCCACGGTGACCCGCCCGGTCGCGCAGCTGCTCGCGTACGAGCGGGTCGCGCTGCAGCCGGGCGAGGAGGCGGTCGTCCGCTTCGCCGTGCCCACCGCGCTGCTCGCCTTCAGCGACCGCCGCATGGTGCGCTCGGTCGAGCCCGGCGAGGTCCGGCTGTGGGTCGGGCCCTCCTGCGCGAGCGAGGAGACGGTCGCCACGACGACGATCACGGGGCCCCGGCACGACGTCACGGCAGCCGACGGCCGCGTCGCCACCGCCCGCGTGGAACGCTCCGGCGCCCGCGCCTGACCGCTCGGCGAGGTCGGCGCATGCTCAGGTGATCAGCAGCGCGCCGACCTTGCCGAGCCGCCGGCGACGGACTATGTTGTCCGACGCAACATTTTCGCTTCAACGAGGAAACGGAGCCTCTCATGGCCGAGAAGCCGACCCGCGACGACAAGTTCTCCTTCGGTCTCTGGACCGTCAACTACAACGGCTCGGACCCGTTCGGCGGCCCGACCCGCGCGCACCTCGACACGGTGCACGTGGTCGAGAAGCTCGCCGAGCTGGGCGCCTACGGCCTGACCTTCCACGACGACGACCTGTTCGCCTTCGGCTCCACCGACGCCGAGCGCCAGACGGAGATCGACCGCCTCAAGCAGGCGATGAGCGACACCGGCATCGAGGTGCCGATGGTCACGACCAACCTCTTCAGCGCGCCCGTCTTCAAGGACGGCGGCTTCACCTCCAACGACCGCGCCGTCCGCCGCTACGCGCTCCGCAAGGTGCTGCGCAACATCGACCTCGCCGCCGAGCTCGGCGCGAAGACGTTCGTCATGTGGGGCGGCCGCGAGGGCGCCGAGTACGACTCCGCCAAGGACATCCGCGCCGCGCTCGAGCGCTACCGCGAGGCCGTCAACCTGCTCGGCGACTACGTCACCGACAAGGGCTACGACATCCGCTTCGCCATCGAGCCGAAGCCGAACGAGCCCCGCGGCGACATCCTGCTGCCGACGCTCGGCCACGCCCTCGCCTTCATCGAGACGCTCGAGCGCCCCGAGCTGGTCGGCATCAACCCCGAGGTCGGCCACGAGCAGATGGCCGGACTGAACTTCGCCGCCGGCGTCGCCCAGGCCCTGTACGCCGGGAAGCTGTACCACATCGACCTCAACGGCCAGCGCGGCATCAAGTACGACCAGGACCTCGTCTTCGGTCACGGCGACCTGCAGAACGCCTTCGCCCTCGTCGACCTGCTGGAGAACGGCGGCCCCGACGGCGGCCCGACCTACGACGGCCCGCGCCACTTCGACTACAAGCCGAGCCGCACCGAGGACGAGACCGGCGTGTGGGACTCCGCCGCCGCGAACATGCGCACCTACCTGCTGCTCAAGGAGCGCGCCGCGGCCTTCCGCGCCGACCCCGAGGTGCAGGAGGCGCTGCAGGCGTCGAAGGTCACCGAGCTGCGCACCCCGACGCTCGGCGAGGGCGAGACGTACGACGCGCTCCTCGCGGACCGCGGCGCGTTCGAGGACTTCGACACCGACGCCTACTTCAACGGCCGCGGCTTCGGCTTCGTGCGCCTGCAGCAGCTCGCGCTCGAGCACCTGCTCGGCGCCCGCTGATCGACGGCTCCTGAGGGCAACGCCGGCATGACGCTCGTCGCCGGGGTCGACTCGTCGACCCAGAGCTGCAAGGTGGTCGTCCGCGACCTCGACTCGGGCGCCGTCGTGCGCTCGGGTCGGGCGTCGCACCCGGACGGCACGGAGGTGGACCCCGAGGCCTGGTGGCGCGCGCTGCTGGTCGCGATCGAGGACGCGGGCGGCCTGGCCGACGTGGAGGCGGTCTCGGTCGGCGGGCAGCAGCACGGCATGGTCGCGCTCGACGCCGAGGGCCACGTGGTCCGGGACGCCCTGCTGTGGAACGACACCCGTTCCGCGCAGGCGGCGCGCGATCTGATCGAGGAGGTCGGCGCGGAGCGACACGCGAACGGCACCGGCACGGTGCCCGTCGCCTCGATCACGTCGACGAAGCTCCGCTGGCTCCGCGACGCCGAGCCGGACAACGCCGCCCTCGTGGCGGCCGTCGCGCTGCCGCACGACTGGCTGACGTGGCGTCTGCTCGGGTACGGCCCGGAGGAGGTCTCCCCCTCCGGGCCCGTGCTCGAGGCGCTGACGACGGACCGCTCCGACGCGTCCGGCACCGGCTACTTCGACCCGGTCCGCAACCGCTACGACCGCGGGATGCTCGAGCTCGCGCTCGGGCACGACGTGGTCCTGCCGCGGGTCCTCGGCCCGTCCGAGGCCGCCGGCCGCACGATCGAGGGCGTCGAGGGCGTGCCGGCCGGCGTGCTCGTCGGCGCCGGCGCGGGCGACAACGCCGGCGCCGCGCTCGGCCTCGGCGCCGTCGCGGGCGACGTCGTCGTCTCGATCGGCACCTCGGGCACCGTGTTCGCGGTCAGCCCGACACCGGCGCACGACGCCTCCGGCACCGTCGCGGGCTTCGCCTCCGCGTCCGGCGAGTTCCTGCCGCTGATCGCGACGCTGAACGCGGCGCGCATCCTCGACGTGACCGCCCGCCTGCTCGGGGTCGACCACGACGAGCTGGGCCGGCTCGCGCTGGCCGCCGCTCCCGGTGCGGACGGCCTCGTGCTCGTGCCGTACTTCGCGGGCGAGCGCACGCCGAACCTGCCCGACGCGACCGCGTCGCTCAGCGGCATGACGCTGGGATCCACGACGCGGGAGAACCTCGCCCGCGCAGCCGTCGAGGGCCTGCTCTGCGCGCTCGCCGACGGCCTCGCCGCGGTGCAGGGCCAGGGCGTGCACGCCGAGCGCCTGCTCTTCGTGGGCGGCGCGGCGCAGAACCCGGCCGTGCAGCACGTCGCCGCGCAGGTGTTCGCCGAGCCCGTGGTCGTGCCGCAGCCCGGCGAGTACGTGGCGCTCGGCGCCGCCGTGCAGGCCGGCTGGGCGCTCACCGGCACGCGGCCGCAGTGGCCCGTGCCGGACGTGGCCTCTCCCGCGCCGGACCACCGGCCGGAGATCCTCGAGGCCTACCGCGCCGCTGCCGCCCGCGAGCGCTGACGCCCGTCCGGTCCCGGGTCGCTCGACCCGGGACCGGACGACGTCGTCAGCGGATCAGTCGTCGTCGGAGGCCGACTCGGTCTCGGCGGCGTCCGCGGCGTCGGCGATGCGGTCCGCCTTCGCGGCGCGCTTCGCGGCGCTGTCCGCGCGGTGCCTGGCGTGCTCGGCCGTCCTCGCGGCGTGCCGTGCTGCGCGAGCCGCGCGCGCGGCCGCCTTCCGCGCCGCCTTGTCGGCGTGCCGCTGCGCGTGCGCGGTGAGCTTCGCGGCCTTCTTCTCCGCCTTGGCAGCCGCCTTGGCCGCCTTCTTCGCGGCGTGCTGCGCCTGCTCCGCGCTGCCGGCGGCTCGATCCGCGACGGTCCGCTCGGCGGTGCGGTCGGTGCGGACCGCGTTGCCCGACCGCGTCGAGTCGGTGCCGTCCGGGTACGTCGCCGTGACGGCGGCGGAGTACAGCGTGTCCGGGTCGAGCGACGCGAAGTCGTGCCGCAGGGCGCCTGCGGGCTCGTCGGCCGCGGCCGCGAGCGCTGATCGTCCCTTCGGCCCGGTGCGCAGCTCGACGGTGAAGCCCGTCGGGGCGACCGCGCCGCGCTCGAGCTCCCACGTCACGCGGACCCCGTCGTGTCCGAGGGCGCGGACCTTCACGGCGTGCAGCTCGGCGACGGAGGCGTCCGCGGCGTCGTCCGAGACGCCGTCGTCGTCCGCCTCCTGCTCGTCCTGGTGCTCCTGCTCGTCCTGGTCCTCCTGCTCGGCCTGGTCCTGCTGCTCGTCCTGGTCGCCCGCCTCCACCCCGTCCTGGTCGTCGGCCGGAGCGGTGATCGTCGTCGTGACGGGTGCGTCGTCGTCGTGGCCGGACGCGGAGGCCGCGGACATCGGCAGGACGGCGAAGGCGCCGATGGCGGCGGTGGTCGCCACGGCGACCGCGATGGAACGGGTGATGCGCAAGATCTCCCCCAAGATCGTCGGTGCGCGCAGCGTAGGGGCGGGCGCCGGCGCGTCCCAGACCCCGGTGCGGGGCACAGGCCGCCGCGCCGGAGCCGGCGTTCGGGCCGCCGCGGTAGGAATGGTCGCGTGAAGGCGGCGACGATCTACGACGTCGCACGCCTCGCGGGCGTCTCGCACCAGACGGTGAGCCGGTTCCTGTCCGGCTTCGAGGGCATCCGGCCCGAGACGAAGGCGCGGGTCGAGTCCGCCCTCGTCGAGCTCGACTACCGGCCGAACGCCGCCGCGCGCCAGCTGCGGACGCGCCGCGTGAACCGCATCGGCGTGATCGCCGACCGGGTGGACCAGACCGGGCCGGCCCGCATCATCGCGGGCGCGACCGCCGCGGCCCGCGAGCGCGGCTACCTGCTCGACGTGGTCCTCACCAACGGCATCGAGGTGGAGGCGGTCGAGGCCGCGCTCGCCCTCGTGAACGAGCACCGCGTCGCCGGCCTGCTCGCGACCGCGCAGACCGACCGGATGGTCGAGTACCTGCGGGAGCACGCACCGGCCGCGCCGATGGTCGTCGACGCCCGGCTCACGGTCGAGCTGGATGGTCCTTCCATGAACGAGTACGCGGGCGGGATCGCCGCGGACCACCTCCTCGAGCTCGGTCACCGCCGGGTCGGCTACGTCAGCGGCCCCCGGGCGTGGCTCGCCGCGTCGGGCCGCATGAGCGGCTTCGCGGAGCGGATGCGGGAGGGCGGCGGCGAGGTCGTCTGGACCCGGGAGGGCGACTGGTCGGCCGACTCCGGCGCGGAGGCGTGGCGCGGCCTGACCCCGTCCGAGCGCGCGGTGACGGCCATCGCCTCGGGCAACGACAGCATGGCGATCGGCCTGATCAGCTCGGCGATCGCCGACGGCGTCCGGGTGCCGGACGACCTGAGCGTCACGGGCAACGACGACATCCACGAGTCGCGCTACCTCCTGCCGCCGCTGTCCACCGTGTCGGTCGACTTCGAGGGCGAGGGTCGTGTGCTGATCGAGCAGCTCCTCGCCCAGATCGACCCCGAAATCGAGGCGCCGCGGCGCGGTCGGCTGCCGTACTTCGTCGCCCGGGGCTCCACCCGCCCGCTCTGACGCGTCGGCGGTGCGCCGGATGACGAGCGGATAACGACTCGCCGAGCGCCTCCAGCGGTCCTTGCACGAGGGTCGCTTCCCGGCTACCGTCCTCGCAACGCCCGGATGTTATCGACAACATCCACGGATGATTGGTCGACGATGACTGCTGCTCCCCGGTTCTCCGGTGTCCTGTTCGGTGCCGCGTACTACGCCGAGTACCAGCGACAGGGCACCCTGGACCGGGACCTCGACCTCATGGCCGAAGCCGGTTTCACCGTCATCCGGGTCGGCGAGAGCGTGTGGTCCACGTGGGAGCCGCGCGAGGGCGAGTTCGACCTCGACTGGCTGCAGCCGGTGCTCGACGGCGCCCGGGCGCGCGGCATCGGCGTGATCCTCGGCACCCCGACCTACGCGGTCCCGCCGTGGCTGCAGCGGCTCCACCCCGAGATCGCGGCGGAGACCTCGACCGGGGTGCGGGTCGGCTGGGGCGCCCGGCAGGAGATGGACCAGAGCCACCCCGCCTACCGCTTCTACGCGGAGCGGGTCGCGCGCGCGGTCGTGCAGCGCTACGCCGACCACCCCGCCGTGATCGGCTACCAGGTCGACAACGAGCCCGGCAACCTGCTGCCGCACAACGAGCACACGTTCCAGCGCTTCGTCGACTGGCTGCGCGTCCGGTACGGCACCGTGGAGGAGCTGAACCGGGAGTGGGGCCTCGTCTACTGGTCCCACCGGTTGTCCGACTGGGCCGACCTGTGGCGGCCGGACGGCAACCTGATGCCGCAGTACCAGCTCGAGTGGCGCCGCTTCCAGTCCACCCTTGCCACCGACCTGATCGCGTGGCAGGCGGACCTGGTGCGCGAGTACGCCCGCGACGACCAGTTCGTGACGACGTGCATCTCGTACAGCCGCCCGCAGATCGCGGACGACGAGCTCGTCGCCTCGCTCGACGTGGTCGCCGGCAACCCGTACTACAAGATGCAGGACGGCCTCGACGCGAGGCTCGAGGTGCCGCGCGAGGAGCCCTGGTGGAGCACCGGCGTGTGGGCGCTGTTCCAGTGGGGCGACCGCGCGTTCTCGTCCGCGCAGACGCAGTACCTCGTGACCGAGACGAACGCGCAGTCGATCGGCGGCCCCTGGCAGAACCACCCGCCCTACCCGGGCCAGATCAAGCAGGCCGCCCTCGCGCTGCTCGCCCGCGGCGGCCGCATGGTCGAGTACTGGCACTGGCACACGCTGCACTTCGGCGTCGAGACCTACTGGGGCGGGGTGCTCCCTCACAGCCAGCGGCCGGGCCGGATCTACCGCGAGGTCGCGGACCTCGGCGCGACGCTCAAGGCGCTCGGGTCCGCGCTCGACGCCTACGAGCCCGACGCCGACGTGCTCGTCCTGTACTCCGCCGACACGAAGTGGTCGTTCGAGACCTACGGTCCGCTCGCGCTGCCGAGCGGCGCGCCGGACCCGCACGCGTACCTGCGCATCTTCGACGCCTTCTACCGCGGGCTGTTCGAGTCCGGCGCGCAGGTACGGGTGCAGCACCTGAAGCAGTTCGTCGCCACGGACGTCGCGGAGCTCGTGCGCCGGTACCCCGTGCTCGTCGCGCCGGCCGTCTACGTCGCGGACGACGCGGTGCTGACGCACCTGCGGGACTACGCGGAGGCGGGCGGTCACCTGGTCGTCGGCGTGCGCACCGGCTACGGGGACGAGCTGGCCCGCGCCCGGCTCGCGGTCGCGCCGGCGCTGCTCGCCGACGCCGCCGGGGTCCACTACGACGAGTACAGCAACCTCGAGTCGCCGCTGGGCGTCGAGGCCCTGCCCGATCAGGCCGGGATCGAGCTGGAGGCGGGCGCCGCCGGCACCGGCTGGGTCGATCTGCTCGAGGTCGACGACGCCGAGGTGCTGGCCCGGTTCGCGCCCACCGAGCTCGGAGCCGACGCGGCCGTCACCACCCGGGCCTTCGGCGCCGGGCGGATCACCTACGTGGCGACCGTGCCGAACCCCGCGCTCGGCCGCAGCCTCGGCCGCTGGCTCGTGCCCGCTCCGCAGCGCGCGGCCTGGCGCGGCGGCGACGCCGTCACCGTCAGCACCGGCCGCGCCGGCGCCTCCCGGATCGTGTTCATCGCGAACTGGTCCGCCACCCCGACCACCGTCGTCGCGCCGGCGGCCGCCACGGACCTCGTGTCCGGCGCGGTCCACGCGGCGGGCGACGAGATGCCCCTCGGCCGACGCGACGTCGTCGTGCTCGAGGTCCCGGACGACTCGGCCGAGTAGTCCGACCCCTTTCGACGAGGAAAGAACCCCATGCTCTCGAGACGCCAAGCAGTGCTCACGTTCGGCGGCATCGCCGCCACGACCGCGCTCGCCCTCACCGGCTGCGCCCCCTCCGTCGGCGGCAGCACGTCGGGCGGCGGCACGAAGAAGGCCTCGCAGGCCGACATCGACAAGGCCCTGAACACGGCCACGACCCTCACCTTCTGGACCTGGGTGCCGGACATCCAGAAGGAGATCGACCTCTTCACCGCGAAGTACCCGAAGATCACGGTCAAGCTCGTCAACACCACGGGCGGCGCCCAGCACTACCCGAAGCTCCGCAGCGCGCTGAAGGCCGGCAAGGGCATCCCCGACGTGGCGCAGATGGAGTACCAGAACATCTCGTCGTTCACGCAGACGAAGAGCCTCGCCGACCTCGCGCCCTACGGCGCAGCGGCCGAGGAGAGCAAGTACGTCGACTGGGTGTGGAAGCAGGTCGCGTACAACGGCGGCGTCTGGGGCGTCCCGCAGGACACCGGCCCCCTCGGCACCCTCTACCGCAAGGACATCTTCGACAAGGCCGGCATCTCCGCCGTCCCGGAGACCTGGGACGACTTCTCGAAGGCCGCCGCGACGATCAAGTCGAAGACCGGCTCGTTCATCACGAACGTGCCGACCTCCGACGCCGCCCACTGGTACGGCTTCTTCTGGCAGGCGGGCGCGAAGCCCTTCTCGTTCGACGGCAAGAAGACCGTGTCGATCGACCTCGACTCCGCCGACACCCAGAAGGTCGTCGACCTGTGGCAGCCGCTCATCCAGAAGGGCTACGTCTCCACCGACGCCGACTTCACGGACGAGTTCTACCAGGGCCTCTCCCGCGGCAAGTACGCGAGCTGGATCGTCGCGGCCTGGGGCCCGATCTTCCTGCAGGGCACCGCGAAGAACACGAGCGGCAAGTGGCGCGCGGGGAACATCCCGCAGTGGTCCGCGGGCGCGAACGTCTCGGGCAACTGGGGCGGTTCCACCGACGCCGTGATGGAGGCCTCGCAGAACAAGCTCGTCGCGTACGAGTTCGCGAAGTTCCTCAACACGAACAAGGAGTCCGCGCTCAAGCTGGCGAACGAGCAGTTCCTGTTCCCGCCGACGAAGGCCACGCTCGCGGACTCGGCGTTCACGGACCAGAAGTCGGAGTTCTACGGCGGCCAGCAGGTCAACAAGTTCTTCGCCGGGGTCTCCGACACCGTCGACAAGGACTTCCAGTGGCTGCCGTTCATGGACTACGTGAACTCCAGCTTCACCGACACCCTCGGCAAGGCCGTGGCCGCCCACGGCGACCTGCGCGCCGGACTCAAGCTCTGGCAGAGCCAGGTCGTCACCTACGCGAAGCAGCAGGGCTTCACCGTCAAGTAGTCCCCTCGGCGCCGGGCCGGACCGCACCTGCAGCGGTCCGGTCCGGCGCCTCGATCCGTCGGAGGATCCCCGTGACCGCAGTACCCGCCCGCGCCGCCGCGCGCCGGCGCCCGGCGCGCATCCGCGCCGCGCAGACGAGAGCCGCCTGGATCCTCGTGATCCCGTTCCTGGTGATCTTCGCGGCGTTCTTCATCGTGCCGCTCGTCTACTCGCTCTACATCAGCCTCTACAGCTCGCAGCTCGTGGGCGGCGAGGTCTTCACCGGCTTCGGCAACTACGCGCGGGCGCTCCAGGACCCGGCCTTCTGGGGCGGCCTCGGCCGCGTCGCCCAGTTCCTGCTGATCCAGGTGCCGATCATGCTCGTGGCCTCGATCTTCCTGGCCCTCGCGTTCGACTCCGGCCGGGTGCGCGGCAGCAAGATCGTGCGGCTGCTCGTGTTCGTGCCGTACGCGGTGCCCGGTGTCGTCGCCACGCTGATGTGGGGCTACCTGTACGGCACCGACTTCGGCCTGATCACCCAGGTCTTCGAGGCGCTCGGCCTGAGCGCGCCGAACCTGCTGTCGGCCCAGAACGTGCTCGGCTCCACGATGAACATCGTCTGCTGGGAGTTCATCGGCTACAACATGATCATCCTGTACGCCGCCCTGCGGTCGGTCCCGACGGAGCTCTACGAGGCCGCGGAGATCGACGGCGCCGGCCAGTTCCGCCTCGCCTGGAGCGTCAAGCTGCCCGCGATCCGGCAGGCGATCCTACTCACGGTGATCTTCTCGATCATCGGGTCGTTCCAGCTGTTCAACGAGCCCAACCTGCTCGGGGCCATCGCGCCGAGCTCGATCGGCAACTCCTTCACGCCGAACCTCTACGCCTACAACCTCGCGTTCAAGAGCCAGGAGATCAACTACGCGGCCGCCATCGCGTTCCTGCTCGGCATCGTGATCATGGTCGTCTCCTTCGTCGTGCAGACCCTCACCAACCGGAAGGAGCGCGAGCGATGACCGCCGCGCCTGTCGTCACCGAGGCCGCTCGGACCGTGCCCGCCGCGAGGACCAGGCGGCGGGTGGTCGAGCGCAGCAAGCGCCGCAGCAACTTGCTGACGGTCATCGTCTGGGTCACGATCGTCTACTTCCTCACCCCGCTGGTGTGGCTGGCGATCTCGACCACCAAGGAGAACGGCGACCTGTTCTCGACCTTCGGCCTGTGGTTCGGCAACAGCTTCCAGTTCTTCGCCAACGTCGGCTCGCTCTTCACGTTCCAGGGCGGCGTCTTCTGGCAGTGGATGCTGAACACGGTGATCTACGCCGTCATCAGCGCGGTCGGCGCGGCGGCGACCGCAACCGCCACCGGCTACGCGCTGGCGAAGTACCGGTTCCGCGGCTCGACCGCGGTGTTCAGCGTGATACTCGGCTCGATCATGGTGCCGCTCACCGCGCTCGCGCTGCCGACCTACCTCCTGTTCGCCGCGGCGAACCTGACGGACACGATGTGGGCGATCATCCTGCCCTCGCTGGTCAGCCCCTTCGGCGTCTACCTGATGCGCGTCTACGCGGCCGACTCGGTCGACGACAGCATCCTCGAGGCCGCTCGGATCGACGGCGCGGGCGAGTTCCGCATCCTCACGACGATCGGCGTGCGCCTGATGGCACCCGGCATCGTCACCGTGGTGCTCTTCCAGCTCGTCGCGACGTGGAACAACTACTTCCTGCCGCTCATCATGCTGAACTCCCCGTCGCTCTTCCCCGTGACGGTCGGGCTGGCGCAGTGGCAGGCAACGGCCTCCGCGGGCGGCGGTGCGCAGGTGCTGTTCTCCACCGTGCTGACCGGCTCGTTCGTGTCGATCCTCCCGCTGATCGTCGCGTTCCTGTTCCTCCAGCGGTACTGGCAGTCGGGTCTCGCGACCGGCGGCGTGAAGGGATGACCATGGACCGCATCTGGTACGGCGGGGACTACAACCCCGAGCAGTGGCCGCGCGACGTCTGGGACGACGACGTGCGCCTGATGCAGCGCGCCGGCGTGACCGTCGCCACGGTCGGCGTGTTCTCGTGGGCGCGGCTCGAGCCGCGCGACGGCGAGTTCGACTTCGAGTGGCTCGACGACGTGCTCGGCCGGCTGCACGCCGGCGGGGTGCGCGTCGACCTCGCGACGGCGACCGCCTCGCCGCCGCCCTGGCTGGCGCTCGCGCACCCCGAGATGCTGCCCGTCACGGAGGAGGGCGTGCGGCTCTCCGTCGGGTCCCGCCAGCACTACTCCCCCTCCTCCGCCGTCTACCGGCGGTACGCGGACCGGCTCGTCCGGGCGCTCGCGGAGCGGTACGCCGGCCACCCGGCGCTCGAGGCGTGGCACGTGAACAACGAGCTCGCCTGCCACGTGCCGCGCGACTTCTCCGACGAGTCCGCGGCCGCGTTCCGCACCTGGCTGACCGCGAAGTACGGCACGGTCGAGACGCTGAACGAGGCGTGGGGCACGCAGTTCTGGTCGCAGGGGTACTCCTCCTTCGAGGAGGTCATGCCGCCACGGGCGGCACCGACGTTCCGGAACCCGACGCAGCTGCTCGACTTCGATCGGTTCTCCTCGGACGCCTGGCTCGGCGTGTACGAGGCGGAGGCGGCGATCCTCCGCGAGGTCTCCCCCGGCGTGCCGATCACGACCAACTTCATGGGCTTCTTCAAGGGCCTCGACTACTGGCGGCACGCGGAGGCGCTCGACTTCATCAGCGACGACCACTACCCGGACCCCGCGGACCCGGCGGCACCGGTGATCGCCGCGGCGACGCGCGACCTGATCCGCTCACTGGCGGGCGGGCCGTGGATCCTCATGGAGCAGGCGACGTCCGCGGTGAACTGGCGGAGCCGGAACGCGGCGAAGCCGGACGGGATGCATCGGCTGCTGTCGCTGCAGGCCGTCGCGCGCGGCGCCGACGGGGTCATGCAGTTCCAGTGGCGCCAGTCGAAGGCGGGTGCGGAGAAGTTCCACTCCGGGATGGTCCCGCACGCCGGCGAGGACTCCCGGATCTTCCGGGAGACCGTCGCGCTCGGCGAGGAGCTCGGCGGCCTCGCCGACGTCGTCGGCAGCCGTCAGCAGGCGCACATCGCGGTCCTGTTCGACTGGGACAGCTGGTGGGCGCTCGAGCAGGAGGCGACCCCCTCCGACCTCGCCTACCCGATGGTCGTGCTGCGCTGGTACCGCGAGTTCTGGCGGCGCGGGGTCCTGGTCGACTTCGCGCGGCCCGGCACCGACCTGTCGGGCTACGCGGTCGTCGTGGCGCCGGCGACGCACGTGCTGTCCACCGATGCGCTCGAGGGCCTCGCCGCGTACACCCGATCGGGCGGGCGGCTCGTCGTCGGGTACCAGACGGGGATCCTCGACGAGCAGCTGCACGTGCACCTCGGCGGGTACCTCGGCGCGCTGCGCGACGTGCTCGGGATCCGCATCGAGGAGTTCGCGCCGCCCGCCGAGCCGTCGATCTCCGGCGGCGCGCTGCCGACGCTCGAGATCGCGGGCCTCGCAGCCGGCACCGCGGAGGAGTGGGGCGAGGTCGTGCGCGTCGACGACGCGGAGGTGCGCTCGACGTTCGTCGGCGGGATGCTCGACGGCCTCCCCGCGATCACGCGGAAGGCGTCCGGAGACGGCACCGCCTGGTACGTCGCGACGGCGCCGGAGGACCTGGCGGCCGTGGTGGACGAGGTGCTCGACTCCGCGGGCGTCGCGCCCGAGGTGCCCGACCTGCCCGAGGGCGTGGAGGCGGTGCGCCGCGGCGACCGCCTCTTCCTCCTGAACTGGAACGCGACGGAGACGCGGGTGGGCGACGAGACCCTCCCGCCGAGGGGCGCCGCGATCCTCCGCGACTGACCCCCTTCGAAGTTGCCGGTTCGGACACGTTTCTCGTCGCAGAACGTGTCCGAACCGGCAACTCGTCCACGCGGAGGAGGCGATTCCCTCCTCCCCAAGGCGCGATCGAGGGCGTCTCGCCCGGAGGCACGGCTCGCGCGCACGAGGGTTCGCGTGCGCGGGCACCCTCCTCGTCATGTCGGCCGATCCGCTCGAACCCCTCCTCGATCGCCCGTTCACCACGGCCGAGGCGCGGGCCGGAGGAGTCGGGCGTCGGCGCGTCCACAGCAGCCGGTTGCAGCGCCCGTTCCGAGGGGTGCGGACCGTCGTCGAGCCCAGGACGGTGCTCGAGCTGTGCGCGAGCTACCTGCCCAGGATGGCGCCGCATGAGTTCTTCAGCCACGCCACCTCCGCGCTGATCCACGGGATGTGGCTGCCGCTCCCCCTCGAGCAGCGGCTCGAGCTGGACGTCGCCGTGATCAAGCCGCACCGGGCGCCGCGCGACGCGCGGGTGCACGGCCACCACCTGATCGAGCGACCGTGGCTCGTCGTCGAGCGGCGCGGCATGCGCACGGCGAACGCCGTCGAGACCCTCTGCCAGCTCGCGACCGTGCTCGATGACGACGACCTCGTGGTCGCGGCCGAGAGCCTGCTCCCGCCGCGGCGGACGTCGAGCGCCGTCGAGCTCGATCGCATCCAGGCCGCGTTCTCGGACCCGGACCGTCGCTCGTCGCGGCGGCTCGCACGGGTCGCGCCCCGGATCCGGGTCGGCTCGCGCTCGGCGCAGGAGACCCGCGTCCGCCTCCTGCTCGTGGCAGCGGGACTGCCGGAGCCGCGGATCAACCAGCTGTGGACCGGGCCCGACGGGGGCACGACGGAGGGCGACCTCGTCTACCCGGAGCAGCGGGTGTGGATCGAGGTCGAGGGCGACCAGCACCGCACCGACCGGGCGCAGTGGCGCAAGGACGTCGTCCGGTACGAGCGGCTGACCGACTTGGGCTGGCGCGTCGTCCGCATCACGGCCGACGACCTGCGCCTCCGGCCCGCCGAGACGGTCGAGCGCGTCCGCCGTGCCCTCCTCCGCGCCCGTTGAGGCCGGAAGTTGCCGCTTCAGACACGCTTTCGGCGGGAGAACGTGTCCGAAGCGGCAACTTCTGCAGGAGGCGGGGCTAGAGGGAGGCGACCGCCGCGCGCTCGACCGCGAGGCCCGCGGAGTAGCGCTCGAGGTACGCCGCGAACGCGCGCACGTCCTCCTCCGCCGGCTGCACCTCGCGGAACTCGGCGGCCGCGAACACCTCGTCGCGGAGGTAGGTGCTGAGGTCCGTCGGCGCGCCGGAGGCCGTGTAGGCCGCGAGCACCGCGATGCCCCACGCGCCGCCCTCGGCCGCGGTCTCGCCGACGGCGACGGGCGCCGCGAGCGCGCCCGCGAGGAAGCGCTCGGCCACGCCCGGCGTCCGGAACAGGCCGCCGTGCGCGAGCATGCGGTCGAGCCGCACGCCCTCGGAGGCGAGCACCCGCATGCCGAGCGCGAGGGTGCCGAAGACGCCGTAGATCTGCGCGCGCATGAAGTTCGCGAGCGTGAAGCGGCTGTCCGGGGTGCGGACGACGAGCGGGCGCCCCTCGTCGAGCCCGACGACGGGCTCCCCCGACAGCAGGTTGTAGGCGAGCAGGCCGCCCGCGTCGCCGTCGCCCTCGAGCGCCTCCCGGAACAGCACCTCGAAGACGCCGTCCGTGTCGACGGACGAGCCGGAGGCGGCCGCGAAGCGGCTGAACAGGCCGGCCCAGGCGCCGAGCTCGCTGGCGCCGTTGTTGCAGTGCACCATCGCGACGGGGTCGCCGGAGGGGGTGGTGACGAGGTCGAGTTCGTGGTGCTGCTGCCCGAGCGGCCCCTCCAGCACCACCATCGCGAACACGGAGGTGCCGACGCTGACGTTGCCCTCGCGCGGCGCGACGGAGTTCGTCGCGACCATGCCGGTGCCCGCGTCGCCCTCGGGCGGGCAGAGCACCGCGCCGTGCTGCAGCGCGCCGGTCGGGTCGAGGAACGCGGCGCCCTCGGGCGTCAGGTGCCCCGCATCGCGGCCGGCGTCGAGCGCCTCGGGCAGCAGGTCCCGCAGCCGCATCCCGGGCACCCGGTCGGCGACGAGCGAGTCGAAGCGCTGCAGCAGGTCCTCGTTGTAGTCGTGCGTGGCGCTGTCGATCGGGAACATGCCGGAGGCGTCGCCGACCCCGAGCACGTGCTTCCCGGTCAGCCGGCGGTGCACGTACCCGGCGAGCGTGGTGAAGGAGGCGATCGACGCCACGTGCGGCTCCGCGTCGAGGACCGCCTGGTACAAGTGTGCGACGGACCAGCGCATCGGGATGTTCACGCCGAACAGCTCGCTCAGCTCCGCCGCCGCGGGACCGGTGGACGTGTTGCGCCAGGTCCGGAACGGGACGAGCAGGCCGCCGTCGGCGTCGAACGGCAGGTAGCCGTGCATCATCGCGGAGACCCCGACCGCGCCGAGCCGCTCGATGCCGACGCCGTAGCGGCGCCGCACGTCCTCGGCGAGCTCGCGGAACGCGGCCTGCAGACCGGTCTCGACGTCCTCCATCGAGTAGGTCCACACGCGATCGACGAAGCGGTTCTCCCACTCGTGGCCGCCCGCGGCGATCACGACGGCGGGGTCGTCGCCGATGAGGCACGCCTTGATGCGGGTCGACCCGAGCTCGATGCCGAGGGAGGCGCGGCCGCCCACGATCGAGTCCCGCGCGGTGTCCTGCGCTGCGTCGCTCATGCGCCGCTCCTTCCTGCACCCCGCGTCCGCGCGGGGATCATCCGATCATCGTGTCGTCGCCCGCTTCAGAGCGCGAGGTCCGCGCCGACCCGCAGCCGCCAGACGGCTGCGGGCAGCACGAACGGGGCGAGGCACGGCTCCGCGCTCGCGCGCAGCCGCTCCCACTCCGTCTCGACGGCGTCGAGGATCGCGAGGCGCGGCACGTCCGGGAGGTGCTGCGCGACGCGCTCCACGAGCTCGTCGAAGTGGCTCACAAGCCGCGGGCGAGCCGGTGGTACGCCGCGTTCCACTGCACCTCGCGCTGGAAGGAGCGCACGGTGGTGTCGGCGTCGATGATCAGCAGCTCGGTCTCCGTCATGGCCGCGAAGTCCTCCCACACGTCGACGCCGACCGCGGTCGTCATCACCGTGTGGTGCGCGGCGCCGGCGGTCAGCCAGGCGGTGGCGGAGGTGCGGAAGTCGGGCTCCGGCTTCCAGACCGCGCGCCCGACGGGCAGCTTCGGCAGCGCCTCCGGCGGCGTGACGACCTCGACCACGTTCGCGACGAGGCGGAACCGGTCGCGGATGTCCGACATGGCGACGACGACGGCGGGGCCGGCGTCGGCGTTGAAGACCAGGCGCACCGGGTCCTCCTTGCCGCCGATGCCGAGCGGGTGCACCTCGAGGCTGGGCTTCGCGGTGGTGAGGGAGGGGCTGACCTCGAGCATGTGCGCGCCGAGGATCAGCTCGCTGCCCGGCGTGAGGTCGTAGGTGTAGTCCTCCATCAGGCTCGCGCCGCCCGGCAGGCCCGCGCCCATGACGTTCGCGATGCGGACGAGCGCCGCGGTCTTCCAGTCGCCCTCGGCGCCGAAGCCGTAGCCCTCGGCCATCAGGCGCTGCACCGCGAGGCCGGGCAGCTGCTTGAGCGCGCCGAGGTCCTCGAAGTTCGTGGTGAAGGCGCCGAAGCCGCCCTCCTCGAGGAAGGAGCGCAGCCCCAGCTCGATCGCGGCGCCGTCGCGGAGGGACTGCCGGCGCTCGCCGCCCTCCTGCAGCTCGGGCACGACCTGGTAGAGGCGGTCGTACTCGGCGACCAGCGCGTCGACGTCCGCGTCGGCGACCTGCGCGACGCGGTCGGCGAGCTCGTTGACGCCCCAGGTGTTGACCTGCATGCCGAAGCGGATCTCCGCCTCCGTCTTGTCGCCCTCGGTGACGGCGACGAAGCGCATGTTGTCGCCGAAGCGCGCGAGCTTCAGGGCGCGCGCGGCGGTGCGGCCGGCGGCGGCGCGCTGCCAGACCTCGACGCGGGCGCGCACGGCGGGGTCGGACACGTGGCCGACGACGGTCGTGCGGGGCACGCCCATGCGCGACTCGATGTAGCCGAACTCGCGGTCGCCGTGCGCGGCCTGGTTCAGGTTCATGAAGTCGAAGTCGATCTCGGACCACGGCAGCGCGACGTTCGCCTGCGTGTGGAGGTGGAGCAGCGGCTTCTGCAGCGCGGTCAGGCCGCCGATCCACATCTTCGCGGGGCTGAAGGTGTGCATCCAGGTGATGACGCCGATCACCGAGTCGTCGCTGTTCGCGTCAAGCATCGCGCGGCGGATCGCCTCCGCGTCGGTGAGCACGGGCTGCCAGTCGATGCGCACGGGCACGCCGCCCGCGAGCTCGTCCGCGATCACGCGCGACTGGTCGGCGACCTGCGCGAGCGTCTCGGGCCCGTACAGGTGCTGGCTGCCGGTGAGGAACAGGACCCGGTACGAGTCGAGGGTGGTGTCGAGCTGAGGCATGGTCCTAGTCCTGTCCTGCGTTCCGGGCGGTGTCGCTGTCGAGACGGGTGTCCGTGGACTGCCCGTAGACGTTCTGGTAGCGGTCGAAGAGGCGGTCGATCGCCTCCTGCGGGATCGGCACGGGCTCGCCCAGCTGGCGGGAGACGTGCACCGAGCGGGCAACGTCCTCGACCATGACGGCCGCCTTCACGGCGTCCTTCGCGTCCTTGCCGATCGTGAAGGGGCCGTGGTTGCGCATCAGCACGGCGCGCGAGCGGTGGCCGGACAGCGTCTCGACGATGCCGCGGCCGATGGAGTCGTCGCCGATGATCGCGAACGGGCCGACCGGGATCGGGCCGCCGAACTCGTCCGCCATGGCGGTGAGCACGCACGGGATCTCCTCGCCGCGCGCCGCCCAGGCGCAGGCGTAGGTCGAGTGCGTGTGCACGACGCCGCCGATGTGCGGCATGTGCCGGTACACGTAGGCGTGCGCGGCCGTGTCGGAGGAGGGGCTGCGCTCGCTGCCCGGGGTGCCCTCGACGACGTTCCCGTCGAGGTCGCACAGGATCATGTTCTCGGGGGCCAGGTCGTCGTAGCCGACGCCCGACGGCTTGATCACGAACAGGTCGGCGCCGGGCACGCGGCCCGAGACGTTGCCGCCGGTCCAGACGATGAGCTCGTAGCGGACGAGCTCGGCGTGCAGCGCGGCGACGTCCTGCCGGACGGTCGCGATCGCGTGCTCGACCTCGGGGGAAAAAGCCATCGCATCTCCATCGACGAGTGAGCGCTCACCCTACCAGCAGCGCTCCGCGCGCGGTACTCCCGGCGACGCGCGGTCGGCATGCGGACCGCGCGTCGCCGCAGCGACCGCGCGACGTCAGGAGCGCGGTGCTGCGGTGGAGGCGCGGACGACGAGCTCGGGCAGCTGCGGCGCCGCGTCGGCGGGCTCGCGCTGCGCGAGCAGGTCGTCGACCCGCGCCATCAGCCCGCGGCCGAGCGCGCCGAAGTCCTGCCGCAGGGTGGTGAGCGGCGGCGGGAAGAACGCCGCCTCGGGGATGTCGTCGAAGCCGACGACGCTCACGTCCTCGGGCACGCGGACGCCCGCGTCGCGGAACGCCGCCAGCAGGCCCAGCGCCATCTGGTCGTTGGCCGAGAACACCGCCGTCGGCGCGCCCTGCTCCGCGAGCGCCCGGCCCAGCCGGTAGCCGGACGCCGAGCCCCAGTCGCCGCGCAGTACCTCCGGCAGCACCAGGCCGAGGCGCTCCGACGTCGACCGCCAGCCCTCGATGCGCTGGTCCGCCTCCGTCCACCCCTCCGGGCCGCCGACGTGCACCACCTCGCGATGGCCGAGGGCGGCGAGGTGCTCGACCGCGAGCGCCGCGCCCCGCTCGTCGTCGACCGTCACGGCGGAGGCGCCGGGCACCACGTCGACGCTCGTCACCACGGGCACCCGGCCCGCGATGTCGGCGAGCGCCGCGCCGACCGCGGGCCCGGGCGCGACGACGACCACGGCACGCGGGTCCTGCGCGAGCAGCGTCTGCCCGGCCTTCCGCAGGTCCGCCGCATCCGCGCCGTCGTCGGTCGCCGCGATCGCGACGTCCCAGCCGCTCGCGCGCGCGGCGGCGTTGAACCCGTTGGCGATGCTGGCCGGGCCGTAGAAGGGCATGCCGACGACGACGAGCCCGATCGTGCGCGTGCGGCGCCGGGCGAGCGCCCGCGCCGCGGCGCTCGGACGGTAGTCGAGGGCCTTGATCGCCTCGTCGACCCGCTCCCGCACCGCGGGCCGCACCGTCGCGTCGCCGTTCAGGACGCGGGAGACCGTCTGGTGCGACACCCCCGCCGCCTTCGCGACGTCGAAGATGTTCGGCACGGGCGCGAGTGTAGGGCTCAGGCGCGACCCGAGGCCCGGTCCGACAGCCTCGCGGCGAGCGCGAGCACCTCGGTGCGCAGCGCCTCCGGCTGCTCGATCCGGAACGGCGCGTCGAGCAGCGCCAGCACCCCCGCGACCCAGTCGAGGCGGGCGGCCTCGAGCACGACCCGGATCCACCCCTCCTCCCCCGCCTCGTCTGCAGGCAGGGGTTCGAGGATCGCGATCGACCCGGGCAGGCGCCGTCGGATGCGCTCCTCCGGCGCGCGGATCAGCACCCGCACCGAGAAGTCGCGCGGCGTGCTCGCGAGGGCTGCGAGCACCTCCCGCACCGGGTCGGCGTCCGGCGGCGCGGTGAACCGGCCCCCGCCGACCGCGACCCGCTCGAGCCGGTCCATGCGGAAGGTGCGCACGGCGTCGGACGCGGAGTCGAGGCCGACGAGGTACCAGCGGCCCTCGTGCTCGACGACGCCCCATGGCAGCACGGTGCGATCGGAGGCGGACCCGTCGCGCCGTCGGTGTCGGATGCGCAGCGGGCGCCCCTCGCGGACCGCGGTGCCCGCCGT
Source organism: Amnibacterium soli (assembly GCF_039544415.1). Taxonomy (NCBI): domain Bacteria; kingdom Bacillati; phylum Actinomycetota; class Actinomycetes; order Micrococcales; family Microbacteriaceae; genus Amnibacterium; species Amnibacterium soli. The sequence goes on along the minus strand of NZ_BAABLP010000001.1, from coordinate 121,008 downwards.
GAGCAGCGCCTCCGTCGACGCCGAGGCGGGCGGTGCCGGCACGGCCGCGGTGGTGCGGACGACGAGCAGACCCGGCACCCGGTCCGCGAGCCGCGCGGGCAGGCTGCGGCGGACCTTCGCGGAGGCGGTCTCCGCGGCGGTGCGGGTCGCGGCGGAGGGTCCGGTGCGCGCGGCGCCGGCGAGGCCGAGCACGACGGCGACCGCCTCGTCGTCGGTCAGCATCAGCGGCGGCAGCCGGGAGCCCGCGCCGATCCTGTAGCCGCCGTACCGCCCGCGCACGGCCTCGACCGGCACCTCGAGCTCGAGCAGGTGCTCGACGTCGCGGCGCACCGTGCGCTCGTCGACGTCCAGCCGCGCGGCGAGCTCGGCCGCGGTGCGGACACCGCCCGCTTGCAGCAGCTCGAGCAGCGCGAGCACGCGAGCGGTGGGGCGCGCCATGCGAGCAGTGTTCCACCGATACCGGGCGGCTCCTGCCCGGCATCCCTCCTACCGTCGGCCGCACCGACCCGAAGGAGCACCTCGTGCAGTTCGCATCCGCCCGCATCATCACCGACGACGTCGACCGGTCCGTCGCGTTCTACGAACGCCTGCTGGGGCAGCAGGCGGAGCGGCCGGCGCCCGTCTTCGCGGCGTTCCGCGGCTCGTCCGGCACCCTGGCGATCGGGCACCGGGCCACGGTGCCCGTGCCGGGCTTCGCCGCGTCGCACGACGGCGTGCTCGTCGAGCTCCAGGCGGAGACGCCGGAGGCGGTCGACGCCGTGCACGAGCGGATGCGCGACGCCGTCGAGGTGGTGCAGCCTCCGACGGACATGCCGTGGGGCAACCGCTCGCTGCTGCTCCGCGACCCCGACCGCGTCCTCGTCAACGTCTTCGCCGCACTGCAGTAGACCGTTTCATCGTCACGGAGTCCTGGCGGCGCCAGGACTCCGTGACGATGAAACGCCTCCGGCCTACGCCTCGCGCTGCTCGGGCGAGCGGGTGGCCGTGATCGAGGTGTCGCGCTCGATCGCGTCGCCCAGCACCTCGTCGATGCGGCCCAGCAGCTCGGCGGGGATCTTCACGCCGGCGGCCTTCGCGTTCTCGGTGACCTGCTCCGGGCGGGAGGCGCCGATGATCGCGGTCGCGACGTTCTCGTTCTGCAGCACCCACGCGACGGCGAGCTGCGCGAGCGACAGGTCGAGCTCCTGCGCGATCGGCTTCAGGTCCTGCACGCGCTGCAGCACGTCGTCGGTCAGCCAGCGCTTGATGAAGTTCGCGCCGCCCTTCTCGTCGGTCGCGCGGCTCCCCTCCGGGTGCGCCTGACCGGGCACGTACTTGCCGGTGAGCACGCCCTGCGCGATCGGCGACCAGACGACCTGCGAGATGCCGAGCTCCTTCGAGGTCGGCACGACCTCGCCCTCGATGACCCGCCACAGCGCCGAGTACTCGGGCTGGTTCGAGATCAGCTGCACGCCGAGCTCCTTCGCGAGCGCGGAACCCGCGCGGAGCTGCTCGGCGGTCCACTCGGAGACGCCGATGTACAGCACCTTGCCCTGGCGGACGATGTCGGCGAAGGCCTGGAACGTCTCCTCGAGCGGCGTGAAGTGGTCGAAGCGGTGCGCCTGGTAGAGGTCGACGTAGTCGGTGCCGAGCCGCGTGAGCGAGCCGTCGATCGACTCGAGGATGTGCTTGCGCGACAGCCCGACGTCGTTGTGGCCCTTGGGGCCGGTCGGGCCGAAGACCTTGGTGAAGATCTCGATCGACTGGCGGCGGGTGCCCTTCAGCGCCTCGCCGAGCACGGTCTCCGCGCCGGTGTTGGCGTACACGTCCGCGGTGTCGAACGTCGAGATGCCGGCGTCGAGCGCCGCGTGCACGCTCGCGATCGCGCGGTCGTTCTCCACCTGGCTCGCGGCCGTCACCCAGTTGCCGTAGGTGATCTCCGAGATCTTGAACCCGCTGTTGCCGAGGTACCGGTACTCCATGACACACGTCCTTCCGACTTCGTTGGCGTCGCGCACAAACTACGTCGCGACCCGTCGGGGCTCCTGGGTGCGCGATCCGGGAGGGGGGCGGGCGGCGCCGCGGCGGTTCCGGCAGCCTCCGTCGGCTCCGGCAGCGGATCAGGCCCGGAACGACCGCCGGAACCGACCGAGCACTGCGGGAGCCGACGCCCGGCCGGCGGACGGGTGCGGCTGGTCAGTGCGGCGGCGCGAGGCGGGCGCGCAGCTGCTCGACGTCGAGGTCGGGCTGCGGGTACTGCGGATCGAGCTCCGCGAGCGTCTCCCGCAGCAGCTCCGCGACGGCCCAGTTGCGGTACGTCTTGTGGTCCGCCGGCACGACGTACCAGGGGGCGGCCTCGGTGCTGCAGCGCTCGAGCACGGCGGCGTAGGCGGCCTGGTACTCGTCCCACCGCGCCCGCTCGTCGATGTCGCCCGCGTTGAACTTCCAGTGCTTGTCGGGTCGGGCCAGGCGCCGCAGCAGGCGCTCCCGCTGCTTGTCGTACGACACGTGCAGGAACACCTTCAGCACGGTGGTGCCGCCGTCGACGAGCTCCTGCTCGAAGGCGTTGATGACGTCGTACCGGGCGTCGATCTCCTCCTTCGGCGCGAGCGCGTGCACGCGCGCCACGAGCACGTCCTCGTAGTGGCTGCGGTCGAAGACGCCGATCATGCCCGGGCGGGGCAGGCGCTTGCGGATGCGCCAGAGGAAGTCGTGCGCGAGCTCCTCCTCCGTCGGCTTCTTGAACGCCGTGTACTCGACGCCGATCGGGCCGAAGACGCCGACCGCGTGCGTGACGACACCGCCCTTGCCCGCGGTGTCCATGCCCTGCAGCACGAGCAGCACCCGGCGCTGACCGCCGCCGGTCGACTCCGCCACAGGCGCTCCTGCAGGTCGGCCGTCGCGGCGAGGTCGTGCTCCATGACGGCCGACTTCGGCGCGAGCGGCCGGGCGGCGGCGTCGAAGCCCGCGGGGCTGATGGGACCGTGCGGCACGCGCAGCGCGTCGCGGAGGGAGGCGTCCTTGCTCACGGGGAGCAGGGTAGGCCTCTCCCCGGATCAGAGTCCCGACGCGGCGAACGCGATGACCTGCGTCACCTGCCCGGTGCTGAAGTTGTCGTCGGACACGAGCACGACCAGGCGGCGCCCGTCGTGCAGCCGCGGACCGACGGTGATGCCCTCGACGTTGTCGATGCGCGGCAGTCCGTGCACGGCGGCGAGGTCGACGACGAGCCGCTTGCGCATCGCGGTCATGGGCGCTGCGGCGAGCGCGTCGCGGCCGAGCACGTCGGTGGCGCGGGAGGCGTCGGCCTCGAACACGCGGATCTTGTTGCGGGTCGTGAAGGCGCGCTCGAGCACGAGGAAGCGGCCGCCGCCGAGCGCCGCGATGTCGCTGACCCCGTTCGTCGAGCCCGCGGGACCCGCCTCGAAGAGCGGCGACAGCGGGTACGCGTACTGGGCGACGGGCAGGCGATGCGCGGCGTCGTACTCGGTGAACCGCACGCGGGCGCCGTGGTCCGCGGCCGGGTCCTCCCCGTCCTGGTACAGCGGGTCCTCCATCGCGGCCCACAGCTGCGCGCCGTTCGGCGTGTACGACAGGCCCTCGAGCGTCTGGTTGCGCCGCGGCCCCACCTCCTGCGCGTTCATGTGCAGCTGCGGCGCGATCGGCAGCGTCGCCGTCGTGCGGCCGGAGGCGTCGGCGAGGCGGACCGCCGGGTCGCCGAGCGTGAGCGGCGACAGCACCCGCTCCCCCTCGCTCGACCAGGCGAAGCGGCGGTGCCGCGGGTCGACCGCGATGCCCTCGGGGTCGGGCGCGATCACGGCGCCGTCGGCGGAGGTGGGCGGGAAGGGGCTGCCGTCCGCCTGCCGCAGCGGCGCGGTGGCCTCGAGCCGCAGGGTCACCGCGCCGCGGCGGGCGCTGATCGCCGCCGTGTAGAAGCGGGCCGGGTCGATCTGCGACCGGTCGTCGCTGATGATCAGGTACTTCCCGGTGCGGGCGTCCCAGCTGATGCTGGACAGGCCGCCCACCGTGGTGCCCTCGAACTGCAGCGCGTTCGGCAGCTCGGTCTCGCCGAGGTAGGAGAACGAGACCGGCTCCGGCTTCGGATGCGCGCGCTCCTGGCTCGCGGCGGCGGGTACCGCGACGGCGCAGGCGAGCAGGGCGACGAGCGGGACGAGGAGGGCGCGGGGTCGCATGCGGACCACGCTCCCCCTCCTCCGGGGCGACCCGCCAGGGCGTTCCCGCGCTGTTCGACGGGCGTTCAGGCGGGCGGCGCCGAGGTCCGCGTGCAGCCGGGGGCGGGGAGGATGGAGGCATGCTCGACGACGAACTGATGCCCACCCGCACGCTCGGCCGCACCGGCCGCTCGGTCTCCGCCATCGGCCTCGGCACCTGGCAGCTCGGCGCCGACTGGGGCGACGTGTCGGAGGAGGACGCGCGCGCGGTGCTCGACGCCTCCGCCGCGGCCGGCGTCACCCTGTTCGACACCGCCGACGTCTACGGCGACGGCCGCAGCGAGTCGTTCATCGGCGGCTGGCTCGCCGCGAACCCCGGCTCGGGCGTGACGGTCGCGACGAAGATGGGGCGCCGCGTCGACCAGGTCGCGTCCAACTACGTGCTGGCGAACTTCCGCGAGTGGACGGACCGGTCGCGGAGGAACCTGGGCCAGGACACCCTCGACCTGGTGCAGCTGCACTGCCCGCCGACCGCCGTCTACGAGGACGACGCGGTGTACGACGCGCTCGACACCCTCGTCGAGGAGGGCGCCATCGCGGCCTACGGCGTCTCGGTCGAGGAGACCGCGCAGGCACTCACCGCGATCGCCCGCCCGCACGTCGCGAGCGTGCAGATCATCTTCAACGCCTTCCGGCTCAAGCCGCTCGACGAGGTGCTGCCCGCCGCGCAGGCCGCGGGCGTCGGGATCCTCGCCCGCGTGCCCCTCGCCTCCGGCCTGCTCTCCGGCAAGTACGACGAGCACACCGAGTTCGCCGCGAACGACCACCGCAGCTACAACCGCAACGGCGAGGCCTTCGACCAGGGCGAGACCTTCTCCGGCGTCGACTTCACCGAGGGCGTGGCGGCGGCCCGCCGCTTCTCGGAGCTCGTGGCCGACGAGGCGCCCGAGGGCACGACGCCCGCGCAGGCCGCGCTCGCCTGGGCCGCGCAGCAGCCGGGCGTCACGACGGTCATCCCGGGCGCGCGCAACGTGCAGCAGGCCGAGTCGAACGCGGCGAGCGGACGCCTGCCGCAGCTGAGCCCGGCGTTCGACGCGGGCGTGCACGCGATCTACGACGAGTTCTTCGGCGCCGCGATCCACGAGCGCTGGTAGCGGTCCGCCGATGACGACGGGGGCGGTGCTGCTGGCCGGCGGCGCCGGCTCCCGGCTCGGCGGCGTCGACAAGGCCGCGCTGCGGCTCGACGGCGCGACCCTGCTCGACCGGGCGCTCGATGCGCTCGCCGGGATGGAGGTCGTCGTCGTCGGGCCGCCCCGCGACCGGCCCGGCCTGCGGATCGTGCGGGAGGACCCGCCGCGCTCCGGGCCCGCCGCCGCGGTGGTCGCGGGGCTGCGGGCGCTGCCGGCGGTCGACGAGGTGCTGCTGCTCGCGGTCGACCTGCCCCGGCTGCCGGAGGCGGTGCCGCTGCTGCTCGCCGCCCCGATCGACACCGACGGCGCGGTCGTGGTGGACGCCGACGGCCGCAAGCAGTGGCTGCTCGCGCGATACCGAGCCGCCGCGCTCGAGGCGGCCGCCCAGGCGCTCCGCGACCCGACCGACCGGCCGCTGCGCGCGCTCGTGGGCGCGCTCGACGTCGCGTCCGTGCACCTCCCACCGGGCCTCGAAGCGGACGTGGATACCGTGGCCGATGCGCGGCGGGCCGGGGTGACCCTGCCGGGTGAGGAGGCGGGGATGACCGACGACGTGGGAGCCGCGCTCGAGACGTGGTGGGCGACGCTGACGCAGGCGCTCGGGCTCGAGGACGTGCCCGCGGACCGCGACGCGATCCTGGGGCTCGCGGGCAGGGCCGCGCACTCGGTCGTGCGACCGGCCGCACCGCTGACGACGTTCCTCGCCGGCTACGCCGCGGGCCGCGCGGGCGGCTCCGCGGCCGATGTGGCCGCCGCGATCGCGCGCGCCGACACGGCCATCCGGGGATGAGCGCCGCCGGTCTGCCCTGGGTCCAGGCGCGCGACCTCGCCGCCGCCTGGCCCGCCTCCGAACCGGTCGAGCTGCCGCTGCGGGACGCGGTCGGCGCGGTGCTCGTGGACGACGCGGTCGCACCGCGCGCGGTGCCGCACTACGACAGCTCCGCCATGGACGGCTGGGCGGTGTCCGGACCGCCGCCGTGGCGGATCACGGAGGAGGACGTGCTCGTGCCCGGCCAGGCGCACGCGGTCGTGACCGGCAGCGCGCTGCCCATGGGCGCCGCGGCGGTGGTGCCGATCGAGCGGGGTGCCGTGATCGACGGGCTGCTCGACGCGCACCCGCCGCAGCCGCACGCGCACGTGCGACGCGCGGGCGAGGAGGCGCCGCAGGGCGCCGTGCTCGCCGCAGCGGGGACGCGCCTGAGCCCGGCGCTCGTCGCGGTGCTCGCGATCGCAGGCCTCGACACCGTCCTGGCGCACCGGCGGCCAAGGGTCGCCTTCGTGCTCACCGGCGACGAGGTCGTGACGACCGGGCTGCCGGCCGCCGGTCGCGTGCGGGACGCGTTCGACCCGCTCCTCCCCCTCGCCGCGGTCGGCGTGGGCGCGGAGGCGCTGCCGCCCGTCCGCGTCGGCGACGACCCGCGGGCGATCCGCGAAGCCATCGCGTCGGTCGCGGAGGCGGACGTGGTCGTGACCGTCGGCGGCACGGGCCGCAGCGGAGTCGACCGGCTGCGGGAGGCCCTCGGCGACGCCGAGCCGGTGTTCGACGGCGTCGCGATGCGGCCGGGCCACCCGGCGCTGCTCGTGCGCCTGCCGGACGGCCGGGCGCTGCTCGGGCTGCCGGGCAACCCGCTCGCCGCGGTCTCCGTGCTGGTGTCCTTCCTGCCTCCGCTCGTCGACGCCGCGACGGGCGCGAACCGGCTGGAGGAGGTCGCCGCGCCGGTCGCGGTGGAGCTGCCCGGGTGGGACGGCGGCGTCTCGCTCGTGCCGTGCCGCTGGTCCGAGGAGGGGCTGGAGCCCGCCACGGGCACCCGCCCGAACATGCTGCGCGGGCTCGCCGCCTCCGACGTGCTCGCGGTCGTGCCGCAGGGCGGCGTGCCCGCCGGCGTCGACGCGCAGGTGCTCCCCCTCCCCTGGTGAGACCCCTGTCTTCATCGTCACGGAGTTCTGGCAGAGCCCGAACTCCGTGACGATGAAAGCGCGCTACGCGGGGACGGGGACCCGGGAGGGCTCGAGGCGGACGACGATCGCCTTCGCGACCGGGGTGTTGCTCTCCTTCGCGGAGGAGCCGAGCGGGATGAGCACGTTCGCCTCGGGGTAGTAGGCCGCCGCGTTGCCGCGGGGCGTGTTGTAGGAGACGACCCGCCAGCCCTCGGCGCGGCGCTCGGTGCCGTCGGTCCACTCGCTGATCAGGTCGACCCGGTCGCCCTCCGCGAGGCCCCGCGCGGCGAGGTCGTCGGGGTGCACCAGCACGACCTCGCGGGCGCCGTGCACGCCGCGGTAGCGGTCGTCCTTGCCGTAGACGGTGGTGTTGAACTGGTCGTGCGAGCGGATGGTCTGCAGCAGCAGGCGCCCCTCCGGCACGCACGGGTACTCGAGCGCGTTCACGGTGAACTGCGCCCGCGCGTCCTTGCCGCCCTCGGTGTTCGTCGTGAAGTGGCGGGTGTCGCGCGCCGCGTGCGGCAGCACGAAGCCGCCCGGCCGGTCCAGCTTCTCCTCGTACGCCTCGAAGCCGGGCACGACGTGCGAGATGTGCTTCCGGATCACCCGGTAGTCGTCGCGCATCGCCTTCCAGTCGGCGTACGCGGTGTTCGGCCGGCCGGCCAGCACGCGCTCGGCGATGCCGGTGACGATGGCGACCTCGCTGCGCAGCTCGGGCGACGCCGGCTGCAGGTGGCCGTGCGAGCCGTGCACCGCGCTCACCGTGTCCTCGACGCTGACCCGCTGCGGCCCGGAGGCCTGCAGGTCGATCTCGGTGCGGGCGATCGTCGGCAGGATCAGCGACCGGCGGGCGTGCACCACGTGCGACCGGTTCAGCTTCGTCGACACCTGCACGTTCAGCGACAGCGTGCGCATCACCGCCTCCGTCGACGCGGTGTCGGGCGTCGCCTTCGCGAAGTTGCCGCCCATCCCCATGAACACCTTCACGCGGCCCTCGTGCATCGCCTTCAGCGCCTCGACCGTGTCGAAGCCCTTCTCCCGCGGGGAGGCGAAGCCGAACTCCGCGTCGAGGCGGTCGTGGAACGGGGCGGGCATCTGCTCCCAGATCCCCATCGTCCGGTCGCCCTGCACGTTCGAGTGCCCGCGCACCGGCAGCAGGCCGGCGCCCGGCCGGCCGATGTTGCCCGTCGCGAGCAGGAGGCTCGTGAGGTCGCGGATCGTCGCGACCGCGTTCGCGTGCTGCGTGAGCCCCATCGCCCAGGCGATGATCACGCTCCTCGCGTCGGCCATCATCGTGCCGACCGTGCGGATCTGCCGCTCCGTCAGCCCGCTCGCGCGCTCGACCTCCGCCCAGTCGACGGACAGCACCTGCGCCTTCCAGCCCTCGAAGCCGTCGGTGTAGTGGTCGATGAAGTCGTGGTCGAGCACGGTGCCGCCGCGCTGCGCGTCGAGCTCGATCAGCACCTTGCCGAGCGCCTGGAACAGCGCCTGGTCGCCGCCGAGCCGGATCTGCAGGAACTCGTCCGCGATCTGCCGGCCCTTGAACACGAGGCCGCGCACCGACTGCGGGTTGTCGAAGTGCAGCAGCCCCGCCTCCCGCAGCGGGTTGACGGCGACGATGCGGCCGCCGTTCTTCTTCGCGTTCTCGAGGCGGGTCAGCATGCGGGGCGCGTTCGTGCCCGGGTTCTGCCCGGCGACGATGATCAGGTCGGCGTGCTCGATGTCGTCGATGTTGACGGTCGCCTTGCCGATGCCGATTGTCTGCGTCAGCGCGCGGGTCGTCGACTCGTGGCACATGTTCGAGCAGTCCGGCAGGTTGTTCGTGCCGAGCGAGCGGACGAGCAGCTGGTAGACGAACGCGGCCTCGTTGCTCGTGCGGCCGGAGGTGTAGAAGACCGCCTCGTCGGGCGAGGAGAGCCGGTCGATCTCCTCCTGCACGACGTCGAACGCGCGGTCCCAGGACACGGGCCGGTAGTGGGTGTCCCCCGCGTCGAGCAGCATGGGCGTGGTCAGGCGGCCCTGCATGCCGAGGGAGTAGTCGTCCCAGTCCTCGAGCTCGGACACGGGGTGCGCGGCGAAGAACTCCGGGGTCACGCGCCGCGTCGTCGCCTCCTCGGCCGTCGCCTTCGCGCCGCTCTCGCAGAACTCGGCGGGCGAGCGGCGCCCCGGCTCCGGGTCGGGCCACGCGCAGCTCGGGCAGTCGAAGCCCTTCACCTGGTTGATCGCCATCAGGGTGCGCGCCGTGCGGACGGGCCCCATCTGCTCCTCGCCCATCTGCAGCGAGTGCCCGATGGCCGGCCAGCCGGTCGCATGCGTCCGGGGCTTCGTCACGCGAAGCCCCGAGTCGCCGATGTTCTGCTCCGCTCGCGCGGTGGTGTCGTCGCCCATGTCCGCCTCCCGGTCGCGATGCTACGTCCCGCCTCCCGGACGGGCGGTGCGATCATCGCCGCATGAGGCTGATCGCACGGCGGCGGGTGCAGAACGTGCGCGTGGCGGAGCACCGCCGGGTGCGGGAGGACGTGCTGGCGCTCGAGGAGCCGCTCGAGATCCGGGTGAACGGCTCCCGCTTCAGCGTGACGATGCGCACGCCCGGCGACGACTTCGACCTCGTGGCGGGCTTCCTCGTGTCGGAGGGGGTCGTGGCTGCGCGCGACGACCTGCCCGACATGCGCACCGTGTCCGGCATCGGCATGGACGGCGAGCCCACCTTCAACATCGTCGACGCGACGGTGACCGGGCGCGGGGTGGCCCAGGCCGCGGAGCGCGCCCGCACGATGTACACGACGAGCGCCTGCGGGGTGTGCGGCCTCGCCTCCATCGACGCGGTGCGCACCGCCTCCGCCTTCCCGATCCTGCCCGTCGGGTTCACGGTGCCGGAGGCGCTGATCGCGGGGCTGCCCGACCGGCTGCGCGCGGAGCAGCGGCTCTTCGACGCGACCGGCGGCGTGCACGCGGCGGGCCTGTTCGACGCCGACGGCGTCGCCGAGGTCGTGCGGGAGGACGTCGGCCGCCACAACGCCGTCGACAAGATCGTCGGGCGCGCGCTCACCGACGGGCGGCTGCCCCTGTCCCGCACCGTGCTGCAGGTGTCGGGCCGCGCCTCGTTCGAGCTCGTGCAGAAGGCGCGCATGGCGGGCATCCCGGTGCTCGCGGCCGTGAGCGCGCCCTCCTCCCTCGCGGTCGAGCTCGCGGAGGAGGCCGGCATCACCCTGGTGGGCTTCAGCCGGGGCCGCTCCTTCACGATCTACGCCCACCCGGAGCGCATCACCGCCTGAGCACGCCCCTCTTCGCTCACGCTTCGTGCCGCGCAACGGGCACTCACGCGGCAAGAAGCGTGAGCGAAGTGCGGATCAGCGGCCGCGGCGGGTGAACCAGCGGTCGGAGAGCAGCAGCACGACGAAGGCGACGACGAAGCCGATCACCGCGCTGGCGAGCGCCGCGCCGATGCCGTTGCCCGCGAGCAGCTGCAGCGCGAGCAGCACCACGGCCAGCACGGCCGAGATCACGATCCTGCGCGGCACGGTCAGCGCCCCTGCCGGTCGGGGGCGTCGTCGGTCCAGCTGCCGTAGACCGCCTCCGCGTTGCTCGCGATCTGCGCGGCGAGCATCGACGGGTCCGTCTCCAGCACCTGCGCCATGAAGCGGAGGGTGTGGGGCACGAGGTAGGGGGCGTTCGGGCGGCCGCGGACCGGCGCGGGCGCGAGCCAGGGCGCGTCCGTCTCCACGAGGAGCCGGTCGCGCGGCGTGACGCGCAGGGCCTCGCGCAGGCCCTCCGCGTTCTTGAACGTGACGGTGCCGGCGAAGGAGAGGTACCAGCCGTTCGCGGAGGCGAGCCGCGCGAGGCCCGCGTCGCCGGAGAAGCAGTGGAACACCGTGCGGGCGGGGGCGCCGACGCGCAGCAGGGTGTCGACGACCTCGACGTGCGCGTCGCGGTCGTGGATCTGCAGCGCGGCGCCGTGCCGCTTCGCGATGTCGATGTGCGCCTCGAAGGATCGGAACTGAGCGGCGCGCCCCTCCTCCCCCGTCCGGTAGAAGTCGAGGCCGGTCTCCCCCACGGCCCGCACGCGCGGCTGCGCGGCGAGCTCGTCGATCACGGCGAGCGCGTCGTCGAGGCCGCCCTCCGCCTCCAGCACCGCGGCGTCGTTCGGGTGGATCGCGACGGCGGCGAGCATGCGGGGGTCGATCGCCGCGTGCCCGGCGGACCAGCGGCTGGACTCGACGTCGGTGCCGACCTGCACGACGCCCTTCACCCCGGCGACGGAGGCGCGGTCGAGCTGCTCCCGCCAGTCGAGGGGTTCGCCTCCGTCGTCGCCGAACCAGCCCGGCCCGGAGAAGGGGTCGATGTGGGTGTGGTCGTCGTAGACGGGGACCTTCAGCGCCTCCGGCAGCGCCGGGTAGCTGCGGTCAGCCACGGGCCGGCGCCTCAGGCATTCAGGACCTCGGGGTCGATGCGCGGGAAGAGCGGCTCGAGCGCCTGCACCGTCGTGCCGGCGGGCAGCTTCCCCCAGTCGCCGGCGGCGCGGAGGCGCTGGTCGAGCAGCAGGCCGAGCGCGGGCTCCGCGCCGAGCGCGGTCCAGAGCTTCGCCGTCGCCTTCGGCAGCACCGGGGACAGCAGCACGGCGAGCGCGCGGAGCCCCTCCGCCGCGGTCGCGAGCACCGAGTCGAGGCGCCCCGCCTGCTCCGGGTCCTTCGCCAGCGCCCACGGCTCCTCGAGGGTGATGTAGCCGTTCAGCTCCTCGACGATCGTCCAGATCGCCGCGACCGCCTCGTGCGGCGCCATCCGCTCGATCGCGAGGTCCGCCTCCACCGCCGCGCGCCGCACGGTCTCGCGGATGCCGAGGTCGCGCTCGCTCGCCTCGCCCGGCGCCGGCAGGACGCCGCCGCGGTAGCGGGTGAGCATCGCGATCACGCGGGAGGCGAGGTTGCCGAAGCCGTTCGCGAGCTCGGCCTGGTAGCGGGCGGCGAGGTCCTCCCACGAGAACGAGCCGTCCTGCCCGAAGGGGATGGCGCGGAGGAAGTAGTAGCGGAAGGCGTCGGAGCCGAAGACGTCGGTGATCTGGTTCGGCGCGATGCCGGTCAGCTTCGACTTCGACATCTTCTCGCCGCCGACGAGCAGCCAGCCGTGCGCGAAGACCTGCTTGGGCACCTCCAGCCCCGCGGCCATCAGCATCGCGGGCCAGATCACCGCGTGGAACCGCAGGATGTCCTTGCCGACCAGGTGCGTGGCCGGCCAGCGACGGTTCAGGGTCGCCTCGTCGCCGTCGAACCCGACGGCGGTCACGTAGTTCAGCAGCGCGTCGAACCACACGTAGACGACGTGCTTGGTGTCCCACGGCACGGGCACGCCCCAGTCGAACGTGGAGCGCGAGATCGACAGGTCGTCGAGGCCCTGCTTCACGAACTGCACGACCTCGTTGCGGGCGCTGTCGGGCTGCACGAAGTCGGGCCGCTCCTCGTAGAGGGCGAGCAGCCGGTCGGTGAAGCGGCTCATGCGGAAGAAGTAGTTGCGCTCCTTCAGCAGCTCGACCGGGATCGAGTGGATCGCGCAGACGAGCTCGCCGTCGTACTTCCCGGTGCCCGTGACGAGCTCGGAGGTCTGCTTGTACTCCTCGCAGCCCACGCAGTAGAAGCCCTCGTAGTCGCCCGCCTCGATGAAGCCGGTGTCGTAGAGCTTCTGGATGAAGGCGGCCACGCCCTGCTCGTGGCGGGGCTGCGTCGTGCGGATGAAGTCGTCGTTCGCGATGTCGAGCGTCTCGAGCAGCGGGATCCAGGACTCCTGCACGAGCTTGTCCGCCCACTCGCGCGGCCCCATGTCGTTCGCCGTCGCGGTGCGGAGCATCTTCTGCCCGTGCTCGTCCGTGCCGGTCAGGGACCAGGTGTCGTCGCCGGCCTGCCGGTGCCAGCGGGACAGCACGTCCGCGGCGACCTCGGTGTAGCCGTGACCGATGTGGGGCACGTCGGAGGGGTAGAAGATCGGCGTGGTGATGTAGAACGACCGGTCTGCGGGCACCACGGGATTTTACCGGGCGCGCCGATGCACGTGACGACCAGACCTGTTCGCGGACGAGGGAATGCAGCGGACCGGCTCCTCTGATCCGCGGACAGCAGGGCGTCAGGGCGCGGAGACCTGCAGGACGACCTTGCCGAGGCCGCTGCGGCGCGAAACCTCGCGGTACGCGTCCTGCACCTGCTCGAGCGGGAAGCGGCCCTTGATCGGCACCTCGAAGCCGCCCTCCGACGCGATCGCCGCGAGCGTGCGGACGCCCTGCGCCGGGTCCTCGAGCGCGGCCATGCCCGTCACCTGCACCCCGAGGCGGTCGCCGGCGGCGAAGTCGGCGACCGTCGCGACGCGCTCCGGCGCCGCGCCGAGCGCCACGGCGAGGTCGGTGTACCCGTTCCCGAACAGGTCGAAGAAGGCGGCGACGCCGTCGGGCGCGGCTGCGCGGAGGCGGTCCTCGAGCCCGTCCCCGTAGGCGACGGACTCGGCGCCGTGCTGCCGCAGCCAGTCGTGGTTCGCCTCCCCGGCGACCGCGAGCACGCGTGCGCCGGTGCCGACCGCGAGCTGCGTGAGGAACACCCCGACGCCGCCGGCGGCCCCGGCCACGACGACCGTGTCGCCGGCCGCGACCGGCACGGTCTGCAGCAGCGCGAGCGCGGTGGTGCCGGCCACGTACAGCGTGGCGGCGACGTCCCAGTCGAGCGCCTCGGGCTTCGGCACGACGCGGGAGGCGGGCAGCAGCACGAGCTCCGCCTGCGCGTTCCGGCCGTCGGACAGGCCGATCACGGGCTCGCCGACCGCGACCCCGCTGACGCCGGGACCCGCCGCGGCGACCACGCCGGCGAGGTCGCTGCCCTGCCCCTCCGGGAACACGGCCGGGAACATCGACGCCAGCGCGCCGGACCGGATGCCGACCTCGCCCGGGTTCGTGCCCGCGGCGACGACCCGCACGACGACCTCGCGGGCACCGGGTCCGGCACCTCCCGGACCTCGAGGACCGTCTCGTCGCCGTACCCGTCGAATCGCACCGCTCGCATGCTGGGACCAACCCGACCGGCGTCGGAGGACTTCCCGTCGTTCAGCGCCCTGCGCGGGCGGCCAGCGCGGCGTCGTAGAGCGCCTTCCGGGACAGCCCGGTGCGCCCCGCGACCTCCGCCGAGGCGTCCTTCAACCGCGCGCCGCCGTCCACCAGGGCGAGCACCTCGGCGAGCGCGTCGTCCGCGTCGACGGGCACCGCCGCCACGCCCGCGAGCACGACCACCACCTCGCCCCGCACGCCCTGCTCGGCCCACGCCGCGACCTCGGCGACGGTGCCGCGCACGACCTCCTCGAACAGCTTCGTGAGCTCCCGGGCGACGACGACCTGGCGGTCCGGACCGAACACCTCCACCATCGCCTGCAGCAGCGACGCGGTGCGGTTCGGGGACTCGAACAGGACGGTCGTGCGGGGCTCCGCGGCGAGCGTCTCGAGGAAGCGCCGCCGCTCCCCCGGCTTCCGCGGCGGGAACCCCTCGAACACGAACCGGTCCGTCGGCAGCCCGGCGAGCGCCAGCGCGGTGAGCACCGCGGAGGCGCCGGGGATCGCGGTGACCGGCACGTCCGCGTCGATCGCCGCGCGGACCAGCGCGAAGCCCGGGTCGGACACGGTCGGCATGCCCGCGTCCGAGACGAGGACCACCTCCCCCGCCCGTGCGGCGTCGAGCAGCTCGGCGATGCGCGCCCGCTCGGTGTGCTCGTTCACCGTGACGAGCCGGGCGTGCGTCTCCACGTGCAGGCCCGCGAGCAGCCGCTGCGCGACCCGGGTGTCCTCCGCGGCGATCACGTCGGCCCCGGCGAGCGCGTCCATCAGGCGGCGCGACGCGTCGCCGAGGTTGCCGATCGGGGTGGCGGCGAGCACGAGCACCCCCAGAGTCTGCCGCTGCCGGTCGCGGCGCCGCTGCGGGAGCCGGGCGCGACCGTATCCTTCCTCCGTGTCGCAGGCCGTCGCTCCCGTCGCCGAGACGGCGGCGCGCCTTCCGCTCTTCGACCGGATCTCCTCCTGGCTGCGGTACGGGCCGCCCGCGGTGCTGCTGATCGCGGCCGTCGCACGCCTCGTCGGGCTGGGCTACCCGCCGCACCTCGTGTTCGACGAGACCTATTACGTCAAGGACGCGTGGACCCTCCTGCACCTCGGGTACGAGGGCTCCTGGGACGCCGCGCAGGCGCCCGCCGGCTTCGGCGACGTGAACAGGGCGTTCGAGGCGGGGCACGTCGACTTCTACTCCTCGACGGCCCAGTACGTCGCGCATCCCCCGCTCGGCAAGTGGATCATCGCCCTCGGTGAGGTCGCCGCCGGCGGCGCGCAGAACCCCTACGGCTGGCGGCTGTCCGTCGCGGTCGTGGGGATCCTGGCGGTGGCCCTGCTGATGCTCGTCGCGCACCGGATGTTCCGCACGCCGCTCGTCACGACCCTCGCCGGCGGCCTGTTCGCGATCGACAACCAGGCGATCGTGATGTCGCGGATCGGTCTGCTCGACAACATCGTGATGTTCCTGGCGCTCGCGGGCTTCGCCTGCGTGCTCGAGGACCGCTTCTTCGCCGAGCGGCGGCTCGGCGCCTGGCTGATGCGCCGGAGGCGCGGCATCGGCGAGTGGGGCCCGACGCTCCTCTGGCGACCGTGGCTGATCGGCGCGGGCGTCGCCTTCGGCCTCTGCACCGCTGTGAAGTGGTCGGGCCTGTACTTCCTCGCGGCCTTCGCCCTCTACGCCGTCGGCACCGACCTGCTGCTGCGACGGCGGGCCGGGGTGAAGTTCTGGTGGTCGGCGGGGCTGCTGAAGCAGGCGCCGATGATCGCCGTCAGCATGCTGCCGCCTGCGCTCGCCGCCTACCTGCTCGGCTGGACCGGCTGGTTCGTGACCGGCAGCGGGTACGACCGGCGCTACCTCGCGGACGGCGGGCAGCGGTTCACCGGCCTGCTCGCGTGGGTGCCCGACCCGATCCAGGACCTGTGGGCCTGGACGAGCCAGATCTACCTGTTCCACATCGGCCTCGACTCCGGGCACCCCTACAAGGCGCCCGCGCTGGGCTGGCCGCTGATCGCCCGGCCGACCTCGATGTGGTGGGACGCGAACGCCGGGCGGTGCGGCGACGGCAGCTGCGTGTCGGCGATCACCGACCTGCCGAACCCGCTGATCTGGTACGCCGCGATCGCCGCCTCCGTCTACCTGCTGGTGCGGTTCGTGCGGAAGCGGGAGTGGCAGGCGGCCCTGATCCTGATGGGCTTCGTCGGCGGCTACCTGCCCTGGCTGCAGTACCCGAACCGCACGATGTTCTTCTTCTACTCGATCGCGTTCGAGCCCTACATGCTGCTCGCCCTCGCGGCGACGATCGGGCTGATGGTCGTCAAGCCGCAGGGCATCGACTCGCCGGACGAGCTCGTCGCCGCGGAGGCGTCCTACGGCCTGCGCGTGCGCCGCACCCTGGTCGCGGTGTTCGTGGTCGCCGCCGTGGTGCTCAGCGCCTTCTTCTTCCCCATCAGCGCGGGGCTGCCGGTGCCGTACTGGTTCTGGCACCTGCACATGTGGTCGCCGACCTGGATCTAGGGAGCCGGCGGGCACGGCACGATTGACCGCATGACGCTCCCGTTCGAAGTCCCTGCCGAGTCGGTGCTGCGCGAGCGGGGCAGCGCCAAGTGGACGGCCTTCCCCGACGCGATCGGCGCGTTCGTCGCGGAGATGGACTTCGGGATCGCGCCCGTCGTCCGCGCCGCGATCGACGCGGAGCTCGACGCGGCACGCACCGGCTACCTCCCGCTCGCGGCGTCGACCGCGCTCGCCGAGGCGACCGCGGCGTGGAGCGCCGAGCGGTACGACTGGCCGATCCGGCCGGATCAGGTGCGGCCGGTGGCGGACGTGCTGACCGGTCTCGACCTGGTGCTGCGGCGCTACTCCGACCCGTCGAAGCCGGTGATCGTGCCGACGCCGGCCTACATGCCGTTCCTGCAGATCCCGCAGCGGCACGGCCGGGAGATCATCGAGGTGCCGTCGCCGGAGGTCGACGGCCGGTACGAGCTCGACCTGGCCGGCATCGCGGCGGCGTTCGAGGCGGGCGCGGACGTGCTGGTGCTCTGCAACCCCTGGAACCCGGTCGGCCGCGTGCTGACGCGGGACGAGCTCGTCGCGGTCAGCGAGGTCGTCGACCGGGTCGGCGGCCGCGTCTTCGCCGACGAGATCCACGCGCCCGTCGTCTTCCCCGGGCAGCGGCACGTGCCGTACGCGAGCGTGAGCGACGCGGCGGCCGCCCACACGATCACGGCGATCAGCGCCTCCAAGGCGTTCAACCTGCCCGGGCTGAAGTGCGCGCAGCTGGTGCTGTCGAACGACGCGGACGCCGAGCGGTACGCGGAGGTGGCGGGGCTCGTCGCGCACGGCGCCGCGGGCTTCGGGGTGGCTGCGAACACCGCGGCGTACACCGAGGGCGGACCCTGGCTCGACGGGGTGCTCGAGTACCTCGACGCCTCCCGCACCCGGGTCGGCGAGCTGCTCGCGGAGCGCCTGCCGCAGGTCGGCTACCGCGCACCGGAGGGCAGCTACATCGCCTGGCTCGACGTGCGCGCGCTCGACCTGGGCGACGCCCCGGCCGAGGCGATCCGGGAGCGGGCCGGCGTCGCGCTGACCGACGGCGCCGCGTGCGGCGAGGCTGGCCGCGGCTTCGTGCGGCTCATCCTCGCGACGCCGCTGCCGGTGCTCGAGGAGATCGTCGACCGCCTGGCCCGCGCCTTCGGCTGATGAGCGCCGACGAGGTCGTGCTCACCTCCCGCCGCGCCCGCTGGCGGACGGACGGGCGCGGCTGGGAGGCGGGGCGGCTGCACCTGACGGACCGCCGCCTCCGCCTCACCGCGCACGACGGCACGACCGTCGAGGTGCTCGTGGCCTCGGTGTCGTCGGTGCGCGTCGTGCGCCTGCCGAGGTCGACGCTGGTGCTGGCGACCGACGACGGCAGGCTCCGCGTCCGCTGCTTCGCGGTGCCCGCCGTCGCCGGCCTCCTGCCTCGATCTTCCGTCTCGTAGGCGTTCTGCGCCTGCGGGACGAGGATCAGCCGGCGAGCCAGGCGTCGATGCCGACCAGCCCGCGGGCCTTGACGTCGTCAGGCGCGCCGGAGGCGGACAGGGAGGCGCGGGCGCAGCCGGCGAGCTGCTCGTCGGTGAGGCCGAGTCGCTCCCGGCTCAGCTCGTACTCCTCGAGCACGTTCGGGCCGAACTGCACCGGGTCGTCCGCGTTGATGGAGCACGTGACGCCGGCCGCGAGCAGCGCGGGCAGCGGGTGGTGCTCGAGGTCCGGCACGACGTGCAGCACGACGTTCGAGCTCGGGCAGACGTCGAGGCAGACGCCGAGCCGCGCGACCTCGGCGGTCAGCTCCGCGTCCTCGATCACGCGGACCCCGTGCAGGATGCGGTCGGCGTGCAGCACCTCGACGGCCTCCCGCACCGACTCGGGGCCGACCAGCTCGCCGGCGTGCGGGGTGATCAGCAGCCCCGCGGCCCGGGCGATGTCGAACGCCTCGGCGAACGGCGCCGCCGGGAAGCCGCGCTCGTCGGCGTGCAGGCCGAAGGAGACGACGCCGCGGTCGGCGTAGGCCGCGGCGAGCCGCGCGTCCGCGACGGCCTGCTCGACCGCGCCCGTGCGCGCGGAGGCGATCATCGCCCGGATCACGACGCCGGTGCGCGCCTCCTCCTTCGCCGCGGCGGCGAGGAGGAAGTCGAGCGACGCCTGCGTGTCACCGCCGAACAGGTGGGCGTGCAGCACGGGCGCGAGGGTGGTCTCGACGTAGACGACGCCGTCGGCCTTCGCGTCATCGGCGAGCTCGGCCATGATCCGCTCGAGCTGGTCGGGACGGCGGATCAGGTGCAGCACGTCGCCGTACGCGGCCTCGAAGTCGGAGAAGTCGGCGAAGTCCGCCCACGACGGCACCGGCTCGTCCGCCTCCGCGGCGATGTCGCGCAGCGTCGCGGGGCGCATGGAGGCCTCGAAGTGCAGGTGGAGATGGCCTTTGGGCAGCAGTGCGAGATCGCGGGTCACCCCTCCATCCTCCCGGCCCGATGTTTCGAGCGGACGACGAGGGCCCGCGGCCCGGCGGATGCCGGACCACGGGCCCATTGGTGATGCGAGGTCAGTGCTTGGGGTTCTTCACCGTCAGCTTGCCCGCGCGCTTGGCGGTGGCGCCGTGCACGGTCAGCTTGCTGGTGCCCTTGCCGGCCTTGGCCTGCGGGAAGACGAAGATCCCGTACTCGCTCGCGCGACCGGAGGCGATCGTCTTCGCGCCGTCCTTGACGACGACGTGCTCACCGGCGGCGAGCTTCTCGACGGCGACGTACTTCCGACCGTCCTGGCCGGACACGCTGTGCAGCTTCAGCGCCTTCTTGGCCGAGAGGGACGTGACGGTCAGCACGGTGGCCGCGCGCTTGGCGGGGTCCGTCACCTTGCGGGAGCCGCTGACGACGATCGTGTGGACCTTGTCCTTGCTCGCCTTCTTGAGCTTCACGGAGACGGACAGGGCGCCGGCCTTCTTCACGGTGCCCCGCTTGACGACCTTGCCGTCGACCTTGACCGTCCAGTGCTCGCCCTTCTGGAAGCCCGACACCTTGACCGGCACGACGGCGGCGCCGACCGTGACGGGAGCGACCGGCTTCGCCTTGATCAGGTCGACCTGCTTGGAGACCGTGATCACCACGAAGGCGTCCTCGTAGCCGTCCTTGTTCGCGACCCGGACGCGGACGGTGAAGGTGCCCGACTCGGTCGGAGCGCCGGTGATGACGCCGGTCCTCGCGTTCAGCGCGACGCCCTTGGGCAGGCCGCCGCCGATGAGCTTGAAGGTGAGCGGAGACGCGCTCTCCGCCGCGACCGCCAGCGTCAGCTGGTGGCCGAACTTGACGGACGCGCGCGGCGCGGCACCGAGGACCGGGCGGGAGGCGACGGGCGCGGCCGCGCCGATCGCGATCGTGAAGGCGCGGTCGGTGGAGCCGAAGCGGCTCGTCGCCCGCACCGTGAAGGAGGCGGAGGCGGCGGCGGTCGGCGTGCCCGAGATGTACCCGGTGCTGCCGAGGCTCAGCCCGGAGGGCAGGGCGCCGGAGACGATCGAGTAGGAGGTGTCGTCGTTCCCGCCCACGGCCACCTGCGTGCCGTAGTACTCGCCCGCGGTGCCACCGGGCAGACCGGCGGTCGCGAAGACGGGAGCGCCGCCGACGGTGAGGTGGAACGTGATGAGGTTCTCGCCCACACCGATCACGTCGAAGGTGACGTCGCCGTCGAACGCCGCGGTGGGCGTACCCGTGATGCGCCCCGTGGTGCTGTCGATGCTCAGCCCGGCAGGGAGCACGGAGCCCTGGTCGGACGAGCTCTGCGGACCGGCGACCGTGTAGGAGGTGATGCCCTCGCCCGACACGGGAAGCTGCTGGTCGTACGGCCGGCCGACGACCGCGTCCGGCAGGGTGTCCTGCGTCCCGGCCGGGACGTGCCCGTACTGCGCGTAGAGCGTCACCGGGACCGCCGTGCCGTCGATGCTGGTGCCGACCGCCGTGAGGTCGTCGGTGGACGAGTAGGTCTGCGGAACGATCGTGCCCGAGCCGTCCGCCTGCGTGGTCCACTTCCAGAAGAGGGTGTCGTCGGACGGCGCGGTGACGCCGCCGTAGAACGGCACGAGGCCGGACACCGACCCGGAGAGCAGGTTCGCGTGCGTCGCTCCGGCGATGGTGCCGCCATTCGGGACGACGGTGAGGTCGTAGTTGTAGCCCTTGACGGCGACGCGGTGCCCGATCAGGGCCGTCGGGTCCCCGTCGGCGGTGATGCTGCCGTGGTTCTCGATCGTGCCCGAGCCGTCGATCGCGTTGCCCGAGCCGTTGGAGCCGTCGAGGTAGATGGATCCGTCGTTCACGAAGTCGGCGCCGGGGAGCAGCAGCAGCGGGCTCCCGTTGGACACCTGGAAGAACACGTCCGAGTCGATCTGCAGCGCACCGGACTGCGCAGCGCTCTGGCCGCCACCGATCGAGCTCGCGCCGATAAACGCCGGCTGGATGGTCGGACCCTGCTCGGCGGTCACTCCGGCACCCGATGCGAGGTGGACCCGGCCGCCGTTCCCGTGGTCGCCACCGCCGATCCCTGCTGCACCGGCGCCGCCGGACGCGTGCACCGAGGCCTTCCCGATGGTCACGTCGATGCCCGCGTCGCCGTGCGATCCGCCGATGCCGGCACCGCCGCCGTCGGGCTGGTGGTCGTTGTCGCTGTCCAGATCGCTGCCGTAGGCCCAGACGACGGCCCCGCCGTCCGCGGCGAACGACGCGTCGCCTCCGTCCGACCCGATTCCGGCGCCGCCGTCCGCACCCGTCGAGAAGACCGTCGCGCCTGAGACGTGGAAGGAGGCCCCGTGGCCGAGCTGCACACCGGACGTCGGGGTGGTCGCGGAGGAGTCCGCGTTGAAGTGCACCGAGCCGTCGCCGACCGAGCCGTCGACGGAGGTCGAGTCGACGATGTCGAGCTCGATCCCAGCGTTCACAGTGAGCTGGTCGAGGTTCACCTGGCTTGCGCCGTTCAGGTCCAGCGTCTTCGAGACGTCGACGGTCGTCGAAGCGGCGGAGCCCGAGGGGTCGGGGTCGGTGTCGAAGCCGTCCTCGAGCGTGATCGAGGTGGCGGATCCGGCGAGCGCGGCTTTGAGATCGACGACGTTGTGCACCTCGACCGTCGCACCATCGGCGAAGGCGGGAGCGGAGCCGAGCATGCCTGCGGCGAGTGCGCCGGTCATGACGAGCCCTCCGAGCGCGAGGCGGCGGCGGGCGTTCAGGCGGCAGGTCGCCTGAGCAGAGCTGTGGAACACGGGTCTCCTCGACCGAGCGCGCGAGTCGGGGGACGCGCTCTTCCGTGAAGTTATGGTGCGACGGAGCGTGCACTCGGGAGGCGCACGACCCCCAGAACGAGGGTCTCAGCGGTCGTGCACGCGCACGGGCGCACGCTGGCGGCATGCAGACCGCACCCATGCAGTACACGCACCTCGGCCGCTCCGGCCTGTCCGTCTCCCGCCTCTGCCTCGGCACCATGAACTTCGGGATGGAGGCCGAGGAGTCCGACAGCTTCGGGATCATGGACGCCGCCCACGACGCCGGCATCAACTTCTTCGACACCGCCAACCGCTACGGCGGGAAGACCGGTCCCGGCGGCACCGAGAAGATCCTCGGCCGCTGGTTCGCGCAGGGCGGCGGGCGCCGCGAGAAGACCGTGCTCGCCACCAAGCTCTACGGTGACATGGGCGACTGGCCGAACGAGGGCAAGCTGTCCGCGCTGAACATCCGGCGGGCGCTCGACGCCAGCCTGCAGCGGCTGCAGACCGACTACATCGACCTGTACCAGTTCCACCACGTCGACCGGGGCACGCCCTGGGACGAGATCTGGCAGGCCATGGAGGTCGCCGTCGCCCAGGGCAAGATCCTGTACGCGGGCAGCAGCAACTTCGCCGGGTGGCACCTCGCGACGGCGCAGGAGGAGGCGCGGAAGCGCGGCTACACGGGCCTCGTCAGCGAGCAGTCGCTGTACAACCTCATCGCCCGCACCATCGAGCTCGAGGTGATCCCGGCCGCGCAGCACAACGGCATCGGGATCATCCCCTGGTCGCCGCTGCAGGGCGGCCTGCTCGGCGGGGTGCTGAAGAAGGAGCGCGACTCGAGCCGCCGCACCTCCGGCCGCGCGAAGGAGACGCTGGAGGCGCACCGCGAGCAGATCGAGCAGTACGAGGACTTCGCCGACGAGCTCGGCCAGGAGCCGGGCGACGTCGCGCTCGCCTGGCTGCTGCACCAGCCGGCCGTGACCGCGCCGATCATCGGCCCGCGCACCCGCGAGCAGCTCGACGCGGGGCTGCGCGCCCTCGACGTGCGGCTCGACGCCGACGCCCTCGCCCGCCTCGACGCCATCTTCCCGGGCCACAGGCCTGCGCCGGAGGACTACGCCTGGTAGCCCCGGCTTGCAGGACGCGTCCGGGTGCGGCACCCTGGTCGGCTGCTCGCGCAGCCGGCCACCGCGCCGCTCCCCCGGAGGCTCCCCGTGGCGCACCTCGAGCTCGCACACGTCGACCACGCCCTCGACGACGGCCGGCCGCTGCTGAACGACGTCTCGCTGCGCATCGGCGACGGCGCGAAGGTGGCGCTGGTCGGGCCGAACGGCATCGGCAAGACGACGCTGCTCGGCCTGCTCGACGGTCGCATCCCCGTGCAGTCGGGCTCACGCGGCCTCTCCGGCCGCCTGGGCGTGATGCGCCAG
This sequence comes from Amnibacterium soli, assembly GCF_039544415.1. Classification (NCBI taxonomy): domain Bacteria; kingdom Bacillati; phylum Actinomycetota; class Actinomycetes; order Micrococcales; family Microbacteriaceae; genus Amnibacterium; species Amnibacterium soli. The sequence continues at coordinate 97,455 of NZ_BAABLP010000001.1, read as the reverse complement.
TTCGTCGGCAGCGTGCGCGACGGGACGACGATCCGCGACCTGCTGCTCACGACGAGCCCTCCCGCGATCCGGGCGGCGGCCGCGGCGCTGGACGCGGCGGAGGAGCGCGCCATGCTCGACGACAGCGAGCGCGCGCAGATGGCGTACGCCCGGGCGCTGGCCGACTGGGGCGACGCGGGCGGCTACGACGAGGAGGTCCGCTGGGACTCCGCGACGCTCGAGGCGCTGCACGTGCCGTTCGACCAGGTGCGGTACCGCCGCGCCGGCACCCTCTCCGGCGGCGAGCAGAAGCGGCTCGTGCTCGAGAGCCTGTTCAGCGGCCCGGACGACGTGCTGCTGCTCGACGAACCCGACAACTACCTCGACGTGCCCGGCAAGCAGTGGCTCGAGCGCATCGTCCGCGAGTCGCCGAAGACCGTGCTGCTCGTCACGCACGACCGCGAGGTGATCGCGCGCTGCGCCTCCGCCATCGCGACGCTCGAGCGCGGCGCGGCCGGCGCGACGCTGTGGCTGCACGGCGGGACGCTCGACACGTACCGGCAGGCGCGCATCGACCGCAACGACCGGCTCGACGAGGTGCGCCGCCGCTGGCTCGAGGAGGAGCAGAAGCTCAAGGACCTCGTCCAGCTGTACAAGACGAAGGCCGCCTACAACTCCGACATGGCGTCGCGCCTCCAAGCGGCGCGCACCCGCCTCGCGCGGTTCCAGGCGGAGGGGCTGCCGGAGGCCGCGCCGGTGCCGGAGCAGGTGTCGATGCGCCTGCTCGGCGGCCGCACCGCGAAGCGGGCGATCGTCTGCGAGCGCCTCGAGCTGACCGGGCTGATGCGCCCGTTCTCCACCGAGGTGTGGTTCGGCGACCGCGTCGCGGTGCTCGGCAGCAACGGCTCGGGCAAGAGCCATTTCCTCCGCCTGCTGCGGCAGACCGACGAGAACAGGGTGGGCGGGGAGGGGGTCGGCGACCCGGTCGCGCACACGGGCGACGTGCGGCTCGGCAACCGCGTGCGCACGGGCTACTTCAACCAGACGCACCAGCACCCGGAGTTCACGGGCCGCACCCTGCTCGAGATACTCGACGCCGGGTCGGAGGACCGCACGGGCCTCGACCGCGGCGGCGCCTCCTCGGTGCTCGGCCGCTACGGCCTGGTGAAGAGCGCCGAGCAGCGGTTCGAGAGCCTGTCCGGCGGCCAGCAGGCGCGGTTCCAGATCCTGCTGCTCGAGCTGGAGGGGGCGACGATGCTGCTGCTCGACGAGCCGACCGACAACCTCGACTTCGAGTCCGCGGAGGCGCTGGAGCAGGCGCTGCGGCGCTTCGAGGGCGCGGTCGTCGCCGTGACCCACGACCGCTGGTTCGCGCGCGGCTTCGACCGCTTCCTGGTGTTCGACGAGGACGGCCGGGTCCGGGAGTCGGACGCGCCCGACTGGGCGGTGGGGCATGTCCGCCGCGCCCGCTGAGGCCCGCCTGCTCGCGCTGCGGCGGGAGACGGAGGCGGAGCTCGCCGCCGCGGGCGAGCGGATCGACGCGATCACCGCGGCGCGGGCGGACGCGAACACCGACGACGAGCACGACCCGGAGGGCGCGACGATCGGGTTCGAGCGCGCGCAGGCCGACGCGCTCCGTGCCGCGCTGCGTGCGCGCCTGCCCGAGATCGACGCGGCGCTCGTCCGGGTCGCCGCCGGCACCTACGGGTCCTGCGCGATCTGCGGCGAGCCGATCGCGCCCGCCCGGCTCGAGGCCCGCCCGACCACCGACCGCTGCATCCGCCACGCCTGACGCCCACCGCTGCGCCCCCGCCCGCCGGGCGGGCGTCCAGGCGGACCCGGGACGATCGGGGTCCCGCTACGAGGAGGAACTGCGAATGCTGCGAGCCGTGTACGTCCGAACGCTGAAGGACGGCGTGAGCGACGACCAGTACATCGACGCCTGGATGCCCGAGGGCGTGTCCCGCGAGGACTACCCGGCGCGCGTCTCGATCTCGCACTCCACGGTCGAGGAGCGACAGACCGTCACGGTCTTCGAGTTCGAGGGCGACCCGGAGCACGTGCTCGACGCGCTCGCCGCCCTGGTGCGGCCCGACTGGCGCGACCGCGTCGCCGAGGTCATCGAGGGCACCGACGTCGAGACGATCTACGTCGACACCGTGACCTACGGCAGCGTCGAGGCGCCCGCCTCGCGCTGATCGATCAGGCGCTGACCGATCAGGGGCGCGTCCGGGGCGACCCGGGCGCGCCCCTGTCTCGTCAGCGGGCGGCGACCAGCTCGTCGAGCATCGTGTCGATCGCGCCGAGCGTGATGGACAGGTGGCCCTCGCCGGGCAGCAGGTGCGGCACGACGCCGGGGATGTGGCGGGCGAGGAACTGCCCGTGCGCGAACGGCACCATCAGGTCCTCCTCCCCCTGCCAGAGGAGCACCGGCTTCGCGATCTCCTGCAGGCCGAAGCCCCAGTTGAGGACGAACGCGAGGTCGTCGTCGAGCCAGCCGTCGACGGAGACGCGCAGCGCCTCGCCGAACGACGCCGCCATGTCCTCGCCGAACTCGTCGGTGAGGACCGCACGGTCGACCGGCGGCAGCAGCGTCGCCATCGACTCGATGACCCCGGCGGCCGTGGTCTGCAGCAGCTCGGGCCGCTGCCGCTCGAGCCACACGCGCAGGTCGTGCTCGCCGACCGCGGCGCGGCCGAACTCGTCGACGTTGTCCTGGCCCATGCCGGCGAGGAAGTCGAGGTCGAGCGAGTCGAACGGGCCGACGCCGGCGATGACGAGCGCGGCACGGGCCTGCGGGAGGCGGGCGGCGCAGGCGAGCGCGTGCGGACCGCCGCCGGACCAGCCGGCGACGAGGCACTCGTCGACGCGCAGCGCCTCGAGCACCTCGGCCGTGTCGGCCACCACGTCGACGACCGTGCGGCCCGGCTGCCGGGTCGACGCGGCGTAGCCGGGGCGGGACAGGCCCACGAAGCGGAGGCCGCGGGCGTGCACGGCCCGCTCGAGCGCGCGAGCGGGGCGGGCGGAGCCGGGGGTGCCGTGGTGGAACACCAGGGGCAGCCCGTCCTCGGGTCCGCTGATCCAGGTCTCGAGGAGGCGCCCGTCGGGCAGGGGCAGCATGCGGAGGGTCACGACGGGGATCCTGGCATCCCCGCCCTCGAACCCCCTCCGTGCGCGGGAGCCCGCTCATCCGCAAGGAGGAGATCGCGCCCGCCGCCCGGCCCGGCGCACCCGGCGCCCCTAGCCTTTCCGCGTGTTCCGTCCGCTCACCCAGACGCAGAAGATCGCCGACGTCGCGATCGCGCTCGTCTACGCGCTCGTCTTCGGGCTGCTGGCGCTGCGCGGCTACACGACGATCCCCGGCTCCTGGGCGGTCATCGCCCTGCTCGCCGCCGCGCTCGTGGTCCGCCGCTGGGCTCCGGGGCTCGCGCTGCTCGGCGCGTGGGCGGGCGCGGTCGTGCAGATGCTCACCCTCGGCGACCCCGGCCTGCAGGAGGCCGCGATCCCGGCGATCGTCTACGCCTGCGCCGCGTACGGCACGCGCGCGGTCCGCTGGTCCGCCTTCACGTCGTCCCTGGTCGGTGCGGCGATCGCCGGCGTCTACCTCGCCCGGTACCGGTTCACGGACGCGGTGCAGGGCGACCTCGGTTCGCTGCCCGCCGCAGCGACCGACTTCGCCCAGGCCGGGGCGCTCACCGCCGCGACGCTGCTGCTCGCCTGGACCCTCGGGCTGCTCGTCGCGACCGCGCGGCGCTCCCGCCGCAACCGCGAGGAGGCGGACGAGGCCGGCCAGCAGGTCGCCGCCGAGCAGGAGCGCACCCGCATCGCGCGGGACATGCACGACGTCGTCGCCCACTCCCTCGCCGTCGTGATCGCCCAGTCGGACGGCGCCCGGCTGCTGCGGCGCACCGACCCCGAGTCGGTCGACGAGGCCCTCGAGACCATCGGCGCGGTGTCGCGCGCGGCGCTCGCCGACGTGCGGGTGCTGCTGCAGCAGCTGCGCTACGAGGGCACCACGAGCGTGCAGCCGGGGCTCGCGGACCTCGACGTGCTCGTCGGCCAGTTCCGCGGCTCGGGCCTGCGGGTCGAGCTGACGCGGGACGACGGCCTCGACCTGCTCGGCACCTCGGCGCAGCTCGCCGCGTACCGGATCGTGCAGGAGTCGTTGACGAACGCGCTGCGGCACGGCGACCTCGCCCGTCCCGCCTCCGTCGTGCTCACCCGCACGCCGCACGGCCTCGACGTGGAGGTGGTGAACGCGCTCGACCCGGGCCGGCCGCCGCGCCCCTCCCCCGCCGGCCACGGCCTCATCGGGATGCGCGAGCGCGCCGGAGCCGTGCAGGGCGACCTGCGCGCCGGACCCGACGGCGACCGCTTCCGGGTCCGGGCGTTCCTGCCCACCGCCGCCACCGCCGCGATCCCCGTCGTGGCGTCGGCGCAGACCCCGTCGGGAGCACGATGAGCACGATCCGGGTGGCCCTGGTCGACGATCAGGCGATGTTCCGCCGCGGCGTCTCGATGATCGTCCGGTCGCAGCCGGACCTCGAGGTCGTCGGCGAGGCGGGGAACGGCGAGGAGGCGATCGCCCTCGTCGAGCGCGAGCGCCCGGACGTCGTGCTGATGGACGTGCGCATGCCGGTGCTCGACGGCGTCGCGGCGACGAAGCGGATCCTCGAGACCGCGACGGCGCGCGGCGAGACCGGACCGCGGATCATCGTGCTGACCACCTTCGACCTCGACGCGGACGCCGCCTCCGCGATCCGCGCGGGCGCGAGCGGCTTCGTGCTGAAGGACGCCGACCCCGACTTCCTCATCGCCGCGATCCGCACGGTGCACGCGGGCACCGCGGTGGTCGCCGCCTCCGCCACCCGGGCCCTGCTCGAGCGGTTCGAGCCCGCGGAGCGCCGCCCGGTGCCGCCCGAGTTCACGTCGCTGACCGGCCGCGAGCGGGACGTGTTCGCGCACGCGGCGAAGGGCCTGTCGAACTCCGAGATCGCGCGCACCGAGTTCGTCTCGGAGGCGACGGTGAAGACCCACATCAGCAACGTGCTCACGAAGCTCGGCCTCCGCGACCGGGTGCAGCTCGTCGTCTTCGCCTACGAGAACGGCCTCGTCGACCGCTGACCCGCGGCGACACCCCGCCGGGAGGACGAAGCCGGGTTCCCCCTCCGGGATGACCGCGCTCCCCCGACGGCCCGATCCGCGCGGCGCCCCCTGCTCCATACCGTCGGAGGCATGAGCACAACCCCCTCCGTCCAGCCCAGGACCGCCTTCGCGCCGGTGGCGCGGGTGCACCGGGTCGCCAAGCGCTACGGCACCGGCGACGCGGCCGTGCACGCGCTGCGCGGCGTCGACCTGTCGATCGGCCGCGGCGAGTTCGTCGCGATCATGGGGCCGTCCGGCAGCGGCAAGTCGACGCTGATGCACCTGCTCGCCGGCCTCGACACCCCCACCGCGGGCGAGGTCTGGCTCGGCGAGCGCGAGATCGGCTCGCTCGACGACACCGCGCTGACCCTGCTGCGCCGCGAGCGCATCGGCTTCGTGTTCCAGGCGTTCAACCTGGTGCCGACGCTCGACGTGATCGGCAACGTGCTGCTGCCGTTCGAGCTGCGCGGGGCGAAGCCGGACCGGGAGGAGCGGGCCGCCATCGGCGCGCTGCTGGAGGAGCTGGGGCTCGCCGACCGCCTCGGCCACCGACCGCGCGAGCTGTCGGGCGGCCAGCAGCAGCGCGTCGCCATCGCGCGCGCCCTCGCATCCCGCCCGCAGCTGATCGTCGCCGACGAACCGACCGGCAACCTCGACTCCCGCACGGGCCGAGAGGTGCTGGCGCTGCTCGCCGCGGCCGCGTCGGGCCACGGGCAGGCGATCGCGATGGTGACGCACGACCCCGTCGCCGCGAGCTACGCGGACCGCGTCGTGTTCCTCGCGGACGGCCGCCTGGTCGCCGAGGAGGGGCGCATGGACGCCGCCCGCATCGCCCGCTTCATGCTGGAGCTCGAGGTCGCCGCGTGAGCGCGCCGCAGCACGAGAGCCGAGCGCGGGAGCACGCGCCCGGCGTCCTGGTCGCCGCGCTCTCCTCCGCGTTCGGCGTCGCCCTGGTGCAGGGCACCGGCCTGCTCGACGCGGCGCTGCGCGCCGACGCGGTCACCGGCGACAGCGACACCGTCGCCGAGCTGCTGCGGATCACGTCCGTCGTCCTCATCGCGGTCGCGGTCTACTCCGGCGCGATCGTCACCGTGAACACCTTCTCGGTCATCGTCGCGGGCCGGGTGCGGGCGATCGCCCTGCGCCGGCTGCTCGGCTCGACCGCGCGGGCCGAGCGCGGCGCCGTCGCCCGCGAGGGCCTGCTGGTCGGCGCGGTCGGCAGCGGCGTCGGCCTCGTCGTCGGCAGCGCCGCCGTCGCCGGCATCGCCGCGACGGCGCGCGAGGTCGGCCTGCTCGACGCGGTTCCGTACTCCTACGCGAATCCGCAGGCGCTGCTGCCGGCCGTCGCCGTCGCCCTCACGACCTGGCTGGCCGCCGTGATCGGCTCGCGCCGGGTGCTGTCGGTCACGCCGATGCAGGCCCTCGGCGGCGCCGAGGAGGAGAGCGAGGAGGAGTCCCGGTCGAACCGGGTGCGGAACGGCGCGGCCGCGGCCCTCGTGGTCGCGGGCGGCGCCCTGCTCGCCGGCGGCGTCGCGCTCGGCTCGTCGAGCTTCTCCGGGCTCTTCGTCGCCTTCACGGGCGGCGTCGTGTCCTTCACCGGCGTCGTGCTCGGCGCCCACCTCGTGATCCCGCGCGCCCTGCGCCTCGCGGGGCTGCTGATGGGCGCGGCGCCCACCTCCCGCCTCGCCGCGGAGAACGCGGTGCGGTACCCGCAGCGCAGCACCCGCTCCACGCTCGGGCTGCTCGTCTCGGTGACCCTGATCACGACGTTCGGCGTCGCGACGCGCACCTTCGGCGACATGATCGAGGTCGCCGCCGGCGCCGACCCCGTGTACTACGCGGGCATCGAGACGATGCTGACGACCGTCACCGCGGTGTTCTCCGTGCTCATCGGCTTCAGCGCCGTGATCGCCGGCGTCGGCCTCGTGAACTCGCTGTCGCTCGGCGTGCTGCAGCGCACCCGCGAGCTCGGGCTGCTGCGGGCGCTGGGCTTCACCACCCGGCAGCTGCGGCGCATGGTGCTCGCCGAGAGCGGGCAGCTCGTGCTCACCGCCGTGGCGCTCGGGCTGCTGCTCGGCACGGTGTACGGCTGGGCCGGCGCCCACTCGCTGGTCGGCGCCGCCCGCGGCGTGCCAGGCCTGCTGTTCCTCGGCGTGCCCTGGCCGCTGGTCGCCGTCGTGGTCGCGGGCGGCGTGCTGCTCACGCTGCTCGCCTCCGTGCTGCCCTCCCGACGCGCCACCCGCGTGGCGCCGGTGGAGGCCCTCGGCGTCGAGTGACCCGGGACGGAGCGGACGTCCACCTGGGGCCGGGACCATGGCGGCATGAGCATGAGCCTCTCCAGCGACGTGCCGATCGCCGTGCAGGCGTTCGTCGACACCACGAACGCGGGCGACTCGGACGCCTTCGTCGCCGTCTTCACCGAGGACGCCCTCCTCTCCGACTGGGGCAAGGAGTTCGCGGGCCGCGAGGGCGTCGCCGCATGGAACGAGTCGGACAACATCGGGCGGCGGTCGCACTTCGACCTGCTCGGCGTGAAGCCGGGCCTCGGCGACCAGCAGTTCGTCGTGACCGTGATGGTGTCCGGCGAGGGCTTCAACGGCACGAGCGACCTCGAGTTCACGCTGCGCGGCGACCGGGTCTCGCGCCTCGTCATCACCCCGTGAGGGCGCAGGAGGCGGACGTCCTGATCGTCGGCGCCGGCCTCGCGGGCCTGGCGGCGGCGCTGCGGCTCACCGCGGCGGGACGCGGCGTGCGGGTGCTGGAGGCGTCCGACGCACCGGGCGGCCGGGTGCGCTCGGACCGCGTCGACGGCTTCACGGTGGACCGCGGCTTCCAGGTGGTGAACACCGCGTACCCCGAGCTGCGGCGGCTGGGCGTGCGCGCGCAGCTCGACCTGCGCGAGCTCGTGCGCGGCGCCCTGCTGCGCGACGCGTCGGGCCTGCACCTGGTCGCGGACCCGCGGCAGGTGCCGCGCGGCGCCCTCGGCGTCGTGTCCGCGCCCCTCGGCACGGCCGTGCAGCGGGCGCTACTCGGCGCCTTCCTCGCCGGGGCGACCGCGGTGCCGACGTCGCGCCTCCCCCGCGCCCGCGACCGCGAGCTGCGGGAGGCGCTGGCCCGGTGGGGCGTCCGCGGCGCCCCGGTAGACCACTTCCTGCGGCCGTTCCTGCAGGGCGTGCTGCTCGAGCGGGACCTGACCACCTCGAGCCGCTTCGCCGAGTTCGTGCTGCGCAGCTTCGCGCTCGGCCGCACCGGCGTGCCCGCGACCGGCGTCGGCGCGCTGCCGGCGCTGCTCGCGGACCGGCTGCCGGTGGGCACGATCGAGTACGGCGCCCGCGTCGAGGCGGTGCGTCCGGGCGAGGTCGACGTGGCCGGCAGCGGCACGCGTGCCGCGGAGGCGGTCGTCGTCGCGGCCGACCCGGTCACCGCGTCGCGGCTGCTCGGCCTGCCGACCCCGGTGATGCACAGCGTCACGACCGTGTGGCACGCGGTGCCCGCGCCGCCGACCCGGCTGCCGGTCATCGCGCTCGACACGGAGGGCGGCCCGGTCGCGAACAGCGTCGTCATGTCGAACGCGTCGCCCGACTACTCCGCCGACGGCCGCGCGCTGATCGCGTCCTCGGTGCTCGCCCCGGAGCCGATCCCGGACCGGCTGCTGCGCTCGACGCTCGCACGGATCTGGGGCGTCGGCACCGCCGGCTGGCAGGAGGTCGCGGTCACCCGGGTGCCGGAGGCGCTGCCCGCGCTGCCGGGCGGCAGTCCCCTCCGCAAGCCGGTCCGGCTCGCCGAGGGGCTCTACGTCGCCGGCGACCACCGGGACACCCCGTCGAGCGAGGGCGCCCTCGTCAGCGGCAGGCGGGCGGCGGACGCCTACCTCGCCGGCCGCTGACGACGGAGGCGGCCGCGAGTACGTCAGCAGGAAGGAACGACATCAGCAGGAGGATTCGGCCCGTCTCCTCCTGCTGATGCGCGATGTTCCTGCTGACGTGCTCGGGAACTCCTGCTGATGCGCTTGGGGGCGCGGGTCAGTCGTCGCTGACGGAGACCGTGACCTCGATGTTGCCGCGGGTGGCGTTGGAGTAGGGGCAGACGCGGTGCGCCTCGTCGGCGAGGCGCTGCGCCTCGTCGTGCGACAGGTCGGGGATCACGACCTCCAGGTGCACCGTGAGGCCGAAGGAGCCGTCGTCGTTCTGGCCGATGCCGACGCGGGAGCCGACGGAGGAGTCGCCGAGCGCGATCTTCTCGGCGCGGGCGACGCCCTGCAGCGCGGAGTGGAAGCACGCGGCGTAGCCGGCGGCGAACAGCAGCTCGGGGTTCGCGCCGAGGCCGGACCCGCCCATCTCCTTCGGTGCGGCCATGTCGAGGTCGAGGATGCCCTCGGAGGTGCGGACGTGCCCGTTGCGGCCGGCGCCCGTGGAGAGCGCCTCCGCCGTGTAGATGGTTGCCATGTCACCAGCAACCCGGCGACGGGCTCGCTATTCCTGGCGCACCCCGACGACCACACTGGGGACCATGACCGACCTCGTCCGACCGGACATCCGCTACCACGCGTCCTTCATCGTCGGGCTCGCCGAGTTCGGCGACCAGCACAAGGACGGCGGCTCGGACCTGCTCGACGACGCGGCGTCCCTCACGCACGCCGACGCCTTCGCGGCGATGGTCGAGCGGCTGCGAGCCGACGCCCTGGAGGAGACGCCGCGGGCCGAGGACCGCGTGCCGGCGACCGCGCTGTGGATGATCCACGAGGGCGAGTTCGTCGGCTTCCTGCAGATCCGGCACCGGCTCACGCCGTGGCTGCTCGAGGAGGGCGGGCACATCGGCTACAGCGTGCGACCCTCCGCCCGACGACGCGGGCACGCGAGCGCGGCCCTGCGCGCCGCGCTGCCGATCGCGCGGGACCTCGGGATCGACCGGGTGCTCGTCACCTGCGACGAGGACAACGTCGGCTCCCGCACCGTCATCGAGCGGGCCGGCGGAGCGTACGAGGACACCCGCGCCGGCAAGCGCCGCTACTGGGTCGCCACCGCCTGAGCGGCGGCGACCCGTCGCATCAGCGGTGACCGTCGGGCCGGCCGCCCTCGCGACCGGCACGGCGGCTGCCGCGGCGCTCGGCGGGCGCCTTGTCCTGCGCCGAGCTGAACTGGGTCCACGCGGATCCCGCGGTCGAGCCGCTGGACGTGGAGAAGCGCACGGGGGCGCTGCCGCCGCCCGCACCACCGCCGCGACGCGCGCCGGCACCGCCGCCGGAGGCGCCGCCACGACGCCCGCCGGCGCCGCGGCCCTCCGCCGCCGGAGCGGAGCGGCGGGCCTCGCCGCCCTGCCCGCCGCCGCTGCGACGACCGCCGGCGGCCGCACCGCCGGACTCGCCCCCGCGCGGGATGCGACGTCCCGGTGCGGCGTCGCCGCGGCGGTCGCCGCCGGCCGGACGGTCCGCACGGGGGCGCTGCACCTGGGGCGGCGCGACCGGCGCGGGCGTCACGTGCGGGGCGACCTCGCCGATCAGCTCCTTGACCTTCGGCGACTCCGCCGTGACCTGCTCCGGCGCGGCGCTGATGCCCGCGGCGCGCAGCAGCTGGGCGACGTCGCGGCGCTGCTCCGGCAGCACGAGCGTGACGACCGTGCCGACGGCGCCCGCGCGGGCCGTGCGGCCGGAGCGGTGCAGGTACGCCTTGTGCTCGGTCGGCGGGTCGACGTGGATGACGAGCGCGATGTCGTCGACGTGCACGCCGCGGGCCGCGACGTCGGTCGCGACGAGCACGCGGATCTCACCGGAGGAGAACATCGCGAGGTTCCGCTCGCGGGCGTTCTGCGACAGGTTGCCCTGCAGGTCCGCCGCGGGGATGCCCGCCGCGGTCAGCTGCTTGGCCAGGCGCTTGGCGACGTGCTTGGTCCGCACGAACAGGATGCGGCGGTCCATGCCGGAGGCGAGCGCCTCCATGACCTCGCGCTTGCCGTCGGCGTCTTTCACCTCGAGCACCGCGTGGGACATCGTCTCGACGGCGGAGCTGCCGTCGTCGACCGAGTGCGTGACCGGGTTCGAGAGGAAGCGCTTGACCAGCTTGTCCACGCCGTTGTCGAGCGTCGCGGAGAACAGCAGGCGCTGACCGCCGGCGGGCGTCGCGGCGAGCAGCCGCGTGACACCGGGCAGGAAGCCCATGTCGGCCATGTGGTCCGCCTCGTCGAGCACCGTGATCTCGACCTGCCCGAGCGACAGGGCGCCCTGCTTCAGCAGGTCCTCGAGGCGGCCGGGGCAGGCGACCAGGATGTCGACGCCGTTCTTCAGCGCGGTGACCTGCGGGTTCTGCGAGACGCCGCCGAAGACGGTGGTGACGGTCATGCCGGCGGCCGCGGCGAGCGGCGAGACGACGGCCGCGATCTGCGTGGCGAGCTCGCGGGTCGGTGCGAGCACCAGGCCGCGCGGGCGGCCGGAGCGGCGCTGGCCGCCCTGGAGGCGCGAGACCAGCGGCAGCGCGAAGGCGAGCGTCTTGCCGCTGCCGGTGCGACCGCGGCCGAGCACGTCGCGCCCGGCGAGGCTGTCGGGCAGCGTGGCGGTCTGGATCGGGAACGGCTCCGTGATCCCGGCGCTCGTGAGCGCGGGCAGCAGGGAGGAGGGCACGCCGAGATCGGCGAAAGTATGTGCGGACACAGGGGATCTCTCTGATTCGATGCGGCGTTCTGGCCGCGGCGGCGGTGCGGACTCTGCACCTGAACGCGCCGCGTGCGACACCGTCTCGACCGCAGGGGCTGCGGGAGGTCGGGTGCGCTTCGACGCCCACGTCCATGTCGGACGCGGTGACGAGGCTACCAGCAGTGGACGCCGGCCCTGGTCGGCGCCCCCTTCTGGGGCGGCGATCCCGCCGTCGGGCCGCCGTGGCAGGGTGGATGGGAGCGGCGCCGCGCCGCGGATCGGAGCCCTCGTGCGCGCAGCCTGGTACGACCGGCAGGGCCCCTCCTCCGTGCTCCAGGTCGGCGAGCTGCCGACGCCGGAGCCGGGCGCCGGCGAGGTCCGGGTGCGGCTCACCCGCTCGGGCATCAACCCGGGCGACACCAAGAAGCGCGCGGCCGCCTTCACCGGCATGCCCTACCCGCGCGTGGTGCCGCACAGCGACGGGGCGGGCGTCATCGACGCCGTCGGTCCGGGCGCCGACGGCGCACGCGTCGGGCGGCGGGTGTGGGTGCACGGCGCGCAGTCGTACCGGCAGTTCGGCACCGCCGCGGAGTACACGGTCGTGCCGGAGGCGCTGGCCGTGGACCTGCCCGACGCGGTCTCCGACGACCTCGGCGCCTCGCTCGGCATCCCGGGCGTCACCGCGCACCGCGCCGTCTTCGGCGACGGCCCGGTCGCGGGCTCGACGGTGCTCGTGCACGGCGTGCGCGGCGGCGTCTCCTCCCTCGCCGCGCAGCTCGCGACCTGGGGCGGCGCGACCGTGATCGGCACCCTCCGCACCGCGCCCGCCACCGCCGCGCCGCTGCCCGGCGTCGCCCATCTCGTCGCGCTCGACGACGACCCGGCCGCCGCCATCGGCCGCCTCGCCCCGGACGGCGTCGACCGCATCGTCGAGGTGGCGTTCGACGCCAACGCGGACCTCGACGCGGCCGTGCTCCGCAACCTCGGCACCATCGCCGCGTTCGCGACGCACAGCGACCGGCCGACCTTCCCGTTCTGGCCGATGCTCTTCTCGAACACGACCATCCGCCTGCTCGGCAGCGACGACTTCCCGCCCGAGGCGAAGGCGCAGGCGGCGGCCGACCTCACGACCGCCGCGGCGGCCGGTGCGCTGTCGTCGCACGTCGGCGCCGTGCTCCCCCTCGAGCGGATCGCGGAGGCGCAGGACGCGGTCGACGGCGGAGCGGTGCACGGCCGGGTGCTGCTGAGCATCGACTGACGGCTACCGTCGCCCCATGACCGACGCACCGAAGCGCGCCCTGCTAATGATCGACGTGCAGCGCGAGTACGTCGACGGCGCCCTGCCGATCGCGCACCCGCCACTGCAGGAGAGCCTGCCGAACATCGTCGCGGCGGTGGAGGCGGCGCACGCCGCGGACGTGCCGGTGGTGCTCGTGCGCCACGTCGACGCCGCCGACTCCCCCGTCTTCGCCGCGGGGTCGCGCGGCGCCGAGCTGCACGACACGGTCGCCACCGCGGCGCACGACCTGCTGCTCGTCAAGGAGGCGGTGTCGTGCTTCGCCGGCACGCACCTCGCCGCCTGGCTGGAGGCGCACGGCGTCGACACCGTGACCATCGCCGGCTTCATGACGCAGCACTGCGACGAGTCGACGGCGCGCGACGCGGCGGACCTCGGGCTCGGCGTCGAGCTGCTCGCCGATGCGACCGGCACGCTGCCGCTGACGACGCCGAGCGGCACGATCAGCGCCCGCGACCTGCACGAGCGCACCCTGCTCGTGCTCGCCTCCGGCTTCGCGTCCGTCACGAGCACGGAGGCGTGGATCGCAGCGGCGTCCACCGGCGCGCCGCTGGAGGCGCCGAACCTCTGGGCGAGCACCGAGCCCGCGCGGGCGGCGCGGAGCGCCTGACCGGCGCCCGCCGCTGCGCGCTCAGGCGAGCAGCGTCAGCACCTCGCTGATGCGGCCGTCGCGGAAGGTGAGCACGTCGACGCCGCGCGCGACGGGGGCGGCGCCCTCCGGGCCGAAGGTCCACGCCAGCGCCGCGCGGTCCCCCGCGAGGTAGGTCGGCCCCTCGTCGGCGAAGACGAAGCCGGGCGCGCCGTCGAGCAGCGCCGCCGCCTTCGCCACCACCGCGTCCGGGCCCACCACCGTCTCCTCCGGGTCGACGAAGCGGACGTCGTCGGTGTAGATCGCGGCTGCGGCGGCGCGCCGCTCGACCGCGTCCCGCTCGCCGAACACCCCGTGCAGGTTGGCTGCGAGCAGCTCGTCGGTCGTCGCCATGTCGTGCCTCCGGTCGATCCGTGCGGTGTCGTCCGATCCAAGGGGCAGCGGCACGGCGGGGTCAAGCGCGGCGCCGCGCCGTTCGGAGCACATCGTCGGGCGACGGCCAGAACTCGTCCACCCGCGCCCGACAGACTGCCGCCGACCGCGCCGTCGGGCGCGGAGGATCGGAGCACCGCATGAGCGGCATCGGAGACAAGGCCAACGACTTCCTGCACTCGGACAAGGGCGAGAAGGCGAGCGACGGCGTGCTCGACAAGGCCGCCGACAAGGTCGACAGCGCGACCGGCGGCGGCCACTCGGACCAGATCGACAAGGCGCAGCAGGCGGCCGACGGCAAGATCGGCAGCTGACGCCTCCGCCGGGGTGCTCCGGTGACGGGCACCCCGGCGAGCCCGACTAGCGTTCCCCGCATGGCTGACCGCGAGTACGGGTTCCGCACCAGGGCGATCCACGCCGGGAACATCCCCGACGAGGCGACCGGCGCCCGCGCCATGCCGATCTACCAGACCAGCGCGTTCGTCTTCGACGACACCGACGACGCCGCCGCCCGCTTCGCGCTGCAGAAGTACGGCAACATCTACAGCCGCCTCGCGAACCCGACGGTCGCCGCGTTCGAGGAGCGCATCGCGAGCCTCGAGGGCGCCCTCGGCTCGGTCGCCGCGGCCTCCGGGCTCGGTGCGCAGTACATCGCCTTCGCGAGCCTGGTCGGGCAGGGCGATCACGTCGTCGCCTCCGCGAACCTCTACGGCGGCTCGCTGACCCAGCTCGACATCACCCTGCGGCGCTTCGGCGTCGAGACGACGTTCGTGCAGTCGAGCGACCCGGAGGCCTACGCCGCGGCGATCACGGACCGCACCAAGGTCGTCTTCGCGGAGAGCGTCGCGAACCCCTCCGGCACGGTCGCCGACATCGAGGGCCTGGCGGAGGTCGCCCACGCGCAGGGCGTGCCGCTGATGATCGACGCCACCGTGGCGACGCCGTACCTGTCGCGCCCGATGGAGTGGGGCGCCGACATCGTCACCCACTCCGCGACGAAGTTCCTCGGCGGCCACGGCACCACGCTCGGCGGCGTCGTCAGCGAGTCGGGCCGGTTCGACTGGTCCGGCGACCGCTTCCCGCTCTTCGAGGAGTCGATCCCCTCCTACGGCGGCCTGCAGTGGCACGGCAACTTCGGCGAGTACGCATTCCTCACCCGCCTCCGCGCCGAGCAGCTGCGCGACATGGGCCCGGTGCTCTCGCCCCACTCCGCCTTCCTGCTCTCGCTCGGCGTGGAGACGCTGCCGTTCCGCATGGAGGCGCACGTCGCGAACGCCCGCACGGTCGCCGAGTGGCTGCAGGGCGACGACCGCGTCGAGTTCGTGACCTGGGCCGGGCTGCCGGACCACCCGCACCACGAGCGCGCGAAGAAGTACCTGCCCAAGGGCCCGGGCAGCGTCTTCGGCTTCGGCGTGAAGGGCGGGCGCGACGCCGGCCGCACGTTCATCGAGTCGGTCGACCTCGCCAGCCACGTCGCGAACATCGGCGACGCGAAGACGCTGGTGATCCACCCCGCGTCGACGACCCACGCGCAGCTGTCGGACCAGCAGCTCGAGGACGCCGGCGTGCGCGCCGGGCTCGTGCGCATCAGCGTCGGCATCGAGGACGTGGAGGACATCATCGCGGACCTCGACCAGGCCCTCGACGCGGCCACCGGCAGGACGACCATCGCGTAGGCGGACCATTCCGCGACGCGGTCACTCAGCCGGTTTTCGGTCGGAATCCGAGAAGATCGCGGGCGGAACCCAGTCGCACGGCCGCGGCACGACCGAGTTCATCCGCTGACGCCGCGCGGTCAGGACGAGTCGATGAGTGGGACCCAGCAGCGCGAGAACCGGCGGGAAGCGCCGGGCCTGAAGCAGCTGAAGCGCAAGGTGACCGGCCTGGCGGTGGCCGGAGCACTCGGCGGCTTCCTCTTCGGTTTCGACTCCTCCGTCGTGAACGGTGCGGTCGACGCGATCGGCAAGCAGTTCAAGCTCAACCCGACGCTGCAGGGCTTCGCCGTCGCGATCGCGCTGCTCGGCTGCGCGCTCGGCGCCTACCTCGCGGGCCGCGTGGCCGACCGCGTCGGCCGCACGCGCACGATGCTGATCGGCGCCGTCCTCTTCCTCGTCAGCTCCATCGGCGCCGGCCTCGCCTTCGGCGTCGGCGACTTCATGTTCTGGCGCGTGATCGGCGGCCTCGGCATCGGCGTCGCCTCCGTCGTCTCCCCCACCTACATCGCGGAGGTCGTGCCGGCGAACGTGCGCGGCCGCCTCGGCTCGCTGCAGCAGCTCGCGATCACGCTCGGCATCTTCGCGGCGCTGCTCTCCGACGCGCTCTTCGCCGGCTTCAACGGCACCGACGGCGCCTCGCAGAAGCTGCTCTTCGGCTTCGAGGCGTGGCGCTGGATGTTCCTCGTCGGCGTCGTGCCGTCCGTGCTCTACGGCGTCATCGCGCTGCGCCTGCCCGAGTCGCCCCGTCATCTGCTCGCGAAGCGCGACGAGCGCGGCGCCCGCGCGGTGCTGCAGCAGACGACGTCGCCCGAGGACATCGACGACGAGGTCCGCAGCATCCAGGACACCATCAAGGAGGACGCGGAGAACGCGAAGAAGGCGGACCTGCGCGGCCCGGTCCTCGGCCTGCAGCCCGTCGTGTGGGCGGGCATCGTGCTGTCGGTGCTGCAGCAGTTCGTCGGGATCAACGTGATCTTCTACTACTCGACGACGCTCTGGAACGCGGTCGGCTTCAAGGACTCGTTCGCGATCTCCGTGATCTCCGCGGTCATCAACGTGGCCGTCACCTTCGTCGCGATCGCGATCGTCGACAAGGTCGGCCGCCGCCCGATGCTGCTCGCGGGTTCCGCCGGCATGGTCATCGCCCTCGCCGCGGTGGCGATCTCGTTCAGCCAGGCGCAGACCGGCTCGGGCGGCGCGGTCAGCCTGCCGAACCCGTGGGGCATCGTCGCCCTGGTCGGCGCCAACCTGTTCGTGATCTCGTTCGGCGCCACGTGGGGGCCGCTCGTCTGGGTCCTGCTCGGCGAGATGTTCCCGAACCGCATCCGCGCGAAGGCGCTCGGCGTCGCGGCTGCGGCCCAGTGGATCGCAAACTTCGCGGTCACGCTGACCTTCCCGCCGCTCGCGGAGCTGTCGCTGGTCTTCACCTACGGCCTCTACGCCGCGTTCGCGCTGATCTCGCTGCTGTTCGTCTTCTTCCTCGTGCCGGAGACGAAGGGCGTCAGCCTCGAGGACATGGGCGGCCTCGCCTTCGGTCCGAAGGCGCGCAAGGCGGCGAAGGAAGCGGCCCGCTAGAAGGGGCAGGGCTCGTCGGGCGCCCTCCCGGCGAGCAGCCCGGGTGGTACCGGGTCGAGGGGGTCGTTCGGCGGGTCCTCGAACCGGTGCCGCCACGCGTCGAGCCAGCCGACGGCGCCCGAGTCGAGCAGGGCCTCCTCGAACAGGCCGGCCGACTTCAGGTTGTGACTCGGCCGGTCGAGGGTGACGAGGTTGTCCGCGTCCGTCGGGCCGCCTTGCTGCCACTCCCGCGCGTGGTCGATGTCAGCCAGATGCGCCGGCGTCCTGGAGCCCGGGAATCGGGACCGGCCGTCGCGGATCCGCACCCAGCGCGCCAGATCGGCGGGCGGCGAGTACACCGCGCGGTCCATCGCGACCCGGACGCCGGAGCAGGGATCGGTCAGGACCCGGTTGAACGACGTCGCCTCAGCCGCGAGGGCCTTCGCGGTCTCGAGATCGATCGGGCCGTAGCCGCCGAGCTTCGCCTGCTCGCTCGTCCGGCCGAGCCACGCGAGTGCGGGCACGGTCAGGACGAGCGTGACGTCGACGGCCCTGCGACACGGCACGAGCACGCCCTCGTGCTGCTCGGCAGGGAGGCGGAGGCCCACCCGCAGGAGGTCGAGCGCGATGTCGTGCCGCAGCTGCGCGACGCCGCGGGTCTCGCCCTCGACACGTGCGCGGCGATCGCGGCGCACTGCAGGGCGTCGTGCACCGGGACCCAGTCGGCGGCGAGGCCGTCCGCGACGAACGCGGCGCCGCTGTCGCTCGTCGGCTCCAGCGAGGTGCGGCGCCGCTCGTGCGTGGTGCGGGCGCGACGGGCGGCGGTCCCGTCCTGCAGGCGCTCCCGCACCTTCCGGAGGTCGTCCTTCAGCCGGGTCGACGAGACCACGAGGACTGCTGCCCGCTCGTCGTACGCCGCCCGCTGCTCGCGATCGAGGCCGTCCGCCTCGCGTGCCGCCGTCTGCACCCGCGTCCACGACGCCTGCCCGTGCTGGAACGCCGACCACGTCGCCGGCAGCTCGTCGCGCAGCAGCAGGCCGGTGTCGACCTCGTGCGCGACACGGTTCGGGTGCTGACGGGTCTGGAGCCCGAAGGAGCGGAAGAAGGCCTGCGCACCGAGCCCGGTCCGCACACCGAAGCCCGAGCCGAACCGCTGCGCGAGGTCGACCATCGACACCTCGTACGCGGTCAGCAGCGCGGCCACGCGGTGCGCCTCCGCGATCGTCCGCATCCGGTCGGCCTGCACCGCGACCTCCTGGGCGAACGCGGCCGTCTCCTCGGTCGGGTTCCCGACGACCTCGATCGCATCCGGCTCGGCGGGCGAGCCGAACTGCGCCTCGAACCGCTCGGCGGGGCTCATGCGCCACAGCCACGTCTGGTGGTCGCGGTCGTCCTCGTCGGTCAGGTCGGGTTCGACGAGCAGGTCCGCGGGGACCGGCGGCAGCGCGGAATCCGCGTCGACCCGCGCCTCGTCGATCAGACCTTCGAACACGTCTACGACAGTACGACCCCCCTCCGACATCCGATCGCCTCCGAATCGCGGCGGAATAGCTGAACGCCTGCCACGCTTCTGCTGTGGGACGCGGAAGCGTCCTCCTCGTTCTGTGCAGCGCCGCGCGAACCCCTCCGACCGATCGAAGGAGCTCCGCATGGCGGACACGACTCTCGACTCACCTCCGGCCGCCACGGCCGCGAAGCGCCAGGGCGCGAAGCACGAGCACCGCTGGTGGGTGCTCGCCGTGCTGGCGCTCTCGCAGCTGATGGTCGTGCTCGACGCGACGATCGTGAACATCGCGCTGCCGACCGCGCAGAAGGCGCTCGACTTCGACTCCGACCAGCGCCAGTGGGTCGTGACGGCCTACTCGCTCGCCTTCGGCGGGCTGCTGCTGCTCGGCGGCCGGCTCTCCGACCTGTTCGGCCGCAAGGTCACCTACATCGCCGGTCTGGTCGGCTTCGCCGCCGCCTCCGCGTTCGGCGGCGCGGCGCAGAACTTCGGCGAGCTCGTCGCCGCCCGCGCCATCCAGGGCGCGTTCGGCGCCCTGCTCGCCCCCGCCGCCCTGTCGCTGCTCAGCACCACGTTCACGGACGGCAAGGAGCGCGGCAAGGCGTTCGGCGTCTTCGGCGCGGTCGCCGGATCGGGCGGCGCGGTCGGCCTGCTGCTGGGCGGCGTGCTCACCGAATACGCGTCGTGGCGCTGGTGCCTCTACGTGAACCTGTTCTTCGCGATCGTCGCGATCATCGGCGCGTTCACGTTCTTCGGCAAGCAGGGCCCGACCGGCACCCGCCCGAAGCTCGACCTGCCGGGCACCGTCATCGTGTCGCTCGGCCTCGTGGGCATCGTCTACGGCTTCTCCTCCGCCGAGACGAACGGCTGGGGCGAGGCGCAGACCATCGTGTCGCTCGCGCTCGGCGTCGTGCTGCTGATCGCGTTCGTGATCCTCGAGTCCCGCGTCGCGCACCCCCTCCTCCCGCTCCGCGTCGTGCTCGACCGCCAGCGCGGCGGCGCGTACCTGACGGTCGCGCTGACGGGCGCGGCGCTGTTCGGCGTCTTCCTGTTCCTCGCCTACTACCTGCAGACCCTGCGCGGCTACACACCGCTGCAGACCGGCATCGGCTTCCTGCCGATGCCCGTCACGATCGCGCTGACCTCGACGCTGATCGCGCCGAACCTGCTGCCCCGCTTCGGCCCGAAGCCGCTGATCGTCGTGGGCGCCCTGTTCGGCGCAGCCGGCCTGCTGCTGCTCAGCCGCATCGGACTGGACAGCAACTACTGGACCACGATCGCGCCGGGCCTGATCGTGCTCGGCCTGGGCATGGGCAACGTGTTCGCCGCCTCGTTCAACACGGCGACCGCGGGCATCGACCCGCGCGACGCCGGCGTCGGCTCGGCGATGGTGAACACGTCGCAGCAGATCGGCGGCTCGATCGGCACCGCGGTGCTCTCGACGCTCGCGGCCGACACCGTCACGCGCTACCTGAGCACGAACGGGAACTCCCGCTCGGCGCAGGCGCTCGCGCAGCTCGACAGCTACCACACGGCGTTCCTGACCTCCTCGGGCGTCTTTGTCGCCATCGCGGTCATCGCGTTCCTCCTGCTCCGGTGGGGTCGGCTCGCGCCGCAGGGCCGTCCCGCGCAGGGTCAGGACGAGGCGGCGCCGGTCGTCACGCACTAGGCGAAGGAACGAAGGGCCCGCACCTCGTCGAGGCGCGGGCCCTTCGGCGTTCAGCGGCGAGCGTCGACGTCCGCGCCGTCCGGCTCGAAGATCGCCTCGATCGGCGCCTCGAACAGCGCGGCGATGCGGAACGCGAGCGGCAGGCTGGGGTCGTACCGCCCCGTCTCGAGCGCGTTCACCGTCTGCCGGGAGACGTCGAGCAGGTCGGCGAGGTGCGCCTGCGTCCACGACCGCTCCTCGCGGCGCCGCCGGAGGTCGTTCCTCACCGACGACCCGCGACGGCGGCGCTGACGCCCCACGTCGCCATGCCGATCCCGTAGATCCAGAAGCCCGACCCCTCGAGCTCGAAGCCCGCGCTCTGCAGGATGCCGAGCGCGATCGAGGCGAGCATCGCGACCGCGAAGCCCGCACCGAGCCCGGTGAGCGTCCTGGTGCGCTGGTACTCGTCGAGTCGGTGGAGGTGCCGGAGGACGGCGATCGCGATCCAGATCATCGGCAGCACCGGGAGCAGCGCCCAGGCGAAGCGCGTCGGGCTCGTGCCGTCGAAGCCGCCCCAGAGGAGGGCTGCGGACAGCAGCAGGACGTAGGCGACGATGCCGGGGACGAACTCGGCCAGGTACGCCCTGGTCCGGCGGCGGTCACCGGCGCTGGCGGCACGCGTGTCAAGGTTGCTTGTCATGACTCGAGCCTGGCGGACACCGCCCGCCATGTCAAGCATGCTTGACACTCAGGCGCGCTGCGCCCGCCACTCCCGCTCGAGGATCGCGAAGTCGACCTCGGTGCCCCACTCGCCCTTGAACCACTCGTTCTCGACGAGGACCGCCTCCTGGCGCATGCCCGCCTTCGTCAGCACGCGGCCGGACGCCGGGTTGCGGGCGTCGATCCGGCCGACGACGCGGTGCAGGCCGAAGCCGTCGAAGGCGAGCGCCAGGACCGCGCGGACCGCCTCCGTCGCATAGCCGCGGCCCTGGTGCTCGGGATCCACGATGTAGCCCACCTCGCCGTTCGAGGGGTGGTCCTTCGACCAGATCAGGATGATGTCGCCGACGAACCGGCCCGTCTCCCGCAGCACGATCGCGAGCGCCAGGATCTGGCCAGCCTCGGTGAGCACCGAGCGGGAGCGCTCGGGGTCCGCGTACGTGGCCGCGAGCTGCTCGCGGGTGACCGGGACCGGCGGGATGTACCGGCAGACGTCCTCCCGCGACCGGTACGCGTGCATCGCATCGATGTCGCCGACGGGATCGATCGGGCGCAGCAGCAGCCGCTCCGTCTCGACCGGGTAGTCCGGCGCCATCGCGGGTCGGGTGTCGTCGTCGGCCACGGCCCGACGGTACCCACCGGGTGCGACCGATCACCACCCGCGTCCCCACCCACGGGTGGTGGGCGCCGGCCCGCCCGCTGAGGAGGCTGGGAGCACCCCGCCACGGATGCGGCGGGGCGGAGGAGGGAACCCCATGACCATGCCGATGCTCGGGATCGCCGCGCTCGCACTCGCGGTCGTCGCCCTGCTGATCCGGCGGCAGCTGCGCTGGACGCGCTTCGAGGCCGCCCGCGCGCTGCGGCTGCCCGTCGCGCTCGGGGTGCTCGGGCTCGTGGAGGTGGCGACCGCCGTGCAGACCGGGCCGCCCGCCCCGGCGGACCTCGTGCTGCTCGCGGCGGAGCTGGCCGTGGCGCTCGCGGTCGGCGCCGGGATGGGCCGGCTCACCGTCTTCCGGCCCTCGCCCGCCAGGATCGGCGCCTGGCAGACGCGCACGGGCTGGCTCGGCGCCGGGCTCTGGCTGGCGCTCATCGCCGTGCGCGTCGTGATCTCCACGACGGGCCCGGCGCTGGGCGCGCACGTCGCCACGACCTCGGGGGTCCTCCTCCTGCTGCTCGCCGCGACCCGCGGCACCGCCGCGCTGATCGCCCGGTCCCGCGCGCCGCAGGCGGCGCTGCTGTCGGCATGATCGACCCTGTGAACGCGCGCACGGGAACGTCACGTCCCTCCTGGGGCGTGCCGTTCGCCGCGGCCGATCCGACGGGCAGCCGGAACTGGGTCGTGCTCCTGATCATCGCGGTGATCGGGTTCGGGGCGCTGCAGACGCCGCAGGCGACGCGGAACCCGGGCACGCTGACGCTCACCGTCGTGGCCCTGCTCGCCTGGGCGGGCTACACGGTGCTGCGGGCGGGGCGTCTGCGCGGGGCGCTGATCGCGGTGTGCGCCGCCGCGGCCTCCGTCGGCACCGGGCTCGGCGTCACCGTGCTGGTGGCGGGGATGATCGCGCCCGCGACGGTGCTGCTCTCGGACCCCCGGCAGCGGCTCGACCGCATCGTCGCGCTCTGCGCCGGCAGCGCCGCGGTGCTGCTGCTCGTCGCGGTCGTCGCACGGCTGAGCCCGACGGCGATCCTCATCGACCTCGGCGGCCTCGCGTTCGGCGTCGCGCTGGGCGTCAGCCGCCGCTACCGGGTGCGCGCGGCGCAGCAGCAGGATGCGCTGCGGGACGCGGCGCGTGCCGCCGAGCAGGACGCGGCCCGGAACCGGTTGCTGGAGGACCGGGCGGCGGTCGCCCGCGACATCCACGACGTCCTCGCGCACTCGCTCGGCGGGCTCGTGCTGCAGCTCGACGCGATCGAGGCGCTGCTCGAACGCGGCCGGGCGGAGGAGGCCGCGGTGCGCGTCGGAGCGGCCCGGGGGCTGGCCGCGGACGGGCTCGCGGAGGCGCGCCGCGCGGTCGCCGCGCTGCGCGACGCGGAGGACTCGCCCGCGGACGTGCCGGACAGCGCCCTCGCGGACCTGCTCGCCGCGCACCGAGCGCTCGGCGGCGCGGTCGACCTGATGGGCGAGCCGACCCTCGCCGGGGTCGACGGGCCGCACCGGCAGGCGCTCGCCCGGTCGCTGCAGGAGGCGCTGACCAACGCGCGTCGACACGCGCCCGGGGCGCCCGTGCGGGTGCGGGTGGAGCGCTCCGAGGGCGCGCTGACCCTGCGGCTGGCGACCGCGCTGCCCGCGGTCCCCGCGCCGTCGACGGGCGGCGGTCACGGTCTGCTCGGGATGCAGGAGCGCTTCGCGGCGCTCGGCGACGGCTCGGCGGCGAGCGCCGGCGTCCGCGGCGACTCGTTCGTCGTCGAGGCGACGGCGGTGCTGCCGTGATCCGCGTGCTCGTCGCCGACGACCAGGCGATCGTGCGCGACGGGCTCGTCACCGTGCTCGACCTCAGCGACGACGTGGCGGTGGTCGGCCAGGCCGCCGACGGCGCGGAGGCGGTCCGCCTCGCCGCGGACCTCGCGCCCGACGTGGTGCTGATGGACCTCCGGATGCCGGTGCTCGACGGCGCCGGTGCGACGGTGCGGATCCTCGCCGAGCGCCCGGCGACGCGCGTGCTCGTCCTCACGACGTTCGCGGACGACGCCTCCATCGCCGCGGCCCTGCGCGCCGGCGCCATCGGCTACCTGACGAAGGACGCCGGGCGGCAGGAGCTGCTCGCCGCGATCCGCGCGGCCGCCGCCGGTCAGGCCGTCTTCGACCCGGAGGTGGGCGCCCGCCTCGTCGCGGGCTTCGCGCCTCCCCCGCCGCCGGCCGACGACCTGCGGTCCCGCTTCCCGGCGCTCACCGCGCGGGAGGCGGACGTGCTCGCCCGCGTCGCCGCGGGGTCGTCGAACCCCGAGATCGCCGCGGCGCTCTTCCTCAGCCCGGCGACCGTGAAGTCGTACGTGACCGCGATCCTCGCGAAGCTGGAGGTGACGAGCCGCGCGCAGGTGATCGCGCTCGTCCTCGGCGCTGCGCGCTGAATCTCCGACCTCCGGCGGAGGGCACCGCTCCCTGCGGCCGAGGACGGCGGTGCGGGCGCTTCCTAGCGTCGAAGGATGACCGCTTCCCCCTCCCCCTTCGCCGCCTGGGCCGACTACTTCGCCCGCAACCGCCTGCGCCGCGAGCGCATCGAGGCCACCGTCGACTGGGACGCCCCGTGCGGGCTGCCCGAACCGGTGCGCCGGGCGATGGCGCACTCCTTCCAGCGCTTCGAGCTCGGCGAGAGCGGCGACGGCACCCACCTGCTCGGCCTCGCCGAGCGCACCGGCGACCCCGACTACGTGGAGGCGGTGCGCCTGCTCGTCGAGGAGGAGCAGGCGCACTCCGCGCTGTTCGGCCGCGGCCTGCGCCACCTGGGCGCCCCCTCCCTCGCCGATCACTGGTCCGACCGGGTGTTCACGCTGCTGCGCCGGTCGCTCGGGCTCGACACCGAGATCGCCCTCTTCCTCGTCGCGGAGACCGTCGCGCTCGACTGGTTCGAGGCCCTCGCCGCGAACGGGCCGGACCCCGTGCTCGCCGGGGTGGGCCGGAGGATCGTGGCGGACGAGCGCGAGCACGTCCGGTTCCAGATCGACCGGCTGCACCGCGACCTGCGCCCGCGCCCGCTCGCCGCACGCATCGGCATCGCGCTCGCGTGGGCGCCGGTCGCGGTCGGCGCCGCCTCCGTGCTGGCGGTCGGGCACCGGGAGGCGCTGCGGCTGTGCGGCCGCCGGCCCGCGCAGGTCTGGGCGCACGGTCTGCGCGGGTTCGCCTCCGCCGCCCGCACCGTGATGACCGGGCCCGTGGACCGGGTGCTCGGCCCCTCCGTGCCGCGCCCCGACCTCGTGGTGATCGAGGCGCCCGTCGCCGCTTGACGGCGGTCTCTGCTCACGCTTCGTGCCGCCGCGGAGGCGCGGCGGCGGCACGAAGCGTGAGCAAGGTTGTCGCAGGAGGCGCGGAGCGGCCCTGCCTACGCTCGGCCCATGCAGTATCGCCAGCTCGGGAGCTCCGGTCTCCGCGTCTCCACCATCACCCTCGGCACCATGGGATTCGGCGGCACCGGATGGGCCAGCCCCATCGGGAACCTCGACGTCGACGGCGCCCGCCGCCAGATCGACCTGGCCCGCGAGGCGGGCGTGAACCTGATCGACACCGCCGACGTCTACTCGAACGGCCTGTCGGAGGAGATCCTCGGCGAGGCCCTCGGGAAGAACCGCGACGACGTGCTGATCGCGACGAAGGTGCGCGGCGGCATGGGCGACGGCCCGAACGACGCCGGCCTCTCGCGGCACCACATCATCGAGGGCGCCGAGGCGAGCCTCCGCCGCCTGAAGACGGACCACATCGATCTGTACCAGGTGCACGAGTGGGACGGGCAGACGCCGCTCGAGGAGACGATGAAGGCGCTCGACGACCTCGTGCGCTCGGGCAAGGTCCGCTACATCGGCGCCTCCAACTACACCGGCTGGCAGCTGATGAAGGCGCTCTGGACCGCCGACAAGCACCACACCGAGAAGTTCGTCAGCCAGCAGATCTACTACTCGCTGCAGGCGCGCGACGCGGAGAACGAGCTCGTGCCCGTCTCCATCGACCAGGGCCTCGGCATCCTCGTCTGGAGCCCGATCGCGGGCGGCCTGCTGTCCGGCAAGTACCGCCGCGGACAGGATGCGCCCGAGGGCACCCGCCGCTTCGAGGGCTGGACCGAGCCGCCCGTCCACGACGAGGACCGGCTGTACGACACGATCGACGCGCTGGTCGAGATCGGCGAGGGCCACGGCGTCTCCGCCGCCCGCGTCGCCCTCGCGTACACGTTGGCGAAGCCCGCGGTCACCTCGCTGATCGTCGGTGCGCGCACGGAGGAGCAGCTCGCGGACAACCTCGCGGCCGCGGACCTCGAGCTGAGCGCGGACGAGCTCGCCCGGCTCGACGCGGTGTCGCTCGAGCCGCTGCGCTACCCGCACTGGCACCAGCTGAACGCCGCCGACCGCCTCGGCGAGTCCACCAAGGCGCTGCTGACGCCGCACCTCGGTTGACGGCCGACGGGGGCCGGGCGGTCAGCGGACCGTCCAGCCCCCGTCGATCACCATCGTGTGCCCGGTGATCAGCGAGGCGGCCGGGGAGGCGAGGAACGCGACCGCGCCGGAGACCTCCGACGGCGTGCCGATGCGGTGCAGTGCGGCGATGCGTTCGACGGTGTCGGCGCGGAACGCCGGGTCGCTCAGCGCGGGCTCGGTGCCGTCGGTCTCGACGAAAGTGGGCGCGACCGCGTTGACGCGGATGCCGAGCCCGCCCCACTCGACCGCCAGGCACTTCGTGAGGTGGATCACGGCCGCTTTGGCGGTGCAGTAGGAGGACTCCCCCGGCAGCGCGACGAGACCGGCCTGCGAGGCGACGTTCACGATCGCGCCGCCGCTGCCCGAGTCGCGCCAGTGCTTCGCGGCGTGCTGCGACAGGAAGAACGTGCTGCGGGTGTTCAGGCCCCAGACGGCCTCGAAGTCCTCCTCCGTCACGTCGAGCGCGTCGGCGACGATGCTGCCGCCCGCGTTGTTCACGAGCACGTCGAGGCGCCCCAGCTCGTCGACCGCGCGGTCGATCGCGGCGCGCGACCGCGCCAGGTCCGTCACGTCCATCGGCAGCGCGACGGCACGGCGGCCGAGCGCCTCGATCTCGGCGACGACGCCGCTGTCGCGCTCGACGTCGCGGAGCCCGACGCCGATGTCGGCACCCGCCGCGGCGAGCTCCAGGGCGATCGCGCGCCCGATGCCGCGCGCGGCCCCGGTCACGACCGCGACGGCCCCCTCGAACGACGTGCCGGTGCTCATGCTTCATCTTCACGGATTTCCGGCCGCGGCGGAGCCGTGCCGGAACTCCGTGAAGATGGAGCAGGGCTCGGGCACACTTCAACCCATGTGCCGCCGCTGTCACCTCCGCGAGACCCTCCGATGAGCGCGTTCGACGAGGCCGTCGCCCGGGTGCGCGACGGCGGCGACGCCGCGCAGGAGGCGCGGGCCCTGGTCGAGCTGCTGACCGCCGAGGAGCGGCTCAGCCTGCTCGACGGCGACGAGCCCTTCTGGCGCGGCATGCGCACGATGGTCACCGAGGGCTACAACCACACGCCCTACGTGCACGGCGCGGTGCCGCGCCTCGGCGTCCCGGGGCTGCGCTTCGGCGACGGCCCCCGCGGCGTGGTGCTCGGCAACGCCACCGCGTTCCCCGTCGCGATGGCCCGCGGCGCGACCTGGGACCCGGCCCTGGAGGAGCAGGTCGGCACCGCGATCGGGCTCGAGCTGCGCGCGCTCGGCGGCAACTTCTTCGGCGGCATCTGCATCAACCTGCCGCGGCACCCCGCGTGGGGCCGCATCCAGGAGACCTACGGCGAGGACCCGCTGCTGCTCGGCGACTTCGGCGCCGCGCTGCACCGCGGCGTCGCCCCGAACGCGATGACCACGGTGAAGCACTACGCGTTGAACTCGATGGAGAACGCCCGCTTCACCGTCGACGTCACCGTGGACGAGGACGTGCTGCACGAGGTCTACCTGCCGCACTTCCGCCGCGTCGTCGGCGAGGGCGCGGACGCCGTGATGACCGCCTACAACTCGGTCAACGGCGAGTGGGCGGGCCAGAACCGGCGCCTGATCACCGGGATCCTGCGGGAGGAGTGGGGCTTCCGCGGCATCGCGGTGTCCGACTTCATCTGGGGCCTCCGCGACGCGGTCGCCTCGCTCGTCGCGGGCCTCGACGTCGAGGAGCCGTTCGCGGAGCAGCGCGCGCTCGCCCTGCCCGCCGCGCTCGAGGAGCGGCCCGAGCTGCGGCAGGACGTGGAGGCGGCGGCGGTGCGCATCCTCGCGGTGCAGCTGCGCTTCGCCGCGCGGCAGGTCGCGGACGAGCCCGGCGCCGGCGTCGTGTTCTCCGACGCGCACCGCGCGCTCGCCCGCGAGGCCGCCGCCCGCTCGATGGTCCTGCTCGCGAACGAGCCCGTCGAGGGGCGGCCGGTGCTGCCGCTCGACCGCGGGCTCACCCGCCTCGCGGTGGTCGGCGCGCTCGCCGCGCAGCCGAACACGGGCGACAACGGCTCCTCCGACGTCCGCACGCCGGCGGTGGTGACGCCGCTCGAGGGGCTGCGCGACACGCTCGGCGCGGACCGCGTCGTCAGCGCGGGCGACGATCCGCAGGAGGCCGCGCGGGTGGCCGCGGAGGCGGACGCGGCGGTCGTCGTCGTCGGCTACACGGCGGCCGACGAGGGCGAGTTCATCGACGCCGGCGCCTTCCTCGCGCCCGACCTGGTCGCCACCTACCCGCCGACGGACGGCGACGCGTGGGCCGAGGACTTCCTCGCCGGCGGCTCCACCGAGGGCGGCATCAGCGGCGGCAGCGCCGGCGGCGACCGCACGCGCCTGCGCCTGCCCGCCGCGCAGGTCGAGCTGATCCGCGCCGTGGTCGCCGCGAACCCGCGCACCGTCGTGGTGATCGTGGCCGCCGGCGCCGTGATCACCGAGGAGTGGCGCCACGACGTGCCCGCCGTGCTGCTCGCCTGGTACGCGGGCAGCGAGGGCGGGCACGCCCTCGCCGACGTGCTGCTCGGCGCCGTCGACGCGTCCGGTCGCCTCCCCTTCTCCGTGCCGACGAGCGAGGAGCACCTGCCCGCCTTCGACGCGACGGCGACCGCCGTCACGTACGACCGCTGGTTCGGGCAGCGCCTGCTCGACCGACTGGGCGTGCCGGCGGCGTTCCCGCTCGGCTTCGGCCTCTCCTACTCCTCCTCCGTCTTCCGTGACCTCGCGATCGGGCGCGTCGACGGCGAGACCGCGGAGGTGACCGTGCAGGTCGCGAACACGGGCGACCGCGACGGCCGCACGGTGGTGCAGGTCTACGGCGACCCGCAGGGTGGCGACGGCGCGCTGCCCGCCCGCTGCCTGCTCGGCTGGGCGAGCGTCGCGCTCGCGGCCGGCGAGCAGCGCGAGGTGGCCGTGCCGGTCTCCCTCCGGCCGCTGCAGCGCTGGACCCCGGAGGGCTGGGTACCCGGCTGCGACGCGGTGCTGCTGCGCGCCGCCGCGCACGCGGCGGACGAGAGCGGCCCGACGGCCGTGCTCGACGTGGTGGGAGCGCTGCGCCCGTGACGATCGGCTACCACCGGTCCGCCGCCGCGGACCTCGACCCGGTCGTGCTCTACCGGCTGCTCGAGCTGCGCGTGGCCGTGTTCGTCGTGGAGCAGGAGGCGGCCTACCCCGACGTCGACGGCCGGGACGTCGAGCCGGGCGCCGAGCTGCTGTGGGCGGAGGAGGACGGCACCGTGCTCGCCACCGCTCGGGTGCTGCGCGACCCGGACGCGATGCGGATCGGCCGGGTCGCGACCGCGGCGTCGGCGCGCGGCCGCGGTGTCGCCTCCGCGCTGATGCGCCTCGCCGTCGAGCGCTGCGCGCAGCTCGCGCCCGGGGCGCCGATGGTCCTCGACGCCCAGGAGCACCTGGCCGACTGGTACGCCCGGTTCGGCTTCACGATCGACGGCGAGCGCTTCCACGAGGACGGCATCCCCCACGTGCCCATGCGCCGCGAACCCGGAGGGAGCTGACGATGGACCGCACCCGCTTCTACGAGATCCTCGACACGGCCCGCGAGGGCGTGGAGGACGACGCCCCGAGCGCCGACGCCGACGACCTGCGCACCGCGCTGGAGGGCCTCGACGACGACGAGCTGCTCGGCTTCGCGAGGCGCTTCACGGCGGAGCTGGCGCTGCTCGACCGCTGGTCGGTGCGGGAGGCGGGCTACGTCGTCTCGGGAGGGATGAGCGACGACGGCTTCCGGGCCTTCCGCGCCTGGTTGATCGGGAAGGGCTCCGCGGCCGTCGACGCCGTGCTGGCGGATCCCGAGGACCTGGCGGACCTGCTCACCGCGGACGAGCCGCTCGAGAACGGGGCCCTGGCCTCGGCGGCCGTCGAGGCGGTCGACGAGCGCGGCCTGCCGGACCCGGAGGGCGAGGACGACGCGGCGACGCCCGACGGCGAACCGGCCGGCGAGCCGTTCGACCCCGAGGGCTCGGACGCCCGCCTGCCCCGGCTCGCCGAGGCGCGGGCTCGCTTCAGCGGCTGACGCGCGGGGTCAGCCCTCGAACTGGTCGTCGTCGCCGCCGCTGGCGGTGTCGTCGCGCGGGCCGCTGCCGTCGGGCAGCTGCTCCGGGTCGGGGGCGGTGTCCTGCTGGTCCTTGGCGTCGCTCATGAACCGAGCCTGACCCCGCTCGCTGGGCATCGACCGTCCGGCTGCTGGACGAGCGCCCGGCGGTCTCGCGGATCCGCGAGATCAGCGATCAGCGGATGCGGGTGGGGCGGATCGAGAGCGACTCGACGGTGCCGCCCTTCGGCAGGTCGACCGCGAGCCGCACGGCCGCGGCGACCGAGTCGGGGTCGAGCACGTAGCGCTCGTCGTACTCGAGGCCCTCGCGCCGCACCTTCTCGCGCTGCATGTCGGAGTCGGTGCGGCCCGGGTGGATCGTGCTGACCCGCACCCCGCTGCCCCGCTCCTCCTCCCGCAGCGCGTCCGCGAAGGCGCGCAGCGCGAACTTCGACGCGGCGTACACGCCCCCGCCGGGCGCGCTCGTGAAGCCCGCGCCGCTGTTGATCGGCACGACGAGGCCCTCGGCGGCACGGAGGGCGGGCAGCGCGGCCCGGGTCAGCTCCGCGACCGCGAACAGGTTGACCGCGAACACCCGCTCCCACACCGCCCGCTCCGTGTCGGCGACGCGGCCGCCGTCCTCGACGCCCGCGGAGTGCACGAGCACGTCGAGGCGCGCCGGCAGCGCGGGCACCGGGTCGGCCGCGAGGTCGGCGACGAACGGCTCCGCGGACGGCAGCGCGGCGACCACCGGCGCCACCGCCTCCGCGGTGCGGCCGCCGACGAGCACGTGGTGCGTGCGGCCCAGCTCGAGGGCGACGGCGCGGCCGATGCCGCGGGAGGCGCCGGTGACGAGGGCGACGGGACGGTCCATCCCGCCAGGGTAGGAGGAGCAGACTGGCGCCATGGCCGATTCCACTCTGACCGCAGCGGCCGCCGAGGACGGGGCCGTGCTGGCCCACGTCGAGACGCCGAGCGCGCCGCCGACGCGGGACACCGTGACGGCGACGCTCGCGAACGGCATGACCTGCGACCTGCCCGCCTCCAGCCCGCTCGCGAAGCTGCTGCGGAGGAACCGCACGTGGCAGGGGCCGGACGCGAAGGCGCGGCTGCGCATCCTGCGGAACGCGAAGAGCGTCGCGATCGTCGGCGCGAGCCCCAACCCGGCGCGGTCGAGCTACTTCGTGTCGACCTACCTGCTGTCCTCGAGCCCGTACCGCGTGTACTTCGTGAACCCGCGGGCGACGGAGATCCTGGGCCACCCCGTCTACCCGGACCTCGCCTCGCTGCCGGAGGTGCCGGACGTCGTCGACGTGTTCCGGCGCGGCAGCGACGTGCCCGAGGTGATGGACGACGCACTCGCCGTCGGCGCGAAGACGGTCTGGGTGCAGCTCGGCATCTGGAACGAGGAGGCCGCCTACTACGGCGAGTCGAAGGGCCTCACGGTCGTGATGGACCGCTGCATCAAGATCGAGCACGCGCGCTTCCACGGCGGGCTGCACCTGCTCGGCTTCGACACCGGGCAGATCACCTCCCGCCGCACCCTGCGCTGACGCCGCAGGACGCTGGCGGGGCCGTCCGCTGCTGATCCGACGGTGCGCACCGTCGAAGCAGCAGCGGAGCGCCCCGCCAGCGCCTCAGTAGGCGACGCCGATGTGCCCCGTGCGCTCGTGGCGCTCGATCTCGTCAACGATCGCGAGCGCGAAGTCGGCGCCCGAGACCGCGGACGCGCCCTGCTCGTCGAAGAGGGCGACCGGGCCGCTGATGCGGTAGCGGCCGAGCGCCTCGCCGGGCGCGTAGGAGCCGAAGACCTGCGCGGGGCTGACGAACAGCCAGTCCAGGCCCTCGGGCGCGTGCTGCTCGAGCGCCTCGAGCACGCGGACCATCTCCTCGACCTCGGCCTTGAACGCCTCCGGCACGTCGCCCTCGCTGAAGCGGGGCTCGCCCTCGGCGGGGCGCAGCCCGCTCCACCCGCCGACGACGACGAGTCGTGCGCCCTGCTCGGCGGCGAGGCGCGCGGCGTCGAGCACGAGGCCCTCGAGGCGGCCGGCGAGCTCGCCGCGCGGCGCGAGCGCCTCCACGACGACGTCCTGACCGGCGACGGCGCCCGCGATCGCGCCCTCCTCGGTCATCGAGCCCTGCAGGTAGTGCACGCCCTCGATCGGCGCCTCGGGCGCGTTCCGGCTGTAGGCCGTGACGTGGTGACCGCGCGACGCGGCCTCCCGCACGACGTGTCCTCCGGTGTACCCCGTGCCGCCCAGCACCGCGATGCGCGCCATGTCCTCCGCCTTCCGCTCAGGATGTCGTCGAGCCGCAACCGGGCCGCTGCGAGCGGCATTCCCCGGAACCGGGTCAGCCGGTCGGAGGAGGACCGGATCCACCGCGGGGAGGAGCGCGACGGCT
Source organism: Amnibacterium soli (assembly GCF_039544415.1). Taxonomy (NCBI): domain Bacteria; kingdom Bacillati; phylum Actinomycetota; class Actinomycetes; order Micrococcales; family Microbacteriaceae; genus Amnibacterium; species Amnibacterium soli. Next base: position 64,672 of record NZ_BAABLP010000001.1, on the reverse strand, counting down.
CCCGCGACCGATCCGGCGGCAGGGCGGTGCGCGCCAGGCTCGCACCATGACCGTGCTGCTCGCCGATCCCGTGATCGCCGCCCTCCCCGTCGTCGACTCGGGGGAGGCCCTCGTCCCCGTGCCCGCCGACACCGCCGGCCCCGACGGCGACCGCCCCCTCGTGCGCTCCGGCGTCGCCGCGCGGCTCGCGGTCGCGCAGCTGCTGCTGCCGCCCGGCCGCAGGCTGCGGGTCGTGGAGGGGCACCGGCGCCCCGAGGACCAGCTGGCGATCTGGCGGCGCTACGCCGCCGAGGTCGAGGCCGCCCACCCGTTCGCGCTGCCCGAGGAGCAGCGCCGGCTGACCAGCCGCTTCGTCTCCCCCATCGAGGTCGCGCCGCACGTCGCGGGCGCCGCGGTGGACGTGACGCTCGTCGACCGGCTCGGCCGCCCCGTCGACCTCGGCACCCCGATCGACGCGACGCCGGAGGCGAGCCGCGGCGCCTGCTTCATGGACGCGGCGATCGGCGTCGAGGCGCGGGAGGAGCGCCGGCTGCTCACGCTCGCGATGACGGGCGCCGGCTTCGTGAACTACCCGACAGAGTGGTGGCACTGGAGCCACGGCGACCGGTACTGGGCGTGGTCCGTGCGCGCGGGATCGGCGGTCTACGGCCCGATCGAGGCGCCGGTGCTCGCGCAGGCCGGCCGATGAGCGCGCTGCCGAGGGCCGCCGCCGCACCCGCGACCGTCGCGGGGCCCGCGCTGCACGTGGACTCGACCGCGATCGCCGCGAACGTGCGCCGCGCCGCCGCGGTGAGCGGCGCGGCCGTGATGGCGGTCGTGAAGGCGGACGGCTTCGGCGCCGGCGCTGAAGCCGCCGCGCGCGCCGCCCTCGCCGCCGGCGCGACCTGGATCGGCACCGCGACGCTCGACGAGGCCGTCGCCCTGCGCCGGGCAGGCATCGCGGCACCGCTGCTCTGCTGGCTGCTGCCGGTCGACGCGGCGTGGGAGGCGGCGCTGCGGCTGCGCATCGACGTCGCGATCGCGTCCGTCGCCCACCTGCAGGCCGTCGCCGAGGCGGCGGGGCGCTGCGGCGCGCGCGCCCGCGTGCACCTGCACGTCGACACCGGAATGGCCCGCGACGGCGCCCCGGACCGCAGCGCGCTGATCACCGCCGCCGCGGACGCCGAGCGGCTCGGTCTCGTCGAGGTGGTCGGGGTGATGGGGCACCTGGCCCGGGCGGACGAGCCCGCGGACGCGAGCAACGCGGCGGGCGTCGTCGCGTTCCGCAGCGCCGTCGCGGCGGTCGAGGCGGCCGGGCTGCGACCCGCCGTCCGCCACCTCGCCGCGACGGAGGCGGCCCTGCGGCTGCCGGACGCCGCCTTCGACCTGGTCCGCATCGGCGCCGGACTGGTCGGCATCGGCCCCGGGCTGCGGCCCGCGCTGACGCTCACCGCTCCCGTGGTGCTGACGCGGGTCGTGCCGGCCGGCACGCCCGTCGGGTACGGCCACACCGCCCGCACCGAGCGCGACACCGTGCTCGCGCTGCTGCCGCTCGGCTACGCCGACGGCCTGCCCCGTCGCATCGAGCCCGAGGCCGGGGTGCAGCTCGACGGCCGCCGCTGCCGCGTGCTCGGCCGGGTCTCCATGGATCAGACCGTCGTCGATGCGGGACCGGAGGGGGTCCGCCTCGGCACGACCGCGGTGGTGTTCGGCACCGGCGCCGGCGGCGAGCCGACCGCCGCCGACTGGGCGCGCTGGGCCGGCACGATCGAGCACGACGTCGTCACCGGCATCGGCGCCCGCGTGGCCCGCGTGCTGGACGGCGTGCGATGAGCCGCGTCGCGGTGCTCGGCGGCGGCACCAGCCCCGAGCACGACGTCTCGCTGCGCAGCGCCGCCGCGGTCGCGGACGCCCTCACCGCCGCCGGGCACGACCCGGTCGCGATGACGATCGGCCGGGACGGCGTCTGGGCGGACGGCGGCGGCCCGCTCGGGCGCACGCCCGCCGCCTCCCTCGCCGCGGGCGTCGGCCTGCTCGCGGGCTGCGACGTCGTCTTCCCCGTGCTGCACGGCGCCCCGGGCGAGGACGGCGCGATCGCATCGCTCGCCGACCTGGCAGCGCTGCCCGTCGTCGGGTGCCCCGCCCTCGGCGGCGCGATCGCCATGGACAAGCACGCGACGAAGGCGGTCGCCGCCGCACTCGGCATCGGGGTCGCCGACGGCGTGCTCCTGCTGCCGGGCGACCCGGTGCCGCAGGTGCCGACGCCGGTCGTCGTGAAGCCGACGACCGCCGGGTCGAGCTTCGGCGTCTCCGTGGTGCGCGACCCGGCCGACCTGGCGCCCGCGGTCGCGCTCGCCCGCACCGCCGGCGGCACGGTGCTCGTCGAGTCCTACGTGCGCGGCCGGGAGGTGCAGCTCGCGGTGGTCGAGCGGCGCGACGGCTCCCTGACCGTGCCGCCGCCCGTCGAGTACGGCGTCGCGGAGGGCGAGGTGTTCGACACCTCCCGCAAGTACGACGGCACCGCGGTCGTGCGCTTCCCCGCCGCGGTCGACGAGCCGGTGCTGGCCGCGCTGCGGGAGGCGGCGGTGCGCCTGTTCCGCGCGCTCGGCTGCGGCGGTCTGGCGCGGTTCGACTTCTTCGTGACGGACGACGGCTTCGTGCTGAACGAGGTGAACACCATGCCGGGCATGACTCCGCAGTCCGGCTTCCCGCGGATGTGCGCCGCCGGCGGACTCGACCTGCCGGGCCTCGTCGACGAGCTCGTCGCCGTCGCGCTGCTCAGCTCCGGAACAGGGCCCGTCGGCTCGCGAGCCGCAGCTCCAGCTCCCGCATGACGATCCGCGAGAACCCCTCCAGGGTCGCGACGTCCTCCGCGTCGAAGGTGCGCGGCGCCGTGTCGCACGCCAGGATCCGGCCGATGGAGTGCCCGTCGTGCGTGAGCAGCGGCGCGGCGAGCGCCGACCGCACGTGCGGCTCCCCCGCGACGAACGGATGGCTGCGGAGGCTCGGCACGGCGAGCACGTCGGGGATGTTCCAGGTGCCGAGCCCCTCCGACTCCGCGAACTCGCTCGTCACCGCGCGCGGCAGCTGGGGAAGGCCCACGCCCCGCCGCGACTTGAAGTAGGCGCGCTCCTCGTCGACCACGGCGACGATCGCGACGGGCACGTGCAGGGTGCGGCGCACGAGCTCGGTGACCTCGTCGAACGCGTCCTCGGGCGCGGTGTCGAGCACGTCGTAGCGGCGGGCGGCGGCGATGCGCGCCGACTCGGACCCCTGCCCCTGGTCCTCCCGCCGGCGCACCCGGTCGTCGACGATCCAGTCGAGGAACGCCGGCACGGCCTCGTCCAGCGGCATCCGCGCCCGGCGGTCGCGCGCGGTCATGCCGCGCAGGATCGTCGCGAGCCCCTCGGGCACGGACGCCGGGACCACGGGGTCGCGGTCGAGCCTGGCCATGGCGGAGGCGGTCACGTCGCCCGGGAAGGCGACGGCGCCCGTCAGCGCCTCCAGCAGCACGAGCCCCAGCGAGTACACGTCCGACTCGGGACCCGCGTCCTCCCCCTCCGCCTGCTCCGGGCTGAGGTAGGCGGCCGTGCCGGTGAGGGCGTCGCCGGCCCGGACGCTGCCGATGAGGGAGGAGATCCCGAAGTCGGCGAGCTTGCCGCGGATGCGCTCCTCCCCGGCGTCGGCCGCGTCGAGCAGCACGTTGGCCGGCTTGATGTCGCGGTGGGCGAAGCCCGCCTGGTGCAGGTACGCCAGCCCGCCGCCGAGGTCGGTCCCGAGCCACGCCACCTGCAGCGGGCAGAGGGGCCCGCGCCGCAGCCGCTCGCGCAGGTCGCCGCCGCGCACGTGCTCCATCACCAGGTAGACCTGCGGCCGCTCGGGGTCGGTGACGTCGATGCCGGCGTCGTGCAGCGTCGTCAGCGCCGCGTGGTTCAGCGAGGCGATGAGCTTCGTCTCCGCCTCCTGGACCCGCAGCTCCTCCGGGTCCTCCGCCCGGGCGCGGAACACCTTGACCGCGACCTCGCGGCGGAGCAGGCGGTCGCGGGCGAGGAAGACGCGGGCCGTGCCGCCGCGGCCGATCTCGCGGCCGAGGACGTAGCGCCCGGAGGCGACCTCGGTCGGGCCCGCCGCCCGCCGCTCCCCGACGTCGATCCCCACGGTGTCCGCCTTCGTCCGGTGGGTCCCGGTCGGCCCCACTCGTGCCGCGGTCCCCGCGACCGCCGCAGCGCCAGTATCGACCTCGGCGCGCCCCGGGAACAGGTGTTCGGGAGGTGCTCCCCAGGAAGTCGGGGGCGGTGTCGGAGGGTGCGCGCTCACCCCGCCGCGTCAGACGTGCTGGGGCGTGCGCTTGCGCAGGCGACGCAGCTGCGCGTCGAGCTGGGGCCGCGCCCGGCGCTGCCCGCCGCGCTCGGCGATGGCCCGCTGCAGGGCGACGAGCACGCGCTCGAGCCGCGGCACGTCGGGCTGCCAGCCCCGCCGCTCGCACTCGTCGAGCCACTCCACGAGCGCCCGGTGCCCGCGTTCGCCGTTGCACCGCCGGCAGGCCGCGACCTCGTTCTCGAGCCACGACGGGCCGCCCTTGACCCGCGGGATCACGTGCTCCCGCGTCGCTCGGGTGCGCTCGTCGAACGCGGTGCCGCACCAGACGCAGGTATCGCCGTCCCGCTCCCGTGCGGCGACCATGCGTGCTGCCCGTCCCTGCGCCATCGCCGCCTCCTCCTCGGTGCAACCGCCGGCGGCGCCGCGGACTTCCGCGGTCAGCGCGCGATGAGGGCCCGGCGCGCGGCGAGGCGCAGCTCGAGCTCCCGCATGATCACGGCGGCCAGCTCGGCGAGGTCGCGCAGCTCGTCCGCGTCGAAGTCGCGGCGCACGCGGTCGAAGACGCCGAGCGCGCCGATGGCGAGGCCGTCGTAGGTGACGAGGGGCGCGGCGGCGTAGGAGGTCAGCGCCTCGTCGTGCAGCAGGATCGGGTTGCCCGCGATGCGCGCGTCCGCCCGCACGTCCGGCACCGACACGGCGCGGCCCGTGGCGACCGGGATCGCGCAGAGCGCCTCGTTGCGCGCGACCTCCTGCAGCGCCCCGTCGAGCCCGCGGGCGGAGCGGATGACCTTGCGATCGGCGTCGACCATGGAGACGAAGGCGACCGGTACCCGCAGCAGGCGGGCCGCGAGGTAGGTCACTCGGTGGAACGCCTCGTCGGGGGCGTCGCCCAGCACGTCGAAGCGGTGCACCGCCGTCGCGCGGACCGCCTCGTCGGGCGCGAGCAGCGCGGGGTCGAGCGAGCGCTCGCGGATCAGCTCGGCGATCAGCGCGTTCTGCAGCCCGACCGACACCTCCGGCAGCGTCAGCCGGTCGTCCGGACGCCGCGCGAGCATGCCGCGCAGCACCACGGCGATCGCCTCGGGCACGGTCGGCGGCACGACCGGGTCGCGCTCGAGGCGGGCGGTGGCCGCCTCGATCACCGAGCCGGTGTACTCGACCCGGCCGGTGACCGCCTCGAGCAGCACGAGGCCGAGCGAGTAGACGTCGGTGGCGGGCACCGCGTCGTCCCCCTCCACCTGCTCGGGGCCGAGGTAGGCGGCGGTGCCGGTCGTGAACTCGCCCTGCTCCGAGCCGATGATGCTGGAGATGCCGAAGTCGGTGAGCTTGCCGCGCAGGCGGGTGTCGGCGCCGCGGTCGTCGAGCAGGACGTTCGCCGGCTTGACGTCGCGGTGCAGGTACCCGTGCTCGTGCACGTGGTGCAGCCCCTCGGCGAGGTCGAAGCCGAGGTACGCGACCTGCTTCGCGGGCAGCGGGCCCTGCAGCAGCCGCCGCTTCAGGTCGACGCCCGGCGTGCGCTCCATCACGAGGTAGATCTGCGGCGCCTCCGGCCGGCTCGTGTCGACGCCCGCGTCGAGCAGGGTCACGAGCGCGTGGTGGTTCAGGCGTGCGACCAGCCGCGCCTCCGCCTGCTGCACCCGCAGCTCGGCCTCCGACACCGCCTTCGCCGCGAACACCTTCACCGCGACCTCGCGGCCGAGCAGCGTGTCCGTGGCGGCGTACACGGTCGACGTGCCGCCGCGCCCGATCACCTCGCCGAGCCGGTACCGCTGCGTGATGGCGGGCGGCAGCCGCGGCTCGGGCGATGCGGCTCGGTGCTCGGCGGGCATCGCGGCGAGGCGCTCCTTCGGTCGGCGGACGCGGTCATCCTCCCGAGCCGTGCGGCGGAGCGGGAGAGGACTGCGCGAATCGTCTGCGGCGCTGCGCAGGACGGACGCGGCCCGATCAGGACCGGGCGCGCTGCAGCGTCGCGGAGGGCGCCTCGTCGTAGGCCGCGCGGTAGTGCGCGCCGAACCGGCCGACGTTCGTGTAGCCGAAGCGCCGGGCGACCGCGCTGACCGTCTCGCCCGACTGCCCCTGCGCCAGCGCCGCACGCGCGGCGGCCAGCCGGATGCTGCGGAGGTGCAGCAGCGGGGTCGTGCCGAGGCGGCGCTGGTAGAGCAGCTGCAGCCCGCGCAGGGAGACGCCCGACGCGTGCGCGACGTCGGGGATGCTGAGCGGCTCGCCGAGCCGCCGGCGCATGAGGGACTCGGCGCGGCGCAGCGCCTCGTCGTCGTGGTCGACGTCCGCCTCCTCCGCCTCCGAGAGCTCGAACGCCTCGATCGTCGTCGCGGCGAGGGTGTCGATCATCTGGTCGCGGACGAGGTCCCGCTGGTACAGGTCCGGCGCCTCCAGCACCGTGCCGGCCAGCACCCGGGCGACGCGGTCCCAGAGCACCGCGAGGTCCTTGGAGCGCGGGGTGAGGCGCGGCGCCGCGAGGTGCACGGGCCGGCCGTCGACGCCGAGCAGCCGCTGGATCGAGCTCGAGCCGATGGAGAACAGGTCGAGCACGACCCGGTCCCAGCGCAGCTCGAGGGACCGGCCGTTCGGGATGAGCCCCAGGTCGCCCGCCTCGAGCAGGACCCGCTCGGCGTCGTGCCGCAGCTCGGCCCGGCCCTCGCGGACCGCCACGACCACGAGCTCGGGCGAGGCGCCCGTGCTCAGGCGCACCGCGGTGCCGGCGCTGCGGATCCGGGTGACGCTGACGCCGTCGTCGACGGCGGACACCTGGTCGTAGTCGAGCGCGCCGGACTCGACCGCCACGGTGCCGTTGCCGAGCACCGCCCGCAGCGCCGCCGTCGCCCGATCGGGGTCGGACGCGGTGTCGCGCTGACGCAGCAGGGCTTCGGGCATGCCTCGAACCTAGAGGAGCACGGGGCGCCCGGAGGGGGATGCGCCCGCTCGGCGCGCGCTCAGACCGGGCGGATCGGGCGGACCGCGCCCTCGGCCGAGCCGCCGGTGGCGAGGCGCATGAGGTCGCTGTCGAACTCGATCGCCTCCTCCCCCTGCGCGGCGCTGCCGAACACGCGGTTGTAGTGCGTGCCGGCGTCGCGCATGGCGGACCTCACGCCCGCCTCGAGCAGCACGACCAGCTCGTGCGCGGCGCGGTCGACGCGGTCGGCGAGGCCCGTGCCGCCCCAGTCCTCCTGCGCGGCGAACACGCTCGTCGGCGTCGTCAGCGCGCGCAGGTAGGCGAACAGGGAGCGCAGCTGCTCGTCGGCGACGAGCGCGTGCCGCGAGGTGCCCGCGGTCGCGGCGAGCACGGTCGGCACCGCGATCAGCAGGTCCTGGTCGACGACGTCGAAGAACGACTTCACGAGCCCGCTGACGCCGGCCTTGTAGACGGGGGTGGCGACGATCAGGCCGTCCGCCTCCGCCAGCGTCGCGATCGCTGCGGCGACGGCGGGCGGGGCGAAGCCGGTGACCTGCGCGGACGCGAGCTCGGCGGCGAGGGGCCGCAGCTCGATCACCGAGGCGGTCACCTCGACCCCGGCCCCGGTGGCGCGCTCGAGCACGCGGGCGGTGATGCGGTCGGCCAGCATCCGCGTCGACGACGGGTCGCTGGTGCCGCCGGAGACGACGACGAGCTTCATGGGGTTCCTTCTTCTTTCGTTCTTCCGGAGTTCTGGCGAGCCTCCGGCCGGCCAGAACTCCGTGAAGACGCGGTGGTCAGTCGGTGAGCAGGAGGGCGCAGAGGTCGCGCAGCTGACGCTGCTGCTCGGGGGTGAGGGAGCGCATGCGCTCCTCGACGCTGCGGGCGTGCCGGGCGCCGATCCGCTGCTGGGCGGAGGCGCCCGCATCCGTGAGCTCGACGAGCACGCCGCGCCGGTCGCGCTCGTCGCTGCTGCGCCGCACGAGGCCGCGCTGCTCCAGGCGCTCGACGAGGCGGGACAGGGCGGGCTGGCTCAGCAGGACCTGCTTCGTCAGCTCGCTCTGCCGCAGGGCGCAGCCCGCCTTCTTCAGCGCGTAGAGCACGTCGTACTCGTTGAGCGTCAGCTCGTCCCACATCCGCTCGGCCGCGAAGCCCCGCATCACCGAGACCTGGGCGGAGAGCAGCGCCTCCCAGGACTCGTTGGCGAGCCGGATGTCGCGGCCGTCGGCGGCGGGCGCCATGCTCAGGCGGCCTCGGTCGTCTCGGTGTCCTGGTAGGGCGAGCCGCCGGTCACGTTGTCGCCGCGGTTGGCGTTCGGCCGCGGCTGCCGGGGCTCGGCGTCGCCGTACTTCGCCCGCACGAGGGAGGCGTGGGTGGGTGCGTCGGGCACGTGGGCCGGGCGCAGGGCGTCGAGCTCGCGGCGCAGCACCGGCACGACCTCGCCGCCGAGCAGCTCGAGCTGCTCCAGCACGATCTCGAGCGGCAGGCCGGCGTGGTCGATGAGGAACAGCTGGCGCTGGTAGTCGCCGAACGTCTCGCGGAAGGTCAGCGTCTTGTCGATGACCTCCTGCGGGCTGCCGACCGACAGCGGCGTCTGCCGCGCGAAGTCCTCCATGCGCGGGCCGTTGCCGTACACGGGCGCCTCGTCGAAGTACGGGCGGAACCGGTCGTGGGCCTGCTGGGACGTCTTCGCGATGAAGGCCTGGCCGCCGAGGCCGACGATCGCCTGGTCGCGGGTGCCGTGGCCGTGGTGCTCGAAGCGCGTCCGGTAGAAGTCGATGAGGCGCTTGCTGTGCTCCGACGGCCAGAAGATGTGGTTCGCGAAGAAGCCGTCGCCGTAGTACGCGGCCTGCTCTGCGATCTCGGGCGTGCGGATCGAGCCGTGCCAGACGAACGGGGGCACGTCGTCGAGCGGGCGCGGGGTGGAGGTGAAGCCCTGCAGCGGGGTGCGGTAGCGGCCCTGCCAGTCCACGACGTCCTCCCGCCACAGGCGGTGGAGCAGGTTGTAGTGCTCGAGCGCGAGGGGCAGGCCCTGGCGGATGTCCTGCCCGAACCACGGGTAGACCGGTGCCGTGTTGCCGCGGCCGAGCATCAGGTCCATGCGGCCGCCGGAGACGTGCTGCAGCATCGCGTACTCCTCGGCGAGGCGCACCGGGTCGTTCGTGGTGATCAGCGTCGTCGAGGTCGAGACGAGGAGGCGCTCGGTCTGCGCCGCGACGGCCGCGAGCAGCGTCGTGGGCGACGAGGACATGAAGGGCGGGTTGTGGTGCTCGCCGAACGCGAAGACGTCGAGACCGACCTCCTCCGTCTTGCGCGCGATGGCCATGACGGCCTTGATCCGCTCGGCCTCGCTCGGCGTCTCCCCCGTCACCGGGTTCCGCGTCACGTCGCCGACCGAGAACACTCCGAACTGCATCCGAACCAACTCCTCCTGGTGGGCAGCGTGCCCGAATCCATGCAATCGCATACAACTCGCGGTGTCCAGCAGTATTCCGGCGAGTCGTGCCCCGGCGCGGCTCCGCCCCGCGATCAGGCGGCGGGGACCGGGTACCGGAAGGTCGGGTAGGTCCGCGGCGCCGTCGCGTCCGGGCCGCCGCCGGTGGTGAAGCCGACGACCAGGAAGGCGGCGCCGCTCGGGTCGACGACGACCGTGGCGCCCTCGGGCTCCATGCGGCCGCCCGGGTAGCCGCCGTCCGCCTGCCGCAGGAGGGCCGAGGCGTCGATCGGCGCACCGACCACGGCGCCGGTGGTCCAGCTCCACTCCGTGATCAGCGCGGGGTCCCCGCCGACCGTGTCGCTGGACGCGCCCGTGTAGAAGAAGAACCGGTCGCCGACCGTCGCGAACCCCTGGTGCGTCGGCGGCCGGTCCGTGGTGGGCGCCGCACCGGTCGGTCGGGAGAGGTCCCCCGCGGCGAAGTCCGACCACGTGTGCCGGGTGTACTCGGGGCCGCCGCCGCCCTGGTGGCGCACCGTCACCGCGCCCGTCGTGGGGTCCGCGCAGGGATCGAGCGGGTAGCCCAGCCCCGCGACGACGGGGGCCGCGGCCGTGCGCGCGGCGACGCCGGGCGCGTACGGGATCCGCACCACGTCGTACAGGCGCCCGCTCGCGTCGGGCGCGAACCAGCACGAGTACACGACCCGCACGCCGCCCTCGAGGCGCACGATCAGGCCCATCCCGTGTCCCGCGTCCGGCAGCACCATCGCGTCGAGGAACCGGCCGTCGGCCGCCAGCCGCGAGACGACGATGTCGCCCACGTCCAGCCCGGCCGGGTCGAGGAGGCCGCTCGTCCCCCGCTTCGCCTGCGTGGTGAACCACTCGCCCGTGCCGGGCAGCAGCAGGAGGCTCTGCAGCGCCCACCCGCCGCGGGGCCCCAGCGCGACACCGGGGACCGGCGCGCCCAGCGGCGGCGGGGGCGGCAGCGGAGGAGCGGTCGGCACCGGCGCCGCGGACACCGGGGCGATCGGCGCGGCGGCCGTCGCCGTCGGCGCCGGGAGCGCGCGGTGCTCCGCGCCCAGCGCGCGGACGCCCACCGCCGCGCTCGCGGCGAGCGCCGCCAGCAGGCCGCCCCCGGCGAGCACCGTGCGCCGGGACGGGCCGGAGGGGCGCGGCTCGCCTCCTTCGCTCATGGCCAGCACGGTAGCCGGAGGCCGCGCGGACGGCGGCGGGTCACGCCGCGGGGCCGCGTCCTCGCAGGTCTCAAGCCGGTCCGGCCCGACCGGGGCGGCCCCGGTCGCCCGCAGCGGGCCGCGCACGACCGTCGGGAAGTGCACGTCCCGACGTCAGGGCCGGGCGTCCGCCTCCGCGCGCCCGACGCGGGCCAGCGACCGGTCGGCGACGACGAGCACGACGAGCAGCACGCAGGCGCCGAGCATGAACAGCGCGAGCTCGTGCAGGCCGCCCGTGTCGGCGCGTCGGCCGAAGAAGCCCGCGCTCGCGGTCGACGCGAGGATCGCACCCAGGTACATGAAGGTGCGCAGCAGGCCCGCGGAGGCGCCGACGCGGCTCCCGTCCGCCTGGAAGTAGAGCGCGTTCTGGTTGGCGAGGTTCAGCAGGCCCTGCGGCAGGCCGATGAGCGCCGCGAGCACGACGAGCAGCCAGACCGGCGACGAGCCGGTCACGACGAGCAGCCCGGCGCAGACCACGACCTGCACGACCCCGCCGACGAGCAGCTTCGCCCGCACCTCCGGCCGCCGCCCGGTGGTGACCGACACGAGGATGCCGACGAGGAAGGTGGACAGCAGCACCAGGCCGGCGCCCGAGGCGGAGAGCCCGCGCCCGTCCTCCAGCCACTGCGTGAACCCGTAGAGGTAGCCGTACGAGACCGTCGCGGCGAGCAGCGACCGCGCGTAGGTCGCGAGGATCGGCCGGTTGCCGGCGAACACCCGCACGTCGATGAAGGGGTCTGCGGCGCGGCGCTCCCGCAGCGCGAAGCCGGCGGCGAGCACGGCCGCGAGGCCGAGCAGCCACGCCGTGGCGACGTGCGGCGCCATCAGGAACAGCAGCAGGGCCACCAGCGTCGCCGCGAAGAGCCCCACCCCCGCCCAGTCGAGCCGCGCGAGCCGGCGCCACGCCTCCGGCACGGCCTCGTCGCGGGGCAGCACGAGCAGGCCGAGCAGCACGCCGGCGACCGCGAGCGGCACGTTGATCGCGAAGGTCGCGCGCCAGCCGCCGAGGTCGACGAGCACCCCGCCGAGCGTCGGCCCGACGACCGCGACGGTCTGGGTCGCGATCGCGAGGGCGGTCAGCACGGCCGCGGGACTCTCCTGCCCGGTCCGCTGCGCCTCCCGGCGGATCAGCACCATGGAGGCGGGGTAGCCGGAGCAGGTGCCGAAGCCGAGCACCACCCGCGCGACGACGAGCACGGCGATCGAGGGCGCGAGCAGCCCGATGACGCCGGCGATCCCGGTCAGCACGGTGCCGGCGAGGAAGAGGCGGCGCGGGCCGAACACGTCCACGAGCCGCCCGACGAGCGGCTGCCCGATGGCCGTGGCGACGTAGAGCGAGGACACGAGCCACGCCGTCTCCGCGGCCGGGACGCCGAACGCGACGGCGATCGGCACGAGCGCCACCGCGATGATCGACGAGTTGATCGGGTTGAGGATCGACCCGAGGATCATCGGGGCGAGCAGCCGCCGGTCGAACCGGTCGACCGGCGCCGCGTGCGTCGTCATCGCTCGGTGAGCCGCTGCAGCAGCGCGGCCGCCTCGAGCACGGTGGCGAGCTCGCCGTCATCGAGCCGCTCGCGGAGGGTCCGGGCCAGCCACTCCTGCCGCGCGGCCCGGTCGCCGCGGAAGCGCGCCTCCCCCGCCGGCGTCATGCGCAGGATGGCGCGCCGCCCGTCGGCCGGGTCGACCGACCGCTCCACGAGGCCGTCGCGCTCGAGGGCGGCGACGGTCGCGGCCATGGACTGCGGGCGCACCCCGTCCATCGCGGCGAGCGCGGCGGCGGTGTCGGCCTCGCCCTTCGCGATGCGGGCGAGCGCGGACGACTGGGAGGCGGACAGCCCGCCCTCGTTCGCCACCAGACGGAGGCGGCGCCACAGCCGGCCGACGGCGACGCGCACCTCGTGCGCGGTGCGGGCGGCGAGGTCCTCGGACTCCGGATCGGTCACAGATGCACAGCCTAGACTGTCGATCATGACCGGGTCGAGCACCGTCCTCCTCCTCATGGACCTGCAGCGGAACATCGTCGAGCGGTACCCGTCGGCGGCCGTGCTCGAGCGCGCCGCAGCGGCCGCCGACGCCGCCCGCGCAGCCGGGATCCCCGTCGTGCACGTGCGCGTGGCCTTCCGGGAGGGCGCTCCGGAGGTCGCCGAGTCGAACCGCCGGTTCGCCCCGGCGAAGGCGCGGGCGACGGGCGGCGAGCACGCGCCCGAGGTGCAGATCGCGGACGCCGTCGCCCCGCACCCCGGCGAGCCGGTGGTCGTGAAGCGCCGGGTGAGCGCGTTCGCGGGCAGCGACCTGGCCGTGCTGCTCCGGGCGCTGCGGGCCGAGCGGCTCGTGCTCGCCGGCATCGCGACGAGCGGCGTGGTGCTGTCCACGTACATCGAGGCCGCGGACCTCGACTTCGACCTCGTGGTGCTCTCGGACGCGTGCGCGGACGCCGACCCCGAGGTGCACCGCGTGCTGCTCGAGAAGGTCTTCCCGAAGCAGGCCGCCGTGCTGACCGCGGAGGAATGGGCGGCGTCCGCCGCCTAGGACAGGATGGGGGCATGGTGACCCCGATCGAGGACACGGTGCCCGAGGTGTCCGAGGACGTCGACGCGGACGAGCTCGCGGAGATCGTCGACGAGCTCGCGACGATGAACAGCGACGACTGGTCGACGATCGCCGAGAACGGGGTCGCCGCCGCCGCGCAGCTCGAGTTCGCGTTCTCCGCGGTGCACGAGGACGCGGCGACCGACCTGCTCGAGGGCGTCCGCGACGACCTCGGCTACGCCGCCACCGCGACCGAGCCGCAGGGCGAGCTCGACGACGGGGTCGTGCGCGGCACCACCTCCGAGGTGTCCGTCACGAAGGAGGGGCTCGAGGAGTGGGTGCGGCGGATCGCCGCGTACGGGCTTGACCACGAGGGGGCCGTGCTCGACGGCTGGGCCGTCCTGCTCGACTGACGCGATGCCGCCCGCGCCCGGTCCCGACGACGTGGTCGCCGCCCGCTGCACCGCCCAGCTGCTGAGCGGGCCGCCGGCGACGACCGCGGAGGACGCGGTGCGCCGCGTCCTCGCCGTGCAGGGGCAGGATCCGCGGGGGTTCCGGCTCGCCGTCCGCGCGCGAACCTCCGGCGTCGTGGCCGCGGACGTCGACGCGGCGCTGACCGGGCCGCGCAGCCTCGTCGTCTCCTGGCTGAACCGCGGCACCCTGCACCTCGTGACCGCCGAGGACTTCTGGTGGCTGCACGACCTGACCACCCCGCAGCTTGCCGCCGAGTCCGCGCGACGGCTGCAGCAGGAGGGGGTCGACCCCGTGCTCGCGGAGCGGGGGATCGAGACGGTGGTGGCGGCGATCACGGAGCACGGGCCGCGGACCCGGGAGGAGCTGCGGGCCGCGCTCGACGCGGCCGGCGTGCCGACCGCCGGGCAGGCGCTCGTGCACGTGCTGCTCGCCGCGACGCTGCGGCACCGCCTGATCCGCGGCCCGGTGCGCGACCGCGAGCACTGCATGGTCCTCGCGGAGCACTGGCTCGGGCCCGCCCCCGAGCCGCTCGACCGCGCGGCGGCGCTGGAGCGGCTGGCGCGCCGCTACCTCGCCGGCCACGGCCCGGCCGCGGACCGCGACCTGGCGATGTGGGCGAAGCTGCCCCTCCGCGACGCCCGCGCCGGGCTCGCGGCGATCGCGGACGAGACGGTGCCCGCCGGCGACGGCCTCGTCGACCTGGCCGAGCGGGCTCCGGTGCAGCCCGCGCCGACCCGCCTGCTCGGCAACTTCGACCCGGTGCTGCACGGCTGGGTGTCGCGGCAGCCGGTGCTCGGCGCGCACGACCCCGACGTCGTGCTCGGCGGCGTCTTCCGCTCGTTCGCGATGGCGGAGGGGCGCGCGGTCGCGCTCTGGCGCATCGCCGGGGACCGGGTGCGCATCGCGCCCTTCGAGCCGCTCGCCGCCCGGGCCGAGCGCGTGCTGCTCGCCGACGCGGAGGCGGTGGCCGGCTACCTGGGCCTGCCGGCGAAGGCGCCGGTGCTCGAGGCGGCGGGCTGAGAGGTGCGCCCGAGGTCGCGCGGTTACCGTCCGGCGGTGGGGACCGAGGAGCACGAGCGACGGCGCACCAGGGTGCGGGCGGCGGTGCTGCCGGGGTCCAACCTCCCGGCCCTCGTGGTGACGCTAGTGATCGCGGCCGTCGCCGCGCTCTACGTCTTCAGCTACAGCACCGCTCGGCGACCCGCAGCCGCGGCACGTGCGGATCGGGGTCGTCGGCTGGTCCCCCGCGACCGCCGAGCGCGCCTTCGGCTCGGCCGACCGGCGCACGATCGACGCGACCGCGCTCCCCTCCCGCGCCGCGGCGGTGACCGAGCTGGGGCAGCAGCGGATCTACGCCGCGCTCGTGCGGGCGGACGACGGCCGGGCCGAGCTGCTGCTCTCCTCCGCCTCCGGCCCCTCCGTCGCCCGGGTGCTGCAGGCCGACACGACCGCGGTCGCTCGGGCGCTCGGCACCGCCCTCACCGTGCGCGACCTGCACCCCGTCGACCCGCGCGACCCCTCCGGCACCGTGCTCTTCTACGTCGCGCTGGCGTCGGTGATCATGGGCTTCATCGGCGCGATCCAGACGCGGGCGAACGCGAACGGGCTGACCCTGGCGGGCGAGCTGCGGTGGGACGCGATCCGGTCGGTGCTCGTCGCGCTGGCCGTGACCTCGATGGTCGGGCCGATCGCGCACCTGGAGGAGGTGCCGTTCCTGCCGACCTGGGGCGTGCTCGCGCTCACCTCCTGGACGGCCGGCACGACCTACCTGTGCTGGCGCCTGCTCATCGGGGCGAAGTGGGCGCTGCTGCCGACCTGGCTGCTGTTCATCCTGGTCTCGAGCCCGGCATCGGGCGGCGCGGTCGCGCAGCCGCTGCTGCCGCCGTTCTTCGCCGCCGTCGGCCGGGGCATGCCGGCGGGCGCGACCGTCGAGGCGCTGCGCGACCTCACCTACTTCCGCGACCACCTGCACGGCACGCCGTACCTCGTGCTCGCGGTGTGGGCCGTGCTCACCACCGCGGTGTTCGTCGTGCTGCGGCGGCGGAAGATCGGCGCGGGCGCGCCGCCCGCCGCCTGATCAGGCGGAGGCGGCGACCAGCACCTGGTCGATGGCGCCGGTGAACGCGTCGAGGTCGTCGGGGTCGCGGGAGGTGATCAGCGCGAAGCCGCGGGTGTCGTCGACCACGACCGCCTCGTCGGCCCAGTCGCCGCCCGCGTTGCGCAGGTCCGTCTGCAGGGAGGCGTACGAGGTGAGCCGCTTGCCCTCGACCGCGCCGGCCTCGATCAGCGTCCAGGGCGCGTGGCAGATCGCGGCGATCGGCTTGCCCGCATTGGCGAACGCCTTCGTGATCGCGACGGCCTTCCCGTCGAGCCGCAGGGTGTCGGCGTTGATGGAGCCGCCGGGCAGCAGCAGCAGGTCGTAGCCGGAGGCGTCGACGGCGTCGATCGTCGTGGACGGGGTCACCTTCTGGCCCGGGTCCTTGTCGCCGACCAGGGTGACGACGTCGTCGCGCTGCTGCGCGGCGATCTCCACCGTCGCGCCGCGGTCGCGCAGGTGCTGCACGGGGACGACGAGCTCGTCCTGCTCCACGCCGTAGTTGGTCACGAGTGCGAGCACGGTGCGCCCGCTGAGGTCCGCGTCGGAGATGTCGGTCATGACCTCGACGCTAGGCGCCCGGGATCGGCGCTGCATGGGCGCCGCCCGAGCGTCGGCCGATCGCGAGCAGGGCGATCGCGGGGAACCGCAGCACGCCGTCGACCGCGAGCCGGGCGGTCTCGGCTCGGTACGCGTCGTGCATCGCGGCGCGGACCCGCGGCGCCTGCTGCCGCCACGTCGTGCCGATCACGCCGATGCCCGCCTCGACCGACCGCCAGAGCGGATCCGGTGCGACGGTGCAGTCGAACCGCGCGGTCGCGGCGACGACCTCGCCGAGCCCCGCCTCCCGCAGCAGCGCGGCCAGCCCCGCCTCCGTCCGGTCGAAGTCGAGCGCGGGGTCGAGCCGGAGGCCGCCGGGCTGGACCGCGCCGCTCGCGGCGACGACGTGCTCCCACAGCGGCGTCAGCGCGTTCGGCCCGCCCGGCCAGATCGACACCGCGACCGCGCCGCCCGGCCGCACGACGCGGGCGAGCCCGCGCACACCGGCGCGCGGATCCGGGAGGTGGTTCACCACGAAGCCCGCGGCGGCGACGTCCACCGCGGCGTCCGCCAGCGGCAGGTCCGGCAGCGCGCCCGCCCGCACCCTCCGGCCGAGCCGCTGCTCGGCGAGCCGCCGCATCGCCGGCTCCGGCTCGATCGCCTCGACCGACCAGCCGCGCGCCTCGGCCGCCGCGGCGAGCGTCCCCGGCCCGGTGCCGACGTCCGCGAGCACGCCTCCGCGCGGACCGCTCCGCTCGACCAGGTCGAGCAGGGGCGCGACGGCTCCCCCGCAGAGCCGGGCGTACGAGGCGGCGTACGCCTCCGCTCCCGACCAGTCCACCACGCACCGACGGTAGCCCGGGCCGTGGCAGGCTGGTCCGCCCATGTGGATCGGCTGGCTCGAGCTCGACGTCCTCCTCGGCGACGTGCACTCCCTCAAGGAGAAGCGGAGCCTCGTCCGCCCCCTGGTCGCCGCGCTGTGGAAGGGCTTCCCCGTCGCGGTCGCGGAGGTCGCCGACCAGGACCTGCACCGCCGCACCCGCATCGGCGTCACGACCGTGTCCGGCGACGCGGCGCACGTCGCGGCGGTGCTCGACGACGTGGAGCGCTTCGTCGCCGAGCGGCCCGAGGTGCAGCTGCTCAGCGCGCACCGCGGCCTGACCTCCTCGGACGACGACTGAGCGCCGCCGGGAACAGCGCGACCCCCTCGGACGCTGCAGCAGGCGTGGATCCCCTCGTGCTGACGCTCTACAGCTCGAGCTTCTGCGGTGCCTGCGCCCGCACCCGTTCGGTGCTCGAGGACGTGACCGCGCTGGTGCCGGGCCGCGCGGTGCTGCGCGAGGTGAACGTGGCGGCGGCGCCCGACGAGAGCGAGCGGCAGGAGATCACGGCCACGCCCACGACGGTGCTGACCCGTGCGGACGGCACCGAGCTGGCGCGCGCGGCGGGCGTGCCCTCCGCGCCGCAGGTGCTCACGCTGCTCGCGCGGCACATCCCCGCCGTCTGAGCCGCTGGCGCCCGCGCGGGGTCAGCGGGCGGTGAGCCGGGACAGGAAGGCGCGGGTGTCGGCGTGCTGCGGATCGCGCAGCACCTGCGCGGGCGGGCCCTGCTCGGCGATGCGGCCCCCGCTCAGGAACACGACCCGGTCCGCCGCGTGCTCGGCGAACCGCATCTCGTGGGTCGTCATGAGGATCGTGGAGCCCTGCTCCTTGAGCTCCGCGACGAGGTCGAGCACCTCCCCGACGAGCTGCGGATCGAGGGCGCTCGTGATCTCGTCGAGCAGCAGCAGCTCCGGGTTCGTCGCGATGGCGCGCACGATCGCGACGCGCTGCTGCTGACCGCCCGACAGGCGGTCGGGGTGCGCCTTCGCGAAGTCGGCGAGCCCGACGCGCTCGAGCAGCCGGCGGCCCGTCGCCTCCGCCTCCGCCTTCGGGGTGCGGTGCACCCGCCGGGCGCCGATCGTCACGTTGTCGAGCACCGAGAGGTGCGGGAACAGGTTGAACTGCTGGAACACGACGCCGATGCGGGCCCGGACGCGGTCCGCGTCCACGCGGGGGTCGCTGATGTCCTCCCCGCCGAGCAGGATCTGGCCGTCGTCGATCGGCTCGAGCAGGTTGATCGTGCGCAGCAGGGTCGACTTGCCCGAGCCGGAGGCGCCGATCAGCACGACGACCTCGTGCCGGTCCACCGACAGGTCGAGGCGGTCGAGGACCACCCGGTCGCCGAAGGCCTTGACGAGCCCCTCGGTCTCGAGCACCGTCGCCGCGCTCACACGAGGCTCCCCTGCTGCTGGCGGGCGCGCGCCCGGGCCTCGAGGTGGTTCGTCAGACGGATGAAGGGCAGGCTCAGCAGGATGAAGAGCAGGCCCGCGATCACGAACGCCGTGTAGTCGTAGGAGACCGCCTTCGCGATGTTCGCGGCGCTGATCGCGTCCACCACCCCGAGGATCGAGATCAGGCCGACGTCCTTCTGCATGGACACGAAGTCGTTGACGAGCGCCGGACGACGCTGCGGACGCCCTGCGGCAGCACGACGAGCCGCAGCGTCTGCCCGTACGTGAGCCCGAGCGATCGGGCCGCCAGCCGCTGGGAGGGGTGCACCGACTCGATGCCGGCGCGCAGCACCTCCGCGACGTACGCCGAGTAGCCGAGCACGAGCGCGACCCCGCCGAGGATCCGGGGGTCGACGAGCGGCAGCACCCCGAGGGCCGGCACGCCGAAGCCGACGAGGTAGATCAGCACGATCATCGGCACCCCGCGGAACAGGTCCGTGTAGGCCGCGGCGAGGAACCGGAGGGGTGCGAAGACCGGGCCGCGCAGGGTGCGGACGACCGCGAGCAGGGTGGCGAGCACCGCGACGCCGATCGCGGCGAAGACGAGGACGTACACGTTGACCCACAGGCCGGCCAGCACCGCAGGGAACGTGCGCGCCGCCTCCGCCGGGTCGAAGAACGTGCGCTGCGCGACCGCCCAGCCCTTCGTGTTCACGACGAGCAGCCACACCGCCGCCGCGACCACGAGCGAGGAGAGGACCGCGACCACGACCGACCGGGTCGAGCGGCGGCGCCGGTACGCGCGCCGCTCGACCTCGACGGCGGAGGGGGTGCGGAGCTGCGTCACTTGAGGACGGGCACGTCCACCTCGGACGACAGCCACTTGTCCGTGAGCCGCTCGAGCTCGCCGGACTTCGTGATCGCGTCGACCGCGGCGGAGACCGGCGACGTCAGCGCGGACCCCTTCGGCAGCACGAAGGCGAACCGGTCGCCGCCGGCGGTGGAGGCGAACTGGCCGGTGACGACGCCGTCGTCGAGCTGGGCGCCCGCGATGTAGAAGGCGCCGGGCAGGTCGGTCACGACCGCGTCGACCTGCTTGGTCTTGAGCGCCTGCACGGCGTCGTCGACCGAGGTGAACACCCGCGGCTGCCCCACCTCCGTGTTCACGACGGTGTAGCTCGTGGTGCCGGTCGCGACGCCGATGCGCAGGCCCTTGAGCCCGGCGATCGTGGAGACGCCCTCCGCCTTCGAGCCCTTCGTCGTCACGACGGCCTGGGTCGTCGTGTAGTACGGCGAGGAGAAGTCGACCGCCTTCCTGCGGTCCGCCGTGATGGAGAACTGCTGGATGTTCAGGTCCCACGGCTTCGCGCCGGGCGTGACCGCGGAGTCGAAGCTCGAGCGCGCCCAGACGACGTCGCCCTTCGCGTAGCCGAGCTGCTTCGCGACCGCGTAGGTGACGGCCGACTCGAAGCCCTTGCCCGACTCCGGCTCGTCGTCCTCCACCCACGGGGAGTACGCGGGCTGCCCGGTCGCGACCGTGAGCTTGCCCGCGGTGACGGTCTTCAGCGCAGCCGGTCCGCTCGCGCCGGCGGCGCTCGACGAGGCGGGGGCGGCTGCGGTGCCGCTGCAGGCGCTGAGCGCGAGCAGCGCGGCGGCGCCGAGCACGGCGACGGCGGAGCGGCGGGCCAGGGGGCGGCGCAGGGGCATGGCGATCCTTCGCGGGGGGCGGGTCCCGGCAGCGGGTGCGCGCGACCGGGAGGCGCGCAGCGGCGCGCGGACGCGTTCGATCGTACGGGCAGGTCGACGTCGACCCGGCGGCCCCCGCGTCTCGCGGCGTCACGATCCGTGCACGACCCGCGGGCGACGGTGCGCATCGCGACCCGGTCCAGGCGTTGCGCGGCTGCTCTCCAGCGCTCGTCGAGACGCCGCCGGAGAGGGTCGGAGCATGACGATGCAGCACGACGAGGCGCCCGCGGCCGGCGCCAGGCGCGAGTTCCCGGGCGCGAGCGCCGCCGACGACGCGCTGCTGCGGCACATCATGACCACCGGCGGGCTGTGGTCCGCCGCCGCGGCGATCAGCGCGACCATCGGGTTGACCGGCCTGCTGGTGTCGGGGTGGCGGCCGCATCAGCTCGAAGGGGTCGCGGACCCGGCGTGGTGGGCCGGCGCGGTGCTCGCGGTCGTCGGCGCGCTCGCCCTCGCGTGGGCGGGCGGCCCGGTCGTCACGGACGACCCGGCGGCGGCGGCGCGGCGCAAGTCGGTCAGCGTCCGCGCCGGCCTGGTGGTGTTCGTCGCCGGGATGGCGGTCGCGGCGCTGGCGGTGCTGCTCGGCTGAGCTCAGCGGGCGGTGATCGCCACCATCGGGCGGTGCGCCGACACCGCGAGCTTCAACGAGCCGCGCCGGGCGAGCAGGACGGAGAGCACGACGCCCGCGACCGCGGGCACGCCGCCCGCGATCAGCATGCCGCCGCGGGCGCCGACGGCGTCGACGATGCCGCCCATGATCGGGCCGCCGATCCCCTGGCCGCCGAGCACCACGAGCACCCAGACGGACATGACCCGGCCCCGGACCTCCGGCGTCGCCGTCAGCTGCACCAGCGGGTTGCCGGACTGGAAGAAGAACTGGCTGCCGACGCCGGTGGCGACCAGCACCGCGCCGAAGGTCTGCACCGAGGGCATCACCGCGGCGAGCGCGAGCACCGCGGCCCACGCGGTGCCCCACAGCACGACGGTGCGCAGCCGCAGGTGCACCATGCGGGTGGAGGCGAGCGCCCCGAAGACCGCGCCGATCGCGACCAGCGAGTTGAAGAGGCCGTAGCCCGAGGCGCCGAGGTGGAACACCTGCGTCGCGAACGCCGCCAGCAGCACGGGCATCGTGAGCGTGAACACGCTGAGCACCGCGAGCATGACGATCGAGTAGCGGATCGCCGGGGTGCGCAGCACGAAGGCGAGCCCTTCGCGCAGCGCGTGCGGCCGCCGCTGCGGCGCGGGTGCCGGCACGAGCTGCTCGGCGTCGAGCCGGCTGAGCATGAACACGGTGACGCAGCAGGCGGCGGCGTTGATGAGGAACGCCCACCCGCCGCCGACCGCGCCGATCAGCCCGCCGGCGACGGCCGGGCCGATGAAGGCCCCGAGCTGGAAGATGGCGGCGTTCAGGTTGAGCGCGTTCTTCAGGTGGTCGCGGCCGACGAGCTCGTTGACGAAGACCTGCCGGCTCGGGTTGTCCACGACCGTGACGCAGCCGATCGCGAAGGCGGCCGCCCACACCAGCCACACGGTCGCGGTGCCGGTCAGGGCGACGACCGCGAGCAGCAGGCTGAAGAGCCCGACCAGCGACTGCGTGACCATCAGGACCCGGCGCCGGCGGAACCGGTCGACCAGGACGCCGCCGTGCAGCCCGAACAGGATGGACGGGACGAACTGCATCGCCGTCGTCACGCCCACCGCGGCGACGCTGTGCGTCAGCTGCAGCACGAGCCAGTCCTGCGCGATGCGCTGCATCCAGGTGGCGCT
Source organism: Amnibacterium soli (assembly GCF_039544415.1). NCBI lineage: Bacteria > Bacillati > Actinomycetota > Actinomycetes > Micrococcales > Microbacteriaceae > Amnibacterium > Amnibacterium soli. Next base: position 42,370 of record NZ_BAABLP010000001.1, on the reverse strand, counting down.
CATCGCGAGCACGTTCGAGCCCGCGAAGCGGCGGTAGTTGGGCACGGTGAGCGGCGCGAAGCCGCTCAGGGCCGGGAATCGGGTGGACAGGGGAAGTGCGTGCGACATGAGCCCGATCTACGGTAGTTCGGCCCACCCATTGCTCCGGGTGATGTGCTTTGATGTCGTCCATTGGATCTGTGCATGCCTCGGGTCCGGGAGGAGCGCCGTGTACGACCCCGTCCTCCTGCGCACCTTCCTCGCCGTCGCAGGCGGCCACAGCTTCACCGTCGCGGCGCAGCAGCTCGGGATCAGCCAGCCGACCGTGAGCCAGCAGATGCGCCGCCTCGAGGACGAGATCGGGCGGCCGCTGTTCATCCGCGAGACGCGCGGGGTGCGGCCGACGGAGGCGGGCGAGGCGCTCGCGTCCTTCGCGCACCGCATCCTGGGCGCGCACGCCGATGCGGAGTCCTACTTCCGCTCCTCCCCCAGCCGCGGCCGGCTGCGGTTCGGCACCGCCGACGACCTGGCCATCACGCAGCTGCCGCGGATCCTGCGGCAGTTCCGGCGGCTGAACCCCCAGGTGGACCTGGAGCTGACGGTCGAGCAGAGCTCGGTGCTGACCCGGCGGCTCGCCGCGGGCCACCTGGACCTCGTGTTCGTGAAGCAGCCGGCGGTCGAGCTCGGCGAGGGCACGCTCGTGCTGCACGACCAGTTCGTGTGGGCGGCGGAGGACGCGGAGCCGTTCCTGAAGCAGGAGCAGGTGCCCCTGATCGTGCACCGCGCGCCGAGCTTCACCCGGCAGATGGCGATCGACGCGCTCGAGGCCGCGGGGCGCCGGTGGCGGATCGCGTGCACCGTGCGCGACATCAACGCGATGCTCGCGGCGACCCGCGCCGGGCTCGGCATCGCGGTGCTCGCGCACTCGCTGATCCCCTCCGACCTGCAGAAGGTGGAGGTGCGGCTCGGCCTGCCGACCCTCGGGCCGGTCGACTTCCGCCTGCTGTCGAACCCCGCCGCCCCGAAGCAGGCGGTCGAGTCGCTCACGACCGCGATCCGCAGCGCCACGCTGTCGGCGCAGGCGCCGCTGGGCAACCCCTCGCGCTGACGCGGCCTACGCGCCCGCCCCGATCCGGCGGAGCAGGCCGAGCAGCTGCGCGCGCGCCTCGTCGTCGAGCGCCGCGAACGAGGTCGCCAGCACCTCGGCCGCGAACCCGTGGCCCTGCTCGAGGACGCGCGCGCCCGCCTCGGTGATCCGGTGCTCGAGCCGGCGCCCCTTCCCCGCGCGACGCTCGACGAGGCCCTTCGCCTCCATGCCCCGCATCATCACGCCGAGGGACTGGTCGCTCTGGAACGTCGCCTGCGCGAGGTCGTGCGCGGAGGCGTCGGGCTGCGTCTCGAGCGCGCGCAGCACGTCCCACTGCACGATCGTCGAGCCGATGGCCCGCATCCGCGCGTCCAGCGTCCGGTGGTGGCGCCACTGCACCTGCTTGATCGCGCGACCGAGCACCTCGTCGTCGCTGCGCGTCCCGACCTCCACGAGGGCAGCCTACCGCTGCTGAGTAAATGTGTTTACATAGCGGGATGACCTCCTCCCTCACCACCGCCCGCGCCGGTGACACCGGCTCCACCGCCCTCGTGCTGCACGGCGGCGGCGGCCCCGGCACCGTCGCCCCGCTCGTCGCCCGCCTCGCCGAGCGGCACCGCGTGATCGCACCGACGATCCCGGGCTGGGACGGCACCCCGCGCGACCCGCGCATCGCGACGATCGACGACGTCGCGGCCGCGTTCCTCGGGCTGCTGCGGGAGGAGGACCTCACGGCCGTCGCGGTCGTCGGGTCCTCGATCGGCGGCTGGGTCGCGAGCGCGATGGCCGTGCTCGACGCGGACGAGGGACGCCTCGACCGGGTCGTCCTGATCGACGCCGTCGGCGCCCTCGTGCCGGACGAGCCGATCCGCGAGGTCGCCGGCCTCGACCCGGCGGCCCTCGCCGCGTTCTCCTGGCACGACCCGCAGCGCTTCCTCGCGACGCTCGCGGCCCTGCCCGCCGAGGCGCGCGCGGGCGCGCAGCGGAACCAGGCGGCGCTGCAGGCGCTCGCCGGCGACCCGTACATGCACGACCCGGCGCTGCTCGACCGCGTCGGCGCGGTGCGCGTGCCGGTGCTGGGCGTCTGGGGCGCGAGCGACCGCGTCGTCACGCCCGCCTACGGCCGGGCGATGCTCGCCGCGTTCCCCGACTCCCGCTTCGAGGTCGTGCCGGAGGCGGGGCACCTGCCGCACCTCGAGCAGCCCGAGCGCACCGCCGCCGTGCTCGACCCCTTCCTGGACCGGCGTCCCGGCGCCACCGGGCGCGTCCTCCAGGCGGGCTGACGATCGTGCTCCGGATCCCCGCCGCTCCGCCCCGGTCAGCGCGGCAGGAGTCCGGAGCAGCCCGCGGGAGGGGGTGGGTCAGTCCGACTCGAGGGCGAAGTCGGCGAAGTCGAAGCCCGGGGAGACGACGCAGCTGACGAGCGCCTCGCCGGTCGAGGGCAGCGTGCGCTGCCAGGCGCCGGCGGGCACGAGGCCCTGCGCGGTCTCGGGGCCGAGCTCGATGCGCTGCGCCGGCTCGGGCCGCTCGCCGGTGCCGCCGAGCTCCAGCACCACCGGGTCGGGGCCGTGCCACAGCCAGATCTCGTCCGACGTGACCGTGTGCCACGCGGACGCCTCGCCGGGCGGCAGCAGGAACAGGATCATCGTCGCCGCGGGCCGTGCGCCGGCGGGCGTCGTCACCGAGGCGGGCGAGGCCCAGGTGCGCCGGTACCAGCCGCCCTCCGGGTGCGGCTCGAGCCGCAGCGCCGCAGCGCGGGGCGGCACGTCGAGCTCCTCGAGCACCGTGCCGTCGACGGCGCGGCGCACCGCGCGAGCGCTCCCGCTCATCCGACCTCCTCCAGCGTCCCCGAGCGGACCTCGCCGCTCACCACGGCCACCCGCTGCTCGGGCGCGGACTCCACGAGGTCGGCGAGCGCGTCGGCGACCGGGCCGACGGGCATCGGGAACCCGGTGAGGTCCGCGATCGCGCCGACGGCGAGGTGCCCGAGCCGGTCGGGCCCGATGTCGATGCCCATGGCCCGCGCCCCGCCGAACGTCGCCGCGGACAGCAGCCGCTCGTGCAGGTCGCGGCCCGCGTAGCCCTGCTCGCGCGCGATGCGGGCCAGCGCCGCGACGTCGGCCATCGGGTCGAGCGACGGGCTGGAGGAGAGGGAGTCGGTGCCGACCGCGATCGGGCTGCCCTCCGTCAGGTACGCGGCGACCGGCGGCGCCTCGAGGCCGATCACCTCGTTCGAGCGCGGGCAGAGCGCGACGGAGGTGCCCCGGGCCCGCAGCAGCGCGCGGTCCTCCGCGGTCATGTAGACGCCGTGCGCGACGTGGCAGTCCGGGCCGAGCACGCCCAGCCGGTCCACGAACTCCGTCGCGGAGGCGCCGTAGCCGCTCTCGCGCAGCGCCCGGAAGCTCTCGACCCCCGCGAAGTGCCAATCGGGCGCGTGCCGATCCGTGGCACCGGCGCGGGCGCCCTCGAAGTGCGACTCCCCCAGGTGGATGTGGAGGCGGCCGCCGTGCGCCCGCACGATGTCGGGGATGTCGAGCAGCGGCTCCGCGTCGAGCGAGTACGGGGCGTGCGGCGAGAGCCCGGAGCCCGGCGTCGTCGGCACCCGCTCGAGCTCGGCGATCACCCGGTCGCGGCCGCCGCGCCGCCAGGCGGCGTTCGACCAGTTCATGACCTCCCAGTAGGCGATGCCGTGCAGACCGGCGTCGGCGAGCGCGGACACCGCCGCCTCGTCGGTGACGATGTCGGCGGCGACCGTGACCCCCGCCGCGAGCAGCGCCCGCGCCCCCTCCGCCGCGGCACCGCCCCAGTCGAGCCCGCCGCGGTCGTACACCGCGGAGAAGGCGGTCGCCCAGTCGTCGAACCCGGCGTACCGGCCCGCGCCGACCGCCGCCATCGACGTGTACTGCAGGTGGGTGTGGGCGTTCACGAGCCCCGGGGTGAGCACGCCGTCGAGGTGCCGCTCGGCGGCGTCGGCCCGCTCCTCCCGCAGCAGGTCGAGCACCCACGCGCGCGTGCCGACGTGCACGATGCGGCCGCCGCGCACGGCGACGGCGCCGTCCGCGATCGGCGGCGCGGTCATCGGCACGACGAGGTCCGCGGAGTAGACGACCGTCGGGTGGGCGGTCGGCTCGGGCACGCGTCGAGCCTAGAGAACCCCGGACGCCGGGCTCAGGAGGGGCGGACGGCCCTCAGAGGTCGAAGCGGGTCCGCGACCAGTCCACCGGCGGGGCGGAGGGCCCGGTCCCGGCCTCGCGCCCGAGCGCGAGCGCCGCGGCGCCGCGGTCTGCGGCCTCCGGCAGCGCGTGCACGCCGGGGCCCAGGGCGCCCCGCTGCGTCACGAGGTGCCGGATCGCCGCGACCTGCACCGCGAACGACAGGTCCATCACGTCGATCGGGTTGCCCTCGCCGGCCACGATGTTGACGCAGTCGCCGCCGGCGAGCAGCCGCACCGAGCCCCCGGCGGGCAGGTGGAGGCGCTCGACGTGCGGCGCGACCGGCTCCCGGCGGGTGGCGGTGGACGGCAGCACCTCCTCCGGCGCCCCGCCCGCCACCGCGACCACCGCGTCCTCGCGGCAGGCGGCGAGGACCGCCGGATCGATCGTCCGCGCGACGCCCGTCGCCGACACGACGAGGTCGGCGTCCGTCACCGCCTCGAGCACCGGCGTCGTCCGGAAGCCGGCGAACCGCGCCGCGAGCTCGCGCCGCGGGTCGAGGTCGACGACGGTCACGGCCGCGCCGAGCACCCGCAGGCGCGCCGCGACCCCCTCCCCCACCGGACCGAAGCCGACCACGACGGCGCGGGAGGCGGACAGGTCGTCGTCGAGGGCGCGGACGATCGCGAGCACGCAGGTCTCCCCCGTGCCGTGCCGGTTGTCGAACCAGGTCTTCGTGACCGCGTCGTTCGCCGCGACCACGGGCACGGCGAGCGCGCCGTCCGCGGCCATCGCGCGCAGGGGCCGCACGCCGCTGGTCGTCTCCTCCGCGGCGCCGATCAGCCCGGCGACCACGTCCGGCCGCTGCGCGTGCGCGAGGCGGATCACGTGGGCGCCGTCGTCGAGCAGCAGCTGCGGGCGGCGGTCGAGCAGGGCGAGCGCGTGCCGCCGCTCCTCCTCCGGCGCCGCGGACGCCGAGGCGTGCACGGCGACGCCGCGATCCGCGAGCGCAGCGGCTACCGCGTCGTCCGTCTCCGCGGCGAAGGCGAACACGGCGACCTCGGCCCCCGCCTCCGCGAGCAGCAGCGCGAGCACCGCCGTCTTCGGCTCGAGCACCATCGAGATCCCGATCCGCAGCCCGTCGACCAGGTCGCCGAGCGCCCCGGCCGCCGCCGCGGTGGCGGTCATGCCGCCGCGGGCGCGGGCGATGCGCGCCCCTGCGGACGCGTCCACGTCGACCCGCCCGCCGAGCAGGACCGCGTCGGCGTCGTCGACCTCGCGACCGCCGAAGCCGGCGAGCAGCGCGCGCACGGCGTCCGGGTCGCGGAGGCCGGGATCGAGGCGGAAGACGCGGCCCGCGATCCCGAGGTTCGTGGCGGCGGAGAAGGCCGCGAGCGGTGCGACCGGGGACCCCTCGACGCGTCGCCCCGGCACGTCCGCAGCCTAGTTCCGCGCCCGGCCGTTGCTCCCGCCGCCCGAGGTGAGGAGGCTGGAGGCATGAGGGTCCAGACGGTCAGCGTGTTCGTCGACGACCAGCAGCGCGCGCTCGAGTTCTACACGGGCGTCCTCGGCTTCACGGTCGCCGCCGACGTGTCCCTAGGCGAGTTCCGCTGGCTCACGGTGGTGTCGCCGGAGGCGCCGGACGGCGTGCAGCTGCTGCTCGAGCCGAAGGCGCACCCCGCCGTGCGGCCCTTCACGAGCGCGCTCGCCGCGGACGGCATCCCCTTCCTGCAGCTCGGCGTCGACGACGTGCGGGCCGAGCACGAGCGGCTGATCGCCGCCGGAGTCGTGTTCACGCAGCCGCCGACGCCGATGGGGCCGGTGATCACCGCCGTCCTCGACGACACGTGCGGCAACCTGCTCCAGCTCGTGCAGACCGTCGGCTGACTCCGGCCCGTCCCGCGGCGTCATCCGGGATCGGGCGCCTGACCGGCCGGGCAGGATTGAGGGCATGGCCGACTCCGCCCGCCCGCTGCACTTCACCACCCGCGCCGTGACGTCCGGCCGCCCGCCGGCGGTACCGGACGCCCCGCTGAACACCCCGCTGGTGCTCACCTCCACCTACGGGTCCTTCGGCGAGCTGGAGTACGGCCGCTACGGCAACCCGACGTGGACCGCGTTCGAGGACGCGCTCGGCGACCTCGAGGGCGGCACCTGCGTGTCGTTCGGCTCCGGCATGGCGGCGATCGGCGCGGTGCTCGACCTCGTGCCGACCGGCGGCGTGGTCGTCGCGCCGCGGCACTCCTACACCGGCACCGTCGGGCGGCTGAAGGACCTGGAGGCCCGGGGCGCGGTCGTGCCGGTGTGGGTCGACATCACGGACACCGACGAGGTCGTGGCCGCCGCGGCGGGCGCCGCGCTCGTCTGGCTCGAGTCGCCCACGAACCCCGCGCTCGAGCTCGCGGACATCCCCGCGATCGTCCGCGGCGCCCACGCGGCCGGCGCCCTCGTGGTCGTCGACAACACGTTCGCGACCCCGCTGCTGCAGCGCCCGCTCGAGCACGGCGCCGACCTCGTCGTGCACGCCGTGACGAAGTACCTCGCGGGTCACAGCGATCTGCTGATGGGCGCGGTCGTCACCGGCGACCCGGCGCTCGCGGCGAAGGTCACGGGCTCCCGCACGCTCGGCGGCGCGATCCCCTCCGCCTTCGAGGCCTTCCTCGCCCTGCGCGGGCTGCGCACCCTGGCGGTGCGGCTCGAGCGCGCGCAGGCCACCGCGCAGCGGCTCGTCCAGCGGCTCGAGGGGTACCCGGGAGTGCTCGAGACCCGCTACCCCGGCTTCGGCGCGATCATCTCGATCGTAGTCGCCGACGCGGAGGCGGCCGACGCGCTCGTGCGCGCGACGCGGCTGTGGCGCGCCGCGACGAGCCTCGGCGGCGTCGAGTCGACGCTCGAGCGCCGCCGGCGCTGGGCGGCCGAGGCGCCGACGATCCCCGAGGGGCTCGTGCGCCTATCGGTCGGCCTCGAGGACGCGGACGACCTGTGGGACGACCTCGCGCAGGCGATCGCCTGACGCGAGGCCGTCCTGCTGCGGCTACGCGATCCGTCGGCGCAGCAGCGCGGTCGCCGCGCCCCAGGCGACCATGAGGATCCCGACGCACCAGGCGAGCGCGACCCACAACTCCGCGCCGACGGGCTGCTCGGCCAGCAGGCGGCGGATCGCGTCCACGATCGACGTGACCGGCTGGTGCTCGGCGAACGCGCGCACGGGCCTCGGCATGGATCCGGTGGGCACGAAGGCGGAGCTGACGAACGGCAGCAGGATCAGCGGGTAGGAGAAGGCGCTGGCGCCGTCGACGCTCCGCGCCGTGAGCCCCGGGATCACCGCGAGCCAGGTGAGCGCGAGCGTGAACAGCAGCAGGACGCCCGCGACCGCCAGCCAGGCGAGCGGGCCGGCGCTCGAGCGGAACCCGACGAGCAGCGCGACGAGCACGACGACGACGAGCGAGGTCGCGTTCGCCACGAGCGACGTGAGCACGTGCGCCCAGAGCACGGCCGAGCGCGCGATCGGCATCGAGCGGAACCGCTCGAAGATCCCGCTCCGCACGTCGAGGAACAGCCGGTACGCCGTGTAGGAGATCCCGCTCGCGACCGTGATGAGCAGGATGCCCGGCAGCAGGTAGTCGACGTACGAGTCGGAGCCGGTGCGGATCGCACCGCCGAGCACGAAGACGAACAGCAGCAGGAACGCGATCGGCATCACCGCGGTGGTGATGATCGTGTCCGGGCTGCGGAGCACGTGCCGCAGCGAGCGGCCGGTGAGCGCGGCGGTGTCGCCGAGGAGGTGCGCGGTCATCGGCCCTGCTCCTCGGTGTCGGCCGGCGTCGCGCCGATCACGGCGAGGAACACGTCCTCGAGCGTCGGCTGCTGCTCGACGTACTCGACCCGCGCGGGCGGCAGCAGCGCCTTCAGCTCGGCGAGGGTGCCGTCGGCGATGATCCGGCCCCCGTGGAGGATCGCGATCCGGTCCGCGAGGTGCTCGGCCTCGTCCAGGTACTGGGTGCTGAGCAGGACGGTGGTGCCCTGCTGGGCGAGGCGCCGGATCGCGTCCCACACCTCGAGGCGCGCCTCCGGGTCGAGGCCGGTGGTGGGCTCGTCGAGCAGCACGACCCGCGGGCCGCCGATCAGGCTCATCGCGATGTCGAGCCGGCGCCGCATGCCGCCGGACCACGTGGCGACCCTCCGGCCGCCCGCCTCCGCGAGCGAGAAGCGCTCCAGGAGCGCGTCGGCGACGGCGCCGGGATCCGGCTGGTGCCGCAGCCGGGCGACGAGCACGAGGTTCTCGCGGCCGGTGAGGACCTCGTCGACCGCGGCGGACTGCCCCGTGAGGGAGATCGTCTCGCGCACCCGCGCTCCCTGCGTCGTCACGTCCAGCCCTTCGACGGAGGCGGTGCCCGCGTCGGGGGCGAGCAGGGTCGTGAGGATCCGGATCAGCGTCGTCTTGCCCGCGCCGTTCGAGCCGAGCAGCGCGACGACGCTGCCCCGCTCGACGTCGAGGTCGACGCCCCGCAGCACGTGCAGGGCCCTGAAGGACTTCTCGAGGCCGCGCAGCGCGATCGCCGGCGCCGCCGCCGTGACGGCACTCATGCGAACGCCGCCGCTCGGCGCACCACGACGTCCGCCCAGGCGCTGGTGAGGTGCAGCTCGACCGTCCGCTCCGTCTCCTCGGCGGCGGGGCCCGCGGCGAGCTCGTTGCGCACGGCGCCGTGCTCCGCGACCGCCTCGACCCAGGCCGCGGTCCCGGCGGGGACCCCGACCTCGACGGCCGCGTAGCCGTTCGCCAGCCGCACGACGCCGGCGGTCGCGGCGCCGATCCGCAGCACGCCGTGCGCGCTCTGCGCGGACACGTCGCCGAGCGCGGTCTCGATCGTCAGCGCGCCCGAGAGGCGGGCCTCGACCGAGCCGTGCGTGACGCCGAGGTCGACGGACCCGTGCGCGGCGCGGATCCTGGCGTCGCCTCCGACCCTGCCGATGCGGGTCCGGCTGTGGCCGGCCTCCAGCTCGAGGCGGCCGCCCACCTCCTGCACGTCGACCTCGCCGTAAGGGGCGGCGAGCACGAGGTCGCCGGTGCGGTCGATGCCGACCGTGCCGTACTTCGCCTCGACGCGGGTGCGGCCGAGCACGCCGCGGAGGCGGACGGCACCGTAGGCGCTGCGGACCTCCGCGTCGGAGCCGGCCGGCACCGCGATGCGCACGTCGACGGAGTCGTTGCGGCCGATCAGGCTGCGGCGTCGCGGTGACACCACGACCCGCAGGCGGTGACCGTCGAAGGCGACGGACGCGCCCTCGGCGAGCGCGCGGTCCCCCGCGCGATCGGGGTGGGTGGGGACGACCTCGGCGAGGACGTCCTGACGGTCCTCACCGACGACGTCGACGTGACCGACGGCGAGGTCGACGTGGAGCGCGACGGGCTCCGACGTCTCGTAGACGGGCATGGGGATCTCCTTCTCGTGGGGCGCGCAGGCGCGACGGACCGGTCCCGCCGGCGGCGGGACTCGTACGGGGAACGGTGGAGGGCCGGAGTCAGCGCACCCAGCCGGTGAAGCGGCTGCCGCTCTGCGGCGGCGTCCGCGGGCGATCGGTCTCGAGCGCGGCCGCGACGGCGCGGACGAGCCAGGTGTTGACGGACACGCCCTCGGCGGCGGCCGTCTGCTCGACGCGCGCCTTCAGGCGCTCCGGCAGGCGGAGCGTGGTGCGGAAGGACGCCGGTTCGTCGTCGACCGCGGCCTGAGCGGCCGCGGCGGCCGCAGGTGCAGCCGGTGCGGGGTCGGTCGGCCGCGACACCACGAGCTCGGGGTCCTGGCCGCGGAGGCGCACGTCGACGCCGCCCGGGGCGAGCTCGCGGCTGATCTCGCCCGCGGCCTCGGACAGCAGCTCGAGCAGGGCCAGCCGGATCGCGGGCTCCAGGGCGACGCTCATCCGCTCGGCGAGCGCGCGGGTCTCCTCGGACCCGGCCTCCGCCACCGCGGCGAGCTGCGAGCGGAGGCGTTCGGCGTAGCGGTCCAGCTCCATGACACCATGGTGACACCACGTGGTGTCACCCGTCAAGCAGCGATGCAGCCGATGCAGTCGAGGCGCAGAGGCGCCCGGCGTAAAGGATGCGTAGGGCTTCGGGGCGGCGGCGTGTGGAACGCGTAAAGGCCACGTCCCGCTCGCGGCCGCGGCGGTTGCATCGCTCTGCCCGCCGAGCGGCGGGCCGGTCCGCGGTGCGGCCGCTGATCCCCTTGGAGCCCTCCTCGTGCTCGACGTCCTGTACCTCGCCGGCGTGCTCGTGCTCGCCGGCCTCACCGCGCTGACCGCGAGAGCCGCGGCGAAGCGGTGATCGTCTTCGACCTCGTCGCCGCCGCCCTCGCGGTGGCCGCGATCGCCTACCTGGTGGTCGCGCTGGTGAAGCCGGAGCGGTTCTGACCATGGACGCGCTCCGCTTCGCCCTCACCGTGCTCACGCTCGTCGTCCTGCTCGTCGGCCTCGGCCTGCCGCTGTCCTCCTGGATGGCGCGCACCTACACGACGACCGCCGACTGGCGCGTCGAGCGCGGCGTCTACCGCCTGCTCGGCATCGACGCGCGCTCCGACCAGCGCTGGCCGAACTACTTCCGCGGCATCCTTGCGATCTCGGTCCTCGGCGTCCTGTTCCTCTACGCCCTGCAGCGCCTCCAGGCCGTGCTGCCGTACTCGCTCGGCCTGCCTCCGGTGCCCGAGGGGCTCGCCTTCAACACCGCGATCTCCTTCGTGACGAACACGAACTGGCAGTCGTACTCGCCCGAGCTCACGATGGGCTACACCGTGCAGCTCGCCGGGCTCGCGGTGCAGAACTTCCTCTCCGCGGCCATCGGCATCGTCGTGGCGATCGCGCTCGTGCGCGGCATCGCCGCCCGCACCGGGGCCGGCGTGCTCGGCAACGTCTGGGTGGACCTCGTCCGCACGCTGACGCGCATCCTGCTGCCGCTCGCCCTCGTGGCCGCGGTCGTGCTGCTCGCGACCGGGGTGATCCAGGACTTCGCCGGCTTCCGCACCGTGCACACGCTGACGGGCGGCACCGCGACCGTCCCCGGCGGCCCGGTCGCCTCGCAGGAGGCGATCAAGATGCTCGGCACGAACGGCGGCGGGTTCTTCAACGCGAACTCCGCGCACCCGTTCGAGAACCCGACCGGCTTCTCGAACCTGGTCGAGATCGTGCTGATGCTGCTCATCCCGTTCGCGCTGACGCGCACCTACGGGATCCTCGTCGGCGACCGCCGCCAGGGCCGCGCGGTGCTCGCCGCGATGGTCGTGCTCTACGTGCTCTGCACGAGCGCGCTCGTCGCCGCCGAGCTCGGCGGCGCGGGATCTGCGACGAGGGCCGCGGGCGCCGCCATGGAGGGCAAGGAGCAGCGCTTCGGCGTGCTCTGGTCCGCCCTGTTCGGCTCCACGAGCACGCTGACCTCGACCGGCGCGGTGAACTCCATGCACGACTCGTTCACGCCGCTCGGCGGCATGGTCACGATGCTGGACATGATGCTGGGCGAGATCGCGCCCGGCGGCGTCGGCACCGGGCTGTACGGCTTCCTGATCATCGCGATCCTCGCGGTGTTCCTCGCCGGGCTGATGATCGGGCGCACGCCGTCCTACCTCGGCAAGCAGATCGGCGGCCGCGAGATCACGTTCGCGAGCCTGTACCTGCTGACGACGCCGACCCTCATCCTGGCCGGCGTCGGCCTGACCTTCGCGATCCCCGCGGTCGCCGCCGACGTCGCGAAGACGTCGATCTGGAACCCGGGCCCGCACGGCTTCAGCGAGGTGCTCTACGCGTTCACCTCGGCGGCGAACAACAACGGCTCCGCCTTCGCCGGCCTGACCGCGAACACCCCGTGGCTGAACGCCGCGCTCGGCGCCGCGATGTGGCTCGGCCGGTACCTGCCCATCGTGTTCGTGCTCGCCCTCGCCGGCTCGTTCGCGAGCCAGGAGTCGCGCGGCACGGCTGACGCCGGCACCGCTTCCGCGAGCGGTCTCGTGACGCACCGCCCCCAGTTCGTGCTCCTGACGGTGGGCACCGTGCTCGTCGTCACCGCGCTCACCTATCTCCCGGTCCTGGCTCTCGGACCGCTGGCCGAAGGACTCTGACCGAACATGTCCACCCCCACCACCACCAGGGCGCCCGAGGCGGCGGACCGCGCCGACCAGCGGGACGTGCGGCCGCCCTCCGGAGCGTTCCGCCCGGCGCAGCTCGTCAAGAACCTGCCGGACGCGATCCGCAAGCTGGACCCGCGCGAGCTCTGGCACAACCCCGTCATGCTCATCGTCGAGGTCGGCGCCGCGCTCACCACGGTGCTCGCGATCGCGCTGTCCGTCGGCGGCGGCAGCGGCGTCGCCTTCACCTGGGCCATCACGGTCTGGCTGTGGCTGACCGTGCTGTTCGCCACCCTCGCGGAGGCGGTCGCCGAGGGCCGCGGGCGGGCGCAGGCCGCGTCGCTCCGCGCGACCCGGACCACCACCTCCGCCTCCCGCGTGCAGCGCTACGACGCGGTCGCGGACCCCGGTGCCCAGCAGGCCGAGATCGAGACGGTCGCGTCCGCCGACCTGCAGCAGCACGACGTCGTGGTCGTCGTGGCCGGCGAGGTGATCCCCGGCGACGGCGACATCGTCTCCGGCATCGCATCGGTCGACGAGTCCGCCATCACGGGCGAGTCGGCGCCGGTCGTCCGGGAGTCGGGCGGCGACCGCAGCGCGGTCACCGGCGGCACCAGGGTGCTGTCCGACCGCATCGTGGTCGAGATCACCAGCCGGCCCGGCGAGACGTTCGTCGACCGGATGATCGCGCTCGTGGAGGGGGCGGTGCGGCAGAAGACGCCGAACGAGCTCGCCCTGTCCGTGCTGCTGTCGACGCTGACGATCATCTTCGTCGTCGTCGTGCTCGCCCTCGGGCCGATCGCCGGCTTCCAGGACGCGGCGCCGGGCGTCGCGGTGCTCGTCGCGCTGCTCGTCTGCCTGATCCCCACCACGATCGGCGCGCTGCTGTCTGCGATCGGCATCGCCGGCATGGACCGGCTCGTGCAGCGCAACGTGCTCGCGACCTCCGGCCGCGCGGTGGAGGCGGCGGGCGACGTGTCGACGCTGCTGCTCGACAAGACCGGCACGATCACCTACGGCAACCGCCGCGCGGTCGCCTTCCTGCCGCTGCCCGGCGTCGCCGAGCGCCGGCTCACCGAGGCCGCCGCGCTGTCCTCGATCGCCGACCCGACGCCCGAGGGCGCGAGCGTCGTCGAGCTGGCCGGCGAGCGCGGCTTCGTCCCGACCGACGCGACGGGCCGCACGGTCGTGCCGTTCACCGCCCAGACCCGCATGAGCGGCATCGACGAGCCCGACGGCAGCGCCCTGCGCAAGGGCGCCTCCGCGAGCGTGCTGGCGTGGGTGCAGGAGCACGGGCCCGTCGCGCCGGCCGTCGCCGCGGCGCTCGACGAGCGGGTGCGCGACATCTCCGGGCAGGGCGGCACCCCGCTCGCCGTCGCGGAGCTCGACGCGGACGGCACCGCCCGCCTGCTCGGCGTGATCCACCTGAAGGACGTCGTGAAGACCGGGCTCGCCGAGCGGTTCGCCGCGCTGCGCGCGATGGGCATCCGGACCGTCATGGTGACGGGCGACAACCCGATCACCGCGAAGGCCATCGCGGCGGAGGCGGGCGTGGACGACGTGCTCGCCGAGGCGACGCCGGAGGACAAGCTCGCGCTGATCCGCCGCGAGCAGGAGGGCGGGCACCTCGTCGCGATGACCGGCGACGGCACCAACGACGCGCCCGCGCTCGCGCAGGCGGACGTCGGCGTCGCCATGAACACCGGCACGTCGGCCGCGAAGGAGGCCGGCAACATGGTCGACCTCGACAGCGACCCGACGAAGCTGATCGACGTCGTGACGATCGGCAAGCAGCTGCTCATCACGCGCGGCGCGCTCACCACGTTCTCGATCGCCAACGACGTCGCGAAGTACTTCGCGATCATCCCGGCGATGTTCGTCGGGGTGTTCCCGGGCCTGCAGGCGCTGAACGTGATGCGCCTCCACTCGCCCGACTCGGCGATCCTGTCCGCGGTCGTCTTCAACGCGCTCGTCATCGTCGCGCTGATCCCGCTCGCCCTCCGGGGCGTGCGCTACCGCCCCTCCTCCGCCTCCGCGCTGCTCAGCAGGAACCTGCTGGTGTACGGCGTCGGCGGCGTCATCGCCCCCTTCATCGGGATCAAGGTCATCGACCTGATCGTCAGCCTGATCCCCGGATTCTGAGGACCGCCACCACCATGTCCACGCTGCTCACCCGCGGGCCCGCCCGCACCTGGACCGTCGCGCTCGGTCTGCTCGTCCTGTCCGTCGCGGCGACGATCGTCTACACGCTCGTCGTCACCCTGATCGGGCAGGTCGTGCTGCCCGGGCAGGCGAACGGCTCGCTCGTCGCCTCCGGCGGCCGCACGGTCGGCTCCGCGCTGATCGGCCAGTCCTTCACCGACGCGAAGGGGGACGCCCTGCCGCAGTGGTTCCAGTCCCGGCCGTCCGCGGCCGGCGACGGGTACGACGGTGGCGCCTCCAGCGGCAGCAACCTGGGGCCGAACAGCCCCGACCTGCTGAAGGCGGTCCGCGAGCGCCGGGCCGCGGTCCTGCAGGAGGACGGCCCGGGCGCCGTCCCGGCGGACGCGGTCACCGCCTCCGGATCCGGTCTCGACCCGCACGTCTCGCCCGAGTACGCGCTGCGGCAGGTCGATCGCGTCGCTGCAGCGCGCGGGCTGTCCGCCTCGACCGTGCGCGCGCTGGTGCAGCGTTCGGTGCAGGCGCCGGACCTCGGCTACCTCGGGGAGCCGACGGTGAACGTGCTGCAGCTGAACCTGGCGCTGGCCCGCCTGCGCTAGCCCGACCGCGCTGGCCCGCCTCATCGTCACGGAGTCCTGGTCGCCGGCACGGAACCAGAACTCCGTCAAGATGAAGCCCGAACAGGGAGGACGTCATGGCGAGAGGTCGCCTGCTGGTGTTCCTCGGCGCCGCGCCCGGCGTCGGGAAGACCTACGCCATGCTCGAGGAGGCCCACCGCCTGCTCGGCCAGGGTCGCGACGTCGTGTCCGCGGTCGTGCTCGACCACGGCCGCACCGCCACCGCCGCGCTGACGCAGGGCATCGAGACCGTGCCGCCCCGCGTCGTGCAGCACGGCGGCATCCGGCTCGAGGAGATGGACCTCGCCGCGGTGCTCGCGCGCCGCCCGCAGGTCGCGCTGGTGGACGAGCTCGCCCACACGAACGCCCCCGGCAGCGAGCACGCGAAGCGCTGGGAGGACATCGACGCCCTGATCGACGCCGGCGTCGACGTGCTGTCGACCGTCAACATCCAGCACATCGCGTCGCTGAACGACGTGGTCGAGCGCATCACCGGCATCCCGCAGCGGGAGACGATCCCCGACCAGGTGCTGCGGCACGCGGACCGGATCGAGCTCGTCGACCTCGCCCCGCAGGCGCTGCGCGACCGGCTGACCGCCGGGCAGGTCTACCCGACGACCCGCATCGACGCGGCGCTGTCCAACTACTTCCGCCTCGGCAACCTCACCGCGCTGCGCGAGCTCGCCCTGCTGTGGCTCGCGGACGAGGTCGACAGCGCGCTGCAGCGCTACCGGGCCGAGCACGGCATCGCGACGGCCTGGGAGGCGCGCGAGCGCGTGGTGGTCGCGCTGACGGGCGGCCTCGAGGGCGAGACCCTGCTGCGTCGCGGCGCCCGGATCGCGGCGCGCTCCGGCGGGGGCGAGCTGCTCGCCGTGCACGTCACGAGCGAGGACGGCCTCGCCGCGCCGAACCCGGCCGCGCTCGCGGCCCAGCGGGTGCTCGTCGAGCAGCTCGGCGGCACGTACCACCAGATCGTCGGCGAGGACATCCCGACCGCGCTGATCGGGTTCGCGCGCGCGGTGCACGCCTCGCAGCTCGTGATCGGCGTCTCGCGGCGGTCGCGCCTCGCGGCGCTGCTCACCGGCGCCGGCACGTCCTCCCGGGTGATCCGCACCTCCGGCGACATCGACGTGCACATGGTGAACCACGGCGCCGCCGGCAACCGGTCGACGCTGCTGCCGAAGGGCCGCGGCGCGCTGTCCGCCAAGCGCCGGCTGCTCGGGTTCGCGCTCGCGCTGGTCGGCGGCCCGCTGCTGACGCTGGTCCTCTCCAGCACGCGCTCCACCGAGAGCCTCACCGCGGAGGCGCTCGGCTACCAGCTGCTCGTCATCCTCGTCGCGCTGGTCGGCGGCGCGTGGCCGGCCGCGTTCGCCGCGGTGCTCTCGGGGCTCACGCTCGACTTCCTGTTCGCCGAGCCGCTCTTCACCTTCACGATCGCCCGGCCGTCGCACTTCGTCGCGCTGCTGCTCTACCTCGCGAACGCGCTGCTCGTCAGCTTCGTGGTCGACCGGGCCGCCCGGCTGACGCGCGTCGCCCGCCGCTCCGCGAGCGAGTCGGAGGTGCTGACCACCATCGCCGGCGGGGTGATCAGCGGCACCGACGCGGTGCAGTCGCTGCTCGAGCGCGTGCGGGAGGCGTTCAACATGCGCACCGTGCGGCTGATCGTCCGCGGGCAGGTCGTGGAGGAGCACGGCGAGGCGGCGAGCGACGGCCCGGTCATCGACGTCCCCGTCGGCGACGGCACGGCGCTGCAGCTCGTGGGCCGCACGATCGACGCCTCCGACCGGCGCATCCTCGACGTGGTGTCCGCGCAGCTCGCGGTCGCGCTCGAGCAGCGCTCGCTGACCGACACGGCGCGGCGGCTCGAGCCGCTGGAGGAGGTGGACCGCGTGCGGTCCGCGCTGCTCGCCGCGGTCGGCCACGACCTGCGCCGGCCGCTCGCGGTCGCGACCGCCGCGGTCACGAGCCTCCGCTCCTCCGGCACCCGCCTGACCGGCGAGGACCGCGCGCAGCTGCTCGAGAGCGCCGAGCGCAGCCTCGACGTGCTCGCGCACCTGGTCACCGACCTGCTCGACGTCAGCCGCGTGCAGGCCGGGGCGCTCGCCGTGTCGCTCGAGTCCGTCGACGTCGCCGACGTGCTGCCGGCGGCGCTCGAGGACCTCGACGCGGGACCGGAGGAGGTCGAGCTGCACGTGCCGGAGGCGCTGCCGCCCGTGCGCGCCGACCCGGTGCTGCTGCAGCGGGTGCTCGTGAACCTGCTGTCCAACGCGCTGCGCCACTCCCCCGCAGGCGTGCCGCCGGAGCTGACGCTGTCCACCTTCGGCGACCGCCTCCAGGTGCGGGTGATCGACCACGGCCCCGGCATCGACGAGGCGCGGCGGGCGCGCATGTTCGAGCCGTTCCAGCACGACTCCGACACCTCCGACTCCGGCGGCATCGGCCTGGGCCTCGCGCTCTCCCGCGGCTTCGCGGAGGGGATGGGCGCGACCCTCGAGGCGGAGGACACCCCGGGCGGAGGCCTCACCATGGTGATCGTGCTCCCCGTCGACGCCACGGTCCGAGAGCCGGCCGACGCGTGAGACTGTGCCCGTGAGAGTTCTGGTCGCGGACGACGACCCGCAGATCCTGAAGGCGCTGCGGATCATCCTCACCGCGCACGGCTACGACGTCTCCCTCGCCCGCGACGGCCGCGAGGCGATCGACGTCGCCGCGCACGACCGGCCCGACGTGATCGTGCTCGACCTCGGCATGCCCGGGCTCGACGGGGTCGCGGTCATCGAGGCGGTGCGCGGCTGGGCGACGACGCCGATCCTCGTCGTGTCCGGCAGGACGGACACGAGCGGCAAGGTCGACGCCCTCGACGCCGGCGCGGACGACTACGTGACGAAGCCGTTCGCGACGGAGGAGCTGCTCGCGCGCCTGCGCGCCCTGACCCGCCGCGTGTCCGAGACGGCGGACGCCCCGACGGTCGCGTTCGGCGACGTGGTCGTGGACCTCGCCGCCCGGCGGGTGACGCGGGCGGGCGCGGAGGTGCGGCTCACGCCGACCGAGTGGGCAGTGCTCGAGCAGCTCGTGCGGAACCCGCGGCGGCTGGTGACCCAGCAGACGCTGCTCACGAGCGTGTGGGGGCCGACGCACACCCGCGACTCCGGCTACCTCCGGATCTACCTCGGCACCCTGCGCAAGAAGCTCGAGCCCGAGCCGAGCCGGCCGCGCCACCTGATCACCGAGCCCGGCATCGGCTACCGCTTCGTCCCCGACCCCGACTGACGCTTCCCCTCCGGCTCCGATGAGAGGGTCCGCCGCCCCGCGGACACTCCCCGGCATGCGCACCCGGATCCTGCCCGCCGCTGCGGCGGCCCTGCTCGTCGTCGGCGCGCTCGCGGGCTGCACCGCGAGCAGCGGCGGATCCGCCGCGAGCTCGGGCGGCTCCGTCGGGGGCTTCGTGAGCGGCGAGGGCGTCGCCGGTCCGGCGGCGGCGAAGGGCGCGACGGCGGACCGCTCGGTCGTCACGACCGGCTCGCTGCAGCTCGTCGCCCGGCACCCGATCACGGTCGCGGGCCGCATCACCGACCTCGTGGAACGGGCCGGCGGGCGGGTCGCGACCAGCAGCGAGGACCCGACGGGCACCCCGTCCGCGCGCCTGGCGCTGCGCATCCCCGCCGCTGCGTTCCCGCGCGTGCTCGACGCGATCGAGCGCGAGGGCGACGCCGTCCGCGACGTCTCGATCGGGTCGAGCGACGTGACCGCGGAGGTGACGGACTACGGGGTCCGGACCGCGAACCTCCGCACCTCCATCGCGCGGCTGCAGACGCTGCTGTCGAAGGCGACCTCGAGCAGCGCCCTGGTCGAGATCGAGGGCGCGCTGACCGACCGGCAGGGGAAGCTGGAGCAGCTGCTCGCCGAGCAGCGGACGCTCGCCGACCAGGTCGCCTCGGCCACCCTGACCGTGTCGATCGTCGTGCCGGCCGCGGCGCCGCGGAGCGGCCCGACCGACTTCCTCGGCGGCCTCGTGACGGGCGCCGACGGCCTGGTCCGCACGGCCGCCGCCCTCGCGGTCGGCGTCGGGATCGTGCTGCCCTGGCTGCTCGTGCTCGGCGCGATCGGCGGCGTCGCCGGTCTCGTCGTGCGGCGGGTGCGGCGCGCGCGACCGACGTCGGCGTGACCGGGGTCCTCCTGGGCACGCACCTCCCCCGCGGCGTCACGCGCTGGCAGGATGCGGCGATGGCCGAGCCGGCGAGCGACGCGGACCTGCTCGCGCAGGCCGGTCGACGGGCCGAGGCCGCGTTCGGCGAGATCGTGCACCGGCACGGGCGCCCGCTCTACGCCGTCGCGTACCGCTGGCTGGAGTCGCCCGCCGATGCGGAGGAGATCGTGCAGGACGCGTTCCTGCTGCTCTGGCGGAAGCGCGCCCGGGTCGTGCTGGTCGGCGACTCGGCGCTGCCCTGGCTGATCGTCACGGTCAAGCACCTCGCGGCGAACCGGCGGCGCGCGCGGATGCGGCGCGAGCAGCACGAGCGGCGGGCGCGGCTCGAGCCGCGGTTCGCCGACCTCGACGACGAGCGCGGCGCCGTCGCGGACCTGCTGCGGCGGGCGTTCGCCGCCCTGCCGCCCCTCGACGCCGAGATCGCCCGGCTCTGCCTGCTCGAGGACGTGACCTACGCGGAGGCGGCGGCCCGCCTCGGGCTGACGGAGGGGGCCGTGCGGAACCGGCTGAGCCGCGCCCGCACTCGGCTGCGCCGCAGCATCGACGAGCAGGGGACGGAGGACGCCCCATGAGCGACGGCCTCCCCTCCGACGAGCAGCTGCGCCGCATCGAGCGCGGCGTGCAGCAGCGCATCCGCGGCCGGCGCCTCGCGGCGCAGCGGGTCGCGGGCGCGCTCGTCGCGGTGCTGCTCGTCGTCGGCGGCATCGCGCTGGTGCGGCCCGTGCTCGGGACTGCCGGCGGCGCCGCCAGCAGCTCGGGCGGCTCGGGCGGGTTCGTCAGCGGCAGCGCCGTCGTCGCCGTGGTCTGTCACGGCGCGACGGGCGCCACCGTCGTGAAGGCGTCCGAGGCGGGGCTGCCCGCCTCCGCGCTCGACGCGTGCGCCGCCGCCGGGTCCCGGCTGTCGACCGCCCGCCCGCGCGCGCTGCAGGAGGAGGCGCCGAGCCCGTCCGCCTCCCCCGCGGCTGTGCTGTGCCGCACCGCCGAAGGCGGGCTGCACGTGTACCCCGGGGGCGCGGCGACCTGCGCGGCGCATGCGATGACCCGCGTGCGCGGCTGACGGGCACCCGCCGTACGGAAGGATCGGGCGCATGGCGACGCGCGCGTTCGGGGCCGAGCTCCCGGCCTGGGTGGACGAGGAGGTCGAGGCCGCGCGAGCGGACCTCGGCACCGACGAGGGCCGGATGCGCCTCCTGAACCGCCTCGCGGAGCGGAACGTCGCGGAGGGCAGCGGCGGCCCGTTCGCCGCGCTCGCCGTGCGCTCGGGCACCGGCGAGGTCGTCGCCGCCGGCGTCAACCTCGTGCTCGCCTCCGGGCTCTCGTCGATGCACGCGGAGGTCGTGACGATCTCCGTCACGCAGGCGCGGCTCGGCACCTGGGACCTCGGCGCGGAGGCGGACCCGCTCGAGCTGTGGGTCAACTGGCGGCCGTGCGCCATGTGCTACGGCGCGACCCTCTGGTCGGGCGTGCGCGCGCTGGTCGTCGCGGGCGACGGGCCCGAGCTCGAGGCGTTCACCGGCTTCGACGAGGGCCCGATGCGCGACGACTGGGCGGCGCAGCTGGAGGCGCGGGGCGTGGCCGTGCGCATCGGCGTGCTGCGCGACGAGGCGGTCGCCGTGTTCCAGCGCTACGGGGCGATCCCGGACAAGACGGTCTACAACGCACGGACGGGGAGCGGCGCATGAGCGCGGACGTGATCGTGGTCGGCGGCGGCATCAGCGGCGTCGCGTGCGCCCGGCGGGTGGCGGACGCCGGCCTCGCGGTCCGCGTGCTCGATCGCGGCCGGCGCATCGGCGGGCGGCTCGCCGCGCGCACCGCGGACGGGCACGCCGTCGACCTCGGCGGGCCGTACTGCACGGTGTCCGACGACCGCTTCCGCGCGGTCGCCGACGACTGGCTGACGCGCGGCCTCCTCCGCGAGTGGACCGACACCTTCCGCACCGCCGGGCCCGACGGCCTCGGCGAGTCGAAGACCGGCCCGATGCGGTACGCCGCGCCGGGCGGGATGCGCAGCCTGGTCGAGGACCTCGCGACCGGCCTCGACGTCGAGCAGCGCACGGTCGCCTCGATCGGCCCGGGCCGCACCGTCGACGGCGAGGCGGACGCCGCCGCCGTCGTGGTGCTGGCGATGCCGGGCCCGCAGGCGGTGCGCCTGCTGCGCGCCGAGCACCTGGAGCTCGTCGAGGAGGCGGACCAGCCCTACGGCGCGGGCATCGCGGTCGTCGCCCGGTTCGCCGAGCGCACCTGGCCCGACTTCGACGCGGCGTTCGTCTCCGACCTGCCGATCCGGTGGCTGGCCGACGACGGCAGCAGCCACGGCGACGGGGCGCCCGTGCTCGTCGCGCACGTCACGCCCGACGTCTCGGCGGAGCACCTCGACGACCCCGACGCGGTGATCGAGCCGGCCCTCGACGCGATGCGGCGGGCGCTCGCCGTCGACCTCGCGCCGACGGACGCGTTCGCGCACCGGTGGACGTTCGCGCAGCCCACCGCCTCCCGCGACCGCACCTTCCTCCTCGCCCCGACGGGCATCGCGCTGTGCGGCGACGGCTGGAGCGGGAAGAGCCGCGTGGAGGCGGCCTGGCTCTCGGGCGACGACCTGGGCGCCGCGATCGTCGACCGCCTCACCTGACGGCCCCCTGCCCGTGGTGCCGGTCCGGGCACGTTCCCGGGCCGAAGACGTGACGGAAGCGGCAACACGAGGGCTTCAGCCCACGAGTCGCCATAGCCTGCAGGAGAGCGGGCCCGCCACCCACGTCGAGTGGCAGCCCACCACCCTGCGAGCACGTGTCGCCACTTCGGGCACGTTCTCGAGCGAAAAGCGTGTCCGAAGTGGCAACACCGGATGGGTGGGGCCCTAGGAGGCGTCCCTCGCCTGGGCGGTGAGCGCGCGCTCCGTGCGGCTCAGGTTCTCGGCCACGAGGCGGCGGAGGGGCGTGGGCGCCTCGTCGTGCGCGTCCAGCCAGGTGCGCGCCGCGGTCGCCAGCGCCTCGTCGGCGAGCGGACGCGGGTAGGCCCCTCTGGCGACGGAGTCCGCGATCGCGAACGAGCGGTCCACCCACAGCTCCGCGATGCCCGCGAAGTAGCGCTCCACGAACGGCTGCAGCAGCACCGGGTCCTGCACGCGCAGCAGGCCCCGCACGGTCGCGTCGACCTGCGCGTTCGTCAGGTCGGTCGACTCGAACAGCGAGGCCCAGGCCGCCTCCTTGCCCTCCGGCGTCGGGATCGCCGCCCGGGCGCGCAGGGCGGACTCCTTGCCGGTGGCCGTCGCGTCCACGTCGAGCAGCGCGGCGATCTCCGGCTCCCCCGCGCGCCCGCCGACGACGAGGCCGGTAAGCAGCTGCCAGCGCAGATCGGGGTCGAGCGGCAGGCCCTCGGCCGCGCCGCCCGCCAGGTCGGCGAGGGCGTCGAGCTGCTGCTCGGTCCGCGCGACGCGGGCGAAGGTGCGGGCGAGCTGCAGCTGCGCGTCCGAAGCGGGCGCCGCCTCCGCGAGCAGGCGCAGCACGCCGTCGCCGAGCGTCTCGAGCGCGGCGGTGCGCCCCGCCGGGTCCACGTACTCCTCCGCGGCGAGCACCGCCTGGTTCAGCAGGGTGCCGCGCAGCGTCGGCGAGGTCTCGGCGCCGAGGTGCGCGACGACGAGCCGCACGAAGTCCGACGGCGACGCCTCGCCGTCCCGCGTCATGTCCCAGATCGCGCTCCACAGCAGGGTGCGCGGCAGGCCGGCGGCGACGGACGACAGCGCGTCCTGCGCGACGGCCAGCGAGGAGGGGTCGAGCCGCACCTTCGCGTAGGCGAGGTCGTCGTCGTTCAGCAGGATGATCGCCGGCCGCTTGCCGCCGACCAGCACGGGCACGTCGGTGCGCTCGCCGGCGACGTCGAGCTCCTCCCGCTGCACCCGCACGAGCGCGCCGTCCTCGCCGTCCGGCTGGTAGAGGCCGACCGCGAGGCGGTGCGGACGCAGGTCCTGGTCCCCCACCGGCGCCGGCGCCTGCTTGATGACGAACCGGGTGATGACGCCGCGCGGGTCGGTCTCCACCTCCGGGATCAGCGTGTTCACACCCGAGGTCTCGAGCCACTCGGCGCTCCACGACTGCAGGTCGCGGCCGCTCGCCGCCGCCACGTGCTGCAGCAGGTCCGCGAGCGTCGCGTTGCCCCAGGAGTTCTCGCGGAGGTAGGAGGCGACGCCCGCGAAGAACTCGCGGCGGCCGACGTAGGCGACGAGCTGCTTCAGCACGCTGCCGCCCTTGGCGTACGTGATGCCGTCGAAGTTCACGGCGAGGTCCTCGACGGAGGCGATCTCCGCGACGATCGGGTGCGTCGAGGGCAGCTGGTCCTGCTCGTAGCCCCAGTTCTTCTCCGTCGTCGTGAAGGTGGCCCACGACTCGGTCCAGCGCGTCGTCTCCGAGGTCGACAGGAACGACATGAAGGTGGCGAACGACTCGTTCAGCCACAGGTCGTCCCACCAGCGCATGGTGACGAGGTCGCCGAACCACATGTGCGCGAGCTCGTGCAGCACGACCATCGCGCGCTGCTCCCGCTGCGCCTCCGTCGGGGTGGAGCGGAACACGTACACCTCGTTGAAGGTGACGAGGCCCGGGTTCTCCATGGCGCCCCAGTTGTACTCGGGCACCGTCACCTGGTCGTACTTCGCGAAGGGGAACGGGATGCCGAACGCGTCCTCGTAGAAGCCGAAGCCGCCCTTCGTCGTCTCGAAGACCTCCTCCGGGTCGATGAACGGCGCGAGGGAGGCGCGGGTCAGCACGCCGAGCGGGATCGTGCGGCCGTCGGAGGTGGTCAGCTCGTCGGTGTGGGCCACCCACGGGCCGGCGATGAGGGCGACGAGGTAGGTGGAGAGCGGCTCGGTGCGCTCGAAGCGCCACCAGCGACCGGCGTCGCCGACCGCCTCCTGCGACGCGACGGGCTGGTTCGAGCGCACGTCCCACCCGTCGGGCGCGGTGACCTCGAGCGCGTAGCGGCCCTTCAGATCGGGCTGCTCGAAGCAGGCGAACACCCTCCGGGCGTCGGTCGTGGCGAGCTGCGTGTACAGGTACACCTGCTCGTCGGCGGGGTCGACGAAGCGGTGCAGCCCCTCGCCGGTGCGGGAGTACCGCATGGTGGCGACGACGGTGAGCTCGTTCTCCGCCTCGAGCGGCGGCAGCGCGATGCGGACGCCGTCGCTGACGCCCGCGTCGAGGTCGCGGCCGTTGAAGCGCACCGTCTCGACCTCGACCGTCAGCGCGTCGAGGAAGGTCGTCGCGCCGGGCACCCCGTGGAAGCGGATGGTCGTCGTCGACCCGAAGGTCTCGGGCCCCCGCGTGAGGTCGAGCGCGATGTCGTACTCGAGGTCGGAGACGAGCGCTGCTCGCTCCTCCGCCTCGACTCGGGTGAGGTTCTCGCCGGGCATGGGGCCATCGAACCGCACCCCGCTGACGGCGCGCCTCAGCGAGGGCCGCGGGCGCGCGGGATCAGACGTCCGCGACCAGCGGGGCGACCTCCGTGCCGAGCAGCTCGATGCCGCGAAGCAGGTCCTCGTGGGCCAGCAGCGGGTTCGTCATCTGCAGGGAGAGCCGGTCGACGCCGCCGACCTGCTCCGCGACCCGGCGGATCTTGTCCGCGACGGTCTGCGGGTCGCCCATGAAGAAGGCGCCGTCGGGGCCGGAGGTGGCGTCGAACTGCGCGCGGCTGGGCGGCGCGAACCCGCGCTCGCGCGACACCGCCGTGAACATCCTGTGCCAGCCCGGGTAGATCGTGTCGGACGCGGCCTGCGTGCTCTCGGCCACGAACCCGAACACGTGGAGCCCCACCTTGAGCTGCTCGGGCGCGTGGCCCGCGTGCGCGCCGGCGCGGCGGTACAGGTCGATGAGGGGTGCGAACTGGCGCGGCTCCCCGCCGATGATGGCGACCATCAGCGGCAGCCCGAGCAGGCCCGCGCGGGCGAACGACTCGGGGGTGCCGCCGACGCCGACCCAGATCGGCAGCGGGTCCTGCAGCGGCCGCGGGTACACGCTCTGGTGGTTCAGCGGCGGGCGGTGCCGGCCGGACCAGGTGACCTCGACGGAGTCGCGCAGCTGCAGCAGCAGGTCGAGCTTCTCCTCGAACAGCGAGTCGTAGTCGTGCAGGTCGAGGCCGAACAGCGGGAACGCCTCCGTGAACGAGCCGCGCCCGACGACGAGGTCGATGCGGCCGCCGGAGATCAGGTCGAGCGTCGCGAACTGCTGGAAGACCCGCACCGGGTCGTCGGCGCTCAGCACCTTCACCGCGCTGCCGAGCCGGATGCGCTCGGTGCGGGCGGCGGCCGCGGCCAGGATCACCGGCGGCGCGGAGTCGTAGTACTCGCTGCGGTGGTGCTCGCCGATCCCGAAGGAGTACAGGCCTGTGCGGTCTGCGAGCGCGATCTCCTCGAGCAGGTGCCCCATGCGCTCCGCCGGGCCGACCACGTGGCCGGTCCTCGGGTCCTCGACCGCGGACACGAAGCTGTCAACACCCAGATGCATGCCCCGATCCTCCCCCAGGTCAGGCGCGGCTGAGCACGAGGTAGCGCTCGTCGTCGACGGGGCCGCCCCAGAGCGCATCGATGCCGCTCAGCGGCACGACCTCGACGTGCTCGCGCAGCGCTCGCAGCATCCCCTGCAGCGCGTCGGCGCGGAGCCCGACCCCCGTGTGCCAGAACCCCTCGACGAGCACGAGGCGGCCGCCGGGGCGCAGCAGCGCGATCCACCGCGCGAGGACCGCCTCCGGCTCCGGCAGCGCGAACAGGACGTGGCGGGCGAGCACGACGTCGAAGGCGCCCGCGGGCAGCACCGGCTCGGCGACGTCGCCGAGCAGGAGGCGGGCCCGGTCCCCGACCTTGGCCGCCGCCCGCTCGAGCATCGCCGGGGCGCGGTCGACCCCGGTCACGTCGTGCCCGTGCTCGGCGAGCAGCAGGGTGAGGCTGCCGGTGCCGCACGCCAGGTCCGCGACGGCTGCGGGAGGCGTCGGGAGGTGCGGGCGCAGCACGTCCCACCACGCGGCTCGGACGAGCGGGTCGCGCAGCCCGTGGTCCGGCGCGTCGTCGAAGCCGTCGGCCAGGGCGTTCCAGTCGTCGCTCATCGCCCCACCCCATCACCTTGCTCACGCTTCGTGCCGCGTCGGCGTCGCCGAGGCGGCACGAAGCGTGAGCGAAGATCAGAGGGGCAGCACCGGGAAGGGCCAGCGGCGGCGCAGCCAGCGGTCGTGGCTCGCGAGCACCACCGCGCCCGGGTGGGTGCCGAGCGCCTCCTCCAGCTCCTCCGCGAGCGCCAGCGACAGGTGGTTCGTCGGCTCGTCGAGCAGCAGCAGGTCGGGCGGGTCCGCCACCGCGATCGCGAGGGCGAGCCGCCGCTGCTGCCCGACGCTGAGCGCGCCGACCGGCCGGTCGAGGTCCCGGCCGGCCACGAGCCCGAGCGTCGACAGCGGCACCGCCTCCGCCCGCGCCTCCCCCAGCGCCGCGCGGTACACCGCGCGGACGGGGAGGGCGGGGTCCGGGAACACGACGTCCTGCGCGAGCAGCGCCGTCCGCAGGCCGGGAGCCCGCTGCACGGAACCGCCGGCCGGCTCGAGCCGACCGGCGAGCAGCAGGAGCAGCGTGGACTTCCCCGCCCCGTTCGACCCCGTGACCAGCAGCTTCGCGCCGGGGTCCACCGCGAGCGTCGTCGGGACGAGCCGCCGCGCGACCGTCGCGCGCGCGAGCAGCGCGAGCGCCCCCTCCCGCACCCCGCCCGACGGGCCGAGCAGCCCGCCGAGGTGCAGCTCGGGCGGCGGCTTGCGCACCTGCTCGCGCTCGAGGTGCTCGAGCCGCACCCGCGCGTTGCGCACGAGCCGGCTCGTGACCTTCGCGTCCTTGTCCGAGTAGAACTTCGTCAGACCGGCGCGGGCGCCCTGGTAGTGGTCCTTCCTGTTGGTCTGCCGCGCGGTGACGGCGACCTCGTGGCGGAGGGCGTTCAGCTGCTCCTGCTCCGTCTCGAAGCGCTGCTGCCAGCGCTGCCGCTCCGCCGTGCGATGCGCGAGGTAGGCGGTGTACCCGCCTCGGGAGGAGCGCAGCCCGTAGCCGGAGCCCGCGTCGTCGCCGAGCACCACGTCGGCGAACGGCATCGGCGCCGGGTCGAGGTCGACGACCCGGGTGGCGACCGCGTCGAGGAAGGCGCGGTCGTGGCTCGCGAACAGGACCGGTCCCGGCCAGGCCGCGAGGGTGCGCTCGAGGAACGCCACCGCCTCGTCGTCCAGGTGGTTCGTCGGCTCGTCGAGCAGCAGCGCGGCCGGGCGGGCCAGGAGGAGCGCGGCCATCGCGACGCGGGACCGCTGCCCGCCGGACAGGGAGCCGACGGGCCGGTCCAGGCCGAGCGCGTCGACGCCGAGCCCGGCGGTCACCTCCCCCTGGCGGGCGCTCGCGCTCCAGGCGGCGGTCGCGTCGGCGTCCTCCAGCGCCTCCACCAGCCGCGCGTCCGCGCCGCGCTCCCCGCGGGCGACCTCGGCGGAGGCGGACTCGACCGCGGCGACGGCGCGGGTCGCCTCGGCGAGCGCGTCCTCGAGCACCCGCCCGACGGTCTCGTCGGGCGGGTACGGCAGCTCCTGCCGCAGCAGAGCGGTGCGGAGGGGCACCTCGACGGTGCCGGCGTCGGGCTCGTCCAGCCCCGCGACGATGCGGAGCAGGGTGGACTTGCCCGAGCCGTTCTCGCCGATCAGGCCGACGCGCGCCTCCGGCCCGACGACGAGCGAGACGTCGGTGAGGACGCGGCGGTCGCCGAAGGTGCGGCTGACGCCGTCGATGCGCAGCTGGGCGGTGGCGGTGCGGGAGCGGGTGCGGTGGGCCATGCGGCGCCTTCCGGGATCGGAGGGGCGCCCGGCGGGCGGGTGGTCGGAGGCGCGTCGGCGAGTGCCTGCGAGAGGCTGCGGACGGGCTCGACGACGCCTCGGCACGGGCGGCGGAACCGGTCTCAGAGCAGCACGGACGGAACGCTACGCGATCTTCGTCCTGCGGGGAAGATCGTCCTGCGGGACGACGACCGGTCAGGCCGCGGTGGCGAGGGCGTCGCCCAGGGCCGTGCGGCGGTAGACGACCGAGCGGCCGATGCGGGCGCGCGCGACGAGGCCCGCGTCGAGCAGCACCTTCAGGTGGTCGCCGGTCGCGCCGAGGGAGGCGCCGGTCAGCGCCGCGAGCTGCGAGGTGGACGACGGCACGGCGAGCGCGAGCAGCAGGCCCGCCCGGCTGCGGCCGAGCAGCGGCGCGAGCGGGTCCGTCGGCGGGTCCGCCTCCTCGAACACGAGCCCTGCGCCGCGGCTCGGGTAGACGATCGTCGGCTGCCACGCGTCCTCCCCGTACACGGCGAGCCCCTGACCGATGAACGCGGAGGGGACGAGCAGCAGGCCGCGGCCGCCGAGTACGGCGGCGGCCGCGAGCACGCGGTCGACCGTCAGCGCCCCGTCCACCCAGGCGATCGACGGGTGCATGCCGGTGAGCGCCGCCGACCAGCCCACCTCCGTCAGCCGGTCGGCGCGGAAGCGCACGTCGCGCTCGAGCACCGCGCGCACGCGCGGCCAGTCGGGCGCGAGCACCGCGCGCCAGGCGAGGGCGATCGCGTCCGCGAGCCGGTCGGTGAGCCGCGGGTCCTCGAGCACCGCCGCGACCGCCTCCCCCGGCCGGCGCAGCGCGCGGATCTCCGCGACCTCCGCGGCCACCACGTCGGGGTCCGCGCCGCGGATCACCGCCAGGTCGTCGTCGACCGTCTGCGCCATGCCCGCGGGCGGCGGGGCGGAGAAGGAGGCGCCGGCGCCCGGCCCCTGCAGCCACGCGAAGGCCTGCACCCCGGCATCGCCCCGCACGGCCTCGAAGCCGCTGCGGAAGCGGCGGGCGATCGGGGCGCCCGGCGCCGCGCGGTACAGGGTGCGGATCAGGTGCGCCAGCTCGAACGTCGGCGACACCGCGAAGCGGGACGACGCGATGTCGGTCGGTCCCACCTCGATGCGCAGCACGTCTACCTTTCGCCGCAGGGCGAAAGCGTACCGCCCGTCCGACCGTCGGCAGCAGGCTCGAGCCATGACGGACACGCGCACCACCTACCGCTCGGTGTTCGCCTCCCGCGGCTACCCCGCGCTCTACGGCGGGACCGCGCTGAACATGACCGCGAGCTCGCTGCAGGTGCTCGCGTTCTCCGTCGCGGTCTACGACTCGACCCGGTCGCCGGCCTGGTCGTCGATCGCCTTCGCCGCCGGGTTCCTGCCGCAGGTGATCGGCGGGGCGGTGCTGCCCTCGCTCGCCGACCGCGTGCCCGCCCGCCTCCTGCTGCCGGTCGGCGCCGTCGTTCGGCTGGTGTCCGCCGCGCTGCTCGCGTCCGGCGCGCTGGGGCTCGGCGGCGGACTGGCCGTCGTCGCCGTCGCCGCCGTGCTGCAGCCGCTGTTCGGCGCCGGGCAGTCGGCGCTCGTGTCGCGCCTGCTCGACGGCGACCGGTACGTGCTCGGCCGGTCGCTGTTCACCGTGACCTCGATGGTCGCCCAGCTCGTCGGCATCGCCGTCGGCGGCGCGACCCTGCAGGCGCTCGGGCCGGCACCCGCGCTGCTCATCGCAGCCGGCATGCAGCTCGTGTCGGCCGTGGTGTTCGCGGTGGGCCTCCCCTCGCTGCCCGTCGTCCGCGTCGACCGGCCGCGGTGGCACCCGGCGGAGACCCTGCACGGGTACCGCGCGGTGCTGCGGGTGCCGGTGCTCCGCGGCCTGCTGCTGCTCTGGTGGACGCCGCTCGGGCTGTTCGTCGGCGCGGAGTCGCTCGCCGTGGCGTACGCCGGCGCGCTCCGCGCGGACGGGTGGACGACGGCCCTGCTCATCGGGGCGACGCCGGCGGGGGCGCTGCTCGGCGAGGTGCTGGTCGGCCGGCTCTGCCTGCCCTCGACCCGCGAGCGGCTGGTGCTGCCCCTCCTGCTGCTCGTCGGCGTCGGCCTGCTGCCCCTCGCGCTGACCCCGCCTCCGCTCGTCGCCGCGGCGCTGCTGCTCGTCGCGGCCGTGGGGCTCGCCTACGAGCTCGGTCGGCAGCAGGTGTTCCGGGACGCGCTGCCGGTCGGCGGGGAGGCGGTCGGCTTCGGCCTGCTCGGCGTCGGGATGATGACCGGGCAGGGCGTCGGCCCGCTGCTGGCCGGCCCGCTCGGCTCGGCGCTCGGCGTCGGCCCCGCGATGGCGGTCTGCGGGCTGCTCGTGCTCGGCAGCGCGGTGCTGCTGCGCCGCGTCGCCGTCGGCGCCGGCGATCGGGAGCCGGCCGCTACGGTCGGCGCATGAGCCAGCTGCACATCACCGGCGACGACGCCGCCGACGCGCTCCTCTCCTCCGACCCGTTCGCCCTGCTCGTCGGGATGCTGCTCGACCAGCAGGTCGCGATGGAGACCGCGTTCGCCGGGCCCGAGAAGATCCGCGAGCGCCTCGGCGCCATCGACCCCGCGACGATCTCGGGCGAGGACCCCGAACACCTGACCGCCGTGTTCAAGCAGCCGCCCGCCGTGCACCGCTACCCGGGCTCGATGGCGGGACGCGTGCAGGCCCTCGCGACCGCCGTCCAGGACGAGTGGGGCGGCGACGCCGCCGCGATCTGGACGCGGGACGCCCCGGACGGCGCGGAGGTGCTGCGGCGGCTGAAGGCGCTGCCCGGCTTCGGCGACCAGAAGGCCCGCATCTTCCTGGCGCTGCTCGGCAAGCAGCGCGGCTTCACGGGCGCCGGCTGGCAGCAGGCCGCGGGCGCCTACGGCGAGGAGGGCTTCCGCTCGGTCGCGGACATCACGAGCCCCGAGTCGCTGACGAAGGTGCGGGCGTTCAAGCAGGAGCAGAAAGCCGCCGCCAAGCGCTGAGCGCCCGACGCGATCGGCGACGGCTCAGGCGGGCGCGCGCCGGGCGGCGAGGGTGGCGGCGAGCACGCCGAACACCAGGAACGCGAGGGTCGTGCCGAGCACCACCAGCATCGGCGCGAACCAGTTCCCGACCGCCTGGTGCACCGCCCCGACCGCGGGCGGCGCGGCGGCCGCGACCAGGTAGCCGACCGACTGCACGAACGCGGACAGCGCCGTCGTGCGCCGGGCGTCGCCGCCCACCTCCGCGATGATCGTGAAGATCGCGGTGAACCCGCCGCCCTGCGCGATGCCGCCGGCGATGCTGCCGAGCAGGAAGTGCTCCGGCGCGGCGAGCAGCACGACCGGCAGGCTCACCCAGAGCAGCCCGATCAGCCCGATGACCGTGCGGGGCCGGAACCGGAGGCGCAGCAGCGGCACGATGATCGCGCCGGCGATGCCGCCGAGCTGGAACACCGACGACGCCGACCCGGCGACCGCGGCGGAGTAGCCGCGCTCGTCGGAGAGCAGCGTGGGCAGCCACGTCGTGACGCCGTAGTAGCTCGAGCCCTGCGCGGCGAAGGCGATCGCGAGCAGCACCGCGAGCACGTCGGGGCGGAACCGGGCGCGCTCCGCGACGGTCGGCGGCGGCAGGAGGGGCGCGTTCCGGCGGCTGCGCTGCAGCACCACGACCCATACGACCGCTGCGACGACCCCGGCGACGCTCCACGCGGCGATCGCGACCCGCCAGCCGAGCAGCGCCCCGAGCGGCACGGTGATCAGGGAGGTGATGACGGTGCCGACGTTGATCGCCACGGAGTAGACGCTCGTCGCCGCACCGCGACCGCGCGCGGGCACGTCGCGCCGGATCACCGTCGGCACGAGCACGTTGCCGATGGTCACCGCGACCCCGAGCAGCACCACGGAGGCGACGGCCACCCCGAACCCGTCGAACGACCGGAGCACGGTGGCGACGACGATGCCGCCGATGCACCACTCGATCGCGCCCTCGAGCCCGACGCGGCGCGCGAGCCACGGCGCGAGCGGCGTCGTGAGGCCGAAGCAGAGCAGCGGGATCGTCGTCAGCAGGCCGAAGCCCGCGGGCGACACGTCCCAGCCGCGCTGCGCCTCGACGGCCACCGGCGCCAGCGCGACGAGCGGGCTGCGCAGCTGGAACGCGAGCAGCGCGATCGCGGCGAGCAGCAGCACCAGGCGCCTGCGGGCGGCCCGCTCCTCGTCCGTCCGCATCAGGCCCCCAGTCTGGCAGCCCGCCGCTGATCCGGCCCTGGACCAGCCGCCTCCCGGGTCGGGATGATGACCATCGGACGCGGCCACGAGCCGCCCACGAGCGACCTGAAGGAGCACAGGATGCGAATCGGCGTCCCCACCGAGGTGAAGAACAACGAGTACCGCGTGGCCGTCACGCCCGGCGGGGTGATCGAGCTGGGCCGCCGCGGGCACGAGGTGCTGCTGCAGGCGGGCGCCGGGGTCGGCTCCGGCTTCTCCGAGGACGCGTACGCCGCCGCGGGCGCCCGGATCGTCGACGACGCGGCCGCCGTGTGGGGCGACGCCGACCTGCTGCTCAAGGTCAAGGAGCCGATCGAGTCCGAGTACGGGTTCCTGCACGCCGGGCAGACGGTGTTCACCTACCTCCACCTCGCGGCGGACCGCCCGCTGGTCGACGCGCTGGTCGCCTCCGGCACCACCGCGATCGGGTACGAGACGGTGCAGCTGGCCGACCGCAGCCTTCCGCTGCTCATCCCGATGAGCGAGGTCGCCGGCCGCCTGTCCGCCCAGGTCGGCGCGTACCACCTGCTGAAGCCGGAGGGCGGCGCGGGCCTGCTGCTCGGCGGCGTCGCCGGCACCCCGAAGGCGAAGGTCGTCGTGATCGGCGGCGGCACCGCCGGTGAGCACGCCGCGGCGGCCGCGGTCGGCCTCGGCGCCGACGTGACCGTGATCGACGTCGCGCTCCCCCGGCTCCGGCAGCTCGAGGTGCGGTTCGGCGACCGCATCCAGACCCGCACCTCCACCTACGCGGAGATCGCGGACCAGGTGCGCGACGCCGACCTCGTCGTCGGCTCGGTGCTGATCCCCGGCGAGCGCGCGCCGAAGCTCGTCACCGACGAGATGGTCGCCGCGATGCGGCCGGGCAGCGTGCTCGTCGACATCGCGATCGATCAGGGCGGCTGCTTCGAGGGCTCGCGCCCCACCACCCACGACGACCCGGTGTTCCGCGTGCACGACGCCGTCTACTACTGCGTCGCGAACATGCCGGGCGCGGTGCCGGCGACCTCCACCCGCGCCCTCACGAACGCGACGCTGCCCTACGTGCTCGCGCTGGCGGACCAGGGCCGGGAGGCGGCGACGGCCGCGGACCCGGCGCTGCAGGCGGGCGTGAACGTCGCCGGCGGCGAGGTGGTGAACCCGCACGTCCGCCACACCCTCGAGCGCACCGCCTAGCCGGCTTCGCTCACGCTTCTTGCCGTCTCGACCGCGCTGCAGCGGCACGAAGCGTGAGCAAGGTCAGGAGAGGAGGTCGCGGACGTCGTCCGCGGTGAGCGCTGCGGAGAACGGCTCGCCGTCGTCGACGACCGCGTCGAACAGGTCCTGCTTGCGGCGCTGCAGGGCGAGCACCTTCTCCTCGATCGTGCCCGCGGCGACGAGGCGCCGCACGGTGACCGGCTTGTCCTGCCCGATGCGGTGAGCGCGGTCGATCGCCTGCGCCTCCGCGGCCGGGTTCCACCACGGGTCGAGCAGGTACACGAGGTCCGCCTCCGTCAGGTTCAGGCCGAACCCGCCCGCCTTCAGGCTGATCAGGAACACCGCCGCGTCGCCGGTGCGGAACCGGTCGATCGCCGCGTCGCGGTCGCGCGTGGCGCCCTCGAGCAGCGTCCAGGGCACCCCCTCCTCCTGCAGTCGCGCGCCGACGAGGCGGAGGTAGGAGGGGAACTGGCTGAACACGAGCGCGCGGCGGCCCTCGGCGAGCGCCTCGACCAGCTCGGCCGCGAGCAGGTCGAGCTTCGTCGAGCGCACCCCGTCGTGCTCCTGGTCCACCAGCGCCGCGTCGAGGGCGAGCAGGCGCAGCAGCGTCAGGGAGCGCAGCACGATGAACCGGTTGCGGTCCATGTCGGGCAGCAGGCCGAAGAGCTTCCGTCGCTCGCGCTGCAGGGTCACGTCGTAGAGCGCCCGGTGGTCGGGCGACAGGTCGACGGACAGCACCTGCTCCTCGAGGCTCGGCAGCTCGGGCGCGACCTGCTCCTTGGTGCGGCGCAGCACGAAGGGCCGCATCCGCACGCGCAGACGGGCCAGCCGCTCGGCGCGGTGCGCGGCGTTCGCCTCGGGGGCGCTGCCGGCGCCCGCGCCCTCGGTGTACCCGGCGCGGAGCCCCTCGATGGGCCGCACGTACTCCTCGCGGAAGCGGCGCACCGAGGGGAACAGCCCCGGCACGGTCAGCGACAGCAGGGCGTGCAGCTCGGTCAGCGAGTTCTCGAGCGGCGTGCCGGTGACCGCGATCGTGCGCCGCACCCGCAGGTCGCGCACCACCTGGTGCGTCCGAGCGCTGGCGTTCTTCACCGCCTGCGCCTCGTCGAGCAGCACCGCGCTGAAGGCGCCGTCGGCGGCCAGCCGCGTGAAGGTCGTCGCGTCGAGGCGGAGCCGGGCATAGGTCGCCACGACCAGATCCGCTCCGGCGACCAGGTCGGCGATCGGGGTCTTCGGGCCGTCGGCGTCGACGATGCGCCGCACGTCGAGCTGCGGGGCGAAGCGCGCCGCCTCCGCGAGCCAGTTCGAGGCGACGGAGGTGGGCGTCACGACGAGGATGGCGCCCCGGGCCTCGGCCGCCGTCTCGTGCACGTGCTGCGCGAGCGCGAGGCACTGCACCGTCTTGCCGAGGCCCATGTCGTCGGCGAGCACCCCGCCGAGCTCATGCCGCCAAAGGAATGCGAGCCAGGCGAAGCCCTCCTGCTGGTACGGCCGCAGCACCGCCTGCAGCCCCGCCGGAGTCGCGACCGGCTCGGGCGGGGCCTCGACCGCGCTCCGGAGGGCCCGCCACTCGACCGCCTCCGTCGCCCTGTCGGCGAGGTCCTCGAAGTCCACCCACTGGGCGACCCGGGTGCGCGGGATCGCGAAGCCCGAGGCCCACTCCGGGATCTCCGCGGACTCCTCGACGAGGTCGACGAGCTCGCGGAGGCGCGGGTGGGCGAGGGAGAGGAAGGTGCCGTCCACCAGCTTCAGCCGGCGCTTGCCGCTCGCGATCGCGGTGAAGAGCGGCCCGAACGGGACGTCGCGGCCGTCGACGGTCACGGTGACGCCGAGGTCGAACCAGTCCGTGCGCTCGGTCGGCTCGACCGTCACCTCGATCAGCGGCTCACCGCCGACCACCACGGGCGCCGGGGCGCCCACGCGGTCTACCCGCACGTCCGGCAGCGCCTCGAGCACCGGCAGCACGTCGGCGGCGAGGTCGAGCGCCTCCTCGTCGGTGAGCGTCCGCGGCGCGGGCAGGCCCCGGCTGGGCCACCACCCCGGCGGCAGCGCGGCCACCACCGGCTCGGGCGGAGCGGGCCGCCGGGCGTGCAGGCGCTCCCACCGCCAGGCGAGGGTCGCGGCGCCGTCGTCGCCGGTGCGCACGGTGAGCACGAGCAGCGGCGGCTTCGCGGCGGCCACCTCGACGGAGGCGTCGCTGCTCACGACGGCGAACCGGTCCTGCAGCGCCGGCAACCAGCGCTCCCGCAGCTCCTCCGCCGCTTCGGGCGGCACGAGGAGGGGGTCCCGGCCGAGCAGCCCGGGGTCGACGGGCGCGGCGAACGGCGCCAGCACCACGTGGGCCGGGCTCCTGCCGGTGACCCAGACGCCGTGGTCGCCGACCGCGTGGGCGAGCCCGCTCGGCACGGGCTCCCCGTCGACGAGCAGGCGCGGGGCGACGCGGAAGCCCTCGGCGACCCGGACCGCGTCGAGCGCCAACGACGCCTCGCCCGCCAGGCGGGCGGAGCCGCTGCCCGGAGCGACGAGCGGCACGCCGAGCGCCTCCCCCTGCGCCAGCAGCTCCCACACCAGCGGGTTCGGCGCCTCGTCGAGGAACAGCCAGTCCGGGTCCTGCCCGGCCGCGGCGGGGACCGCGGCGCGGTACAGCGCGCCGAGCTCGCAGGCCCAGCGGTGCTGCACCGGGTCGAGGTTCAGCCGGTTACGGGTGTGCGGCAGGGACTGCCAGGTGAGCGCGCCGCGCGCCCAGCCGGCGCCCGTGCGGATCACGGGACGCACGCCGAGCCGCAGGGCGCCGACGGAGTCGCCGGTCGCCGCGCGGGTGGTGGGCCCGTTCCAGCGGTGCGCGGTCCGCGGCAGCAGCTCGCGCGCCTGCACCTGCAGCGCCATCGGCACGGTGACCGGCGCCGGCTCGGCAGCGCCGCGGTCCCGCAGCAGGCCGTCGAGCGCATCCCGCCATCCGTCGCCCGCGCTCACCGGACCACGCTGTCACACCCCTCGGACCCCGCCCGCCGCTCAGGCGCGCCAGACCGCCGCGTCGTGGGCGAAGCGGGCCTCGACGACCCGCTCGAGCAGCGCCGGGAACCAGTCGGGCGGCGGCGCCGCGCGGTCGTCCCTCCGGCGCACCGCCTCCGCGTCCGCGGTCCAGCCGGAGGCGGTGAGGTGCGTCTGCCCGGCGAGCAGCAGACCGCCGTCGAGCAGCAGCGACTGATGCCCGGCCGTGTGCCCGGGCGTCGGGACGAGCCGCACGCCCGGCGCGACCTCGGTCTCCCCGTCGAGCGCCTCGTAGCGGGCGCCCGGGAAGTCGACGACGCCGGCGACCGTGTAGTCGGGGGTGCGGGCCGCCTCCAGCTCCGCCCGCTGCACGAGGACGGGTCGTCCGGGCAGCTCGGCGTTGCCGCCGGCGTGGTCGAGGTGCAGGTGGCAGTTCGCGACCAGGGTCACGTCCTGCAGGCGCGCCCCCGCGGCGGCCAGCGCCGCGCGCAGCGGGATGCGCTCCGGCCGGTAGTGCGCGTCGACCTCCGGGTCGCCCGAGGCGATGCCGGTGTCGAACAGCAGGAGACCGTCGGGCAACGGCACCAGGAAGCCGTCGAGCGCCTCGACGCGGTCCCAGCCGTCGGCCGTCTCCTCGCCCGGGCGGACGATGGTCCCGAACCGGACGCGGCGGACGTCGTGCATTCAGCGAAGGTACGCGTCGACGAACAGGGGGCCGCGGATCTCGCGGAACCGGTCGACGACGCGGTCGATCAGCGCGTTCGAGATCGAGGGCCCCGTCACGTCGAAGGGACCGATCGCGGGCAGGGGGTCGAGGCGCACCCGCACCACCTCCCAGCCGACGCGGCGGAGGAGGCGGTCCTTGCGCTCGTCGACCGCCTCCCGCCTGCCCGAGTGCTCGAGCCCGTACCGCCCGACGGTGTCGAACTCGACCGCGATCCGCAGGTCCGCGAGCACCAGGTCGGGCCACGCCTCGAGGTGGTCGAAGAACGGCTCGCGCAGCCGGATCGCGTTCGGCGTCGCGTCCCACTCGAGCCGCGCGGCCAGGCGCGCCTGCAGCGCGGGCTCCGCGGCGGAGGCCGCCTTCGGCGCGCAGACGCTCACGAAGGCCTCGCCGGGCGGCAGCTCGGGCGTCTTCGTGCACAGCGGACCGACCTTGCGCTTCGGTGCGGGGGCTCCGGTGCCGATCGGCCGCTCGTGGGCCCCCTCGGCGCAGCGCGGGCACCAGGTCGACTTCCGGCGCCGCCCGGCGCCGGGTCGCATGCGCTGCTCCTCCGGCGTGGCGATGAAGCGGTGCCCGGCGTCGCACTGCCACTGCAGCCACACGTCCGCGGACAGCGGCACCTGGCTGAGCACGATCCCGCGGTTGAGGTCGGAGTGGTACTGCTTCACCAGCACCGGGTAGCGGTGCCACTCGTGGAAGTAGGTGCCGACCGCGTAGGGCACGGTGCGCCCCGTGGAGGCGCGGCGGCGCTCCCACCAGGCGTCGACCGGTTCGGGCACGCGCACACCGTAGGCGGCCCCTCCGTCACCGGGTCGGCGTCGACCAGGATGGAGCCGTGGCACCGCCCGAGGACGACGGCTGGTCGCCGATCGCGACCGAGTGGGCGACGCGGTGGGGCGGCTTCGCGGACCCGGCCCGCCGGGCGCTGCTCGACGCGGCCGCGGTCGGCACGGGCGTTCGACTGCTCGATGCGGGCTGCGGCAGCGGGGAGCTGCTGCGCCTCGCCGCCGACCGCGGCGCGGCGGTGGCGGGCTGCGATCCGTCGCCGGCGATGCTCGCCGTCGCCGGGCGCAGCGCACCGGAGGCGGACCTGCGCACCGGCGGGCTGGAGGCGCTGCCCTGGCCGGACGGCGCGTTCGACGTCGTCACGGCGGTGAACGCGCTGCACCTCGCGGACCAGGGGCCGGCGCTGGCGGAGGTGCGGCGCGTGCTCGCGCCCGGCGGCCTCCTCGCGCTCGCGGGCTGGGCGGAGCGGTCGCGGAACGAGCTCGGTGTGCTCGAGGCGGCGGTCGCGGCGGCGGACGGCGAGCCACCGGCCGAGGACCCGGAGGACCGGTTGCCCGGCGGGCTCGAGGCGGTGCTCGCCGCGGGCGGCTTCGCGCTGGTCGCTGCGGATCTGGTCGAGGCGACCTGGACCGCCGTCGACGACGAGGCGCTGGTGGCCGGCGTGCTGCTCGGTGAGGACGTCGGGACGAAGGGTGAGCTCGGGCCCGCGGTCGTCGCCGCTGCGGCACCCTTCCGCTCGTCCGACGGGGTCGTGCGGCTCCGGAACCACCTCCGCTGGGCGGTCGGGCGCCGCTGATCCGTCCGCTGCGGCGGCGGATCGCGGCCGCCCCAGACCGTGGGACACCGCCGCGGGTCCCCTCGACCGCGCCGCCGCCGTCGCAGGAGACTCGGGCGCATGACCGTGCGCACCCTGCTCGCGCGCCCGCTGCCCGCGGCCGCCGCGACGACGGTCGTGCTGCTGCCGCTGCTTTTCGCGACGGTGCTGATCTGGACCTCGGGGCCGTCGCCGGAGCCGGTCGACTTCACCTGGTTCGGACCGGGCGGGGCGGAACTGCTCACCGGCCGCTGGAACTCGGTCTTCGGTGAGCCCGCGGTGCAGGCCGGGCCGTTCGAGCTGCTGCCCTTCGGCCTCGCTCAGGTGCTCGGCGTCTCGGGCGTCCTCGGGTGGACGGTCGTGCTGACGGCGTCCGCGGCCGCCTCCGCCTTCCTCACCGCGCTCGTGCTGCGGCCCCGCTTCGCGCCGGACCTGCGGTCGTCCGTGCTGGCGGCGGGCGGCACGCTCGTCGTGTCGCTGGCGGGCGCTGCCGCGACCTGGACGCTGGGTCATCCGGCGGAGGCGCTGATCCCGCTGCTGTGGGTCGCCGCCGGGCGGCTCGCGCTGCGGGACCGCCCCGTGCTCGCCGCGGTGCTCGTCGCGGCCTCCACCGGCTTCGAGGTCTGGGGCGTCCTGGGCGCACCGGTCGTGCTGCTGACCGCGCACCCGCGGTTCGTCCGCTCGGCGCTCGCGGGCATCGCAGCACTGGCGGTGCTCTGGCTGCCGTTCGCGGTCGCGGGGCCGTTCCGCATGTTCTCGTTCGCCTGGCCCGTGCTCGAGCACAGCCTGCTGCACCAGCTGCAGCCGGAGGCGACGACCTTCCCGTGGAGCCTGCGCGTGCTGCAGGCGCTCGTCTCGGTCGGCGCGGGGACCGGCGTCGCGCTGCTGCTCCGCCGCCGCGACCGCGCCTGGGGGCCGTGGGCCGTGACCGTCGCCGTGGTGGCCGGCCGCCTCGTCCTCGACCCCGTGCTGGCGACGTACTACTGGGTCCCGGTCCTCACGGGTGCGACCGGCGCCCTGGTGCTCGCCGCGCACCGCCGCGACCTGCTCGCCGCGGCCGTCTGCAGCGGCGCCCTCCTGCTCGCCGCCGAGACCGCGTCGCCCGTGCTGCGCGCCGCGGCGCTGGTCGGTCTCGCCCTGGTGGCCGCAGCGGCGGCCTCGCGGCGCACGGGGCGGCATCGCCTGGTGCGCGCCTCCCCGCTCCGCCGGAGGCAGGCGCTCCAGGACGCCTGAGCCGGACAGCGGTCCGCCGTGCTCCGCACCGACCCCGGGGGCCGGTGAGGAGCACGGCGGACCGTGCGACGGGCGGGACTACCTCGCGGAGGCGGGCTCCGGCACGCCGTCCTGGGCCCACTCGCCGACCGCGGGGGTCGGCTCGGAGACCTGCTCGCCGACCTGGTCGACCTTCTTCAGCGGCGGGAGGTTCTTCTCCACCTCGGCGCCGAGCCAGGCGTCGACCTGCTTCCAGTACTGCACGGCCCGCTCGCGGATCTCGGGGATCGTCACCTGCGCGACGTGGCCGGTCACGTTCTTCGCGAGCCGCTCGCGCTGCTCCTGGTCCATGACCTGGTTGACGAGCGCGTTCGCCTGCGAGAAGTCGTCGTCCTCCGCGTGCAGGGTGACCGAGCTGCGCACGAGCTCGCCGTCCGACAGCCAGCCGCCGGCCTCGCCCGCGCGCTCCGGGTCCGCGTGCGGACCGGCGAACGAGTTCGGCGCGTAGACGGGCTTGGAGGCGGGCGGGAACGTGTAGTTCATGGCGCCCTCCTTCGAGTACGAGTGCAGGGGCGCCTCGGCCGGAGCGTTGACCGGCAGCTGCTGGTAGTTCGTCCCGACGCGGTAGCGCTGCGCATCCGCGTAGCTGAAGATGCGGGCCTGCAGCATCTTGTCCGGGCTCGCGTCGATGCCGGGCACGAAGTTCGACGGCGCGAAGGCGACCTGCTCGATCTGCGCGAAGTAGTTCTCCGGGTTCGTGTCGAGCGTCATGGTGCCGACCTCGATCTCGGGGTAGTCCTCGTGCGGCCACACCTTGGTGAGGTCGAACGGGTTGAAGCGGTAC
Source organism: Amnibacterium soli (assembly GCF_039544415.1). Taxonomy (NCBI): domain Bacteria; kingdom Bacillati; phylum Actinomycetota; class Actinomycetes; order Micrococcales; family Microbacteriaceae; genus Amnibacterium; species Amnibacterium soli. The sequence goes on along the minus strand of NZ_BAABLP010000001.1, from coordinate 1,394 downwards.
GACTTCGCGTCCTCGTAGGGCATGACCTGCACCTTGAGCGTCCACGTCGGGTGGTCGCCGCGCTCGATCGCCGCGTAGAGGTCGCGGATGTGGAAGTCCGCGTCCTGGCCGGCGATCTGGTCCGCCTGGTCCTGCGTCAGCGTCTCGTGGCCCTGGTTCGTGTGGAAGTGGTACTTCACCCAGAAGCGCTCGCCCGCGGCGTTGATCCACTGGTACGTGTGCGAGCCGTACCCGTTCATCTTCCGCCAGGACGACGGGATGCCGCGGTCGCCCATGAGCCAGGTGACCTGGTGGGCGCTCTCCGGCTGCAGGCTCCAGAAGTCCCACTGCATGTTGTTGTCGCGGAGGTGGCTGCCGGGCAGGCGCTTCTGCGAGCGGATGAAGTCGGGGAACTTGATGCCGTCCTTGATGAAGAAGACGGGGGTGTTGTTGCCGACGAGGTCGTAGTTGCCCTCGCTAGTGTAGAACTTGATCGCGAATCCGCGCGGGTCGCGCCACGTGTCGGGGCTGCCCTGCTCGCCGGCGACCGACGAGAAGCGGATCACGAGCTTCGTGTCGACGCCCGGCTGGAACAGCGCGGCGCGGGTGTACTGCGAGACGTCGCCGGTCACCTGGAAGTGGCCGAAGGCGCCGCCGCCCTTGGCGTGCACGACGCGCTCCGGGACGCGCTCGCGGTTGAACTGGGCGAGCTTCTCGACCAGGTAGTGATCGGTCAGGACGATGGAGCCGTCGGCTCCGACGCTCTGCGAGTGCTGGTCGCTCGCGACCGGGGCGCCGCTGTTCGTGGTGGTGTGCGTCATGCCGCTCCTTCTTCTCCGGTGCCGTCGAGCGCCTGATCGCGCTCGGCGGCGCATCCGGGGCACAGGCCCCAGAACGTGACCTCCGCCTGTGCGACGGAGAAGCCGTGGGTGTCGCCGGGGAGGAGGCACGGAGCCTCCTCGCTCACGCAGTCGACGTCGACCACGCGAGCGCACGCGGTGCACACCAGGTGGTGGTGGTTGTCCCCCACCCGCAGCTCGTAGCGCGCGGCGGACCCGGCGGGCTCGATGCGCCGCAGCACCCCGTGATCGGTGAGCACCTGCAGGGCCAGGTACACGGCCTGCAGGGTCATGGGCACCCCCGAAGCCGCGACGCCCGCGCGCAGCTGCTCGGCGGTGGCGTGCGGCTGCACCGCCAGCGCCTCGAGCGCCGCCGTCCGCCCCCTGGTGACCTTCAAGCCGGCGGCGCGGAGGCGCTCGGCGGGCTGGAGGAGGGGAGGGTGCGGCATCTAGACCATCATGCGACGACTTGAACCGCTCAAGAAATCGCGGGATCACTCGGGCGTGTCCGACAGCTGCAGTCCGCACTGCTCGATAAATGCGAAAGGCCCCCGAGACTGTCGTCTCGGGGGCCTT